>NZ_RHOF01000099.1 GCF_003946445.1 Loigolactobacillus jiayinensis | reverse complement strand
CGGTGCCGAAACGCTGGTATTGTCGGACCCACTTATTAACGGTCATGTCACTTTTGATCTGGTACTTTCTAGCAATCAATACAATTCCTAACGAAGAAGTGAGATAGTCTTGAACAACCTGCAGTTTAAACTGCTTAGTATATTTAGTCATAGTAAAACCCCCGGTATTGGATTCTGGTCCAATACCGGGGGTTCACTTCACTGTGGCATAAGTAATATTATGTCGCAGTCTCATTTTTATTGCCGAACTTTATAGCTTAAACGTGTGCTATAAAGCTATTCTGGCAACGCGGCACGCATTGCCTTAACGTAATCTTGTAAATGGGTTGGCGCTTCACGGCCGTATTGACCGATAATATCAACAATCGCACTCCCAACGATCACACCATCGGCCACTGCACCCATTTGTGCAGCCTGTTCTGGCGTATGGATTCCAAAGCCAATAGCGGTTGGCGTGGTGGTGTACTTACGAATATTAGCCACTAACTGATTAAGATCCGTTTTGATATTATCGCGTGTCCCGGTGATACCCATGGACGATACCACATAAATGAAGCCATCAACGTTCGCCACAATTTTGGCGATTCGTTCTGGTGGTGTTGTTGGCGTCACCAGCGGAATGATGTGGCAGCCATGCGCTTCAGCAATCGGCTTGACCTCATCACGTTCTTCCAGTGGTAGATCAGGAATAATAGCACCGGCCACATCTAATTCGGCACAGCGGGTGAAAAACTTATCATAATCATACTGATATACCAGATTACAATAGGTCAGAAAAACCAAAGGTACCTGCGTCCGTTTCCGAACAGCTGCCACTAGCTCAAATACTTTTGCAGTAGTTGAGCCCGCCGCAAAAGCACGTAGATCGGCTGCTTGGATCACTGGTCCATCAGCGACAGGATCAGAAAACGGAATACCAATTTCAACGAGGTCCGCACCCGCTTCAGCAAGCGCAACGATATTATCAGCGCAGGCCGCAAAATCCGGATCACCAGCCACTACGAAAGCGATGAATGCTTTTTTATTTGCAAATACTGTTTTTAAATTAGTCATGAATATCCACCCCACGATAACGCGCAATCGCCGCAACGTCTTTGTCACCACGTCCTGATAAGTTACAAATAATGATTTGGTCTTTGGCCAATTGTGGCGCTAATTTTTGTACGTAAGCCACTGCATGGGCACTTTCCACCGCACAGATGATGCCTTCTTCTTTCGCAATATATTCGAACGCATCAACAGCCTCGTCATCGGTGACGCCAACGTATTCGGCCCGGCCAGTTTCGGCTAAATGAACGTGTTCAGGACCGATGCCTGGATAATCTAGGCCTGCAGAAATTGAGTAAACAGGTGCAATTTGCCCATCACCGTCTTGAATAAAGCGTGATTTCATACCGTGGAAAATACCAGTCCGCCCTGTTTCCATGGTAGCGGCTTGTTGATCAGTGTTAACGCCTTTACCGGCAGCTTCACAGCCAATTAAGCGAACATCCTTATCATTGATAAAGTTGTAGAACGCACCGATGGCATTGCTACCACCGCCAACACAAGCCACAATTGCTGCTGGTAATTTACCGGTGGCTTCCAAAATCTGCGCCCGCGCTTCACGACTGATCACACTTTGAAAATCGCGCACCATCGTTGGAAATGGGTGTGGTCCCATGGTTGAGCCAATCACATAATGGGTATCGTCTACCCGCGAAGCCCACTCCTGCATAGCCGCGTTGACGGCATCTTTGAGTGTCCCTGTTCCTGTCGTGATTGCATGAACTTTTGCACCCAGTAACTTCATCCGATAGACATTTAACGCTTGCCGATCCGTATCGACTTTGCCCATGAAGACTTCACATTCCATCCCCATTAACGCGGCGACAGTTGCGGTTGCGACCCCGTGTTGCCCAGCGCCAGTTTCGGCGATAACGCGCGTTTTGCCCATTTTCTGGGCCAATAACATTTGGCCTAATACGTTGTTGATTTTATGCGAGCCAGTATGATTCAAGTCTTCCCGTTTGAAGTAAATCTGCGCGCCGCCTAGATCTTCTGACATGCGTTTTGCGTAATATAATCGCGATGGCCGACCAGCATAATCATTGAGTAAAGTCGTCAATTCGGCTTGAAAGTCAGGATCGTTTTTGTAATGGTCATACGCTGCTGCTAAGCGATTGACCTCAGTCATCAGTGTTTCTGGAATGTATTGGCCGCCGAAATTACCGAAGCGACCAGGTTTAATTTTTTGCATTAGGTGATACCTCCAAATCAAATTTACGCACTGCCTGTACGAAGGCGGCGATTTTTGCTGGGTCTTTTAAGCCAGCCGTCTCAACCCCACTAGAAACGTCCACGCCAGCTGGGTGAACTTGGGTCAACGCTGAACTGATATTCGTTAAGTTTAAACCACCAGCTAGGAAAAATGGCCGTGGTGCTGGTGACGGTAATTACTGCCAATCAAAGGTAGTGCCACTACCTGGTTGTGCTGCATCATAGAGCGCATAGTCGGCGGCAGTCGGTGTCGCATCCTGTTGCACCTGAATCACCTGCGCACCAGCGGCCTGTAGCGTCCGCACTGTGGCCTCGGATTCATGACCATGTAATTGAATCACACTAATAATGCCCTGTTCAAATGGTGTCAGCATCGCGGTTAAAGGTGCGTCAATAAACACGCCAACGGTTTTGATCT
This sequence comes from Loigolactobacillus jiayinensis, assembly GCF_003946445.1. Taxonomy (GTDB): domain Bacteria; phylum Bacillota; class Bacilli; order Lactobacillales; family Lactobacillaceae; genus Loigolactobacillus; species Loigolactobacillus jiayinensis. The sequence continues at coordinate 2,754 of NZ_RHOF01000099.1, read as the reverse complement.
GCGGCTGAATCGCTTGTCGTAACTGAGCGGCTTGGACTAAATTAATCGTCCGCCGCTTATTAGGTACCAAGATGAAGCCGACAAAATCTGGTTGAACTTGATTAATGACTTGTGTATCAGCCAGACGCATCAAGCCACAAATCTTAACTAGGGTCATGGCTAAACCCCCAATTCCTGCAATTGAACTGCCTTATCGGTAGCACGCATTAAGGTTTCACCGATCAACACCGCGTCGATGCCGGCTGCCTTAAGTCGTGCAATATCAGTGGCCGTCTTAATGCCACTTTCCGCAACGAACAACACATCAGCTGGTACCTGTTGCCGCAGTTGAATACTATTTTCTAAATCAACTGAGAAATCCTTTAAATTGCGATTGTTGACCCCGATAACTCGGGCACCAGCTGCTAAAGCACGTTTTATTTCTTGCGCATCGTGCGCCTCAACTAATGCTGATAAACCCAGCTGATCGGCCAACGCCAAATCGGCACGCAATTCTTGATCAGTTAAAATAGCGACAATTAGTAAAATAGCGCTGGCACCCAGTAAGCGTGCCTGATATATCATGTACGGTGCTACGGTGAAATCTTTCCGCAGTAACGGCAGTTTCACGGTCTTAGCAACTTGTGGCAAAAATTGGTCGTTGCCTTGAAAATAATCTGGCTCGGTTAGCACCGAGATGGCAGCCACACCGGCTTGCTCATAATCACGGGCAATTTGTTGGTAAGGAAAGTCAGTCGCAATCAACCCTTTTGATGGCGATGCCTTTTTCAATTCACCTATCACTGCCAAACCAGGTTGACCAAGCTGTGTTTCAAAGGGAAAGGTTGTTCGCGCTGGCAACTGCGCCACTTGTGCTTTTAATTGCGCTAGCGTCACTTGCTGTTGTTGCCGTTCAATTCGTTTTTTGGTTGCGGTAACCAATTGATCTAAAATCATGCCACCGCCTCGTTTTTCGTTAAAGCTTGGAATTCCGCTAACTTAGCGGCTGCTTGACCGTTATCAATCGTTTTAGCGGCCAACGCAACGCCTTGCGCAATCGTTAATTCTGGCCGCGCAATGTGTAACGCACAACCAGCGTTCATCAGGACAATATCACGCGTTGCGCCAGCTTTACCAGCAAGGACATCACGGGTAATCTGCGCATTTTCAGCAGGTGTACCACCAACAATCGTCGCAATCGGTGCCGTTTGTAAGCCAAATTGCTCTGGCGTAATTTCGTAGCTGTTGAACACACCATTTTTCAATTCACATACTTGGGTTGGCCCACTAATGGAAACCTCGTCCAAGCCATCCTCACCATGTACAACCAGCGCATTAGCGACACCTAATTGCTGGAGTACCCGAGCAAGTGGTTCAACTAAGGCGGCATCGTAAACACCTAGTAACTGTTGCGTTGCGCCGGCTGGGTTGGCCAACGGTCCTAAAACGTTAAACAAGGTGCGGATACCGAGGGTCTTACGAACTGGTGCTACATACTTCATTGCTTGGTGATATTCCTGAGCAAACAAGAAGCAGATACCAGTTTGTGCTAAAATTGCTTCACTTTGAGCTGGCGTAACATCAATTTTAACGCCTAAAGCCTCGAGAACATCAGCGGCACCACTTTTACTAGAAGCGGCGCGATTGCCGTGTTTGGCAACTGGCACGCCGGCAGCGGCAACAACTAAGGCGGTGGTCGTTGAAATATTAAATGAATTCTCGTGATCACCACCAGTGCCAACGATTTCTAAAACATCTTCTCGTGGGGTAAAAGCTAAGGCATGTGCGCGCATCGCTTTAGCAGCACCAGCAATTTCGTCAATGGTCTCGCCTTTCATCGTCAAGGCCGTTAATAGTGCGGAAATTTGAATATTATCCGCTTCGCCACTCATAATTTCGTTAACAACAGCTTCAGTTTCAGTGAAAGTTAAATCTTCTTTATTGGCTAATTTTTGAATTGCAGTTTTGATCATGGTAAATCCCTCCATAGGTTAAGTTAAAGTGCTCGACACTAACCTACTTGCAACTCATGACCGACTAAGTTGCACGTTAAGTTAGTTTAAGATTAAATTTAAAGTAACTCACTAGAATTTGCCATCGTTGATTTAATTGCATTATTTTCAGCTCCTTAGGAATAAAAAAATCCGCCCATAACAAAATTAATTGTTAAGGACGGATTATTCCGCGGTGCCACCTTAGTTGGAAAGTACGCTAAATAGACTATAAGCGGTACTTTCCCATCTTAGCAGAGGACTGACATCCCCTCGGTAACTCACGTATACCAACACGTCGCGAGGTAATGGAAAGAGTGTTGAACCAAGCGGGTAGATTTTGAGGACTAGCCTAGTAGGGTGAATGCTTTGCCTGCAAAGCGTTTGCGCTACGTCGCTAGCCGCAGAAATCTGCTTGGTGAAACACGTTTCAGCCATATTGGTTGAAACGTGCTGGAAAAAGCAGGTCCCTCCGCCTAGCTACGCTTAAGCAATCATTTTCTACGAAAATAATCACTTAAGCTAGGCTATGCTCGGTACCTGAGCGCTTTTTCCAGCACTCTTTCTTTATTCGCGCCCTCCGTGGTCCATTTAATCGTTTGTTTCCTACCACCATTCCCAGCATGCGGCGGCTCTCTGTGCGGGCATCACGATCTTGATCTCCACTTCTTCGGTTTATAACTTCGTGTTTGAAGTTATAGACGGTTTATTAAGTTGTATTAAGATTAAAATAAAAGTAACTAAAAGTCAACTACTAATTTTAATTTTGCCGGATTTAAAATAG
>NZ_RHOF01000098.1 GCF_003946445.1 Loigolactobacillus jiayinensis | reverse complement strand
AAACAGACAAAAAACCGGTATTAGTTATTCACCAATACCAGAAAGTGTAGACCCATGGATGTTGATGATGTTTTAGAGTTGTTACTGAGCTTCGAACAGCCTCCGAGTAACAGGCTTGCTGTCAACGTTGCAATAATAATCTTGGCCCTCATGTGACATTCCTTCTTTCAATTGTTGTGTCACGGCGTCTCTAGATTGGATTAACTGCCCACATGGTCCGAAATTATCACTTATGATCATCATAACATAAAACGAGTTCAGTTGTGCAAAATGCGTTTTTAAAAGAATCGACCATTAACACCATTTCATTTGAATGCTTGATGTATAGCCTTATAAAAGCCTTACAGATTAGTCAAAAAACGTTATAAATGTTTCTCTCACTAGAGACTAAGCTCTTTAAAAAGTCGCTGCCACTGATTAGTAACATCCGAAAGTGAGAAATCATGACTTCGTAGTAAGGCTTGATTAGCCCAATAGTGCCGAATGGATGGTGAATACATGAGGGTATCAAGCTTTAAGTTTAGGTCATGCACATGATGATCCTGTGTCAGAATGCCAAATTTTCCCCCATTTAAATATTCTTGGGCGCCAGTATTACTCATTGATATAACGGGTAATCCGAAACTCATTGCTTCACCAATCACTAGTGGTAGTCCCTCCCAACGAGACGTCATCATAAAAATTGAGGATGTTTGATAATGAACTGCCAACTGTTCATCCGTTAGCGATCCTGTCAGTTTCAACTTATTATTCACGTTCATTTGACTGATCAAATTTCTCAATTTGTTTTCGTCTGGACCTGAACCAGCTAAGCGAATCTCCCAATCATCCGGTATGTTCGCGGCAATCTTAACCAACAAGTCCAAACCTTTTTGTTGAATATCGATTCTAGAAACCATACTAATGACGTGGTTTGTTAATGAAGAGATAGTGCCTCTTTTGATGGTCAGTGGATTGTAAATCTTGATAGTTCGTGACTGTATTTTTGAAAAATGAATGACATCATGGCGCGTCAAAACGACCACACGATCAGCACTACGCAATCCGGCTATAAATTCAGATTGCATATTGCGATAATAGTTATCCATATAGGTTTCGTAGTTGTTATGCAGCCAGGCAATAATCCGCACCTGTGGCACTCGCGCTTTAATCTGCGACGAAAAGCTGGTTAATAATCCGGCTGTCAAAATCACAACATCATAGTCACCCTTAATAAGGACCTGAATCAGATCATTAATTTGTGACGAATATTTTGTTAATGGTTTGCTGCCGCGAAAGCTTTTGCCAGTGTTAACAGGATTTGAAGTCGTTATAAGCGGTGCATTCAACTCAAAGAAGGTTGGCGTAGTGGCCAAGGTAAAATACGCTACTTTATTTGTTTTAGCGAGTTCATTGCCTACAACAGTAGCGACCCTTTTAACGCCATCCATTAACAAGTTCTCAAAACAGATCAAAATCTTCATTAGCAACCACACTCCTTTGGAGACAGAGCAGTTTGTTCAGTTACGCTATTTCTGATACCTAAAAGGCTAAGAGACAGGACTACAAGAAGTGATGAAGACAATCAATAGTCGGTGCTACTACTCAACACGCTAAAAAGCGTATTGGCAGTTCATTAAACTTTCTAAATGAGTTTCTTCCTATTCTATATGCATGTTAACCAGAAATGCAACTAATCAGACGGATCTAGTGCAAATAAGCTGAGAGATGACCATTTAACCAGCTACTGACATTATGATGAAGGTTAGGTAGCTATCAATACTTTTAATCTGCTCACAAGGATAACCCGATGAGACTTAACTTTTGCGTTTTTGGTGTATTGTGTGAACAACCTCTACATCGTGCAGCGTTGAAATTACGGTTTGAGTGCTATGAAAACTTGCGTATCAGACACGATGTCCTTTTGAAAGTGGGTTCCCTCAAAGTCATACATACACGTAATCCCTCGTTTCTTGTTACCAAGTATACTAAAATGAAATTAGCGAACAAAGCTTGCACCAGAATCAACACAATGACAAATTGAATTCTTTGTTGGCGAATAACCTTAAGTAGAAGTGAGGTGAATTTGGTTATGAGCAAGTATGATAAGTTGTGGAAATCCTTTTTGGATAGGCAAGAAACATCAATCGAATTGGGATTTAAAGGGTAGATTGTAAAATTAATCCGACGCTGTTCGGACAAAAAAGATCAGCTTCCCTTAAAATGGTGTTTACCACAAACACATCTTTTAGGAGCTGATCTTTTGTCTAGTATAACCTATTCTGAACGAATTAAAATCGAAACCTTTTGTGAACTAGGCCTGTCCAATATCCAAATGGCTGAGCGGTTAAATCGATCACCGGCTACCATTTTTAATGACTTGTCGCGATGTCAACCTTATCAGGATAAATTAACCAAAGGCCGCTGAAAGTACTCAACTGGCAAACATCTTACCAAGTAATGCTGAATAATTTGTCAAAAATTCGGATTAAATTTGCAATCTACCATTTAAGATCATAATTATTAGCGAGGTTAGCACCGTCATACTGATGTGTTTCATATATTTTGGTATAAGCAACGTCAGCGATGAAAATATAACGTATTTTATCGCTGCTGGTATAATTCATTGATTTCGAAACTTGATTTAAACGTGCAAAATAAATACCTCTGCCTAAATCATTAGTAAACAACACCCGCTACTCTACACCAACTAGAGTTAGTCTTATCATAAAACAAATACACGTCGTCAACTAGATCAGATCGATCTTATCAACAACGTGCATGATTCAGTTATTTCAATCGTTTCAACAACCATACTGGCCGGTGCCGCTCAGACTTGTGCACCCGGGTATTAACGACTTGTAGCAATTGTAAAATGGTGAAAATTAGTGAATTACGTTTTCGGTACGCAATGTACTTCGGTTCCCACTCGGTCACATACTTCTCTTTGTACGACCGTAATCCCTGAAAACCATATAACTGGTAGCCATATTCGTAAATTAAATGAGCAATTTTTTCTTGAATAAAACTGTAGCGTGAAACCCCCACACCGGATAACGGTGCCATTCCCATATTGAAATAAGCATAGCCATCGTCACGCGCCTGTTCAAATAGGTGCACAAAGACCGTGTCCATAATGCCGGATGGCGCCGATTTGCTTGACCGCATTAAGTCAATTGAAGTCGTCTGATGATTTCCCTGCGGCATAATATTCGCAAACGCGACAATTCGGTGGTCAGGATCATAAACGACCGCTACGGGTGCCTGATTGAGATACTGCTCATCAAAAAATCCGAGCGAGAATCCTTTTTCCGTCTCACCTGCTAACCAACTATCCGAAACAGCTCGTAATTCAGCCATAACGTTGGCACTGAACGGTGGCTGCAAGATGGCAAACTCATAGTGATCCCGGGTAAACTTATTCATTAGGGCCCGCTCACCCCGTAGCCGTTTACCAGCCAAACTAAAGTCTGCCAATTTGACGTGCCCTTCTTCACCGGTTTTGATAAAGTCAAAGCCCATTTCGTGTAGGCGCATCGTCAGCATCTCACTAATTTCGTAAAAGACTAGCGAGCAACCGTCACTATCTGCGTCATCCAATAACTGTTCCAAGGCAGCTTGTAATACCGCTTGATTACCGAATGGCTCTCCCATAATGATCAGTTTATCAGCCTTCTGCTGGTATAAGAAGATCAGTTGATCGACCCCATCGACTTGATAGTAATATGCTAACTTATCATTCAAATAAGCCAAGTGTGAGATTTCATTGCCGCCATAAGTTTCAATCACTTGTTTGACCCGAGCCGCATCCATCTTTTGACGCAATCGGGCGTTATAGCCACTCGCAAAGTAGCGGTACATAATAATCAAAATCATTGCCGCTAAGACTAACCCAATCACCCCAAATAACCAGAGCTTTTGTGATGGGAAGAACAGAGCTTCAGGAACCGCATGCCGATGATGAATTTGGGGCGCGTTATAGACCCCCACAATCGTATACAAGATAAAGGTCACCACATACACGCAGCTAACCCACAACGTTTGCCCCCACGAAAAAGCCAACCGATCACGATAATAAGCATGCCGCGACAAAGCCACTAGCGCTAGAATCACAATCAAGAAAATCACAAATTTCATCGAAATTGCATCATAAACGACGAGCCAGCGAATCGTATTCAAAATTGCAATCAGCAGGGCAATCACCGTTGGCCAAAAAGCTTTTTTGACCCGGCCAGCAGTTCCCAACGCCACCCCAATCAGTAAGAAGGCCATAATAATACTGCTGGCCTGATTAATAAAGAAAAAGGTGTACGGATAAAACTGTAAGAAGAGTTTATTGCTATATGCAAAGGTAGGGACCGTTGACATCAACAACATCAGAAAACCAGAAAAGTAGAGAAAAACCGTCAGTACCATCTGAGCAACACGTTGTAATGCCTGCTTAGGAATACCCGCTAAGCGCACGTTTAAGCGATGGCCGGTGTCATGGATGAATAAGACCAGCCCGATGGCAAACGGGATAATATAGTAGAATAACCGGTAAAATAAGAGCCATACGACGGCGTCTGGTCGAGAAACTCCGACCGCACTGAGACCAAAAATCATGAAAACGTCGAATGACCCAATACCACCGGGTACCATTGACACTTCACCGACAACCGAAGCAATCACGAATAACGGCACGACTGCTGCAAAATCAATGGGTAATCCCATAAAGTTTCCAATTAATAAGAAGAACAGCACACAGCCAGTCCATTCACCAAACGACCCACTCAATAACCGAACGACGTTGCCGAGCGTAAGGCCATCGAAGAATTCCGAATCGTTGACCCGTGTAAAAATAAAGATAGCTGGAAAATACAGTGCACCACCGACGAGCCAGATCCAGTAACTGCCATACATGTTCCCAATGCCAAAGCCATAGACTAGCACGAGTGAGATCATACAATATAATGACAATCCCGAAACTAAAAACAAAGCGATCTTGGAAATGGCAAACACGATTTGTTTCTTAGTGGCTTCGCGATTATAAAAGTTAGCACGCAGTGAGGCGCCCAGCACGCCCCCAAAACCACCGATATTCGTAAATGTATTGGTGATCCATCCAGCTTTTAAGACATATCCAAGTGAATAGTGGTTGGGTAAAAACTTTGTAATCATGACGTCATACGTCAGCATTGGTGTCACTGCGATAATACCAATCACGACCATGCTCAACAGATGCCACCAGCTTTGCGAAGCAAGCGCATTCGCCAACTGCGCGCCACTGACTTCCTTCGCAATTTTGCCGACTTCCGTAATCACAAATAACAGGACAGAGAATACAAATAATGCTTTGATGATCCCCATGCGTTTATTGAGTGCCGTCCCGATTTTCTGTAACGTTGCCTTCAAAAAAATTCTCCTTTCCCTAGATTATCTGTATTTAATCTTGAATTTATAACGTTTTGATGGTAGATTGTAAAATTAATCCGAACGCTGTTCGGACAAAAAAGATCAGCTTCCT
>NZ_RHOF01000097.1 GCF_003946445.1 Loigolactobacillus jiayinensis | reverse complement strand
TTCTGAGATCGGGCGATTTGTATTGAAAAACGGTTTATTATTAGGTGCTTACGTTGCTTGTTTGATTTCCTTAGCTACAACGAAGGAAACTAAGACAGTTGACTTTACTAAATAAGCATTAAAAAAGGTCTGCGTGGGCAGACCTTTTTTCGTCCTATGTTTTATCAGCTAATAATTGGCGTAGCACTGCAACTTGTTGCTTCAGCTCTGCACCGATATCCGTTTCTCCAACTAGCTTACGTTGCGAAACTTGATCGACAATTCGTTTGGTGGAAATAATATCAGTTAAGTTCGCGATAGCGTCAGCTTTAGAGGTGAAAGGTTGGTGGGTGACTAATTGCATGCCGTATGAATTATATAGCAGGGTGTAACCGCCAATACCAGTTGTTTTGTGGTACGGCTTGGAAAAGCCGCCATCAATAACAATCATTTTGCGGTCGGCCATCACCGGTGTTTGGCCTTTCTTAACTGGCGTATGGCCATTGATCACGTGACCAGTTGCTGGGGACATGCCAAATTCTTCCAGTACCGTATCGACAAACCAAGCGTGGCGCCGTAACTTGTAGTAGGGATTCGTTTTTTCCTCATGAGTTGCGGGATCTTTGATGAAATAACGTTCAAAGGTGGTCATATCGTGTTTTCCGAACAATGGGGATAACGGGCCAGTCCATAGATACCAAAGTAAATCAGTGGCACAATCGTCTTCTTCACTGGGATGGGCAAAGCTGGCACGCAAATTCTGTTCAAAAACATCGAGTAAGGCCTTGCCAGCATAGTCTTTACCGTGTAATTTAAAGGCTTGAAAATGGCCATCGGCGGTAACTGGAATACAACCGTGAAATAACAAATTATCATTGTAGGTCAGGTACATACTGCCCTTGCGCATCAAAAAAGTCATGTGGCGGCGTAACTTGTCTGAATGCTGAAAGGCAGCCAATAATTGATCAATGACCCGCTGTTCTTCTGGTAATAATTTATACGGGTCAGCTGGATCGATTGTTTGAAAACAGGTATTTTCCAATGGATAAGTTTTATGGTGTAATTCAATTGTCATTTTTTGATAGTCAATTTTGTCTAACAAGCGGCGGTGAGCCATTTGAAATTCAGGACGGCGCGCAATTACCGGGCCTTCTAATTTAAATTGGATTATGGCGATGGCCTGATGAATCTGCGTGATCTGCAATGCTTCACCTTTGGAGAGGCGGCGTTCACTGTGTAATTGTTTAGGGCGAAAAGCAGCGTTATCTTGGTAATGTTCTTCGGCAAACAATGATAAATGGCGTAAATTAATCCCGTACGCGTCTTCGATAATACTAAGATTATTGTAGCGCGCACAAATACGCAATAAGTTGGCCAAGCATAAGCGCGAACCGGAAACAGCGCCAAGCCATAAAATATCGTGATTACCCCACTGAATGTCTAAGGAATGATGCTGCATCAGGCGCTCCATGATCAATTCTGGATGCGGACCGCGGTCATAAATATCGCCAACTAAATGCAAATGATCGACTACCAACCGCTGGATCGTGTGGCAAGAAGCAATGATAAATTCGTCAGCTTGTTCCAGTGCGATGATATTTTCGGTGATCTGCTGGTAATAAGCGGCCTTATCGGGACTGTTGAAATCGCCATATAGCAACTCCTCAGTGATATAAACAAACTCTGGTGCCAGCGCTTTGCGAACCTTAGAACGGGTATATTTTGTGGAAACAAAATGCAATAGGGCAACCAAGCGTTGGAACGTATCTAAATACCATTGATGCAGATCAGCTGGATCGGCGTAATGCTGTTTAATTGCGGTTAAACGTTCGCGTGGATAGTAGATTAGAAATGAGAAACTACTAATTGTTTGCGGTGTCATTTTTCCTGAAAAAAGATCGGCGACTTTTTGCTTTACATTCCCTGAACCATTACGTAAAACATGTTGAAATGCATCGTATTCACCGTGGACGTCACTGATAAAAGCCTCGGTACTCTTCGGTAAACTTAAAATAGCTTCTAAATTTATCAGTTCAGTGGCCAAGGCGGTTTTCGTCGTGTATTCTTCCTTTAATAATGCTAAATCAGTTACATCCATACAGAAAATCCCTCCAAATATTGACTGTGTGTTTAAAGTATACCGCTTCCATATAAAAATACCAATTATATCTGTTAACGCTTTAAAACCGACTAAGTAGTCATCCGTGGTCTGTACCAATTTAAAATAAGCAAGTTTGCCAAGTTAATGGCACAAAAATAATTTGACAATTATGAGAAAAGAGGTTAGTCTTTAACACAACTTAATAAACCGTCCATAACTTCAAACACGAAGTTATAAACCGAAGAAGTGGAGATCAAGATCGTGATGCCCGCACAGAGAGCCGCCGCATGCTGGGAATGGTGGCAGGAAACAAACGATTAAATGGACCACGGAGGGCGCGAATAAAGAAAGAGTGCTAGACAGGACGGGTAATTTTTGAGGATCAGCCTAAGCAAGAACGTTAGCTTTGTAAAAGCTGGCGGGCTTGCTGTAGCTGACCGGAGAAAATTGTCCTGACTAGCACGTTTCAGCTAATTTAGCTGAAACGTGTTGCGAAAGGCAGGTCTCGAAGCCTAGCTACGTTTCAAAAATCATTTTCTGCGAAAATAATTCCTGAAACTAGGCTACGCTCGATACCTGAGCGCCTTTCGCAACACTCTTTCCATTACCTCGCGACGTGTTGGTATACGTAAGTTACCGAGAGGATGTTAGTCCTCTGCTAAGATGGGAAAGTACCGCTTATAGTCTATTTAGCGTACTTTCCAACTAAGGTGGCACCGCGGAATAATCCGTCCTTAACAATTAATTTTGTTATGGGCGGATTTTTTTAATTCTAAGGAGCGTGACCTAAATGAAACAACGATGGCAATTCTATCTGTGTTGACGTTATTACATGGATGGAGGAAAGATAATGGAAACAAGTGTTGAACGATTAATTTATACAGATGCGGCCTTTGCGCCAGAACAGATCACCGCGGCGTTGCGGCAGCAGGGGCAAGATGTTTATTTGCTGGATATGGCGCGGTATTGCTACTTAGGCTTTGCACCAGAATTGAATTTAACTTATTTAGACGGTCAACTGACAGTGACTAACGCTGCTGGCCAAACAACCACGCAAAATGGCGCTTTGCAACCTTATTTAGAAGACATATTACAAGCACAGCAAACAGAACGACAGGCTGATCTACCGCCGTTTAGCGGGGGTCTAGTTGGTTATTTTGCTTATGATTATGCCAAATATCAGCTGCCACTGCCGCAGCAAGTGGCTAATCCGTTGGGGTTAGCCGATGCTGGGTTGATGTTGCTGACGAAGGTGGTAGCTTATGATAAGCAGACGCAACAAGTTTATCTGTTACGAACGGTGCCAGTAGCACAACGTGAACAGGCGCAGCAGGAACTACAACAGCTTAAGCAATTATTGCAAAAGTTGCAGCAACAACAAGCTCATTTACCGGAGCCACGCTTAATTGAACCGTTAACGGCGCGCTTTAGCCAAGCCATGTATGAAAAACTCATTGGCCAAACCGTTGACCATATTTATCGTGGTGATATTTTTCAGATGATTTTATCCAACCCGTTGCGGGGACAGTTACTTGGTGATTTATTGCCGGTTTATCAGCAAATGACGGCGCCGTATCACTTTTATTTTAGTCAAGCGGACTTTCAAATTGCTGCAGCCTCGCCAGAAACTTTGTTGCGGCAAACTGGACAGCATTTAGCCACTTTTCCACTGGCGGGGACCCGCCGTCGTGGACATGATGCTGCGGAAGATTTAGCTTTACAACAGGAATTACAACATGACACTAAGGAAATCGCTGAGCACAATATGTTAGTCGATTTGGGGCGCAACGATTTAGGCCAAGTCAGTCAGTTCGGCAGTGTGGCAGTGACTGAGCACATGGTACTAAAGAAATTCACTAAGGTGATGCACTTGGCGTCAACTGTGGAAAGTACTGCAGCGGCTGGGGTGACGGCGTTAACAGCGCTACAGGCGGTTTTTCCAGCGGGAACCTTGGCTGGGGCGCCGAAAGTGTCAGCAATGACCCTGATTGCGCAAATGGAGCAAGAAAAACGTGGCGCATATGGTGGCTGTTTTGGCTTTATCGACTTTGACGGTGACGCTGATTTTGCAATCGGTATTCGCTTGGCGCATAAAAAAGGGACAACAGTAACGGTCCATGCTGGTGCAGGAATCGTTGCCGATAGTATTCCGGCGCATGAATATCAGGAATGTTTTAATAAATCACGGGCGGTGGTTCAAGCACTGGCTGCAGCAACTAAGCAAACGGAGGTCCTTGCAAATGCTATTACTCATCGATAATTACGATAGTTTTACTTATAATTTATACCAACTATTAGGTCAATTTACGCCAGCTATCAAAGTGGTAAAAAACGATCAGATCACATGTGCGGAAATTGCGGCGTTGCACCCAGCGGCAATTATTTTGTCGCCGGGACCAGGTAATCCGGATGATGCCGGCGTTAGCTTAGCTGTGGTACGGGCCTTTTCAGGAAAAATTCCGTTATTTGGTGTGTGCATGGGGATGCAAGTTATTTGTCAAGCGCTTGGTGGTCAGATCGTACCCGCCAAGCAGTTGATGCACGGCAAGACATCGCAACTGCAAATCACTGCCGGTAGTCGGCTATTTGCCGGCTGCCCGCAACAAATGACCGTCGCACGCTACCACTCATTAGCGGTATCACCAAAACAGTTACCAGCTAATCTAAAAGTAACTGCTACGGCGGCTGACGGTGAATTAATGGCAGTCGAGGATCCAGCACAGATGATCTATGCTGTCCAATTTCATCCGGAGTCCGTTTTAACCGATACTGCTGCTGGGACACAGCTAGTCGCTAATTTTCTGCAACGGTTACCACAACAGTTAGCGGGATAGTTATTTAAATTGGGCATCGTATAGTTGCCGGTAATAGCCATGTTGGGCCATCAATTGCTGATGGGTGCCTGTTTCGACGACTTGACCATCATCTAGCGCAATAATATTATCAGCGTTATGCACAGTAGACAGGCGGTGGGCAATTACTAATGAAGTTCGTTGCTCCAGCAAATTGTCTAAAGCGTGCTGGATTGCTTTTTCAGATTCATTATCTAGAGCTGCCGTAGCTTCGTCTAAAATGATAATTGGTGAATCCTTCAATAAGGCACGGGCGATTGCGATCCGCTGTTTTTGACCACCAGATAAACGCATACCGCGTTCGCCAACCTGCGTTTCTAAGCCGTTAGGTAAATTTCGAATAAAGTCCGCAATATCGGCCAGTTGTGCAACTTGCGAAATCCGGTCATCGGTTGCTTGCGGTGCGCCGTAACGAATATTATCGCGAACGGTACCGTCGATCATAGCAACGTCTTGGGACACAATTGCGATGTGTTGCCGTAACGACTGCAACTCAATTTTTTTAATGGGAACACCATCGTATAAAATATCACCTGAATCTAAATCATATAAACGATCAAGTAAATTAGTCAAAGTGGTTTTACCAGAGCCGGAATGGCCAACTAAGGCGGTAGTCTGTGCATATGGAATGTCAAAGCTGACTTGCTTAATGGCTGGAACCGTTGTTTTAGTTTTTGAGCTATCGGGATAAGCGAAGCTAGCTTTTTGAATGCTGATTCGATCGTGAAAATCAGGGAAAGGGACTGCATTGGGTGCATTTAAAATAGTCGGCTGCACCTGTGATATTTCAACAATACGGCCATAGGAAACTAAGGATTGCTGTAATTGGTTTAGTAAGCGTGTGAAAGACTGGATCGGACTCTGCAACATGGCAACATAGCTGATATAGGCGACTAACCCACCGACAGTTAACTGTTTTTTGATTACAAAATAAGCACCTAGGAGCAGGATAATTGCGGTGCCGAGATAGTTAATAAAGCTGATCAATGGTGAAAAGACAGCTTGGTTCCACGTTGCGCTAACGGTATAATCACGATTTTCATTAGCAAATTCGGCGAACTTATCTGATTCTTGTGTTTCACTGGTATAGCTTTTGATCAACTCGATCTGAGTTAAGGTATTTTGCATTTGGTTAGACATTTTAGCTTGGGCGCCACGTGCTTTTAAAAATGACTGCCGAATTCGCGTCCGGAAAACACGATAAATCACGAACATCAACGGGAGGGTGATGGTTACGGCGAGTGCCATTTGCCAATTCACAAAGAAAATAAAAATATAAACGCCAATAAAAGTGAACATACTACCAATCATCGAAAGCATATTTGGCGAAATCAGGCTTTGTAAGTTATTAATGTCACTGGTGAGGCGCACCATGATATCGCCGGTTTTACTGGATTCGAAGAAGTGCGTGTCCTGGCGAATGATGCGCTCATACAATTCGTTGCGCAAGTCGGTGATCGTATTCTGACTCATAACGCCCATATAATAAGTCGAAAAATAATTAAAGACACCTAAGACAATTGCGGCCAATAGCATTAAACCAATCGTCCAAAAGAGCTCCTGAAAATTAGCTTTAGGAATAACTTTGTCGATAATATACTGGGTAAATTGTGGCATAATAAATTGCAAAACGGTCATCATGGCCAAAATTAAAACGTTGCCAATTAATAGCCAGCGATTTTTTAAAACCTTAGTAAAAACATATTTAAACATTTGATAAGTCGTGACTTGTTGTTCTTGCAAGTAGCTCATCTCCCCATTGATGTTAAGCCGGTTAACAATAGTTAAATTAGCCGTAAAAGGCAGACACAAGTAGTCTTTTTTGGCGTTTGTTTTTCAAAAATATTATGCGCTTTATGGCAATATTTCACCAACAATGTGCTTGTCAATGCCGCACGATAGTATAGAAAAGTAAAGTAAAATACTAGACTGAAATAAAAAAATTAAAATTACCCGAATTGTCAACCCAAGTGCAACACTTACTAGAATTAACTTATAATTGGTC
>NZ_RHOF01000096.1 GCF_003946445.1 Loigolactobacillus jiayinensis | reverse complement strand
CTTAACTTCCAGTTCTGTCCAAAATTAGCTATCAACAGGATTTGACAAAGAGCCGTTATAGCTAAATTGTCGCAGTCATTTGTTTGATCTTATCAACTGACAGTCGCCATTTTTCTTGTTCAGCGGCATTTAATGGCACCGTGAAATCACGTTCAATTCCTTCACGCGTCACAACTGCTGGATGCCCCAGATAACATTGTTCCGCGACAGCGTAATTGGTAACCGGTAAAACTGCATGCGCATTAGTCGTAATTGCCGCAACTACAACAGCAGCCTGGTTGGCAATACCGTATGAGGTATAACCCTTGCCACTAATTGTTGTCCAAGCACCCTTGCTGGTCAGTTCCTCAAAGTGATCCAACTCAGTTTGCGTGAAGCGCTCAGTTAAGCCGTTTCCAGCAATACACACGCTTGACCACGCCACAAATTGTGAATTACCATGTTCGCCTAAAACATAACCGGTAACTGAATCCGTTGCCACCGCTAATTGCTCACTGACTGTGACCTGCATTCGAGCGGTATCCAACGTCGTTCCCGTGCCAAAGACACGTTTGTGCGGCAATCCGGTTAATTTCTGTAAGTACTGTGTGATCACATCGCACGGATTCGTAATATTGAGAATCAAACCTGTAAATTTATTAGCACGCAAGCGTGGCGCCCACTCGGCCACAACCGTTTTTGTATAATTCAGTTCCGCAAAACGATCAGTGCTATGCTGCAAGATTGAAATATCACCGGCCGCGAAAATGACTAAATCACAGGTGTTCACTTGTTCTACTGGTAAAGTCATAATTTTGACGCTACTATGTTGCCCAACTTGCCCCGCCATTAAATCATGACGCTCGGCCTCAGTCAGTTCACTATTTTTATCAAATAGTACTAATTCCGTGCATAGTTGTTGTCTAACAAGTGTATAGGCAACCGTACTACCAACATGACCAACACCAATAATGCCAATTCGTTTCATATCAATTATCCACCCTTACTGACAATAATTTAGACTGATTCTGCTACTTCACCAGATTCCACCACAACTGGTTGTTTGGTTGGCGAAAATTTTGTAAACAAGAAAATGTTGGAAACTACGAACAACACCATACAATACCAACTGTACGGCACAATCGCTGCGGCAGAAATACCGACGATCGACGACGCTAGCAATAATTGCGCCCCATACGGAATTATCCCCTGACCAACGCAAGAATAGATATCGAGAATACTAGCCGTATACGAAGGTGAAATAGAATAATTCTTAGCTAATTTTTTGGCGATGGGACCGGCAATCATAATTGAAACCGTGTTGTTCGTTGTGATGACATCTAACAGCAGAATCAAGAAAGCAATTGAAAATTTACCGCCGACTGGACCGTGTGCATGCTTAGTAATCTTTTCAAGCAACCAGTTAATACCGCCCATATGGTGCATTAACTGTGCTAGGCCGCCCACAATAATCGAGATGAATGAAACATCCGCCATCGACAACATGCCTTTGTGAATGGCGCTTAGTGCTTGAATCCCAGAAAAATCACCAGTAGCTACACCAATAACCACAGCAGTCGTAATCCCTAAAATTAACACGATCAGCACATTAATGTTCATAAAGGAAGCCACAATCACGACAATGTAGGGCAGCACCTTGATCCACTCGATCGCCCCTAATTCACCGACATTGATTTCACCAACATGAACAAACATCAATAGAATCGTAGTGATAACGAAGGCCGGTATCACAATAACTGCATTGGTTTTAAACTTTTCAAATATCGTCACATCTTGTGTTTTTGCCGAAATAATTGCCGAGGCCGAAATCAACGATAGGTCATCGCCAAACATCGCTCCACCAATCACAACACCAGCTAACAACGGCAAACTAATATCTGCCATATTCCCAATATTAGCGGCAATCGGCATTAACGCAGCTACGGTACCCATTGAAGTCCCCATCGCAAAGCTGATCAGACAACCAAGAATAAAAATACCTGGAATCAAAAAGCTTTGTGGCAGAAAGGTTAAGCCAATATTTGTAACCGTGTCAACGGCGTGCATCGACTTAGTCACATAATAAAATGCACCTGCCAGCATAAAGATCACAATCATCAGAATCATTGTTTCCTGACCGGCACCTTTACAAAATACAACTAGTTTATCCGCGAATATATCCTCTTTATTGTTACCTTTCAATAAAAAGGCAACTCCGCACGCCAAGATCATAGCAACTAAAAGCGGTAGTGAATCAAAATTTCTGGTAATTAACCCAGAGCTAATATAAATGACCAAGAAAAAGATCAGGGGAACTAAACCAATAAAGTTTCCTTTTTCAACATCAACTTTCTTCTTCATAGCTCACCAACTTTCTCAACAAGCTATAGATTACAGTTGCGTCAAGGCCTGATCGAGATCATCTAGTAGATCTTCTACATCCTCTAAACCAATTGATAATCGAACTAAACCTTCAGAAATACCCGCTTTTTCTAAGTCTACTGCTGAATACGTTGCGTGCGTCATACTAGCTGGATGTTCGATCAAAGTTTCTGCATCCCCTAGACTGACCGCTAATGTCATCAATTCAACAGCATTGATCAGCTTCTCCCCAGCTGAACGACCGCCCTTTAATTCAAATGAGATCATTGCCCCTGGTAAAGCCATTTGCTTCTGTGCAACGGCGTAACCGGCAAAGCTCTTCAAGCCAGGATAATAAACCTTGTTAACTTGTGGATGAGTATCTAAAAATTCAGCGATTCGCTGTGCATTTTTAACGTGTTTTTCCATCCGAATATCCAACGTTTTCAAGCCACGGCTAACTAAGAAAGCGTCAAATGGCGAAATAATTGAGCCGGTCATATCTTTCATACCGACCATTCTGATTTGATCAAGCAAGGCTTTCTTACCCGTGATTGCTCCGGCAACAACATCGCCATGACCGTTGATATATTTGGTTGCTGAATAAACCGCAATGTCCGCACCTAACTGGATCGGTTGCTGGATATAAGGCGTTGCAAATGTATTATCAACCACAAAAATTAGATCATGTTCCTTGGCAATTTTTGCAATTGCTTGAATATCAGAAACATCGAGGGTTGGATTAGCGGGTGTTTCAACATAAATCATTTTAGTATTGGCTTTAATATTGTCAACAATCGTTTGAGTATCGGTTGTATCAACAAAACTGAAATCAACATTATATTTGCGCAGTCCTTCATCAAATAATGAATGCGTACAACCATAAACAACTTTTGAGGAAATAACGTGGTCGCCAGCTTTAAGCAATGTGTGCATTGTTGAACTAATTGCACCCATACCAGAAGCAGTGAACAACGCAGCTTCGGATCCTTCTAAGGCCGCTAATTTGCCTTCCAATTCCATCTCAGTTGGATTGCCCAGGCGGGTGTAGATAAAGCCATCTTCCTTACCAGCAAAACGGTTAGCCCCTTGTTCCGCGTTATCAAAAACAAAAGTAGATGATTGATAAATCGGTGTTGTCAGTGCACCAGCCGAATTTTTAATATGGCCACCATGAATCTGTCGTGTTGCAAACCCGTATTCCTTACTCATTATAAATCATCCTTTCTTTTCGCTACGTCTAATTTATATCATCTATAGTTCGCATTGTAAACGCTTTCTATATTACGTTTTGCTGATATAGTTCTTAAATAAGGACGGACTATACGTATGGAAAGCTCATGGATTTTTTAATATTCTAAAAAAGCTAAACCGAACTTATTACGAAGTAGCCCAACTGTAATTTATAAAAAATAGCGCGTGTAGCTACTGCTTTATCAGTCTATGCTTTCACTTTCTGCCTAATCGCGTATGTAGACTTCAGTAATTTAATTATGTGAATATTACGCCTTAATTGGGGAATCCACTGATACTCGCATAACCTAAGTTACACTATTTAAAATCACTATCTTGGTTTATTTTATTTAGCCGCAGCTCACGAATCTTTTTACTAAGTGAATTAGAATAGCCTCTTAACTAACAATTATTATTCTTTTCTATTTAATATTAGTTGTATTAAAAAATGATTCCATAACTAATTTAAAATAGAAAAACATCTTTATCCGCTAGTATGCCTAAATCGTTGTCTCTAAATGAATAATTGCTCATTTAATTAATCCATTTATAATGTTCGCTCTAGAAATAGACCTTTAATATTAGCTTTTTTCAGTTTAATTTTAAAGCGTTATGTGATTTAAATCACAAATGAGGCTATTTTATAATTGCCAGTTCCTGGTAAAAAAATAAGCACTCACTGAAATGCCAATTTAGCATAGCCAGTGGTTGCTTGTTTTTATCCATTAGCGAATTCGCCAATAAAATTGAGTAAAGAGCGCTTTTCACCTAATAAAATCGATGCGGCCGATCATAGTAATATCCTTGGCGTAAATTCACTCCCAGTGTATCCGCTAGCGATAAATCTTCCTGGGTTTCGATACCTTCTAAAACAAAATCTTTAGCCTCACTAATCGCTAAGTGTTCCCAAAAAACTAGCCGCTGATAGCTATCTTCGCCACTATCATCAAAATTCTGTAAAGCAAACTTCATTTCACTGGCATATGGCAATAAAGGTTTAATACACTCAATATCATTCTTACCACTACCGACATCATCTAAACTTAATTTTAATCCCTGACTGGTCAAATAACGTGCCGTATCGATTAAATCCGTATTGTAAATCACCGCACCGTTATCACGTTCTGTCAATTCGATAATTAATTGTTGTTGTGGTGTTCGCTGTTGTACAGCAATCAACGCTTGTATCATCTCGTGATCAATAAATTGATCATGATCCAGATTGATCATTGCATTGGCCGCTATCGGTAAATGCGCCACGGCTTCAGTCACAATTGCTGCAAAAAAATCAGGTGCCAGCATACTAAAATCTAGTGGTACGCGCCACTGACCAGCAACTTGTTCGCGCAACAACAATTCATAGCCATCCATTACACTGCGCCGACGGTCATAACAACCCTGTCGAAACAAGCGATACTTATTCAACTCCCCAGCCCCCATAGCTCATTTTCCTAATATTGCAGACCAATCTTTGCGGTTAATAACACTCTAATTTATTGCCCTATTATATAATTTACGTTATTTTAGCCACAAAGATTTTCTTCAGCTCACAATCTACTAGTCTGATCGAATACTTAGATTATAAAAAACGCATCCAAAACCTAAGTGGACAAATAAGTCTAGACTGGTATATGAAATCAAATTGTTTTATAAAAAATTGTCGTGCCATCTAAAGCGAAAAATATATTATTATATTTTTTTACTAAATTAGCTATTGACAGCGTTGACATTTACTTTGTTTTTGTCAATAAGTCCTTTTAAATCATCATAATTAGAAACTTTTTTTACTGATGTCTTCAAGGCTGTCCTTCAAAATAATGTAATTTACAAATTCGATTATTAGAATATATAGATACCTTCACGTTGGCGATTAAGGCGTTACTTTCCAACAGTAATCCAGAGTATAATTTTTTAATATAAGTTATTTTATCACATCTATAAATATAAATAAATATGCCAAGTTAAAAACAAGTCAATTATTTATATATAATTATTTTAAATATTGCGATTTTTATTCAAACTCATTATTTACAATAATTGGTATACTTAATCAATAAAATAATTTATAAATACTCATAATAACTTTAAGCTTATACCCAGGTCTTAAGCTATTCGCAATGAGCGCAATTATACTTTTAATTCTGAAAATAACTCATTTTGATTAAAAAAATAGCGCTAAGTCAAAATTGACTTCAGCACCATTGCTCATTTAATCACTAGCTGATTATTCTAATTAACTTATTAAACTTTTGGTTTCAACAGGGCGTAGTTACGCCATCGAATCCCACGGTGTTAATTCAGTCGGTTTACTTTGTAGTATTTGTTGCAGATCAGCGCTTAAAAACTTGTGATTGATCACCACATGATAAACGTAATCATCAAACCACTGATCACTCATAACAAAATAACCATCAGCACCCACTTTTTCACCCCAGCTATTTTCAACCTTCCATTTAGTTGGTTGATTGTCCACCAGATCGACCCCCGTAAAGGTCATCGCGTGAGAAACTGCTGCTTGCTTATATTGTAGTCGCTCTTTTTTGCTCAACTGTAGATCAGTGTCAAAGAGTTGGTCGTAATTGAACAGATGGCTGTCTAACAGCCCTTTTGTACGACTCATTTGTTCTAGTACATCGTTGCCGAACCAAATCGTTTCGCCAGCCTTTAATTGAGCAATCGTTA
Organism: Loigolactobacillus jiayinensis; assembly: GCF_003946445.1. Lineage (GTDB taxonomy): Bacteria > Bacillota > Bacilli > Lactobacillales > Lactobacillaceae > Loigolactobacillus > Loigolactobacillus jiayinensis. The sequence goes on along the minus strand of NZ_RHOF01000096.1, from coordinate 990 downwards.
ACGACTTAAACGTAGCTAAATCAACGTTTAGGAACGTAACATGTTGCCCACCAAGCACGTTATCTTCCATTGGTAGCGTGTAAAGTTGGTTAAATGGCTTGTCTGGCGAGTTGATCACCGTGATGTAATCATCTAAATCACGGCTTAAATAGCTGGCAGCAAAGCTTTGTGGTGTCAAATCATTAATGCGGTGATATTTTTTATCATCATCACGGTAACTGAAATCGAAGTGCTCAACTGGCGTTCCGAAAGCATAGGCACAGATCCGATAAATCACAGTCAGCATTTTTTCTTTAGCCGCTGCTAAGTCAGCCGCACTGGCACCATCTGCTACTAACTGGCGTAATGCTACGGCATCCTTGCGTAACCGCAAATTAAGTACTTGGTTGAATTCAGTCGTGTTTTCACTTGCCTGTGTTTCTGGCATTACTGATTTAGGTACCAAGCCGTATTTCTTGATCAAAGCGGCCGCGTTATCCCACTGGCCGCCATCGCCGTTAGGCCCCTCTAACAACCAAGTGACCATTCGACTATCGGCAGCTTGATCAGCAGTAGCAATGATATTCTCATAGAAGGCATTAGCTTTTTCAAAACGATCCCAGAATGATAAATAGTTTTCAGAAAACTCAAAGTCTTTCAGCTTGTACTTAACAGCAACCTCATGCCGCAATGTATTTAATGTTGAAAAAAGCCAGCAGCGACCACTATGCTTTTGGTTAGACACTTTTCCCGTTGGTAGTTCTAGTGAAAATGTGCGCGCCAACTGGGATTGTACGTTACTATCTTCACTAGTAGCATTGATACCATTATTCATCACTGACCGTTGTACAACTCGCGCTTGTGGCTGTGCCAACAGTGCCTGCTTGAAATGCATCTGTGCAGTAGTTGTAATTTCTCGACTCATAAAATCACTCCTCTAAAGTTAATGGCTCTATTTTAGCCGGATTTAAAATAGAAGTGCAACATAAATAAAACTAGACCAAAAGGGCC
>NZ_RHOF01000095.1 GCF_003946445.1 Loigolactobacillus jiayinensis | reverse complement strand
AGGAAGCTGATCTTTTTTGTCCGAACAGCGTTCGGATTAATTTTACAATCTACCAAATTATGAAGCCTAAACGCTAATCTGTTCGCGTATAATAAACTAGTGAGTAATTTAAAGGTGGGGGAAGGAATGTTTTTATGTTGGAACTGTCATTTGAAAAAGAAGTTGTTAAAACCTTAACGACCGGAAGTAATCAATGGGTGGAACGAAAAGACCTGTATGGTGCGACGCCGGATCAATTATGGGCTAATTTTCGCGATAAATTAAATAACAATAACTATGCTAAATTGCAGGGACACCCTTTAACTGATACCGAATTTAATCAGGTTAAACGGGCGATTGAGGTCCGGACACCTTACGAAGCAGCTAAGTTACTAGCCGCCGAAAATGGCATTGGCAAAGTTGAAGTTGAACGTGATGATGCTAAGCTGGGCACGGTGACGCTCGAGTTGTTTTGGAAAGCGGACGTTGCTGGCGGTAAATCTAGTTATGAAGTGGTGCGACAAGCAGTGCGACCACGGTTAGCTGGTACTCAAGATGTCGATCCTGATCGCCGTTTTGACGTAACCCTATTGATTAATGGGTTACCCTTAATTCAATTGGAACTAAAAAAAGCCACGGTCGAACTTAACCAGGCTTTTAATCAAATTGAAAAATACGCGCAGGAAGGTAAATATACGGGAATTTACTCGCTGTTGCAAATGTTTGTGATTATGACGCCGGATAGTACGGCGTATTTTGCGAATGCCGAACCGGATCATTTCAATAAAGCCTTTTTGTTCAATTGGCGAACGCGGGATAATCACCCCGTGGAAAACGGCTTAGCGTTTACGCGCCAAGTCCTTAATATTCCCATGGCCCACAAAATGGTCAGTGAATATACGGTCATCGACCAAGAACGTCAGAGCTTAATTCTCTTACGGCCTTATCAGATTTATGCGATTGAAGCCGTGATGCACCGGATTCATGACCATCAAGATGGTTTCGTTTGGCATACCACGGGTTCTGGTAAAACACTCACCTCATATAAAACCGCTAAATTAGCTGCGCAAGATCCTGGTGTCGATAAGGTCATCTTTTTAGTTGACCGGCGGGATTTAGACGAACAGACAACCAGCAACTTTAGTGCCTATGCTGCCAATGACGATATTGCCATTAACGAAGCCCAAAATACCGGTGATTTAATGCGTAAATTGCAACAAAATGACGGTAAGGTCTTGGTCACCTCGATTCAAAAGCTCCATCGGGCGGTCAAAAAAACGCAAGCCCAGCTGGCAACCGGTAAGCAATCCCGCTTTAGTAAGACTTTAAAGCAACGGGTGATCTTCTTTGTTGACGAAGCCCACCGGTCGCAGTTTGGTAAGATGCAAAAGGAAATTCGAGCAGCGTTTATCAATAGTAACTGGTATGGTTACACTGGCACCCCCATTTTTAATGAAAATAAGAAACAGCTCAAAGGCGATCTAGCAGTTACGACGGAGGAGCTATTTGGTAAAGTCTGTCATGTTTATAACTTGCGAGACGCCTTAGAGGACCAAGCCGTGTTACCGTTTAACGTGGAACACGTAACGACGATTGGGAAAGACACGTTAATAACCCGGGCCCTCGAAAAAGAAACTCAGCGCGTCAAAGCGCGTCGTGATAAGCAAGGCCGCCTGCTGAGTACAGCTGATGAAGCAAAAATTCAAGCCAAGATTCAAGCGATGTCAGTAAAGGACTTGGAAGAAACGTATTTAACTCCGGCTGACTTTGAGACCGATGAACATATTAACCAAGTTGTTCAATATATTTTACAAAAAGGCCCGCGTAAAACGAGTTTGGGTCATGGCAACTACAATGCGATTTTAACCACCAGCTCCATTGAAATGGCGCAACGCTATTATCAAGCCTTTAAAGCCGCGAAAAAGACTACTCACAATCAGCTAGATCCTGATTGGCCCCGAATTGCGATTACTTATTCATTAAGTGAAAACGAAGATCAGAGTGCGCAAAAACATGACCAAATGGCCACCATTTTAAAAGATTATAATCAGCAGTATCACACTAATTTTGATTTAGCCGATTTGAATCTCTATAACGAAGATGTCGCAAAACGGGCTGCTCGGCGTGAGGCGGTCTTTGCTCATTTACAAACGGATCAAGAAATAAATTTAGTGATTGTCGTACGCCGTTTATTAACAGGCTTTGATGCCCCTCGGCTAAACACGCTCTTTGTTGACCGCACCTTAGCTTATCAAGAACTCATTCAAGCCTACTCACGGACCAACCGGCTCCAAAACCGGGAATTAAAACAAGAAGGCCAAATTGTGACCTTTCGGGTACCAGCAATCATGGAAGCGAATGAACGTGAAGCTTATAAGTTATATAGTGGCGAAGGCTCTTTTAATGTCATCATTCGTCCCACTTATCAGCAGGCCGTCTTAAAATTTCAAAAGGCTGTGGTGGATTTAAAAGCCATTGCTCCAACGCCGACGGCTGCCGATGACCTTAAAGGAACTACTGCCAAGGTACAGTTTGTGAAAGCCTTTCGCCAAGTGAATCAACAATTGAATTCCTTATCCATGTACAACGATTTCACTTGGGAAAACAGTGAAAAGGCCTTTGGTATCGCTCAGCCCGAAGTAGAATCCTATACGGGTAAATATCTGCGGATTAAAGCGGCGGTTACTAACCAAGAGCCTGAGAAAGTCCCCGAAGAATTAGCTGCCTTAGACTTTTCCTTGGCCGTTGGTTCAGTCGTCTTGGTGGATTATGCTTATTTGACGCAATTAATTCAAGATTGGATTGATGAACAGCAACGGTACTCGACGCCTGATCAAGCCCAAGCGCATATGACCGATTACCTGCAAAACAGTGCCAAAGTACAGGCTAGTTTGAATAAATTAGCGGAAACGCAACCGCAACAGGCTCAATTAATTCGCGAAGCCATGCCCTATATTGAGCAACAAATGCAACAGTCTCAGCAACAGAGCGCCCCAAATCAAGCGCCAGTAGCGTTGAATGCTCGGGAATTGGTGGCTGATTACGCCCAGAAACAATTGGTCAAAAAAACGTCGGTATTCGCCCACACGTGGGGCTTAGATCAAACAGCCCTATTGCGGGTGGCGCGTGAACACACCGTGGGTACCGATGAATGGCATCATGAACAAGAATTAACGCAGTCAGCGAATTTAGCAGCGGCCTTACAAGCTCAAACTGCCGCTGGGCCGAAGATTCCAGCTATTTTGCCACTATACCGGATTAAGTCCCAGGCCGCTTGGCGGCAGTTTATTGAACACGATTTAGCAATTTATCTACAAAAATAAGTGAGGTTAAACAATGTCAGAAAAAACAACTCAAGCTAGTCAACTTGAAAGCGCCCTATGGAATGCGGCCGATGTCTTACGCGGGAAAATGGACGCTTCTGAATATAAAAATTATTTATTGGGGTTAATTTTTTATCGGTTTCTATCTGAGAAAACCTTAACGACCTTTAGTGATTGGGCAGGTGAAAACGAAAATGTTACCCAGAAATATGCTCAGTATATGGATCCTCAGTTTGAGTTGGAAGGCGTCTCGGTGCAGCCCAGTCTAGTTGAGTATTTACAAAACACGCTCGGCTATTTAATTCAACCACAAGCGTTGTACACCACCCTGATTGGCAAGATTCAAGCCCATACTTTTGCGTTAGACGATTTATCTCAAGCACTTCATGATCTGGAACAGTCGACACAAAATCTATCTTCAGCGCAAGACTTTTCGGGCTTGTTTGCCGATGTGGATTTAAGTAGTAATAAATTAGGCAGTTCTTTACAACAACGGAATCAAACTATCAGTGATACCATGTTAGCTTTAAATGCGATTGATCTTATCCATCATCAGGGCGACGTCTTAGGTGACGCCTATGAATACTTAATCGCGCAATTTGCCAGTGATTCTGGTAAGAAGGCGGGTGAATTTTATACTCCACGGCAGGTGTCCGACATTATTGCCCAGATTGTGACTTATCAGCGCAATGCAGGTGACAAACAAGTTCGAACTATTTATGATCCAGCGGTTGGTTCCGGTTCACTGCTATTAAATGTCGGACAGCACGTGCAAGACCCCAATTTAGTGAGTTATCACGGCCAAGAATTGAACACCACGACCTATAACCTGGCCCGTATGAACCTAATGTTACATGGAGTCTCGTATGACGATATGCACTTACGCAATGGTGACACGTTAAGTAAAGATTGGCCGGTTGACGAACCTTACTTATTTGATGCGGTCGTCATGAACCCGCCCTACTCGGCACACTGGGATAACAGTGATAAACGCTTGTCTGATCCCCGTTTCCGCGACTATGGCGTCTTACCACCTAAATCTAAAGCCGACTTTGCCTTTCTGCTACACGGCTTTTATCATTTGCAGGAACACGGGACTATGGGCATTGTCTTACCCCATGGCGTATTATTTCGGGGTGCTAAAGAAGGCAAGATTCGCCAAAAGCTCCTGTTAGATAACCGGATTGATGCCATTATTGGACTACCCGCCAATATTTTTCATTCCACTGGTATTCCAACGTTAATCATGATTTTAAAGAAACATAAAACCACTGATGACGTCTTGTTTATTGATGCGTCCCGGGAATTTGAAAAGGACAAGAATCAAAATAAGCTAACGGCAGCGAATATTCAAAAAATTGTGACCACTTATCAAAACCGGCAAGATGTCGATAAATATGCCCATGTGGCCTCACCGGCAGAAATCAAAGAGAATGATTATAATTTAAATATTCCGCGCTACGTCGATATGTTTGAACCGGAACCCGAGATTGATCTGGACCAAGTTAAAGCTGATCTGAAACAACTGGACGAGGAAATCAGTCAGAATGAACAAACCTTTAATGAATTAGCCAGCCAGTTAGTGGCCACCCAGGAAAATGACCAGTCAAAACCGGAGGCCCACAATGAAAGATAACCAAGCTAAATATCCGCAATTAAGATTTAAAGGTTTCACTGATCCTTGGGAAGAGCGTAAGTTGGGAGAAGAAGCCCAACTTACCATGGGTCAATCTCCAAATTCTGAAAACTATACAAAAAATCCAGATGACTACATTCTTGTTCAAGGTAATGCTGATATGAAAAACGGTCGTGTTGTTCCAAGAGTTTGGACTACACAAATTACTAAGAAAGCTGAAAAAAGTGATTTAATTTTAAGTGTTCGTGCACCAGTTGGAGATATTGGGAAGACTGATTATGACGTAGTTCTAGGCCGCGGTGTTGCAGCAATTAAAGGAAATGAATTTATCTTCCAACAACTTGGAAAAATGAAATTAACCGGATATTGGACTCGTTACAGCACAGGTTCAACATTTGAAAGTATCAATTCAAACGATATTAAAGACGCCAAAATTATGGTACCAGTTGAAGGGGAACAACAAAAAATTGGCTCATTTTTCCAACAACTTGATCACCTTATAACTCTTCATCAGCGTAAGTTAGCTAAGCTTAAGGAACTTAAACAGGGCTATTTGCAGAAACTGTTCCCTAAAAATGGTAGCAAGTTCCCGCAATTAAGATTTGCAGGGTTTGCTGACGCTTGGGAACAGCGTAAGTTCGATGATCTTGGCTTATTAGCTCGTGGGAAATCTAAACATCGTCCCAGAAATGATCCTAAATTATATGGTGGACGTTATCCAATGATACAAACGGGTGATGTTAGTAGTTCTGAATTGTATATCACACATTACAGCCAAACATATAATGAAACAGGAATCGCACAAAGTAAGCTTTGGCCTAAAGGAACCTTAGCTATAACTATTGCAGCGAATATTGCTGACTCAGCTATTTTAGATATACCTGCTGCCTTTCCGGATAGTATTATTGGTTTTCAATCTGATAAAAACAACGTTTTACTTATTAAATACTCATTGGATTTTGTAGCGGATAAGATTAAATCTCAGGCGGATACAAGCTCACAAGCAAACCTTAATTTAAAGAAATTGTCGGGTATGTCTTTATCTGTACCAAAACAAATAAAAGAACAAGAATCGGTTGCTAGTCTATTAAAGAAGTTAGATCAGACTATCGCTTCCAATCAGCGTAAGCTTGAAAAACTCCAAGAACTAAAAAAAGGGTATCTACAAAAGATGTTTTGCTGATTCTTAATTTGATCAAATTTAGGATCCTATGAAACCCCATGACTTAATTTTTATTGTGCTTGGTCAACACTTAATTCACCTGTATAATGGATTACGCAGGAAGTTTTAAGGGCGGTGGCTGTCTTTTCCCTTGTGAGGTGAGGCCCATGGGAACATGGAATAATCTTCAGGAAGGTTTCACAGTCAATGAGCGTCTTCCAGACACTCTCGTTGATGTTGCTGTTTGCAATGTTTATTTTAGCGTTGCTAACATACATCGACAAAAGGAACAAATAAAAAAGCCGCCCTGCGTAACTTTGGCTAGGTTACAGGGTGACTCAACTATCATTTTTTAACTAATGCCACCGCCTTTGAAGCGGCTTGCACGGGAAGTCTTGTTAGCGCAAGACTTCCTTTTTCTATTACATTATAGCATGTCCCTTAAAAACTTGCTACCGTTTTAAACTTTGATCAAGTTCGGATTTGGGTTGTTTGATTCCTGGATTCTGTTCAGCAAATGCTTTCAGTTGTTTTTGTGTTCGCTCACTAATTTCTTGGTGCACATCGTTTAACTGGTTTTTAAATTGCGCTTTCTGTTGTGGACTAATTGCTTGTTGAACCTTTTGTTGCAAGCCTTGATATGACTGATTAAGTGTCAGGGCTGATAGTTCTTTTAGATCATGCTCAGGCTCTTTTTGGGCTTCTTGTAAGCCTAATTGTTTGGTTAACCCGTCGCTAAGCTCAATCACTTTGTTACTAACTTGCTGGATTTCACTTAAAGCGCTATGGATCACGGCTTTATCTTTAGCCCAGGTAGCCACATACCCGAGTGAGTAGTTACTGGTATCAACACCAATATTTTGCATGGCAACATATGCGACCGCTTCGGCTTGCGTTTCTTGATAGGCTCGCGGGCGATCTTTAAAGGCTGATTTTAACCCATGTAACTGA
>NZ_RHOF01000094.1 GCF_003946445.1 Loigolactobacillus jiayinensis | reverse complement strand
CTTAGCCCCATTTAGCGTCGCTAAAGGCACTTCACTGACTTTAAGGTCGGTTTGCTGGTTTAAATAATCTTTGAACGCGTTATACAAGCTCGTTACATTCTTATGATCGGCTAAATTTTCTTTGACAAAATCCTTGGCACTTAACACTGGCTCACCGTTAGTTTGTGACACGTCAAAGACGGGTAGATAACGGTAACCGACAATGGCGCGCTCATCGGTGGTATCAAGACGCTTTTTCTCGGCTGGTGTTAACTTCTTAATAATCG
>NZ_RHOF01000093.1 GCF_003946445.1 Loigolactobacillus jiayinensis | reverse complement strand
ATTCTGAGATCGGGCGATTTGTATTGAAAAACGGTTTATTATTAGGTGCTTACAGAAGAATTACTTTATTTTTCTAGCTAAACAAAGTAAAGCGTACAGTTGGAGAAATCAAAATTCGATTTCTCTAACTGTACGCTTTACTTAGCTCTATAATTCGAACCGTCTATTAGTTTAAAGCACAACACCCTTTTTAAGAATTAAATTACCATAAAGTGCTGTTTCGCCAGTTTGCACAATAGCAAAACATTTATGTGAATATTCATAGAAGGCCTGCCGTTCAATTGACTTTAAATTATACTTAGGAAACACCCCTGCAATCTCTTTGCGGTATTTTTCCCATACTGGTGGGCCACTACTAGGTACAGCAGTATCTCCAGGAACAATTTGCATCAAAATTCCTTGATAGTCAGAATAAGTGTCTAACGGTAATAGCTCTAAAATATCATGTAATAACTCCGGTACCATGATACCATCAGTTCGAACGACACGAGAATTGTTGGTCAATGCTGGATAATTAGCGTCAGCTAGTAATATCTCATCGCCATGACCCATTTCCATTAATAGCTTAACTAGTTCAGGTGATAAGCGTTTAGGAATATTTTTAAGCATTTTTAATGATCACTCCTTTGCTTCCCAATAATGCTCGATATCCTCTAGTGTCCGTCCTTTAGTTTCCAGCACATATTTATGGATGTACCATACAGCAAATGCGGATAGTGCCGCAAAGAAATAGAAGATATTAATACCGATAGCTTCTAATATGATTGGAAAAATCAGTGAGAAGACTGCATTTAATAGATATTGAGTAAATGTAATTACCCCCATCCCCAATGCACGAGCTTTTAAAGGTAAAATTTCTGGTACATAAGACCAAAATACTGGTCCCAAACCAAAACCAAACATAAATACATAAACAAAGATTGCTGATACAGCTACGGTAGCATTATTTGACCAGATACAAAGCACAATTGCCGGCAAAACTTGGCCACCTAAGCTGATCTCTAATAATTTTTTTCGACCTAAACGATCAATAAACGGGAGCGAAAGTAATGTTGAAATTACTAAGGCAGCCCCTACACCAAAATCCGCGATTATACTAGCATGTGCCATTCCTAAATTATGGAAAATTTCTGGTGCATAGTAAACTGCGGCATTGATTCCAGTAAAAACTTGGAAACCAGTTAGTACAAATAACAATGTCAGTACAGGTCGAAATGTGCCAAATAATTCATGCAGCCCAGCGTCTTGTGTCGTTAAACTATTCTGTATATCGGACACTTCCTGATCAATTTCCGTTTGCGTTACACGTACTCGTTTTAATACTTTACGTGCAGCAGCAACTTGATTATCACGAATTAACCAGCGCGGGCTTTGTGGACTAACAAACATCCCGATTGTAAAGATTGCAGCAGGTACAACTCCTAAACCTAAAGTCCAACGCCAATCGTTAGACGGTGTGTTATACGCACCTACACCATATGCAACTAAAATCCCAATATTCACGCTTAACTGATATAAGGATGACATCAGTCCTCTAATATGCGCTGGTGCTAGCTCTGATAGGTAAATCAGACCATACATATTCGCTATCCCAGCAGCAATTCCTAGAATAAACCGGGCACCCATCAAGAAATAGGTATTTGTTGCAAATGCACTTAAAATACTGCCAATGATGAAGACAATCCCACCAATAATGAGCACATTACGACGTTCAATCTTTCGTTCTAATCCTGTAAATACAACAATTGATGGTAAAGCACCAAACAGTAAGAAACTAACAACGAGTCCCTTTTCAGCCGAATTAAGTCCAAACGCATTAGTTATGGCCGGTAGTGCTAATGAAATTGCACCAGAATCATAACCATATAATAATCCAGCAAATCCACCTAAAATGGCAAATAGATAGACAATACCTTTAGTCTTCGGCTTTGCATCTGTTACAGTATCTTTATTTGGGTTAGCTTCCATTACTTATTCCTCCAATCACGATAGTGCCACTAATTTAGCGCTTTCAATAGCATTCTTAAAAGAAGTGTATTTATCCGCTAAATCTTTTTGTGTTGAAGGTACAATCCTTTTAACGGTAAATGAGTTATTCATCACAGCCTGTGTAGCTTCAGGTGCTAATTTATCCAGCACCTGTAACTGCGATACAATATTACCCATAACACTAGCTTCAACTGGCCCAGTAATTACTGGTTTGCCAGTAAAATCAGCCGTTAATCTAACTAACATTTCATTCTGAATACCGCCGCCAAACATATGAATCGCATTAATCGGCTTATTAGTGACATGTTCAAGACTATCAATAGCTTGTTTATAAGAGAGTGCGAGACTTTCAATTACAACACGAATTAGTTGACCACGATTTTCCGGCAAAGGTTGTTGTGTATCACTTAAAAAGCGCTTAATTTTTTCTTCCATCTCTCCGGGTGAGGTGAATAATTCTGCATTCGGATCGATATAAGCATTATTTGATTCACTGGTTTCTGCTTCTGCGACCATCTTAGAAAAGCCAACTACTTCGCCTTTATATGACCATTCTTTTTGTAATTCTTGAATGATCCAAAGTCCGGTTAAGTTCCGCAACAAACGATTAGAACCGTCAAAGCAGCCCTCGTTAGTTAACCCAGCCTGATAAGCTTCGTCACTAACTACCGTTGCGCTTGTTTGTCTACCAATAATTGACCAAGTACCACAGCTAATAAAGGCAACCTGTTGCCGATCCTGTTGCGAGATTGGGAGCGCTAGTAAGGCTGAAGCTGTATCATGGCCCACTCCTGAGATAACTTGCATATCAGTATTCAATTGTAGCTCTGCACTAATTGCCGGAAGAATTGGCCCCGATACGCGGCCACCAGTTGTCAATTTACTAAACCAACGCCTAGGAATACCTAATTGATCAAGTGTGCTATAATCCCAGTCACGCGACTCAGCACTTAATAGTCCAGTTGTACTCGCAATCGTAAACTCATTTTCTTGGATACCACTAAAGAAATAATTTACTAGATTAGGCATTAGTAATACACGTTCAACTTGATCTTTTATAAATGGATAGCGTTGAACATCCGCAAATAATTGTAAATTAGTATTTATTTTTGCTGGTTGATTTCCAGTCTCTCGAAAAAGTTCTGGATTATTTATGCTCTTAGCCATCATTTGTTCGTAACCATTCGTTCGTGAATCACGATAACTATGTGGTGCAAATAAAAGTTCGCCTTTTTTAGTTACTAGACCATAATCAACGCCCCAAGTATCGACGCTCATACCATCTAAGCGCCCTAGATCCTTCATTGCTATCGACAGACCGTATTTTATTTCTTGAAAAATTTTTAAATAATCCCAATATAAACTACCATTCAGTTCTACTGGATTATTTGAAAAACGAAATTGTTCTTTTAACTTGATTTGCTTACCATCAAATTGTCCCGAAATAAGCCGGCCAGAACTTGCGCCCAAGTCAACCGCAATTAAATTTGTCGTTTCCATGTCTCACACTCATTTCCCTATTAAAACTTATTTATATAGAGGTCCGAAGTTCTTGCAAGCATTGAAATCTGCTGCCTCTAAGTTTTCGGTCCCCATTGAAGCCCAAGCACGTGGACGGAAAATCTTTTCTTCCGGAACATTGTGCATATTAACTGGAATACGGAGAATTGATGCTAATGTGATTAAATCAGCCCCAATATGTCCATAACTGATAGCACCATGGTTGGCACCCCAGTGATCCATAACATCATAAACTGACTTGAAGGCACCATGACCAGTCAAGATTGGCGCAAAGAAAGTTGAAGGCCAGCCTGGATCAGTCCGCTGATTCACAATATCAAAGACGTTTTCTGGCAAATCGACTGCATAACCTTCTGCAATCTGCAATTCAGGCCCAACACCTTTAACCAAGTTGATACGGCTCATAGTAACTGGCATACCTTTTTCGCCACCCTTAGTGACGTAATTGCTTGAGAAACCACCGCCACGGAAGTAACCAATGTTAGCTGGAACCCAACGCGTGTTCTTCAAATTAGCTTGAGCTTCTTCTTCAGTTAAATCCCAGAAAGGCTTGATTGCTGGTTTACCATCAATCTTTTCTTGACCAGTTGCATCAAGTGTTTGTGCACCAGAATTACTCAAGTGTAAGAAGCCATTAGCAGCAGGCCCAGTTAATTTAGTCCCAGAAACGCGTTTGATTGCTTCAGGGCTCCAATAAGTACGAACATCAGCAAAGATTTGAGGTGTATTGGTCAACAAATAATTAAATAACATTGTTGCACCATTTAGGCTATCATTTTCAGTTGCGAATACATGTGGTGCATGAATACCATTCCAGTCAAATTGTGAATTCATGAAGGCTTCCATGTAATCACCATTTGGAAAATGATCAGTCCATTGACGTTGACCTTGGAATCCTGCAGCAATTGCATAATGGCCGCCAGCTTCTTCTTTGAAGCCCATATCAGCTAATTTATCATTACCATCCATCAAATCACGGGCAATAAGCAACATTTTAACGCAGTTCTCTAATTGCTCATGCTTTTCTGCATCAGTAAATTTATTAGGATCTGTTTCGTTATAAACATCAGTTCCAACTGGTGTGTTCTTTTCAGCCCAGGCCATTGCTTTTTTGAATTCGTCCTTATCGTAGATTCCTTCATCCCAACGGCGAACGATTTCTGACATATCAACATATTCATTGCGCATACCTAAGTATTCTTGGAAGAAGTTAGGATCAACCGTTGAACCAGCAATACCCATAGCAACGTTACCAATTGATAAATAAGCTTTATTACGCATCAACCCAGCAGCTAAAGCGCCTTTAGCAAAACGAATAATTTTTGATTTAACGTCTTCTGGAATTGATGTATCATCAGCGTCTTGTACATCATGACCATAAATACCAAATGCTGGAATACCCTTTTGCGTATGTGCTGCTAAAACAGCTGCTAAGTAAACTGCGCCAGGACGTTCAGTACCATTAAAGCCCCAAATTGCATGTGGTAAGTCTGGCGTCATATCCATTGTTTCACTACCATAGCACCAGCAAGGTGTTACTGTGATAGTACCGCAAATGCCGGCCCGATCAAATTTCTCTTTAGAGGCAGCAGCTTCACGTACACCGCCAATTGTGCTATCAGAAATAACCGTTTGTACTGGAGAGCCATCAGGATATTTTAATGTTTCCTCCAATAGTTTGGCAACAGATTTTGCCATACTCATTGTTTGTTCTTCTAATGATTCACGGATACCTTTACGACGACCATCAATTGTGGGACGAATTCCGATCTTAGGGAATGTCATATCTAACATTTTGTTAACCTCCAAAAATTTTAAGTCTTAAGTCTAAAGAAAATAACTAGTTATTTACTACGCCTTCGATATTAAACGCTTTCACTTCATAAAAAAAGTGGGTGCGGTGGTTTTGAAATTTCTTCATAATAACGACGACAAATCGTCACGCTCGTTCATTTTTGTGCAAAAGTAAGAGTAATATCAGTCAGTATAAGACTTCAACACCACGCTTTTGCCAATAATTTAACATCTCCTTTTCTGGTGCTCTATCAGTAATAATCGCGCCGATTCTATTAAGATCACAAAGCTTATAATAACTTTTTGTTTCGAATTTAGAATGGTCACATAATAGAATCGTTTTATCAGCTAACGTTAGCATTTTCCGCTTAACACTTGACTGCTCTTCACTTGACATGAACACACCCTCTTTCGTAACACCCGTACATGATAAGAATGCTAAATCAGCCCGAAAATTATCAAAAAACTCTAATGCCACATCACCTAATATTGATCCTGCCCCAGCCCTCAAGCGCCCGCCAGAAACAAAAGTTTTAACAGAAGTCACACCATCTAATTCCACGGCCAACCGCAATCCATTGGTAATTACGATTAAATTATGTAGCCGTGCAAAGTATCCAGACAAAAATGAAGCTGTACTACTAGAATCAACAAAAACTGCCTGATTATCTCCTAAAAAAGTACTAGCAATTTCAGCTATATAACGTTTAGCTTTTTCATGTTCTTGTTCTCTAAATAAGTATGACAATTCAATATTATCTGGCCGCACCAATTCAACACGCCCAAATTTTCGTGTTACTTTACCAGACTTTTCCAATTCGATTAGGTCACGGCGTAATGTGGAACCGCTAACAAATAATTGTTTTTGTAAATCTGTTGTCGTCATTACTTTCTTATGCTGTAAGGCATCTATAATCATATTTAAACGCTCATTTTTGAACATACTTGATTCCTCCTAAAATTAGAGACCGCTTCCATTATATAATAGTAATAACTATTATGTTGGATAACTTTGAACATATTTGAATAAGTTTGCATTAATTAAAGATATTTACCTGGTCATTTATCATCATTCATTACCAACACTCTTTTTATGTCTATCGCATTGTATAATGACAACGGACTTCTAGAAATACCGAATTATAAGGCATGCCAAATTACGAATCACTGAAAGGACGAATAATATTATGGAAATGATGTTTCAAAAAGAACGAGCTGATCTAGCTCATACAGTCAGAAAAATGTTTGACCGTAAAGATACTAATGTTGCTGGCGGTAATATGTCCATCAAGGTTTTTGATGAACAAGAACGTCCCTATATCTTAATTACACCAACTTTTATGTCTGAAACTTACTATGCAGAACTCCATCCCGCTCAGATTTTAGTCGTAGATATTGAAACCGGAAAAAAAGTTGATGGCGTTGGCGATGTTACTCGTGAAATCAACTTACATGAAGGTGCTTATGCGGCTAATCCTGGTATACGTGCTGTATATCATTCACATGCCGAAGAATCAATGTTCTGGGCAACTAGTGGGCTAGATATGCCGAACGTTACCGAAGCAACTCGCGAACTAGGACAAATTAAGTGTCTGCCATTTGCTCCCGCCTGCAGTAAGAAATTAGCTAAAACGGTTCACGATGGTCTCACTTCTATTGGTGATAAAGCCATGGAAAATGTATTTTTACTAAATAGTCACGGTATCGTCGTAACTGCAACTGAATTGCATATCGCTACTCGTATTATGGAAACATTGGAGTGGAACGCTAAAGTGGCCTATCAACAAACAATATTTATCAAACTAGGCTTATTGGACGACTATCAATCCTGTGGTAAGAATTATAAAGAACCTTACATTGAAGTGCCTCCAATTGCAGTTCCTGGTGAACCAATTGTTTCAAAAAAAATCGCCTTACCTGAGAATCTACAACGTCCAGCAGATCAAATGCGTCCAGGCGAAGTATAACGTAAACTAAATTAGGAGATATTTAATATGAAAATTAAAGCAGCAGTTGTAGATAAACAAGGCGCCGAATTCACCTTAAAAGA
>NZ_RHOF01000092.1 GCF_003946445.1 Loigolactobacillus jiayinensis | reverse complement strand
CAAACCTACATTTTCTAACCGCCATAAACCTACATTTTTACGCCGCCCTTGACAATCAAGGCTAAGCTACCAAAAACTACTGCTATAATTGCTACTAACCAAGTGTTAAATTTCTTCATCTAAATCGTCCCCTTCGCCACTGATTTTTTAATTAAACCGCTTTCTCAGCATTTTAATTATACCAATCCGCAGCGCATTATGACATACTCGTTTGTTCATTTAAAAAAACAGGAGTGAGCCAAGTATCTGCCCACCCCTGCTGCCATTTAGTAGCAGATCACCGCTAAACGTTCTACTAGTATTAACTTAATTAATTGCTTGGAAGTGGCGCTAAGGTCCAAGTAATAGGTGCATCATATGAACCCTTCGCTGTTTCAGCTGGCACAGTTAGACTTGCTGCTGAAGAATCCATATATCCTACTGAAGTCATACCATAACCTGTTCCAGCTTTAAGACTTAGTACTGTTTCTGGTCCACCAGTGCCTGCCATTAAGTTAACTGCAGTTGAAGTCAAGTCTGTTGTGTTCGTACCTGATTGAGTCCCCCCAGCCACTGCGTTCAAGTTCATAGTGAACGCAGCATTGCCTGTTCCAGCTGGCGTATCCTTAATTCCTGCAACCCCATCAGGATCAGCCAAACCTGTAAAATTGCCTAGCTGCGCCGTCACTGTGTAGCCCATACCCGTTGATGCATTATCCTCACCGTCACGGTAATCATTAACTTGTAGTATGCCATCACTATTCCCATCATCTGTTACTAAACCTTCATTATTCTTTAGAATTTTATTATCAGTGCCAGGTTGAACAACACCAAAGTTAAAATCAGGCACTTTCATTAATGTCAGATAACCAGTCGTTACCGTAACATGAGCATCTGATTGTCCAGTCGCTGTACCTGTCGTATCATTGATATCTTTGGAAGTTGAAGCTGGTAAATCAGTAGTTTTAGTATCAGAACCAGTAACATATCCATTAGCCGTCCCCGCTGCATTTGCGCCAACCATTGGTACCAAAGCCCCAAAGCTTAATGCGGAAGCACCTAATAATGTGATTAATTTAGTTGAGAGTTTCATGATGTTTTTCTCCTTTCGGCGATCCTTTATTATTTTTTTATTATCATTTGTCGTACCAATTCGAAATGAGTGCGGCTATTAAGATTCTGCCTTAACTCTTCTTGAATTTAATACCGCTAATGCTGTTCCTATACCAATCATTCCACTGGACATTAGCATTATCGCTTGCCAGCCATTATCACTAGTTTGCGGTAAAGTTGCCGTTGCCACCGTCACCATTGGTTGAACTGCCGTTGGTGCCGTTGCAATCGGTGCTTCACTAGCAGTGGTAGTCTTGGTATTATCTGTGGTTACAATGACATGCGCATCTGACTTCATTGCATTTGTACTAGCTTCGACCACGCTATCATTCCCCCAAATTGAGTAGGAATAATAATGATAACTTACGGCTACACCTATTAGTATCAATCCAAGTAAGATAATCCTAATCATATTGCGAGGTCTAACTGATAATTTGTTCATCAGCGTCAGCCTCCTTGTTCATAAATAAGCCCTTCCATTTCAACAACTGAAGTATAGCATTGAAACTCAAAAGCGTAAACAACCCTGTTCCTTAAGTGATATCAAGACCTAATCATTACTTTTAGATTATAGGTACAATAATATTAAACCATGTGTTAATGTCATTTATCGAAAATACAACCGTTGCTTTTTGACTTTTCTATTCGCAATAATAACTAATATCTTCTGATAATCATTGATATAGAAGGGTTTTCATAAATTCAGTATAATTAACCTATACCAATCAAAAAATCGACTATTTCAGTGTTCTACATCAACTCGAGTTGTTCCAACCAATCTTAAATCAACCATAAAAAGTAAACAAAGTTTATCTATTTTGAATAAATAACTATTTTTTGTCTAAATTGCACCTAAAATCTTCACAATTTTTTCATAAATTTTTTTTTTGGTTTTTTGCCTATTTTTTTAAAACGCCTATATACCAAGCTTTCATAATTAAATAACACAGTGGTCTAAAACCTAGAGCTAACCTAAATTATAATTTTACACAATAAAAAAGCGTTCAATTAGACTTAATTAATTCGAAAAATTTAAAATTATTTTGATTAAGTGATTTTTTTGCCCAATAATGCGAACTAGCAAAGCAGCTTACTAAATAGAACGACGGCCAACACTTGTTTAATGTTGGCCGTCGTTCTATTTGTTTTTACTATTAAAATTAGTCGTTAGTCTAATGACCCTTCGGTTGCTTAAGCTATTTTTACCAGATTTTTATTTTGAACAGTTCCTTGATCCCCGACAGAATGAAAGTTGGCAGGGCCGGCAAGAAAATTACCGCCAAGTAAATCTGCCAAGTCAGCAGGCTGGTGCCCATCAAGGTATTGAAAAATGGTAAGAACGTGATCGTCAGCGATGAAATTGCCGCGAATAGCACGGCCGCCAGCAAGTATGGATTACTAAACGGATTGCGGCGGAATAGTGTATGCTCACTTCGCGCATCAAATACGTGCCACAGTTGACCGAAGACTAAGGTTAAAAAGGCGACCGTTTGCGCTTCATTTTGTTGCATCCCCGCTTTGGCAGCCCAGTAAAAGGCAATAAAAACGGCGAAGCCCATCACAAAACCGCGAATCATCACGCGTGATAATAGATGGTCGGCCAGCACGGAACGCTTCACGTCACGCGGTTTGACCGCCATAATATCCTGTTCTGGCTCGTCGTAACCCAGGGCAAATGACGGCAGCGAATCGCTGATCATATTGACCCACAACACCATGATCGTGGTTAGTGTTGGTGTCAGTTCGGAAATATGGCCGATTGGGCGGGTGATCAGAAAAGTGCCCAGCAAAATCGATAACACTTCGGCGACGTTAGTAGTCAGTTCCTGACGCATAAAGTTTTTAATGTTGGCAAAAATCGTTCGCCCGGCGGCAACCGACTTTTCAATGGTAGTAAACTTGTCGTCCAACAGAATCAGATCAGCCGAATCCTTGGTAACTTCGGTGCCGTTGATGCCCATGGCAATACCGATATCAGCGGCGCGCAAGGCGGGCGCGTCATTGACACCATCGCCGGTCATCGCCACCACCTGTTCATGCTGCTGCAAGGCCTTAATGATCCGCTGCTTATGCTCTGGGGAAACGCGGGCGTAAACCCGCACATCCGGCACTAATTCAAATAATTCTTCAGCAGTCATACGCTCGATTTCGCGGCCTTCAACCACCTGCGCCTGCTTATCCTTAACGATACCTAACCGATAAGCAATCGCTCGTGCTGTCGCCGCGTGATCACCGGTGATCATCACCACTTCAACCGACGCTTTGCGTAACGTAGCAATTGATTTTTGGACTTCCGGCCGCGGCGGATCAATAATACCGGCGATGCCTAGAATCGTTAAATCTTGTTCCAGCTCTTCCTGGGTGGCGTTCAACGCTTCAGTTTGGGTCAATTCACGTTTGGCGACGGCGATGGTGCGCAACGCATCGTTAGCGTAACTTAAAATTTGCTGCTCCAATACATCATTGGCAGCCGCGATATCAACTAGCTGATCATGCAGCTGTGCATTGGCGGCGTGGCGCATCACCACATCCGGCGCCCCTTTGGTCAGTAATTCGTAACGCTCACCGACCTTAACGATCGTACTCATCATCTTCCGGGTGCTTTCAAATGGTAGAATCCGCAGAATATCACGATCTTGTTCGCCGGTCTGACTTAGCAACTCATCGCGACCAACCTGTGCTTTGTGGCCGAGCACCACCAACGCCACATCGGTTGGATTGCCTAAGGGCGCGTAGTTGCCAATTTCATCGCGCTGGATCTGTGCCTCATTGTTTAAAACACCACTTTGAATAAATGGTAGAAAATCGGCAGTCTGTACGTCTTGGTCAGTTTTAACCGCATGAATTTCGCCAACTGGATCGTAGCCGTTACCATCCACCGCAAAATTAATTCCGTTGGCGAAAAAGCGGGTTACAGTCATTTCATTTTTAGTCAGCGTCCCTGTTTTATCCGAAGCAATAAAGGTGGTTGCCCCCAGCGTTTCCACACTGCTTAGCGATTTGATCAACCCTTTATTCCGTGCTAAAACACGGGCGCCGATGGTCAGCACAATCGACAGTACCACCGGCAGCGCGTCCGGGATCGAAGCGACCGCCAACGCAATGGCACCAGAAACGTTATTCATGAGGCCAACCACTGTGATCGTGCCTGTGTTCAAATATTCCTTCACTAAATCATAGCTGATTGCTACGACAACCACCGCGCCGGCCGCCAACATTAAGCGCTTAGTCAGCTGGCTGACCGTTTGCTCGATCGGCGTTTTCTGCTGCTTAGTTTGTTGCAACAAGTCAGCAATTTTACCTAATTCAGTGTTCATTCCAGTGGCTGTGACGACCCCGATACCGCCACCGTTAACCACGGTTGATCCGGAAAAACCCATATTAGTCCGTGATCCAAGTTCGGTATCCGCTGCTAAACTGTCGCGGGTCTTTTCTACAGCGTCTGATTCGCCGGTCAAATGGGATTCGTTGATCTGTAATTCATTGACCGTTAACCAACGTAGATCAGCCTCGATAAAGTCGCCGATTTTAACATCAACGATATCACCTGGCACCAGGGCAACGGCATCGATTTTTTGCCAAGTTTCATCACGTAACACATTGACTTGATGCCGTGAAATGGCGCTTAAGGCGGCCAACGATTTTTGCGCCTTTAATTTCTGCCAATAAGTTAAGCTGGCGTTGACTAGGATCACGATCAAGATTACGAGGCCTTCATAGATTGCTGCCATCCCATGGGCGTGATCGTTTTTGACGATAAAATCATAACTGGCGCTGATCAGCGTTAAGCCGATGGCGATCCAGAGAATAATAATAATCGGTTCTAACAGCGAACGTAGAAAGACGCGCCAAGCTGGCACACGCGTTTCATGTTGAATTTCATTGTAGCCGTACTCGGTCAGTCTGTCGTGTGCTTCTGTGGTGGTCAAGCCGGCATGGCGCGAGGTTTTCAAGCGCTCGATGACGGCCTGACGATGCTGTGAATGCATAGGCAGATTCCTCCTTATATTGGGGGGTCAGTCGACAATATATAATAAAAAAATTATTATATTCATAACTATTATTATTTCAGAAAACGGTGTCGACGTCAAGGCTGTTTGCTCGAGCATGAGTTAAGCGCGCTAGATAACGCGCTTAACTTTAGCAAAAAACAAAAAAATACAACAAGCAGCGCCGGTAACAGCTGACTTGTTGTACCACCTTCACGTTATACCAAAATAATTTAGAAGGTTCAATTAGTGACAGTTACACTCCCCTGCGCCGCCGCCGCAACAACCACCGCCAGTATCGGCTGGCACAAAGTCTAAGTCGGTGATTGTTGATAGATCATCAATGCTGGGATAAGCACCTGTTTTGACCACTGCGCCATCAAACATGGTGATCGGCAGTACTTTTTCAGTTTCCGCTTGTAGCAACGCTGTAATTTCTGGGCGTTGGGCAAATAATTCGCGGTCGTTGACTAAATTATACCGGGTTGCTTCTATAAAGGGCACTGGTTCCAATGCCGTAAACGCTGCATGGATCATTTGCAGAACAGGATTGTCTGCCGCATATTCAGCAGCTTCAAATAATTCTAATTTTTTCATCAGGTCACAACCTTTGCTAGGATAGCCTTAAATATAGACAGCGGTTACAACTGTGTCAACCCTTCCATCCCTTTTTCAGGAAATACCCTAATCGTTTTATCGATATTTATGACCAAACGTTAAAGCAGCGCAAAATATGCTATAATTGTTATCGGTTACATTGCTTATTTGGAGGTATTTAATATGGAAAATTTTGCGGCGGCGAACGATGAATTTGCCGATTATATTGACACTTTACTGTACCAGCCGATTGATATTTGGTTAGCGCCATTCACGGCTACTTATCAAGCCGGAATGGACGCAGGCATTAGTGCGGCCTACACAAAATGTATCAGCAGTGAAAATGAACTTACCAGCACAGAATTAGTTAAGCAATTTCCTGAGTTCGAGCAGGAAAATCAAGCGCGGACGCAAGCCCTTGGCGACTTGTTGCGCACTCGTTTAGCCGAACCAACTGCCCAGGATTTCAAGGCGATGGACATCAAGTTACGCTTGCAGATTGTTAGCGCTAAGGGTGTTCGTTCGTGGGACGACGCCAAATTAGCCACCGATACAACGCTCAATCAGCGTGATTTTGTGGATGTTTATTTCTACGGCTTCCAATATGGTTATCAGCTCAGCATGCAATCGGTGCTGGCGACCACTAACGAACTACTCAGCGATGAACAAAGCGCCAAACTGGCCGAAAGTCAGGCGACTAAAGCGACCAGTGAACAATATCAGTTCACCTTGGCTGATGAACCATTACTGCAACTAACCTGCCAACAGATCTGGCAAGAACTAACTGCGCAAGAAATCCCAAAATAGTGCTAGCCACTATAAAATAAACGTCCCCTTCAAGTAACGGACTATCGCTGCTACTTGAGGAGGACGTTTGTCTATTTATTTCAACAGCATCACTAATGTGTCGCGTTCAACGGTTAACGTTTCCGGCATTCGTTGCCAAAATTGCTGCGTTAAGCGGTCAAAGTCAAGCAAGTCCAGCTCACTTATTTGTAGTTCTGCCTGATTCTCATACAGCGACGTAAAAATATCTAAATGGTGCAGTGTATTACTAGCAAGGTCTAACGGATCAACAACCTGGCAAAAGTAATCTGGCCGTATTTCGCGTAACTGCTGTGCCGCCGTGCTACTACCCGATTTGATCACCTCAGCCAAATAATATAACTGCTGCATTTCCACCACATTCATTGCCTGCGCCATATCGTTAGTCAATAATACCCCAAACAAGCGCATACTCGTTCGATAATCAAACTGAGCAGGCGTCAGTTTTTGCTGCGCTAAATTATACGTCAAAAAGTCCTGCACCTGTTGCTGCCATTGTTGCGCCAATAATAAAATATGCGTATACAGGTGCATTGTCACTTCAATGTTGACCAAATTGGCATCACTCGCTGGTACGGCCAATCTGGATTGATCAATTTTCGTTTTATAATACATTTGAATAACCGTTGTTAATTGCTTACAATAATTATCCTTTTGATCACGCCAGAAATAGAATTTTACTGTGTCCATACCCAGGATTCCTCGCACTCGATATTTTCTAAACTTATCAGCTAAATAATAGCAGTTGTTATAATTAAGTTATTCTAATAGTGAATAACCTATACTAAATATATAAGAAAATTATACCCAAATTGCAAGAACAAATTAGCCACACGATAAATCCTATTAAATCAGTATTTT
>NZ_RHOF01000091.1 GCF_003946445.1 Loigolactobacillus jiayinensis | reverse complement strand
GATCGATAAATGAATTATATTATTTCATCTGTCAACCATAAAGGGACTATAACAACACCATGAAATCAGTAAGCGAACACAAAAACAGCTGCAAGCATTTTCTGAACAAAACCCGGCAATTAAACAACCAGAACATAATGTAGCTAAAACATTGAAAAGATAGGGGGGTAACACTATGAAAATTGTTCTTTTAGATGGATATGAACTAAACAAAGATTTAAATTGGAAAAGCTTGCAAGAATTAGGCGACTGCACTTTATATGATCGTACACCAGTTAACGATAACGCTGAAATCATAAAACGAATTAAATATGCTGATATCGTCATTACACACAAAACACCGCTAGATCATGAAGTGATTAGCAAAACATCACGATTGAAGTATATCGGAATCATGGGAACCGGTTATGATGTCGTTGATATTGTGAGCGCACACCAGAACAAGGTTGTGGTGACTAACATTCCCACATATGCAAGTGACGCAGTGGCACAATTTACTTTCTCGTTATTATTAGAAGTGACTAGCCAAGTTGGATTGCATAATCAGCTTGTTCATGAAAACCGGTGGGCACAGGCTCCTGATTTTACTTTTTGGGAAAAACCGCTATTAGAATTAAAAGGAAAAACTTTAGGACTAATCGGTTATGGCCATATTGCGCAAAAAGTTGCTAAAATAGGACACGCTTTTTCTATGAAAGTTATTTTCTATAATCATCGTCCTAAAAAGGTTCCTGAATCATGGATTCAGCAGGTTTCATTTGATGAACTATTAAGGCAATCTGATGTGCTTAGTCTGCATGTGATCCAAACACCAGAAACAATTGATTTAATTAATAATGATACGATTGCCAAAATGAAAAATGGGGTTATTATATTGAATACGGCCCGAGGCAAATTGGCTAATGAATCGGACATCAAGAATGCCTTGAATGAAGGCAAAATTTATGCCTACGCCACTGATGTTGTTAAAGGGGAGCCCATTGCTAGTGATAGCCCATTATTACAGGCCAAAAATTGTTATATTACCCCACATATTGCTTGGGCACCATATGAGACAAGAGAACGGTTGTTGCATATGACTGTTGATAATATAAAAGCATATTTATCAGGAGATCTGAAAAAGATAGGTGCAGGCTATCTTCTCTTTTTTTGTCTGTATATAAAAATGTTACCAATATATGTTCACGAAGTGAACACCTATCAGTACCAAATATTGTAGAACCAAAAGTCTATTGAACATAAAATCCCCCTGTCAACCTTTAGCTGACAGGGGGATTTTCTTGATAAAAAAACTAATTTTCTTTTAATGAGTAAGCATGTTTGAGCATCAATGGTGCAAGTAATGTTGTCAGAATAATTGCTGTGATTATGGCTGAATAATATTCAGAGGACAGTAAGTGAGTACTATAGCCAATTTGTGCGATAATCAAAGCCATTTCACCGCGGGACACCATGCCGGCACCGACAATGTAAGAATCTTTCCAGGTAAAATGGGCCAATTTAGCTCCTAAACCAGCGCCAACTAATTTTGTCATGGTTGCTAAAATTGTTAGTAAAGCGATGAATAAAAAGTCATCAAGAAAGCCATCAAACGACATTGAAAGACCAATGCTAACGAAAAAAACAGGAATAAAGATGGCGTAGCCAATCGGTTCAATGTTTTGCTCAACCTCGTGCTTTACACTAGTTTGAGAAATTGCAATTCCTGCAAAAAAAGCGCCAACGACTGAACTGAGCCCAATTGAGTCCGCCACTAATGCCATACCTAAGCACAAAATAAGTGCCACAATTGTTGGCCCCCCTGGAATGAATAATCTCTTTCCAATTTGGGCTAAGAAAGGTGCCAGAAATTTAACCACGAAATAAATAGCGATAAAAAACACAATTTGGCTTGCAAAAGTGAACAACAAATTACTGCTAGCTGCTGCACCTGCTTTTGTTCCTAGCAAACTGACCATTACACTTAAAATCACCACGGCCAAAACATCGTCGACTACAGCTGCACCAAGAATAGTTGCTCCCGCTTTTCCGTGCAGACCATCTAATTCCTTTAAAACTGCAACTGAAATTGAAACTGATGTTGCTGCAAAAATGACACCAATAAAAATACTTTCTGTTTGGTCTAGTTTAAAGGCAATGCTTAAGCCATAAACTACCAGAACTGGAATGATGACTCCTAGTGAGGCCACCAGAATACTTGGTCGCAAATATTTTTTTAATAATTTGAGGTCACTTTCCATTCCAGCACTGAACATCAAAATGATTACTCCAATTTCAGAAAATAGGTGGGTAAATTCATCACCCTTGATCCAACCAAAAATAGCTGGACCAACAATAATTCCAACTAGTAATTGTCCCACCACTGCAGGTAATCCGATTCTGACACTGTAATGACCAGCAATCGTGGTAGCAATTAAAATTAAACATAGTTCACCAATTGCTTGCATTAATTTTTTCCTTTCAACAAAAAATAAAAAGCCCAAACTTCAAGACTTTCTCACACCCCTGAGAAAGTAAAGTCCTTGAAGCTTGCGCCAACCGATTTGTCCTATTCATTTACTAGTTAAACATTACCATAGTTCCACCTAGCTGTCACATGCTTAGACTTTTTGTGTGGCTGGGGTTGATTAAATTGGTAGTTGAAATAAATGAAAAACAACTTATAGCATGGCATTAATCATTACACATTATTTGACTTATACCGAATATTTTTGTAATAATAGATCCAATTCGTTTTTTTGCGTATATCGCATAACCGGTCATTTTAAATATGTTTGTTTTCAAAATGAAAGCAACGCTAAATGTAACTGAATTTAACTAAAGGAGGATGCATGACTAAAAAAGTTGAAGTAAAAAATTTAACCAAAATATTTGGGAAACGTAGTCCGCGCGTCAAAGAATTAATTACACAGGGCAAAACAAAAGCAGAAATTCTAGAACAAACAGGTGCTACTGTCGGGGTTAATCAAGCTAATTTCCATGTTAATCAGGGCGAAATTTTTGTAATTATGGGATTATCTGGTAGTGGTAAATCGACTCTGATTCGAATGATAAATCGGCTAATTGAACCAACTCAAGGAACGATTTCTATTGATGGGCAGGACCTAATGACACTCAATAAAAAAGAGTTACGCGAAGTGCGCCGACAAAAGATGAGTATGATCTTTCAAAACTTTGCGTTGTTTCCTAATCGCACTATTTTGGAAAATACTGCCTATGGTCTTGAAATTAAGGGTGTCGAAAAAAATGTTCGGGAACAAAAGGCCCATGAAGCGTTGGAGTTAGTCGGGTTACATGGCTACGATCATCAATTTCCACAACAGTTATCTGGTGGAATGCAACAACGAGTTGGTTTAGCTCGTGGCTTAGCTAATGATGCCGAAATTCTGCTCATGGATGAAGCTTTTTCTGCATTGGATCCATTAAATCGAAAAGACATGCAGGATGAATTGCTCGATTTACAAGAAAAAATGCATAAGACAATTATCTTTATTAGTCATGATTTGAATGAAGCCCTTAGAATTGGTGATCGAATTTTGATCATGAAGGATGGTGTGATCGTTCAAACCGGGACCCCTGAAGATATTTTGACCCATCCAGCCGATGATTACGTTAAACGATTCATTGAAGACGTGGACCGGACAAGAGTCTTAACCGTGGCCAATGTCATGATTCGTCCTAATACAATTAACATTGACAAGGATGGGCCCCGGCTGGCACTACGACGGATGCAAGAAAATGAAATTTCGTCCGTTTATGTGGTCGATAGTGCGCGTAAATTTGTTGGCTTTGCGGATGCCAAAGATGTTGTTGGCCTGATTAGAAAAGAGAGTCGTGATCTCAGATCGGTCGTTCAAACTAGTGTCCCGACCACTCATCCCGACGTGCCAGTTAACGACTTAATGGATAAACTATCAAGTACCCCAATTCCGTATGCTGTCCTTGATGACGATCACCATCTAGTCGGAATTATTGTGCGTGGTGCCGTGTTAGGTGCCATTGCCGGAAATGGAGTGGCACAAGAATGACAATTTTAATTAGCAAGTTACCATTGTCTGACTGGGTGAACTCATTTGTCACTTGGTTGACGCAATTTACAGGCTTTTTCAATGGGATTACAAGTTTTATTGGTGGAATTGTTAATGGCTTTCAGTGGGTATTTGATTTGTTACCCGTCTGGTTGTTCATTGTGATCGTTTTGGCGATTACTTGGTATGCAACTCGCCATGGTAAAAAATGGGGACTGTTACTTTTTGAACTAGCTGGGTTGCTATTAATTTGGAACTTAGACTATTGGCGTGATATGACACAAACTTTGACGCTGGTCCTTACCTCGAGTTTGATTGCATTAGTAATCGGGATTCCGTTAGGTATTTTAATGGCTAAAAGTCATACATTTGAAGCAATTATGAAACCTATTTTGGATTTAATGCAGACTATGCCAGCCTTTGTTTATTTGATTCCAGCAGTGGCATTCTTTGGGATTGGAATGGTTCCGGGTGTTATTTCATCAGTAATTTTCGCGATGCCACCAACAGTACGAATGACTAACTTAGGAATTCGTCAGGTACCGGTTGATTTAATTGAAGCAGCTGATTCATATGGATCCACTAGCTGGCAAAAATTAATTAAAGTGCAATTACCATTAGCAAAATCAACTCTAATGGCTGGGGTAAACCAGAGTATGATGCTGTCATTATCAATGGTGGTTATTGCATCAATGATTGGTGCATTAGGTCTAGGAACCCAGGTTTACTTCGCTGTGGGGCGTAATAATGCCGGTAATGGATTTACTGCTGGTCTGGCGATTGTTATTTTAGCCATTATTTTAGACCGCATTACACAAGCATTTAATCGTGCGAAACACTAGGAGGTAACTATGACACGTAAACTAAGAATTTTAGTAGTT
Source organism: Loigolactobacillus jiayinensis (assembly GCF_003946445.1). Taxonomy (GTDB): domain Bacteria; phylum Bacillota; class Bacilli; order Lactobacillales; family Lactobacillaceae; genus Loigolactobacillus; species Loigolactobacillus jiayinensis. The sequence goes on along the minus strand of NZ_RHOF01000091.1, from coordinate 3,009 downwards.
GGATTGTCACTGTTGCTTCTGACGATCGGGTTATCCGCTTGCAGTAGTAAACCTGCTGCATATAACCCACATAAGAAGTTAGGTCCGCAGATTAACTATACGATTACAGGAATTGATGCGGGTGCTGGTGAAATGGGCGCTGCGCAAAAGGCACTGACTGCCTATGGCTTGAAAAGTAAAAATTGGCAGTTACAAACTAGCTCTACCGCCGCAATGACCAGTACATTGGATAAAGCAATCAAAAATCACCAAGCAATTGTAATTACTGGGTGGCAACCACACTGGATGTTCACCAAGTATCCAATAAAATTTTTGAAAGATCCGAAAAATGTTTTTGGTAAAACAGAGAATTTGCACACCATTGCTAGAACCGGTTTCAAACATGACAATCCTGGCGCTTATAAACTATTGTCACAGTTTCATTGGACTAAATCAGAAATGTCTGAAATTATGTTGAAGGCTAACGATGGGCAAGATCCTGCAAAAGCGGCGAAGAACTATATTAGCAAACATCCAAAACAGGTGGCAAAATGGTTGGCTGGGGTTCCTGAAGGTCATGGAAAAAAGGTCAAACTAACCTACGTTGCCTGGGATTCTGAGATTGCTTCGACTAACTTAGTCAAGCAATTATTAGACAGCAAGGGCTACGATACGACGATTCAGTCACTGGAAGCACAGCCGATGTGGGCTTCAATCGCGACTGGAGCGGCGGATGCGTCTGTTTCAGCTTGGTTACCAACAACACACGGATTGTATGCTAGACAGTACAAGGGTGAGTTTGTTGATGTGCGGGTGAATTTGAAGGGTGCCAAAACTGGTTTAGCCGTGCCAAAGTATATGAAAAATATTAATTCGATTGAAGATCTAAAAAATAAATAACAACAAAGTTGAAGCTTGAAATTTACTTCAGCTTTTTTATTTACTTTTAAAAAGTTACATTCTAGTGGCTGGAGTGGTACGCTAAACTTTATAATAGTTGAATTAAACAGAAAGAAGAGTGATTGTGATGTCAATTTATGATTATGACGTTACCTCGGAAGATGGTAAAAGCTATTCAATGGAAAAGGGGTCTACACTTTCTGGTGTTGAGAAATAATCAGCACTGAACGTTGGATTGAAGTCAATATTTGAGACAGGTTTTAAGAGACATTCAGAACCGCGTTTACCTTCCACAGCTCAAATAAATCATTAATCGCGATTAATAACTTATTTGAACCCTGGAAAGCATTAAATCAGGCGGCCATTTGGCTCGTAAGTGTTGCAATTTCAACTTGTAAGGGGGTCTGGTAGCCCAGTGAACTATGAATTCTCTTCCTATTGTAGAAAGCATGCACATATTCAAAAAGGACGGCAGCGGCAGTTTCATAATCTTCAAAGACCGGCACTGGATAAACACATTCCTTTTTGAGGGAAGCATGAAAAGATTCCATTGGTGCATTATCGTATGGACACCCCTTACGGCTGTAAGAGTGGCGGATATGTAGTTCTGTTAACCGTTGGTTGTAATCATCGCTGGTGTACTGTGATCCTAAGTCTGTGTGGATAATCAGGTCCCCAGTAATGGTTCGATTTTTAACCGCGCTTTCAAGGGTCTTTAAGACTAAATCAGTAGCCATCTTTTTTGAGAATGAATAGCCGATAATTCGTCTTGAGTGCAGATCCATGATGGTTGATAAGTAACACCAGCCATTACGCTTCGTTTGAATATAGGTCATATCAGCGGTCCATTTTTGATTTAAACCAGTGGTCGAGAAATCCTGCTTAAGCAAGTTGGGACGCTGTTCAACCTTGGTTTTGGAAGCCGAAGCCGCTTTCCATTTATTGACGGTAACGGAGTGGATATCCAGTTCCTTCATGAGCCGGGAAATCCGTCTTGGGCTGCACCGACGCTGCAGTGGTTGAAGTTCCAGATTCAATTCATGGTGGATCTTCATAACGCCGTATCGCTGCTTGAATTCCGCAAAGATCCGTAGAATCCATTGTTTTAAGTCCGCATCTTCGGCCCGGCGTTTTGAAGGCTTGGGGGATCGATAACGATAATACTGAGCTCTGGAAACACCGAGGATTCGGCACATCTTAGTTACCTGGTGGTGATGGCTTTCTTGGTGAATGTAATCAAAAATATTGGTTACTTCTGCGCAAGGAAGCCCAGGGCTCTTTTTAGGATTTCGTTCTCCTCAGACAGGGAAGCCAGCCGCTTTTCCATCGCTTTAATTTCGTCTGGCGATTTACCGGATTGAGTTTTGGCTTGGCCCTGGATCCACTTATGAACGGTTGAATAGCCAATGCCATATTCTCTGGCCAGTTGGGCAGCTGATTCGCCTTGCTTATATAGGTTGATGATGCTTTGTTTGAATTCTTTGTCGTAACGAGTTGGCATGTAAAAATTCCTTCCTTTTGAGAGACGATTTATTCATTATACGCTCTCTTAAAAGTTGTCTCAGGAATCAGCTTACATCCAAAGTGAGCATTGTGAAGTAAAGTGAGTTAAAACATGGACAGATGCCTCACAACGTTAGGTAGTCGAACGATCCTTAGTTGGTTAGAGAACTGTCGGCAACTTTTGGGGAATTTTGAGCATCCATTAACCATTAGTCTGCAAATGGTCGTTTTGGCGTTCCTAGCACTGTTATTAAAAATAATTTTAGAATACAAGAGGACAATTACGATGACAATACATGCTTGGAAAATAAAGGGAAAAGGTGGGAGTGATCATGATATAAAATCATATGAATTTTTTATTAAAAACCATTGTGTCTCATGTGGATGGTCATTTTCAAATGTTCCTGGGAGAGAGAAAATTAACACTTTTGAAGACTATAAGGAATTTTGGAATAAACAAATAAAAGGGCACCATTGGAATTCTAAATGGGGCTATCAAAGCGTACATCAGTTGTTTGAAAATGTCAGAAAGGGGGATTTTATTTGGGTCAGATGCAATGGTATATATTATGCGCGCGTTTTATAATTAAGTTAGCCACCCAGCCAAAATGGTAAAAAAAAGACACC
>NZ_RHOF01000090.1 GCF_003946445.1 Loigolactobacillus jiayinensis | reverse complement strand
TTTTAAAGAAAAAGACGAGAGGCTTTTCTATTTACACATAAAATTTGACACTCTCAGCTTGAGCCGTTAATGAAAAATTGTGTAAATTCAGCATTATCACTCCGAATGGCCTGAGCGGTAACGAGAACATTTTGACCGGCCAAGCGCTGTTTATTAAGATAGCCCAGCGGAATATGATTGTGCCTATTAGTTTGTGGGACGGCTTTAAAATAGGGATAATCAATTTCGGGCTTAGCTAATATTGCCAATTGATTAGTTAGCTTAATTTTGGCGGTAAAGGTTGGCGGAATAATGCCATCTTTTAGTATCCAAACATCCTTGTCCTGCCAATTAAATTCAGCAAAGGTCAGCCCTGTATTAAGTATTGCTTCACGCGTGACGTGAATTTGAACGCCGTGTAATGGCCGCGCAGCATGATTGCCGGCCACACTACCATGGTTGTACGGCCAGATCATTCCCGGATAAAGCCCATCAAAGCGGGCGGTTTGGTCGATTGTTGCGTCGTAATTTACTGTTAACATATTGCTCACGTAGACATCGAAGTCGCTGTCTGCCATAAAATCACCCCAACTCTTATTTTATAGCTTAATTTTACCATTAATCGCACGATTATATGTGCTTTTTTGAAATTTTTAAACCGCTTTATCGACTGCTAAGTGTGGCTTTAGCAAGAGTGAGAAGTTATTATGTGCTGTAGTCGTCAGTAAAACAAATGAAAAGGATTAATTAGTGTGGTCAAATATGCTAATCTGACTAGCGTGATGGCTGAGGCGACGCAGCAAGAATTGATCAAGCTTTAAATATTGCGGTTGTTCCACACAAAAAGGGCCAATAAAAGCGACAATGTTCGCTTTTATCGGCCCTTTTTCTAGTCACTCGTCAGTGCGACTGTTCTGCATATAAACAATTTCGTCGTAGGAAATTTGTTCGCGCAACTGACTAGCAATAATGGTGGTGATTTTTTCTTCACGTAGTTGTTGTTCAACAAAGTCATATTCAGATTGAAAGGCGGCAATGAAAAGGTGCATTTGTTCTTGGTTGGCAGCTTCTGTGTTGCTGAAACGGCGATGACGGACGTTATAGGACTGGCGGACCAGGGCCACGGCTGGATAGGTTTCTGGGGTGGTCTGTTGATTTAAGAAACTGGCAACCGCGTTATAACCGTATTCTTCAATCAAAGCTAATTGTTGCCGTTGTTGCTTGATTTTTTTAACGAATTGTTCACGCTGTTGCTTAAATTGCGGTGATTGTGTGTTGGCCCGATACTTTCTGTGGAAAAAACGACCACGGAATTTAAAAATAAGTTTAAGCCGTAGTAGCAAAAACCGGCCAGTGGAGATCTGGGTCATGTAGTCGCTGCTAGTTAAAAAGCGCTGATACCAAGCTTCCAATTCTGGTGTTAGTTCACCACGCTGTTTGATCTCAGTTAAGGCAGTTTGTTCAGCGGCTTGAGCTTGGCTGAAAAATTGGCGTACTTGTTCGCGGTCAGGGCGGGTGTAGTCCTCTTTTTGTTGATATAGTGTTTCTAAAACGGCTTGCTGCGCCGGGGTTGTGTTACCGTTTTTCAACTGGCTGATCGCATAATCGAGCATATCATTACGAACTAAATGCAGATCCAATTGGGGCGCGATTTGGGCTGGTTTTGGTAATAGCAATGGCATTACAAAGGTTGGCACTAATAAACTAAGCAAAATCACACTGGCGGCGACAAAAATGAGCTCGTTGCGCATAGGAAAGCTGTGTCCAGCAACGATAAAAGGTAATGATAACGCCATTGATAAGGTGACAGTACCGTGAATACCGCCAGTGGCAATCAGTGCACTGATCATTTGTTTAGGGTAGTGGTGTAAATTAATTTTGATGAAGCCAAAATAAACCCAGATAAAACGCAGGATACTGGTAATTAAATAGATCAGCACCGCTATGCCTAATAAGATGAAGATTTGCACTGTGTGTTGGTTAATTAATGTCACTACCACTGTCGGCAGTGTTAAGCCAAGTAAAACAAAAACAAAACCATTTAAAATATCACTAATGATTTGCCAAGTAGTTTGTGACACAAATTGGACCTTGGTTGACGTTAATTGCAAATGATCGTGTTCGACGCCATGAATCAAGCCAGCAGCAACGGCGGCTAGGATGCCGGAAGTACCGACAGATTCGGCCACAAAGTAGACGATAAACGGCGCTAAAAGTTGAATTGGTAGTAAGATTTGCACAGCACCGATATTACGGCGCCGCAATAATATGCGCAGCGACACAATTAGGTAGCCTAGGACAGCGCCAATCAATAAGCCACCAAAAAAAACGTAGAGAAATTCAAGCACACCTTGAGTCACTGAAAAATGGCCGGTGCGTAAAGCTGCTAAACTAAGCTCTAAGGCAACGATCCCAGTGGCGTCATTAAATAGCGACTCGTTTTCCAACGTATTGAGGATCCGCTGGGGAAGGCCAACGTTTGCCGTGATCGATTTAACGGCGACAGCATCAGTTGGACTGACAATGGCCCCTAGCGCAAAGGCCAGTGGTAGCGTAAATAACGGCCATAGTGCGTGAATACTGAAGCCCAGTACCAAAACAGTAACCAGCACCAGTGTGATTGCTAAAGAAAGCGTGGTGCTCAAATTACGCGATAAACTACGCCGCGATGTATTCTGTGCATCATTAAACATCAACGGCGTAATGATGGCATAAAGGAAAATCGACGGATCAAGTCGGTAATTATGGTAAAGCGGCAATAGCGTAAATACAAGGCCAATACCAATTTGGTAGAAAGCCAGCGGAATTCGATCATAAAGACCATATAAAATATTGGCGGTAATAACTGCACCTAATAATAGAACAATTGCAAAAACGGCTTCCAAAATATTAACTCCTTAGCGAATCGGGTTATTTGACTTGAATCAATGCTTGAATTATAGCGCAACTAGGCTAATGGTGAAAAATAATCAGACTTGGGGCGGGGGCTTTGATAGAAATTGGCTAAATATTAGTGGCAGAAAACAAGCGGACGGGTGATCAACAACAGCAAAAAAATGGCTACATTCCAATAAAATAATGAAATGTAGCCATTTGAAAGCGTAAAACGTATTTTTAGTTCTTTGGTCAGCTTGACAGGGACCAGTGCAAACCTGGTGTGACTTATTTTTTCAAATTAGCTTCGATGAACTGTTTGATTTCGTCCTCACTCTTATCACTGGTGTAAGGCTTAACGTCAACAACGGTCTTGTCGGTGTTGTGATTATTTTTTTCCATGAAATAATCCCAAATCGCATCCCGTACGACTGTTTCACTATCGCTCCAGTCAAATGCCTCGCTCATTTTTTCGTTAAGAATATGTGCTTCTGTGACTTCTTCTGCCATAATGCTTACCTCCTAGATTTAGTTAACGGACTAATCCCTTAGTTCACTTTCTAGTATAACGCTTTTTAGCAAAGTCGCGTTGAATAATGCTAAAAAAGTTAGCACAAAAATTTTAGAGCGCTAATTGATTAGCATAAAGATCGCTTACCGATAGCAATATGTTATAATGCATTGAATAAGCTGCAATTTGTTTGGTAGCTGATTATGCACTATATTTAAAAGAGGTTGGATAAGGAAAATATGGATGATTTACAGCGCGTGATGCGGCGCCATCAATATACCGCTAAGATTTCGACGGCTTTTTTGTACTCAATTTGTGTGTCGATCGCAATGAACTTTTTCTGGCAACCAGGCAATATTTATGCGTCTGGGATCACCGGTTTTGCCCAGTTACTATCAACATTAAGTGGCCGTATTTTTTCAGTCAGCATTTCGATTCCCGTTTTGCTGTTCCTACTGAATTTACCGTTGTTTGTTTTAGCGTGGCGGCAGATTGGCCATCGGTTCACTGTTTTCACGTTTATCGCCGTCGTCTTTTCCAGTGTGATGATGAAATTGATTCCAATTACGCAGATTACTTTTGATCCAATTATTTGTGCGATTTTTGGTGGTGTGGTCAATGGGTTTGGGACCGGCTTAGCGTTAAAGAACGGTATTTCAACTGGTGGACTTGATATTATCGGCTTAGTTATTGGTAAAAAAACCGGTAAAAGTATTGGGACGATCAATATCAGTTTCAATGCCTTTATCGTGATCGCCGCTGGTTTTATTTTTGGCTGGCCGTACGCTTTTTACAGTGCATTGAGCATTTTTGTTAATGGTAAGGTTATGGATATGGTGTATACCCGCCAGCAAAAAATGCAGGTGATGATCGTTACTGATAAGCCGCGCAAGGTGATCGACCACATTCAAAATCGGATGCGGCGCGGGATCACTATTGTGCACGATGCTGAAGGCGCGTACCAGCATGATGAAAAGACGATTTTGTTCACCGTGATCTCACGCTATGAGATGCACGATCTACAAGTCGCGATGCATGATTCCGACCCCAAAGCTTTCGTTAGTATCTCAGATACAGTTAAGATCCTCGGCCATTTTTATGAGCCGATGATTTGAAAAAAGGCACGTTGCTATTTTCAGCAACGTGCCTTTTATTTATACTTTAGCAGGTAATAATTTGGCTAAAATTAGCCCGAGGATGAAGCCGGTTAGTGCGGGAATCAGCCAGCCTAAACCAATATTGAAAAAAGGTAAATAGTGTTGCGCTAAATCGACAATTGTCTTCGCAACGGTGGTATTTGCGAGGATGGCAGGTGCAGTGTGCACACCGTCAGCAATCGCCGCGATCAAGGTGAAAATAGTGGTTGTCACGTAAACCACCCGGCGTTGCTTAAACAGTGAACCGCTGATGCCTAGTAGCATCAATGTGATCGCTAAGGGGTAAATAAACATCAAAACTGGCGTGGAGTAGGCGATGATGGCGGTTAAACCAATATTGGCAAAAATCCCAGGTAAAATACTAGCGCCTGTGATGTACCACAGGTAGTGGCCCTTAGGAAATAACTCTTGAAAAGTTTCACCAAACGCTGAAACGAGGCCAATTGCAGTTTTGACACAGGCTAAAATGACTAACAAAGCTAATAGTACACTACCAAAACCACCAAAATAGTAATTAGCGATGGCAGCTAAGGCAATACCACCATTAGCCGCTGGTTTAAATTGGCCAAGGCTCATAGTGCCCATAACGGCTAATAAAGTATAAATGATGCCCATCAAAACAATGCTGATCAAACCTGACTTCATGGTATCCATAGCAATTGTTGTTGGTTTAGTCACCCCGAGTTTGCGGATCGTGTCAGTGACGATCACACCAAAAGCCAAGGCAGCTAAGGCATCCATTGTATTATAGCCTTCAGTAAAGCCGACAAAAAAAGGTTGCTGCGTGTAGGCACTCGCTACAGCGGCGTGATTAATGTTACCAAGCGGTCTGACTAGCGCTGTGATCAGTAATAAGCCTAAAATAATCAGGAACGCTGGGGTCAGATATTTACCCACCACGGCGATCAATTGTGAGGGCCGGCGCGCAAGCCACCAGGTAACCGCAAAGAAAATAATCGAGAAAACAATCAGCGCACTAGTTTGTTGACTACTTTTTAAAAAGGGGATGATACCAATTTGAAAGGAAGTCGTCGCTAAACGCGGTAACGCGAAAAAAGGGCCGATAGTTAAATAGAGTAAAATCGTAAAAATATAAGCGTAAGGACGGCCAACGTGTTCCGCTAATTCAAAAACGCCCTTACTTTGCGATAAACCAATGGCGACGACGCCTAACAATGGTAAGCCGATCCCGGTAACGAGAAAACCTAAATTGGCTTGCCAGACATTCTGACCACTATTTTGGCCGAGAAATACTGGAAAAATTAAATTACCAGCACCAAAAAATAAACCAAATAACATTGAACCGATGTAGAGATATTCGCGCTTAGTCAAGCGATGTTGCTGCACCATATTTTTTCCTCCTCATACAGACAAAAGACTGTTACCTATAATTGCTTTTACATAATGGATTATGTTTAAATTAACCTTATTAGATTACCTAATTTTTAAACAAAAGTAAAAGGATGCGGTACAAATGTTCTTAATTGGTTCACACGTTGCGATGCGCGGTAAAGCCATGTTACTGGGTTCAGCCAAAGAAGCAGCCAGTTATCACGCAACGACATTTAGCATTTACACCGGCGCGCCGCAGAATACCCGGCGTAAACCGATTGCTGAATTAAATATTGCGGCTGGCGAGACTTATATGCAGCAACATGACATACAAGGTTTAGTGATTCACGCGCCATACATTATTAATTTAGCTAATACGATCAAATTGGATCATTTTGATTTTGCCGTTAAGTTTTTGCAAGCTGAGGTGGCGCGGGCAGAAGCATTAGGCGCTAAGCAAATCGTGTTGCATCCTGGCGCACATGTTGGTGCTGGGGCGGCAGCTGGTATCGCCAATATTGTGAAAGGCCTAAATGAAGTGTTACAGCCAGAACAAACTGTACAAATTGCGCTGGAGACTATGGCCGGTAAAGGGACTGAGGTCGGCCGTAACTTTGAAGAACTGGCGGAAATCATCGCTGGTGTGACTTTGAATGAGTTGTTAAGCGTTTGTTTCGATACCTGTCATACCAACGATGCTGGTTATAATATTAAGGCAGACTTATCTGGTGTGCTAACCGAATTTGATCAAGTTATTGGTTTAAAACGGTTGCAAGTTGTTCACCTCAATGATTCGAAGAACCCACAAGGTAGCCATAAAGATCGGCATCAAAATCTTGGCTTAGGTACAATTGGGTTCGCGGCACTAAATCAAATGGCTCATTTACCGGAGTTAGCTCAAATTCCTAAGATTATGGAGACTCCCTGGGTAAAAACTGAAGCTGGCGCTAGCTTTGCGCCTTACGGTTACGAAATTGCGATGTTAGCGGCCCAACAGATGAATCCGAACTTACTCAATGATATTGTGACCCAACAACCATTTAGTCAAAATGTTGGTTAATAAAAACTGTTTGCCATTAATTGTTGGCAAACAGTTTTTTACAGTAACACGATCAATTTTTCCCGTAATGGTCAAGGCCCATATGTTCTAAAATTAAAGTGGCTGTTTCTTCGATCGAACGGTGGGCGGTATTGATTACATAGCAGCCGATCTTATCATATAATTGTTTAGCAAAATCAAGTTCAGCAGTGATCTGATTCATATCCGAATAAGCTGTGTCTGGATTTAATCCGTAAGCAATCATGCGTTCACGGCGGAAATTATTCAATACAGCAACATCGGTGGTCAAACCAATGATTTTCTTTGCGTCGACTTGCCAAATTTGTTCAGGAATATGGGCAGAAGGAACTAGAGGTAAATTGGCAACTTTAAGGTTGCGATTAGCCAAGAACAAGGATAATGGTGTTTTGGAGGTGCGGGAAACGCCTAATAGAACAATATCTGCGTCCAAAAAGCCCTTTGGATCTTTACCATCATCGTACATGACGGCAAATTCCATTGCGGAGATACGATCGAAGTAACGATCGTTTAGCCGATGGATTGCCCCAGCCTCACCGTGGGGCATTTCACCAGAGCGGCGACTGATTTCTTGCATAATGGGACTTAATAAATCGTAACAGACTAGTTTTTGTTCAGCAGCAAATTGATTGACCCGTGTGGCTAGGTTACCAGTAACTAATGTTTGGATAATGATTGGTCGTTGGTCTTCAGCTTGTTTGAGGACACTGTCTAAACGATTGTCTGAATTGGTGAAAGGAAAGCGGTAGTAAATTGGCGCAACGTTGGTGAACTGAGCCAAGGCGGCACGGACCATGTTTAGTGCAGTTTCACCCACAGAATCAGAAATAATAAAAAATTTGATTTCAGTTTTACTAGGCATTGGTTATGACTCCTTTATGTGCAATGAGTGGTGGTGTTGCGCAAGATAAATGCGGCAGACTCATGCTTTTGTAATTGTTTTCATAATAGCATAGAATAGTGGCTGATCGGTAGTAAATAAAAAAAAGTACTAAATATTATCGTTTGCAAGCCGCTTTCTTATTGACGGGGCGGCAGGCGTTGGTTATAATTAAAAACGAATCGAATTTTATGAGAGTAATCTTGACGAAACGGTTCCATTCTTAAGCTCGGAGGGAGGGATATCATATGGCAAAGACAGTCGTTCGTAAAAACGAATCTCTTGATGATGCTCTTCGGCGCTTCAGACGCACCGTATCGAAAAATGGTACGTTGCAAGAATACCGTAAACGTGAATTCTACGAAAAGCCAAGTGTTAAACGTAAATTAAAATCAGAAGCAGCAAGAAAACGTAAAAAGTTCTAGTTTACTTGCCTACTAAGGGATGAATCTCTATGAGTCTGATCGAAACGTTAAATGCCGACTTGAAGACCGCAATGAAAGCACGCGACAAAGCTACATTAGCTGTTGTGCGGATGTTGAAGGCCGCCGTTACGAATGAACAAATCAAGCTTGGTCATGAACTTAATGATCAAGAAGGACTAGCGGTACTTGCCACTGAACTGAAGCAACGTAAAGAGTCGCTTGATGAATTTCAAAAAGCTGGGCGTGAAGATTTAGTCACACCGCTACTTGGCGAAATTGAGATAGTGAAACATTATTTGCCCCAACAGCTGACCGAAGCAGAAGTTAGTGACCTAGTCACTACTACTGTCGCTAAGCTTAATGCAACGTCGACTAAGGATTTTGGTAAAGTTATGCAAACGCTAATGCCCCAAGTTAAGGGCCGCGCGGATGGTGCTTTAGTTAATCGTTTAGTCAAGGCAGCTTTAACTAAATAGGCAGCAAAATAGTCGAGCGTAAGTTCGGCTATTTTTTTGGGCTCTTTGTCAAATCCTGTTGATAGCTAATTTTAGGCAGAACTGGAAGTTAAGC
>NZ_RHOF01000009.1 GCF_003946445.1 Loigolactobacillus jiayinensis | reverse complement strand
GAAACAGATAAAAGTTTATATTATTTCAATTGTCAACTTGACAGGGCCTAGTACAGATCAGACTTATTTTCCTATGTAGCTTTATTGCTGTGCACGTTGCACAAAATGTAACTTGCTGTGTTGCTGTTTAGCGGTGGTCAAAACTGTCTCCGCTTTGGCCAAGCGTGTATTAGCTGTAACCAATGTGGTTTGTGCTGCGATCAAGCGCGTGATTTGTGCCGTGTAAATGCGCTGTACCTGTGTTTGGCTGTATTTAGCTTGGGCCCAGGCTGCTTGTGCATTCAATAAATGCTGTTGCGCCCGCGTCACGTTGGCAGTCGCATTTTGCAGATCACTAAGGGTCAGTCGTGCTTGAACTAAATTGGTCTGTGCTTGCTGTAACGCGGCCTGACTGGTAGCTAAACGTTGCGCAACGGTAGTAACGTGCCGATTCGCTTGGCGGGCGGTTATTTGACTAGTCTTTAACACATGCTGTTGCACCGCTTCATTTTGTTTAAAAGTGGTCAAATCAGCCTGCGCTAAGGCTAAATGCGCTTGTGCCCGCGCACGACGTTGTGGTAAGTAAGTGACTGTCGCTTGTGCATTTGCGGCGATTGTCTGCTGACGTTGTAACTTTGCTTGCGTTGTGACCAAAGCCGTCTGCGCACTGGCAGCATGAGCTAGGCTGGTGTTGAGCGTCGTATTGGCACTGGCGGCAGTTTGCTGTGTTGTGACGACAGCGGCAGCAGTTTGCGTCGCCTGTGCTTGTGCTGCAACAGTTTCCGCATGCGCTTGTGCCAAGGTTTGGCGTGCAGCAACTAATGTGGCTGGCTCACTAGCTGCCGTTACCGCTTGGTGTGCCGCAGTGGCTGCCATTTGTGCTGAACCGAGCTTAACTTGTACCTGTGTCTGCTGCGCAACTGCGGTCGACTGTTGCGCTAACGCTGTCGTTAAGGCCGCCTTAGCCCACGCACGAACAATTGTCCAACGGCGTAATTGTGCTGGATCGCGGTTGATACGTAGATAGCCGATCTGGGCAAAAGCTGCCGACCAACGTACCTGCAAATGCTGCCAGCGCGCGCGCCGAGCGTCCACCACATTAGCGACCGAATCCACTTGTTGTACGGATTGTGCAACCGCCGCCGTGGTCAGGGCTAAATTAAAATCAGCTGTACTGGCAGCAGTAGCGGCTTGACTGACGGCGCTAGCGGTTGCAACTGATTGTGCAGGGGTATTCACCGCGAGCGTTGCTACCGTGACTGCTGTTTGTGCGGCGCTTTCGGTCGCTGTTGCGTCAACCACCGCCGCTTGGGCCGCACTATTCGCTACAGTTGCCGCAGTCACCGCCGTTTGCGCGTTGCTGGCAGCCTGCTGGGCGCTACCCGCATTTGCGGTAGCCACAGAACTTGCGTTACTGGCAGTGCTAACGGCTGCAGTGTCAGTTTGTACTTGGGCCGTTGCTGATGTTGCCGCGGACTGCACTGCACTTGGCGCTAGTGCTGCCATTTGGCTCTGTGCTTGGGCGACCACGACCTGCTGGCTGGTCACGCTGACTTGAGCAGCAACGGTATTACTGGCCGCCAAATCAACATTTGACTGTGCAACGTGAGCTTCACTCGCTGCACGGGTTACCGCTGCCTGACTAGTAGACGTTTGCGTTTGTGCACTGGCGACGCTACTTTGCGCGTTACTGACACTTTGTTGTTGGGCCGCTACATTGGCCGAAGTTGCCTGTGTTTGTCGCGCTTGGGCCGAGTCTACACTAGCACTGGCACTGGTCACACTGTTTGCAGTCGTCGTTGTTTGCTGGTTGGCACTCGCCAACGCTGCTTGAGCGCTTGCCGCTGCTGCCTGGGCCGCTGCAAAAGATTGCTCAGCCGCTGCTTGGCTTGCTGAAGCCGCGGTCACGGTATTTTGTGCCGCGTTGACCGCTGATTTTGGTGCAGGCGTAGCCGTTGTTGTAGCTGGAGTGACCGTAGTCGCTGCCGCTACTGGTTGCGCACCAAGCGCCCAGCCACCACCAACTAACGCCACCGTGCCAGCTGCTAAAAGTGTTGCTCGGGGCTGTATTTTTACTTGCTTATTGAAAAATGCCGTCATCGAAGAATGCCTCCACTATCATGCTGCGCTGGAAATAACGTCCAGCTATGACTTTAATTTTACCATGCCAGCCGCGTGAATAATATTTCATTTATAAGACGTGTCATTTGAGAAAAATCAATATTTTAATGTCGCAATGAATTTTTCTGCATGAGCGGCGGTACTACAGGTATACTAATCGATTTGGTGTTGTACACGGGCATGCCAGTTAGGCGCTTATTAACCCAGCCAGGTTCAAGGATGGCCGCCGACTTGTACGCAGTTAAAGTAAGCAGGCCGGCAGTAGCGATTGTGGGTCGGCCAGCAACTTTTTTACGCAAAAAAAATAATACCACTAGTTTGCGTAGATTAATAATAACGGGCAAAAATAAAGATTCTAAACGTGTGTTCGACTCACGGTTGCATTGTCTAGCTAAATGCGTTATGCTTGTATCGTTAAGGAACACACGTTCGATAGTGAAAGGATGATCATCATGGCAGCGAAGCACACGATAACACCAGTACATGAAATCACTGATAGTAAGGACCGCAAAGTGGCCTTAGACAAGGCAGTTAAGGATATTACGAAAGCCTTTGGCCAAGGCGCCATTATGCGTATGGGCGAGAAGACCAGCGCCGAGATCCAAACTGTTTCCAGCGGTATTACCTCATTGGACATTGCACTAGGTGCTGGTGGGTACGCTAAAGGCCGTATTGTCGAAATTTACGGTCCTGAATCATCTGGTAAAACGACACTAGCGTTAGCCGCTGTGGCTGAGACCCAAAAAAATGGCGGCACTGTGGCCTATATTGATGCAGAAAATGCTATGGATCCAGTCTACGCAAAAAACCTTGGTGTTAATATCGACCAACTTTATTTGTCACAACCAGGAACTGGTGAAGAGGCATTACAAATTGTGGATGCGCTGGTCAGTAGTTCGGCACTTGATTTGGTGGTTGTTGATTCTGTGGCGGCCTTAGTCCCTAAAGCTGAAATTGAAGGTGAAATTGGCGATAGTCATGTGGGGTTGCAGGCACGGCTAATGTCACAAGGATTACGCCGCCTAGCTGGTGAAGTTAACAGCTCTAAAACTGCCCTGATCTTTATCAATCAGTTGCGGGAGAAGGTCGGCATCGTTTTCGGTAATCCTGAGGTAACTCCCGGCGGCCGTGCATTAAAATTCTACGCGACACAACGCTTAGAAGTTCGGCGTTCAGAACAGATCAAAGACGGTACTGAAATTATCGGTAATCAAATTAAAATCAAAGTGACTAAGAACAAAATTGCACCACCTTTTAAAGTCGCGTTGATCCAGAACTTCTATGGTAAAGGCTTTTCTAAAACAGGCGATATTATTGGTTTAGCGGCTGAAGCAGATATCATCAAAAAATCAGGTTCTTGGTATTCCTATAATAACGAGCATATTGGCCAAGGGCTGACTAATACGATTAAATATTTAGAGGAACATCAAGACATACTCACAACGATCACACAACAAGTGCGCGACCATTATATTAATGAGCCCCAAGCCGATGAAGCAAAGGCACAGTCGACCAAGCAAGCAGAAATGCAACAGCCAGAGTCATAAGCAATGATTGTTCTAGATCAGAAAGACACTATTAAGTAGGCGTAAGAAAAGGAGCTAGAACATAATAAAATTATGTCTAGCTCCTTTTTTGGCTATGAACATTGCCCTTAAGCCTATTTTGTTAGCGCGCTTTGCCGCTACTTCACAATGCTAACAGCTAGGGTAGTGGGTTCACGCGATTATGCTGGGCTTAAATTTTTTGCTGAATTTCACCAATGGTTACTTTCAAAACTTCGCGTAACCAAGGAAATTTAGCGTGCATTGCATCAAATTCTGCACCGGCTTTAATGAATTCACCGGTACCATGGATATGAAAACCAGCACCAGGACCGACTGTGCCTTCAACCGCTTTGCTGCCCATGGTTAAAACCACGGTGTTATCAGTGCTGAAATCATGTTCGATACTGTGCATTCCGGCTGCAGGAATCAATAAATAGTTGCTGGCTTCGTTTATATCGACGTAAGATGCCCAAGTATTGACAACGCTGGCTGGTTGGGCATTAACGGTAATGATCGTAACGGGACCTTCATGCTGCATAACTTCAAGAAATTTTTGTTCCATTGATTAAACCTCTTTTCGTTTTGGTGGCCTAATTATACTACTACCGGTTAAGAAAGCTAATTAAATGGTTGGTTATTGAAAAAAATAAGTGATGAATCCATAATTTGTTCAATTAAGGTTAATTATGTATTTCATTTATGCTATCATTTATCTGTAGAGATTTTTAAGTTGTAGCTCATTGTGTTGTGCGCTTGTTGCGGGTCACAACGTGATGGGGTTAAACTTTCTAAACTAAAATGATGGCGCAAAATTAGATTAGTCTTTTGTCGCCCATAATGCAGACGTGTCTAGCACGAGAAAAATTATTTTTTGACTGACAGAATAGTTCGTCATTGGGAGATGTAAATAAACAGTGGACACAGATAGTATTTTAGTTCAGGCATTATTATGGAACTCGCAATTACTGGTTGCCGTATTTTTTATCGCCGGTTTTGTTGGCTTTCACTTAGAGATCTGGAGTCGCGGATTTCAAGATCAAAACATATCCCATAAGAAACAGTTACTATATCGCGGGCTAGGTATTGCTTTAGTCATTATATGTGCTGTGGTCTTAAATGCAGCCGGCTATATCAGTAGTATTAATGCTGTGCTGTATCACAATATGGGACTATTCATCTTAATTTTAGCGTTATTGGATGAAGATACTAATATTTGGGAGTATCTATTGCGCTGTTTGATGCTAGTTGCAGTTTGGTCAATGTATTATATTAATAATTTTGCTGATCGTCGCTTCGGTATTTCGATGGCAATCCTATTATTTATGTTGGTAATTGTTCGTTATTATCGCAAAGCAATCGGACCTAATTTTCGCTTCCGGTTACCGATCGCTGTTATTATTGCAGCTGATTTTTGGTTTACGTTACCCACTCACCCAGCTGGAATGCAAATGTCACCGCTGATTGCTTTTAGTGCAGTGTTGATGTTTTTCTTGATGAAATTATCCACTGGCCGTCAGCAGCGCCGCTTTTTTGATAATTTACAAACTGCGCACATGGCGCACTACGATGAATTAACGACGACTAAGAACTTCACTGCTTATCAGCAGGATGTTTTCACGCGCTTTGGTGTAGCGCATACTAGTCAGCAGCCGTTGACCTTAGCATTGATCGATGTTGACCACTTTAAGTTAGTCAACGATCGGTTTGGTCATTTAGCCGGTAACCATGTATTAGCCAAGGTGGCCCAAACGTTAAAGCAAATTTTACAGCAGTATGGCGAGCATTATGAAGTTTACCGTACTGGTGGCGAAGAATTTACTTTGATTTTTCCTAACAGTACCACTAAGGAAGTTTTTCAAGTTATGGCTCATTGCTGGCAAACGATTCGTTCAACGCCTTTTGTTTTTGACCAAGCAGAGATCGCCGTTACGATTTCTAGTGGTTTGACACAGATGCGTTCAGACGATCAATCACCAGATGATATTTATAAGCGAGCGGATACTTCTTTGTATAAAAGTAAGGAGCGTGGTCGCGATACGATCACGATTGATGATAAAACACAACAATTACAAGATGATTCTAATCAAGTGAAGTACACTTATTTTGTTAATGGGTTGTATACATTTTCTGACCGGCGCCGTCTCGCTAACGAATTACATTTACGGCGTTATGATCAACAACAGCAACAGTGGGTCTTACCACAGCAGCATCATCTCGATATTGATACGCGAATTGAACTAATGCGAACTGCGCTAGTTAATAGTCGCTCACAAGTTTTAGTTACCACGCTATCCGTAGCTGATTTTCTCAATCAGAAAGTGGCTGATAAATTAGCGGCTTACTTAAATGGCCCCGATGCGCCAGATATATTCGGAATCGAATTAAGTCGAATACCCGCACTCAATTTATTAATACCCATGGTTGATTTCTATCATAAAAACAAAACCAAAGTCATCTTGAATCAAATCGGTAGTAACCGGTATTTTGAACGGATCAATTCGAGTATGCAATACTTTGACGGCGTTAAATATACGGTTGCGCTAGGTGCTGATCAGATGAAAGCCTGCAAAGAAATTAAGTTCTGGGGCGATATTGCGGCCTTCCATAAAATCGGTTTTTCTATTGATGGTATTACTGATGAAAATTTAGTTAACTGGCTTCGAAAACAAAAGGTTACCCAGTATTTACAAGGTGATTACTTTGATAAGCCGCACTTACCGTTGCTTACAAACTAAAAAAGACGATCAATCTCGAATAGGGGTTGATCGTTTTTTTTGGTAGCTCAAGTAATATTTTTTAAATAGTTTACAAATAGATTGCACAAAATATAATTTAGTAGTAAACTTATTTTTGTACCGAACGGTAGGTTTTTAATTAAAGAGGTGACCCTAGTGAACGACAGTAAAGCTAAAATTATAACGGCTGCGCGCCAACAAATTTACCACAATGGCTATGAAGCGACAGCCATTAGCGACATTATGGCAGCGGCAGAAGTCGGCAAGGGTCAGCTGTATTACTATTTTAAGTCGAAAAAAGATATTGGTTTGGCTGTGGTACAGCAAATTAGCGCTGAGTGGGAGCACCAATTGCTCCAACAAATTCTTGCACCAGAACAACCGGCCGCTGAAGCAATAGCGGCTATGCTGAACTGGGTGCTAGATTTCCAGCGCCAGCAAAGCCACTACTACGGCTGTCCCATCGGCAACGTGATCGTAGAAATGGCGACTAAGGATGAGGATTTTCGCCAATTACTGGACCAACTGATCAACGATTGGCAAACGGCTTTAGCCATAAAGCTCCAACAACTAACGCCAGTGATCACTACCGCCGAAGCCCAAGCCAAGGCGCAAACCACCATTGCCACCTTACAAGGCGCACTGATGTTGATCAAATTACATCAAAGTATCGAACCGTTAGAACAAGCAGTCAACTATTTAAAACAAACACTTTTAAAGCAAGGAAGGTCAATAAAATGAAAATCAATATTAAATCTGCAGCAGCAACGTATTTAGCAAATAAAGTCCCCGCCGGCAAGCATGTTTTTCTCGCGCTAGATGATGGTTCCACGAAGTTTTCTAAGTTAGGTGGATCATGTACCATTGGCAACAAGTTCCAATTAGTGATTGCGGATACCGCCGACGCTGAATATAACGTGGTCATTGATAACAATGCAGACCTAACGTTAACCACCGCCCAACCAGAATTAACGTTTTTGGGTTCAGGCTTAGCCTTAGATTATCAAAATGCGATGTTACGCCTAACTGATGATTCAGGTATTCTTGATGGCGCGGTCACGATCGGTGCAGCCCCTGAACAAACGGTCAGTAAAAAAGAAATGGTTGATCTTGGTGGCAAGATTTGCTAAGTAAAAAGCACTCATCAAATTTGATGAGTGCTTTTTTTATGGCTAAGCGCGCGCCGCTAAATATTGTTGTCGTTGGGCTTGCCAGTAGGCTTCGTCAGCGGCTGTGAGCGATCGTACAATACGGGCTGGGTTACCGGCTGCCACCACATTAGCCGGTAAATTTTTAGTCACCACGGCCCCAGCGCCAACCACTGTGTTAGCACCAATAGTCACGCCGGGGCAGACGACGACATTGCCGCCTAACCAGACATTATCAGCTAAGGTGATGGGTTGTCCAAATTCTAAATACTGATTGCGCACGCTGGCAACGAGAGGATGGCCAGCCGTATATAAACTAACCCGTGGGCCGAGCATCACATTGTCACCAATGTTGATGGGTGCAACGTCCAGCAAAATACAGTCAGCGTTGGCATAGAATTGGCGGCCAACGTGGACATGATGGCCATAATCCACTTGCAGTGACGGTTTAAAATACGCATCCCCGCTAGGACAATCAATTAATTGAGCCAATAATTCTTGGCGCAGTGCACTTTGTTCGGGGGCGGAGCGATTGTAGCGAAAAACTAATTGTTTCGTGGTTGCCCGTAATTGGACTAATTCAGCGGCAGTAGAATCGTATAATTGGCCTGTTGTCATCAAGTCGTAATCAGTGGACATAGGCTGCCTCCTTTATATTCAGTTAGGTTTAGTATAACGGAAAAATAGCTGCTTGGCAGTTTTGAACGTTGTGGCCTAATTTTTAGCCAGTTAGCCACGTTTTTTATTAGGGTTTTGCCTAGTTCTAAAATTACACATAAATAACCGTTGACAAATGTAATCGGTGTGCTAAGATTAATTTATCGATTACAGATGTAAACAGCGACTGCCACTTCTACAAAGTATTGCTAGTTAAGCAGTGGCAACGTTAACAAGATAGAACGGGGGCTTTGACCATGGGACATGGATTTAAGCGACAAATGATCAAGAAGGGTGGTGGACATTACGGCGGCTGAACAATTCAAAATTGATGGGATGGTCTGTGCGAGTTGCGCGCAAACCATCGAACACGCCGTCAGCAAATTACCTGGGGTGACCGTGGCCAACGTTAATTTAGCCGCCGAGCGCATGCGCGTTGAGTTTGCTGATCAAGCTTTGGCACCAGCAGAAGTGATTCAAGCGGTGGTCAATGCCGGTTATGGTGCCGAATTGGCTCAGGAGTTGACACAGGAAAACGTTGCCGCTGAACACGATGAAAAGGTCGTTAAACTGACGCAACAGCGTAACGCTATGATTGGCGCATTGATTGGTGCAGCGGTTTTGATGTACGTTGCCATGGCTGGGGATTTGCATTTGCCGACATTTAATTGGCTCAACCCAATGATGTCACCAGTTAGCGCTGGTTTTGCCGAAATGATTTTAGCGTTGCCAGTATTGTGGCTCGGGCGCGATTATTTAATTAAAGGCGCAACGACACTATTTCGCGGCCATCCCAATATGGACTCGTTAGTCTTTGTTGGTACCGGCACCGCCTTTTTGTACAGCTTGATCAACACCGTGATCATGGCGGTGACTGGTCAGCATTTGCCACTATACTTCGAAGCTAGTGGCACGATTTTAGCTTTGATCATGCTGGGTAAGTATTTTGAGGCGTTGTCCAAACAGAAAACGACAACTTCGATGACGTCGTTATTGACCTTAGTGCCCAAAATGGCTGACCGTATCAATGCAGATGCGTCTGTTCAGTCAGTGCCGGTCAATAAGTTGCAAGTTGGCGATACGGTTTTGGTTAAATCGGGCCAAACGATTCCGGTAGATGGTGAAGTGTTAACTGGCCAAACAACGGTGGACGAATCAATGCTGACTGGCGAAAGTTTGCCGATCACTAAAATGAGCGGCGACCGCGTCATTGGGGGTAGCACCAATAAAAATGGGCAGATCACTTATCAAGCCACCCATGTTGGTAGCGATACTGCCTTGGCGCACATCGTCAAATTAGTTAGTGATGCGCAGGGTTCCAAAGCACCAATTGCCCGCTTAGCCGATAAGATTTCGGGTGTGTTCGTACCGGTGATCATGGGGATCGCCTTAATTGGCGGGCTTGCTTGGTTACTTAGTGGCCAAACATTAGCCTTTTCCTTGACCATTTTCGTTTCAGTGTTGGTGATCGCTTGTCCCTGTGCCTTGGGCTTAGCCACACCAACGGCGATTATGGTCGGTACTGGTTTAGGTGCAAAACATGGGGTTATCTTTAAAAATGGCGCTGCATTAGAACAATTAGCGCAATTGGACACGGTAGTTTTGGACAAAACAGGGACCATCACCCAAGGTCAGCCCCAAGTAACTGACGTGGTAACGACTGGCAACCGAGCAACGGTTTTACAATTAGCTGCTAGCTTGGAATATTATTCTGATCATCCCTTAGCTAGCGCAGTCATTGAGGCGGCGGACGCGCAACGCCAAGCAGTCGCGGATTTTGCGACGTTACCTGGCCTAGGAGTCACCGGCACCATTGCCGGTGTTAATGTGGCGTTAGGTAACGCTAAATTAATGCAACAACAAGGTGTTGCTGCTAGCCCATTGTTTGACCAAGCTGCACAACTCAGTACGGCTGGCAAAACCTTGATCTACGTGGCACAAGCACAGCAACTAGCAGGTGTGCTCGGGGTGACGGATCCAATTAAAGCCGATTCACCGGCTGCCATTGCCCGCCTACAACATTTAGGTGTTGACGTGGTCATGCTGACTGGGGATAACCGGCCAACTGCTGAAGCCATCGCTGCGCAAGCCGGCATCAAACAGGTCATCAGCGATGTGCTACCCGAAGGCAAAGCTGACGCCATCAAGGTCTTACAGCAACAAGGGCACAAAGTAGCAATGGTCGGCGATGGTATCAACGACGCGCCAGCTTTAGTACAAGCTGAAATTGGTGTGGCTATCGGTAACGGGACCGATGTTGCGGTGGATTCAGCAGAAGTCATTTTAATGAATTCTGATCTTAGCTCATTGGTGACTGCTCGTGAGCTTAGCCACAAAACAATGACCAACATTAAGGAAAACCTATTCTGGGCGTTCTTCTACAACGTCTTAGGTATTCCCGTTGCACTGGGTCTGTTATACTTGTTTGGTGGGCCATTACTCAACCCCATGATTGCTGCCGGGGCTATGGGTTTCAGCTCAGTCACCGTTGTTTTAAATGCACTTCGGTTAAATCGTTTTAAAGTTAAAAAATTCAACCAATCTGAAGGGAAGTTATCATAATGAAAAAAGTTAATGTTAATGGAATGAAATGCCAAGGCTGTGCCGATACAGTAACAGAAAAATTAAGTAGCGTCGTCAACAATGTCAAAGTTGATCTAGAAAACAAGGTCGCTACCTTTGACGGTGATGCCAGCGTTGACCAATTAAACGCCGCTTTAGCTGATACTTCATATACGGTTGCCAAATAGATTTGAAGCTATAAGACAAATTAAGCCACAACCCTAATTTATAAGTTAAACGTGTGTCATAAGACTGCTTCTAACCATTAGCGTCTGCTGGCATACGTTTTTTATTATTCTTGATTGCAAGCGCTACAAAAGCTATGATGAAGGTATCTAAAGAAAAGTAGGTGCAGCATGAAAATTGCTTTAATTGCTCATGATGAAAAGAAGCCGCAAATGGCGCGGTTGGCCGCAGCGTACCGCGAAATCTTGCGTGGCCACGAGTTATTTGCCACTGGACACACTGGGAAAGTCGTTGCCGATGCCACTGGTTTGACCGTAAAATGTTTCAACTCAGGCCCTTTAGGTGGTGACCAAGAAATTGGCGCCTTGATTGCCCAAAATAAAATGGATCTGGTGATTTTTCTGCGTGATCCGTTGACCGCGCAACCGCATGAGCCGGATGTTAACGCCTTGATTCGCTTAGCTGATGTTTACGACACACCGCTAGCGACTAACTTTGGCACTGCAGAGGTGCTACTGCGTGGGTTAGACGCTGGCTTTGTTGATTTTCGCCAATTAGTTAACGGTGACGAATCAAAGCACGAACATTATGAATAGTTTGTAGTTAAAAACACGATGTACGCTAGTCGTGCTTTTTTTGCGCAGGCTAACGTCTTTATAAAAAATTGTTCACAAAAGAATTAAGATTTTCCTAAACCTTTAAGCCAATTATTGCTATGATAGAGGTAAGACAAATAGCGATTGTCATTATTCTTCTTAAGCAGTCGCATTGGAGGTGCCGGATGCAAGCATTTATTGTGATGCAAGGACGAACTTATCAGCAGGAAAAAGCCGCTGGTGTGATTTGGACGCAGCAGCGGCCTGCGGGGGTCGTCATACCACCAACTTGGGCGCGTATTAAAATGATCAAGCCACAAGATCTTTTATTTCATTATGTAGCTGGACAGATTGTCGCGGTGAGCCAGGCACAGACGCGGGCAGCGGATGCACCACGGCCAGCCTTTTTGCCAGCCGCCACGACTAGCCCGCGCGTTGACTTAGTCCATTTGCAATATTATCCATTACCCACACCACTGACCGTTAGTGATTATTTACCGCAGTTACAACCGTTATTCCCACTGAAACACGCCGCCTTTCAAGCCGACGGTAGTGGTAATCAGGGCTATATTTACCCCTGCTACTCGTTATTATTGGCCAAATTGATCGACTTGATCAGCGCACAATATTTTGTGGCCAAGCAAAATGAACAACTGACCTTGGCGATGTCAGCTGTGACGGCCACCGATACGGATCCATTGCTCCGTTTGCTGGTTAACGCTGATTTGCTCAACCGCCGGCAAATGGGCCAAGTGGAGCAAAGCTTTCAACAGGCGGTACGCCAACAACAAGTGCCGCAGTGTGCGGTTTGTGGCTTAGAACACGGCAGTCTACTGCAGGCAGTACGCTTAAAGCCTTTGCGCGACAGTGATCCAGCGGAACGGCTATTACCAGCTAATGGCTTATTGCTGTGCGCCAACCACGCACAATTACTGGCACAAGGCTTGATCTCATTTAGCCGCGGTGGCCATTTAATGGTAGCCAAGCAGGTGGGCTATTTGGACCGGCAACGGCTAGCCTTGGTCCCGCGACTAAAAGTTAACTTCAGCTCAGCCGCGGCACCATTTTTAAATTGGCACCGGCGCTTTATTTTTCACGCCTAGTTAAAATTAAATCCAGAGTTAGCTTAAAAGTGACGACTTTTTGGCAACTCTGGGTTTTTGCTGTGATTTTACTGATGAATACCTGTGATGTTGCTGTTAAAGTGGCGGAATTTAATGAGATTTTTCACTAGAAAGCGCTTTTTACACTGGTTTGTTGCTATGATTGCTGGTGAAGTTATCTTGCGCAAGGAGTGATCAAAATGGCTCAAACAAAGAAATCAACTAAATTAACTTTATCAGCACTCATTCTAATGATCTTTACCTCTGTTTTTGGGTTTACCAATATTCCGCGGGCGTTTTACCTAATGGGTTACGCGTCAATTTTTTGGTACATTATTGCTGCAGTGACCTTTTTTATTCCGTTTGCTTTTATGCTGGCGGAATATGGCGCGGCGTTTAAGGATTATAAAGGCGGTATTTATTCTTGGATGGCCAATTCGCTTAATCCTAAGTTTGCTTTTATTGGCACCTTTATGTGGTACGCGTCCTATATTGTTTGGATGGTCAACGTCGGTTCTGGTATTTGGATCCCGTTGTCCAACGCAATTTTTGGGGTGGACAAAACGCAGCAATGGTCCTTATTTGGCCTAAATGGGGTCCAAACGTTAGGCGTTTTGGCCATTTTGTGGGTGCTGTTGATCACTTTTGTGTCGTCTAAAGGGTTGGACTCGATCAAACGAATCACCTCGATTGGTGGGACTGCCGTGGCATTGATCAATATTATTTTATTGATCGGCGGATTGTTCGTCTTGTTTCTAAATGGCCATATGGCGGAACCTTTGTCAGTCAAAGCACTGTTTGTGTCACCGAACCAAGATTTTACGGCGATGATTGCCGTATTTAGCTTCCTAGTTTACGCGATTTTTGCCTATGGTGGTTTGGAAGTCGTTGGCGGCTTAGTTGATGAAACGGAAAACGCGGCGGTCACTTTTCCTCGGGGCATCACGATTTCTGCCATAATCATCGCTGCCGGTTACGCCATCGGTATCTTTATTATGGGCGCCTTCACCAATTGGAATTTTGCCTTCACTAAATTTGGCAGCGCTCAGGTGACATTAGGCAACGTGGCGTACATTGCCATGAACAATATGGGTTACCAGATTGGCCACGCACTGTATTTATCTGAAGCAGCTTCGATCCAAGTTGGCCAATGGATCAGCCGGTACATGGGCTTATCGATGTTTTTGGCCTTGTCGGGTGCCTTTTTCACCTTAATTTTTTCACCATTAAAGCAATTGATCGAAGGCACACCGAAAGTAATTTGGCCACGAAAATTAACTGTGATCAAAAATGGCGTGCCCATCAACGCGATGCGGATCCAAGCCGCAATTGTGATTGTGATCATTTTTGCAGTTTCCTTTGGTGGCCGGGGTGCTAAGGCGTTCTTTGATATTTTGGTATCGATGACCAATGTATCAATGACGCTACCTTACATGTTTATCGCGTTTGCGTTTCTAGGCTTTAAAAAGAAAACGACAATCAAAAAGCCGTTTACGATGTATAAATCAAAATTTGCCACGTACCTCGGTGTTGGTGTGGTTATTTTGTCAGTTGGTTTCGCTAATGTGTTCACTATTATTGAGCCCGCCGTCAATGGTGATTGGGCGAAAACAATTTACTCAATTGCCGGGCCGGCACTATTTGGCCTTGTGGCTTGGGGCTTATTTCAACGTTATCAACATCAAGCGAGTAAATAAGCGCAGCGCCAGTGTGCATAAATCTAATTATGCCACCGGCGCTTTTATATTGACTAAATGACGTATGCGGCATGAGCCTTTTTAGCTGGAAAAGAGCTTGCAAATGGCGGCATGACCGGCTATGCTAAATAAATCAAGAATAGAGGTTAAACGGATGCGCAAAAAATACTTGTTGGTGGGTTTACTGGTGTTGTTCCTGTTAGGCGGCGGTGGCTGGTACTTCTATCAGTGGCAGCAGCGCCAACAGACGACAGCAGCCGTCCAAAAGGTAGCCACGACCTACACCCAAGCTTTTAGTCAACAGAATTTCACGAAAATGGTTGGCCAAGTGGACAAACAACAACTGACTGGTGGTGACTATCAGTACACCGCTAAAAAAGTTGTCGCCCGGAATGTTGCTGTTTTTGGCCAAATTGGGGCCAGTGATATGCAAATCAAGCAGTTAAAAGTCACTCGTAAAAGTGCAAAAACTTACCAAATGACGTTTGATCTGAATTTACAGACGATGATCGGGGCGTTAACAGTCAAGCACTATCAAACCACTGTCCAATTAGTAAAGGGTCACTGGCGGGTTATTTGGACACCGGCGATGCTGTTCCCCCATATGAATGGCACCGATACAGTTCAATTACAATGGCAGCAGGGTAAGCGTGGCGAAATTGTTGACCGTAATGGCCAAGCTTTAGCGAAAGATGGTCAGGTGACCCAAGCCGGAATGGTGCCAAGCCAGCTCGGTAGTGGCACCACGCGCAGTACGAATCTGACCAAAATTAGTCAGCAGTTTAGCGTCGATGTCGCCACATTAAAGCAGTCGTTGCAGCAACAGTGGGTCACCAAGGATAGTTTTGTGCCGATTAAAACGGTGACCACTAAGCCAAGTTTGACCGGAGTCACGTACCGAGCAGTGTCGGCGCGCACCTATCCAACCGGTGAAGCCAGCGCCCAATTGATTGGTTACGTGGGTGAGGTAACGGCGGCCGACTTGAAGAAGCATCCCGAATTACAAACCGGTGATAATATTGGCAAAACTGGTTTAGAGCGCTATTACGATAAGCAATTACAAGGCCAAGACGGCGGTAAGATCACCATCAATAATGGCGATACGGTGAGTCGCACGTTGTTAAAAACGCAAAAACGGGATGGCAAAACCATCAAGCTGACAATTGATCGCAGCAAACAGGTCAAAGCCTATCAGCAATTAGCTGGCAAAAAAGGTGCTGTTGTCACCATGGATCCGCGCAATGGCCAATTATTGACGTTGGTCAGTTCACCAAGTTACGATCCCAATTTATTTGCTACCGGGATTAGTCAAAAAGATTACCAGAAATACGCCAGTAACACAGCGCAACCATTTTTAAGCCGCTTTACTCAGCGGTACGCGCCTGGCTCCACCTTTAAAATGCTGACGGCAGGGATTGCGTTGGACAACGGCACGATCACCACGGCCACCACCAAGTCAATTAGTGGGCTAAAGTGGCAGCAAGACAGTAGCTGGGGCAGTTATCAAGTGACGCGGGTGACTGATGCGGCTAGTGAAAACATGACGCAAGCCTTGGTTAATTCGGATAACATTTGGTTCGCTCAAGCGGGACTACAAATGGGCAGTAAGGCTTATTTAAAAGGGCTACAACCATTTTTCAGTGCGCAAGCTAATTTACCCTTGGCACTGAATAAGCCGCAAATTTCCAATAGCGGGCAATTGACCAGCAAAATCCTACTAGCGGATACGGCGTATGGTCAAGGCCAATTACTATTAGCGCCGATCCAACAGGCAACGATGTACACTGCAATTGCCAATGACGGCCAAATGCAATTACCGACGTTGTTATTGGATAAAACGGCCAAGCAGCAAACCGTTTTGAAAAAAGCTAGTGCCACCGCGGTTAAGCAAGCTTTAGTCCAAGTGGTTGCTGACAGTCAAGGCACCGCCCATGCGTTACAAATTAGCGGTCATAATATTGCCGCTAAAACGGGCACCGCTGAATTGAAACAAAAGCAAGATACTGACGGCGAACAGAATGGCTTTTTAATGGCCGCTGACGCCGACAATGATACGTATTTAATGGTGGCCATGCTGGAAGGTACTGGTAGTGAAGACGTGGTCACCGCAATGAAACCCTACGTGGAAACCTTATATTAGCAAACAAAAAACGACGCCAATTTGGCGTCGTTTTTTTGTTTATTTATTTACTACTTGCTAACTGTTTATGGTCATAATGCTGGTACATTAACCAAGCAATCAAGCCAAAGACGATGGGGCCAATCACCATTTCAAAGGCATCTAAGTATTGGCCTTCTAACAACGGTTGGATAATTGTGAACAGAATACCGAACGCTAACACCAGGTCAACGACAATCGTAATGATCCAGGTCCAGGTTTGGTTCTTATAAATTTCAAAGGGCCGTTTTAAATCTTGGCGCCGTTTGAAAAATGGAAAAGCAGTCACTAAGAATAAATACGGCAAAGTAGTGGAAACATTGGCCATTTGGGTCAGGACATTGTAGAAGACTTGGGCGTTTTGACCACCAAAAGCGACAATGAAAATTAAAACAGAAACGAAAATTGCTTGCGCCCACATGGCTTTAACCGGCATGCCCGCTTTGTTAGTATCAGCGAAGCCTTTTGGCCAAAGCGCTTTAGGTGTACCAAGGACAAATGATTTTAGTGGTGAATAAATCAGGACGAAGAACGCGCCAAGATAACTAAAGAACATGGCAAAGCCGGTGACCCGGGCAAACCAAATCCCAATTAAGTGTGCGGTGGCTAGACTAAAGCCGAAACTTTGGCCAAAGTAAAATCCAAGATTGTCCATTAAAACATAGGTAATGTTACCTAGATTAGTCGTTTTGTTATTCAGAACTTGTTGCCAATTAGCGGAAATACCCCAAATAAAAATCGACAGCGCGTAACTAATGGCAATCACGACGGTGGCAATGATCAAGCCTTTGGGGAAGGTTTTTTCCGGCTTTTCCATACTATCGGTAACGCCGCCCATAGTTTCCATCCCGCCATAAGCAAAGACCGCGAACACAACAAATGACAGCATACCGATGACACTCTTATAATCAGCATTCGGTGAAGAAATAAAGCTGTGGACGCCGTGAATCGGTTGGGCTAAGTGCAGGCCGTTTTTAAACAGGATCAATAAGCTGACCAAAATGAAGGCCACATTTAGCAACGCAATTAAGAAGCCGCCAAAGGAAGCAATCCGTGAGATCCGTTGGACACCATGGCTGGCCAGTAAGGTGATCAATAGGAAGAAAATAATCCCCAGTAAACCAACCGTTGCCGTTGGCGTCAGGCCGAAAAAACGCCAAGTCTGGGTTTGATCGTGACCAAAAACGAAAGTGGAAAAAGGAATCCAGACTTTGGACGCCGTTGAGACCATCCAGATGATCCACGATGCTAGCCAGATGAAGGTGCCAATGAAGG
This sequence comes from Loigolactobacillus jiayinensis, assembly GCF_003946445.1. Classification (GTDB taxonomy): domain Bacteria; phylum Bacillota; class Bacilli; order Lactobacillales; family Lactobacillaceae; genus Loigolactobacillus; species Loigolactobacillus jiayinensis. The sequence continues at coordinate 59,686 of NZ_RHOF01000009.1, read as the reverse complement.
CAGGACGTTCACCAATTGATTCGGCTAGCCAAGAATAAATGCCGCCGTGAACTTCTTTAAAAGTAGAACCGTACTCGGCAAACATTAAGGATGATGGCAAGAAGAATAAAATTGCGGCAAATAAATACCAAATAATGCCACCATAACCCATTAAATAATAGGCAACAGTGGTGTTAGCGAAACCGAAGATCGAGCCAAAAATCATCAAGATCAGGCCAATAACGGTGATTTTCTTTTGTTTTTCCATTTATAATTTCCTCTAAACATTGTAATTTAGTGGGCTACTACTGCCCTGTACTTACAGATTTTCGTCAGTTTTAAAATTCAGCGGTGAAAAATCAGTTGCTTGGGTCACCATATCAGCAATCAAAGCTTCAAAATTTTGCCGCGCTAAGTCAGCGTGTTGTTGGTTAGCTTGATTCAAGTAACTGATCAGCGCTGTGCCTTTTTTGGTGGTCGCGCCGGCATCGTGTTCAGCTAGTGCTCGTAATAGTTGCGTATGGGTCGCCGTTTGGACGCTACTAAGTAACGGATTAAAAGCGTGATAATGGCTGTCAACAAGCACACCCGCAAGTTTATACAGCCAATAACTGGATTTGGAATCATAAGTTTGACCACCAATTTGATAATCGACTGGCGTTTGCTCAGCGCCAGCATAGAACGGTACGTAAATACTTTCAGCGGTAACGCCCATGGCTAGCCAATGGATATCAGCCAGCGCTGGTGCCAAGTTAGGGCGCAACTGCAAAATATGTGATTCTTGGGTTTTGGCTAAACTGATTGGCCGAAATTTATGGCGATATTTAGCCTTACCGCTACCAACGGGATCGTATTTAGTCCCTTGATAGTGGGAGGCAAGGATCTGAGCGACTTGTTCAAAATGAATTGGTTTGTCCGCACGCTGAATAAATGGCAGCGTATCACTTTGGGGTTGTTGCGGCTGTGAAGGTGTCAATATTTTTTGCCCATACCAAACCCGCGGTGTATTATATACAAAATCGCTGGCCGTGTGGGTACCAAAAATCTCGCGAAAATTAAATGGCGTGTCCGCTTGCCATAAATGATGGGCGGCGGCAAAAGCTTGAATACCGGCTGAACTCAAGAAGTTTTGTGCATCGTTAAAGTCGATCACCTGAATGGCCAGCTGGTTGGCCACAACTGCGTAGGCATCATCAGGAATGCGCTGGGCAACCCAGTGATGGCCGGTTGCTGTTTCCATGTACCAGACTTCATCTTGGTCGGCAAATAAAATGCCGTTGCTTTCGGCGGTGCCGTATTGTTCGACTAAGGCGCCTAAACGCAGCACGCCAGCACGGGCAGTTTTGACGTAAGGTAGGACAACGGTGACCATGGCTTCTTCAGCAATACCAGTTGCCACCAAGGGATCGTAGGCTAACACACGTTCATTAGCGTAAGCACTTTCGGTGGCGCTCATGGCAACGCCGTATTCATTAAAGCCATCTTCTTCGAATAAGCCGAATTCATCCGTCCACTCTGGCGTGGCATTGTACTTTGCTTGTTCCAGTGGCAAGGTCAGCGTGAAGCCAGTATCCTTTGACTTAAACTCCGGCGCGGTGGCATGGCTTTGGCGGGGATGGCTAACAAAATGTTTTGGCCACGCGGCTTTACTATCTTCATTGCGGCCAATTAGCAGCGAACCGTCAGCACTAGCTGCTTTACCGACTAGAATACTAGTGCACGCTGACAAATTAGTTAACATTTGTTTTTGCATATTAATCTCCTTTTATACATAAATTTAAAAATATCAGCATAATTATACCATTTTCGCCAGCAGTGGCACGCTTTCTAAGGATTAGATGAGTAAAGTTAGTTTAAATAGGGTTAAAGATGAGAATTCACAAAGAAAATCATCATAAAAGCCCGCTATGCAGCAGGATTGAGTACAATGAATGGAAATCAGATGCGGAGGTAGCGGGGATGGACAAAAATGAGTTAGGTAAAAAAATCAGTTTTACGATCATTGCGAGTATATTAGTGGCCGTGGCCTTGAATAATTTCTTGATTCCAGCAGCAGTTTTTAGCTCAGGGGTCAATGGTCTGGCACAGCTAGTCTCCACGTTATTAGCTCGCTTTACCGGCTGGCACGTTCAAACTGGGTGGTGGATCTTACTGTTTAATCTGCCGATTGGCGTGTTAGGTTGGTTCAAAATCGGCCGCGGCTTCACGTTATTTAGTATTTTGACGGCGGCGTTGACCTCGGTGCTATCAGTGCTTTTACCGATCCAAGCGTTATCAACGAATCCGTTGATGAATGCGATCATTGGGGGTGTCCTTACCGGCATCGGCGTTGGCTTAGCGCTGAAATATGGTTTCTCCACTGGAGGAATGGACATTGTCGCTTTTGCGTTGGCCAAAACCACTGGCAAAAGTATCGGCACGTTGATGTTGGCAATCAACGGCCTGATCATCGCCATTGCGGGTTTCAGCATCAGCTGGTCCAGCGCGTTGTACACGATTATTTCCATCTATTGTATGTCGCGGGTCATCGACAGTATTAATACCAGCCAACAAAAGGTCACCGTGATGATCGTTACCCAGCAATCAACCGCCTTGATCAAAGCTATTCATGAACGTTTGATTCGTGGTATCACAATTTTGCCCGCCCGTGGTGCCTACACGCAAAAAGACAGCAACGTGTTGATGATCGTGATCACCCGCTATGAACTTTACGATATTGAACAAGCGGTAAAAACGGTTGATCCAGCAGCGTTTGTTAACATTTTAAATACCACCCAAGTTTTAGGTGAATTTTTAGATGAAGACCATAAAAGTCAACTTGCGCAAACGTCTAAGAGTTCGGTATAATCTAGAAGGTTAAGTTTAAATGAGGAAGTGATTAATTTGCCATTAGTTCATATCGATTTATTGGCTGGCCGTACGCCCGAACAATTAAAGCAAATGGCCGCTGACGTTACCGCTGCAATCGCCAAGGACGCCAATGTGCCAGCTGATGATATTCATATCGTGCTTAACGAAATGCCGCACGATCATTATTTTGTTGCCGGTAAGGAAAAAGACGCTAAATAGCTAATTTAGACGTAACGGTGGCACATAGTGGTCGCCGTTTTTGCATAGTTGAAAATGAATGGAGCGGATGTTTTGAGTTACTATCAATATGGCACGCAAACAACGAACCAAGCGGGGCACTTGAGTATTGGCGGCGTGGATACCATCGAACTAGCCCATGAGTACGGCACACCATTAATGGTTTATGATGTGGCCTTAATCAAACAACGGATCGCGGGTTTTAAGCAAGTTTTTGAAGAAGCTGGTGTGGCCTATAAAGTCACCTACGCAAGTAAAGCTTTTGCGGCCATCGCCATGTATCAACTATTAGCAGCACAGGGCGTCGGTTGTGACGTGGTTTCTGGTGGTGAAATTTATACCGCGCAACAAGCTGGCTTCCCTCTGGCCACGGCTTCATTTCACGGGAATAATAAATCAGCGGCCGAACTAGATTATGCAGTAACGGCTGGCGTGGGCACGATCGTATTAGATAATTTCCACGAAATTGATTTATTGGACCAAGTTTTACAGGAACACGATCAAAAAATCGATGTCTTATTGCGGATCGCACCTGGTATTTCGGCGCACACCCACGAATACATTATGACGGGTCAGGAAGATTCCAAATTTGGTTTTGACCTAAAAAGTGGCCAAGCAACGCAGGCTTTTGAAAAAGTTCAAGCCTTGCCCCGGCTGAATTTGCGGGGCGTACATTGCCACATTGGTTCGCAAATTTTTGAAACTAAAGGGTTTGAAATGGCAGCTAAGGCTATGATCGACTTATTAGCACAGTGGGCCAAAACTGGCTTTACCGCAGAAGTTTTGAATCTCGGTGGCGGCTTTGGCGTCCGCTACACAGCAGCCGATCAGCCGTTAGCGCCACAGGAGTATGTCCGCGACATTATCGCTATCGTTAAAAAAGAAGCCACAACCGCTAACTTGCCTTTACCAGAAATCTGGATCGAGCCAGGGCGTTCGATGGTCGCCGAAGCAGGCACCTCGTTGTACACCGTTGGCTCACGGAAAGATTTACCAGGTATCCGCAGCTACGTGGCTGTAGATGGTGGCATGGGTGATAATATTCGTCCAGCACTATACGAAGCTAAATATAACGCAGTATTAGCCAATGATCCTGACGGCGCCGCAGTAGAGACGGTGTCGATTGCCGGTAAATATTGTGAGTCTGGTGACATGTTGATTTGGGACTTGCCTTTACCGCAAAGTCAACCAGGGGATGTGTTAGCCATGTTCGTTACGGGCGCTTATGGTTATTCGATGGCTAGCAACTATAATCGCAATCCACGCCCAGCGGTTGTCTTTGTTGAAAACGGCCAAAGTCGCTTAATTATTAAGCGGGAAACCTACGCCGATATGGCTCACCTTGATCTAAATGAAAGCCCTTCTCATTTATGATTGCTCTATTGACTTTTTTTAAGTATAATGAGGGAAAGTAAAAGAGGTGAGTCCTGTGAGTGAAACTGAAAAAGATGTTGCACAAACTGAGGAAAGTGGCGAAGTCGATGCCGTTAGAGATAATATTTTAACGGCCTTAGAATCCGTGATCGACCCTGAATTAGGGATCGATATTGTTAACCTTGGTTTAATTTATGGTGTTGATTTGAACGAAGAAGGTTTATGTCACATTAAGATGACGTTGACCACAATGGGTTGCCCACTATCTGATTTGCTGAATGAACAGATCAACCAATCGTTAAGTGAAGTTCCTGAAGTTAAGGACGTTGACGTTGAATTGGTTTGGTATCCAGCTTGGTCAGTTGACAAGATGAGTCGTTATGCCCGGATTGCATTAGGTATCCGTTAGATATAATCAAAGAGAGTGGGACAAGCAATTGTCTGACTCTTTTTTTTCGTGAAGAGGTGTACAAGTGCAAAATGTAATGACCACCGCTTATGTGCAAGACGTTCAGCAATTACGGCGGCAATATGCGGCACTACCGGCAGTGGCCCAGCGTTTAGATGGTATCTTGCGTAATATTTATCGACTGAGTCAAAATAAGTTACCACAACCACTGCCGAATTTAATTTTACCGGAAACAATTCTGATTGAGTGGACGTTACAACAGCCACAACAGGATTTTAGTCAAGCGGCGGTTGAATTTCAACGCTTGGACCGTTGTCTGCAGAATTATCGCGGTTTTTTGCAAGATCAATTTGGCTTTTGGGGTCAAATTACGCCAGCGGTAGCGGCCGGCATTGCCCGCTTACCGGGTAAACGTTATTTAGAAGTTATGGCAGGCAATGGGTATCTAAGCTATGGCTTGCGTCAATTCAACCAACAAGTTTACGCCACTGACAGCCTCGGCTGGGTGGTGGAAAACGAAACTGGCAAGCAGCTACTGACGCCAGTCGAAAAATTAGATGCATTGGCAGCTTACCGCAAATACCGCCAGCAAATTGATTATGTCGTGATGGTTTGGAGCCCTGACGGTGTCCCAATTGATTGGCAACTGCTACAATTAATGCGTCAGGATACACCACAGATCCCTTTGCTGTGTATCGGCGAGCGTAACGGCTGTACTAACAGCACTGAATTTTGGCAACAGGCCCATTACCAGCATTCGGCGCAGGTCACGGCCCTAAATCAGTGTTTTCCACCGTTAGATCTGGTGCACGAACAGTTATTTTGGATCAATTAGTGTCAGCCACAGCGGGTGGTAACTGCACCTGATTAGGGCTGTCTGAATTAGCGCGCCTAATAAATAGCTACTTAATTTTCAAGCAGCTACTGGACAGGTGGCTTGTTTACCGGCTATGCTGTAATTAAATAATCTATCATGAAATAGGTGAAACTCACGTGTTAAAACGTAAATCGCTTTTGGTTGTCTTGAGCGCACTTGTCGCGTTTTTAGGTGTTTTCTTCTTTAGTCAAATGAACCGAGTCGTCTATCAGGATCTGTTGGATCATGCTGGGCTATCCACTAGTGCCCAGGTCCTAACAACCAAACATCAACAGACCATCGTCAACGCTAATCAGCAATTGGCGCAAAATAAGCAGCTGACCAATTACCAAGTCCAATATCGTCAGCCGCATTCAAATACGATTTATATGTATGGCGCTGGTAATTTTAAAACGTTACCGTTAGTTTCTGGTCGTTTTTTTAGTGACAGTGATTTTATTTCGCCAGTGCCAGTGGTGGTAGTGGGTCAAAAGGTTGCAAAAAATTTGTATACACCGACTAATCAAAGTTACTTGAAGTATGGTGATCGCTATTTATCGGTGATTGGTGTGGTGGGGACCAAGAAAGACAGTCAGTTAGATAACATGATCTTCATTTCAACGTCAACGCAACAAAGTTTAGCGCAGCAGTCATTGACGAAGTTTGATATTCGCCTAGACGGCAAGCCGAAGTTGACCCATTTGGCTACATTTAAGCGCCTATTTCAGGCTAGTTCAGCTAAACGACTGGTTCCACAAAGTACGCCGTTTGTTGGCTTAGCTTGGTTTGAAGAGTATTGGTGGTTCGGTGGCGCCTTGGTTTTGATCATTGTCTTATTATTGGTCGTCGCTGAATTATGGTTGGTATTAGCCCGGCGCATGTTGCATGCTGCTAGTTTTTATACTGACGATACCACTGATTTTTACTGGCGCGAGCTACGCCATTTTGCGTTATGGTCACTAGTGGCAATTGCTTTAGGTGGCTTAATCGGCGCGTGGCGGCTATATATTCTTCAATATGATCTGTTAGGTATTTTATTAGTGGTTATTTATTTGCTCAGCTTAAGCTATTATGGCCTGCGCTTGCGGCACACGCTAAAACGACTCGCACCACATTAGACCTTAAATAGGTGCTTAAACGAAAAGGGGAAAAAGTTTGTTACCAGAAGGATTTGCAGCAAAATATCAACAGTTACTAGGTGACGAAGCCACTGCTTTTCTAGCTAGTTTTCAGGCCAGTGGCGATAAAGGCTTTCGGCTCAACCCGTTGAAGCCCAATCCGCAGGCTGTTGCCTTGGATTTAGATCAGCCAGTACCGCGGTCACAGTGGGGTTACTATGGTGCAGTGAAAGGGCGCCAGGTTGATCATCAAGCCGGCTATGTGTACAGTCAAGAGCCCAGTGCCATGTTAGTTGGAGCCGTTGCGGCACCGCAGCCCGGCGAGCGGGTGCTGGATCTATGTGCCGCCCCTGGTGGAAAAACCACGCATTTAGCTAGTTTCATGCAGCAACAGGGGTTATTAGTCGCCAATGAGATCATGCCTAAACGCGCTAAAATCTTGGCCGAAAATGTGGAACGCTTTGGTATTACCAACGCTGTGATCACTAATGAAACGCCAGAACGGCTAGCTAGCCAATTTCCCAGCTATTTTGACCGCATTTTAGTCGACGCACCATGTTCTGGTGAAGGCATGTTTCGTAAAGATCCAGCGGCTAAAAAATATTGGACCCCAGACTACCCAGCAACCTGTGCGCAGCGGCAACGAGAAATTTTAACTGAAACGCTAAAAATGCTCCAGCCTGGTGGTGAATTGATCTATTCAACTTGCACCTTTAGTCCAGAAGAAGACGAGCAGATCATCGCTTGGTTGTTACAAGAATACCCACTGACGGTGGTGCCAATTGAACGGACAACAGGGATGAGTGCTGGACGACCAGAATGGGCGGATAACAACCCCGCCTTAGCCGGCACGCTGCGGCTATTTCCCCATTTATTCCGTGGTGAAGGGCACTTTATCGCTAAATTACGACTAGCAGACACTGCGCCAGCTGTAGCAACACCTGTTAAAGCAGCACATAAAGCGAAAAAAGGGCGGCGGCCAGTTGCAGCCTTGACTAAGGAGCAACAAGCATTATGGCAAGGCTTTAGCCAAGCCATTTTACCAGCGGCTAACTATCAACATTTGTTGGTTCATCGTGAGCATTTATTTGCCCAGTCAGTGGCGGTTGCACTTAAAGGCCTAAAAGTTGTCCGGCCTGGCTTGCCTTTAGGTGAGTTTAAGCGGAACCGCTTTGAGCCGGCGTATGCGCTAGCTTTGACCTTATCCAGCGCGCAGCAAATGCTCGATTTAACCACAGAACAGTACATCAAATACGTACACGGGGAAACGTTCACCACAGCGGCAACCGGTAAAGGCTGGTTTCTACTACGTTATCAGGTTAAATCAGTTGGCTTCGGTAAATTAACTGGCCAAACGATGAAGAATTTCTTTCCCAAAGGACTACGCTTTGTGGCTGATATTGCGGACTAAAAAAGAATCCAAGTTGGATTCTTTTTTAGATTATCTCTGAAATTTTCCTATAAACCGAGCTAGTTAGCCTCCATTCCGTCGCCAGTGGACGGAACGAGTGCGACTTGAACTGGGCGGTCTTTGCCATAGTTCAATCGACAACGGGAAGCAAGCACTGTTTAATGAGTAAGTACTACTTGATACTTGCTAAACTTAGTTGCTAGGAACGAGCGATAGCGGCCCACTGGCGACTACATTCCAGCAGGCAACGGTTGAACGTTTAACTATTGATTGTTTAAGTGGCAAAGCTATTAGTGGAAATCAGAATACAAAACGCCGATAAAACAGTTCTCTGACTGTTTTATCGGCGTTTTTTTGCACATACAACCTACTTTAAAGCTACGACTCACTAATAAATGTCGGTTAATCCTAATTGAACCAACCAAACAATTAATCTAATTCACAAAATAATGCTCAAACGCTGCCAAGGTGAAATGGAGGCGCTGGCGTTATCAGCTGTGTCGATGGTACTTGGTGACCGTGGTCGCCTAGTACCATGCGCGGCTGGCAAGATCCATTTTCTTTTCCGATTGGGCTTAATTGGAAAGAAAATTAGCTTGCCAACGTGCCACGCGTTCCATACGCCAGCGCCGGAATGGAACCAAACTAACTCTGCCTACGAGCTAATAGTGCAGCCGTACTTCAGCAAGACTCTTTTTTATAGTTTGATTTGTCGTTGTGCCGCGTAGTTCACCAATTCTGGACTGAAAATCAGTTGCGCTTTTTGCGGTAATTCACTGACATTACGACAGCCCAGCAAGGCAAAAATTAATTTTAATTGTGTGAGCCATTCGGCCAGCCATGCTTGCGTAGCATCAAGGCCGTTTTTTTGTAAATGATGTAAAATTGTGCCGGCGACGCCAACTGATTTGGCGCCTAGTGCTAGGGCTTTGACGATATCCAGCGGCTGGCGTACACCGCCGGAAGCGTAGATGGTCAGTTGCTGCTGGTAGGCGCGGCTTTCCAGTAAGGACTCAACCGTCGATTGGCCCCAGCCGGCTAAGTAAGCGAGGTCACGTTGTGGTCGGCGGGCATTTTCAATTTGGACAAAATTAGTGCCACCGCGCCCGCCAAGATCAACGTATTGGCTGCCTGCTTGGCTTAATTGGGCGAGGGTCGTTTGGCTCATGCCGAAGCCAACTTCTTTTACGATGACGGGCACAGATAACTTGGTTACCAGCTGGCTCAGATTGGCCAACCAGTAGAAACGTTGTTCACCTTCAGGCATAACAACTTCCTGAGGCGTATTTAAATGCACCTGTAACGCGTTGGCGTGCAACATGGCTACTGCTTGCTCTGCCTGTGCTAAAGTAGCGTCAGCGCCTAAATTAGCTAGAATAACGCCCTTTGGATTAACGTCACGAACGATCTTAAAGCTAGCCGCTAATTCTGGTTCCTTCAAAGCGACACTTTGGGAGCCAGTGGCCATGGGGATAGCTAAATTAGCCGCAATAGTGGCTAACTGCTGGTTTAGTTGCTGTGTGCATGGGCTACCACCAGTCATGGCGTTGATGTAAAAAGGCACGGCCACCGGTTGGCCAGCTAGGGTTGTGGTGAGATCAATTTCACTCAGGGCAATCTCGGGTAAACTTTGGTGCAGCAGACGAACTTGATCAAAATCATTTGTTATAGTTGGCGTGTAAAACTTTTCTGCTAAAAAAACATGTTCGTCTTTGCGATGGGCGTGGGCAGATAATTTAGCCAAGGTGGTAGCCTCCTTTGTATATGTGGTCGCTGACGACAAAAAATAAGCGGTTCGTGGTTACAGGATTGTAACTGCGCGGACCGCTTTAGTTTGCTTATAATGTCACGTTGTGGACGGCCAGTGCCAGTTGCTCAATACCGTTTTGTTGCCAGTCAGCGGCTAATTGGTGTGTGGGCAAAGCTGAGTCGAGAATGGCAATACCACAATCACCACCGCCAGCACCAGAAGATTTCGCTGCACCGCCGAATTCTTCGGCCAAATTACACATTTTTTGTAATAGTGGCGTCTCAATCGACACGTGACTGAAATCACTTAATTGTTGTAGTAATTCGCGATTCCGCTTGATTTGGTTTTGAATCACGGCTAAGTTTTTCTGTTTGAAGCCCGTAATCATTTGTTTTAAGCAGTCAGCACTTTGTTCCAAAAACTGCTGGTAAGCGCCACGTTTTTTAGCTTTAGCAATCGTGATCTTATCAACTAATTGTGAGGTCGACGCTGGCGAGCCAGTCCAACCAATCATTAATTGCAAGTTTTCTGGTGGGGTCAACAGTTCAATATTGAGCTGCGGCCATTCCAGATTTAATAGTGCCTTTAAGCCAGTTTCACGACGAACGGCTTGCAACCAATCACGATCAAATGCTTGATACGCGATCCAACCACCATAGACGCTGGCGGCAATGTCACCCAGTGACCCATTGCCTTGAACATCTAGATGCGCAATTGCAGCTAATTTATATAATTTATCCTTACTCAAAGGTAAGTCATAATAGGCGAGCAAAGCTTTGATCGTTGCTACCGTAACGGCCGCGGAACTACCTAAGCCATATTTTTTACCGTCAGCTGAATCGAGTTGACTATTAATGCGTAGATGATAAAGCGATAACCGCTTACCACTTTCCAACGCATACTTTTCAGTTAGGCGAATCGCCGAGAGAATGTAATGAAAGGGATTATCCCGGTTGTCAAAAACCATTTCATCACCTTGGCGCGACCAATATAGTGAGTTTTCCTGGTATTGCTTCGATACAATACTGCCAAAATCGGCGCTTTTTTCAATGCTGACCGTCACAAATTGATTCAATGCGACAATAACAGCGGGTAATCCAGTCTCCACAACTGCGTATTCACCCGCAATATATAGCTTGCCAGGGGCCTGAGCCGTTATCAAAAAATCATTTCCTTTCAACCACAACAATTAGATATGGACAGTGTGGCGAATGACATTTTTAAAACACGTTCTAAATGTCCAGAACGTGCTCGCCATTTCGTCATACCTTATTATAAATACGCAATTCCTGGGCCAGGCTTAGCCACCAACAAATGGTCGGCGGGAAAGTGCTGACGTAGGCGCGTCAAGATAGCGGGTGTCTCCTTGGCCGAACAGATAACCTTCACGTTCGGACCCGCATCCATAGTATAATAACAAGAAACCCCATTATTGCGCAAGCTTTGAACTATTTCAATAGCGGCCAAAGTTTCTGGTTCAAAATAAGTAAACGGCGGTGTGGCGCTAAGTGTGGTGGCATGCATTTTCATAGCGTTAGCTTCAGCTAATTGTCCAATTAAATTTAAATCTTTTTTAAGAATTGCGGCTTTCATGGCGATAAGATCTTTTTCCGCACTAGGTGGCCAAGCGGTGTAATAAGGTGAAGTGGCGACAACCTGGGCCATCCCGGCACGACTGGCAACTTTCTTGGGTCGTGGATCTAACAAAATAGCGATCATTTGAATATCGAAATCAATCGTTTCTTGAAAAGGGACCGCCTGCGAATCAAGATCATTGTGGCCTTTTTGCCATTCGACAAAGCCACCGTAGATTGAACGTGTGGCGGAGCCGGAACCGCGGCGAGCCAAACGCGATAAAGCTGGCTGATCTAAGGTCAACCCGGCTGCTTTACTGGCGGCTGCAGCTAAGGCAGCAAACCCCGAAGCTGATGAAGCTAGGCCAGCAGCGGTGGGGACATGGTTATACGAATTAACTTGGGCAAAGGCGGTGATGCCGGCACGTTGACGAACTAAATCTAAAAAGTCACGTACCCGTTGGCCGGCAGTTTGATTGAGCACTTGGCCATCGATTTTGATTTGATCTTGCGTCAAAGCAGCGTCAAATTGAACTGTCGTATCAGTGTAAAAGGGGTCTAGCGTCAAGGATAGGCTGCTGTTTTGCGGGATGATCAGCTTGGGATCAGCTTTGCCCCAGTATTTGATCAAGGCGATGTTTGTGTGGGCGCGGGCTGTAACGGCATTATTCATGGTCATACTCCTGATTTTTAGTTTGATTAAGATGCGCTAACGGTTGGACCCAAGTTTGAGTCACACCTTCAGCAGCCAAAGCACGTAACAAGTGTTGGGTAGTGGCATCATCAGCCGTTAAAGCGATAATGCAACCGCCACGGCCACCACCGGTTAGCTTGGTGCCCAGACTCCCGTTACGTTGGGCAACAAAAACTAAATGATCGATGGTTTCATTGCTGACGCCAAGTGTTTGTAAAATTAATTGGGCCGAGGTGAAATTTTTACCCACTTGGGCCAATTGTTGCGAGGCAATGGCTTTGCGCGTTGATTCTGCTAATTCAGCCAGTTGATCTAAAAAGACAGCCGTTTCTTGGGGGAAATCAGCTAAACGCTCACGTACAGTGGTAACGGCTGGACCAGTTTGACCACGAATGCCGCTGTCAGCGATCACTAAATTACCACTTAAATTAATGGGTAAATTATAGCTGGCGTGGCCCTTGATAAACCAAATTGGCGCCGTTGAACTCGTTGTTGCGGCATCCATGCCACTAGGCGAGCCGTGGGTCACTGTTTCCGCAACGTTAGCTAGTTCTAGTAAGGTGGCGCGATTTAATTTTTTTCCAAAAAAGTCATAAAGACTACGCGTTACCGCCACAGCAGTTGCTGCTGAAGAGCCCATACCACGTTCGGCAGGGATCTGGCTTGTGATCGTTAATTTAAAGTTAGCTTGCTGCTGATTGAGCCGCGTCAAAATAGTTTGAATCAATTTTTTGATACCGGAGAAGTTAGTCATGGAGCGCGCCAAGGGCCCCGTATAATAGTTACTTTCAATTAATTGGCCTTGTTCAATTGGTGTGGTTATGGCAGTTAATTTAACTGCTGTTAGCGGCACCACAATTGCCGGCTTGCCATAAACGGCGGCGTGCTCACCAATCAAAATAATTTTGGCGTTGCTCACACCGATGCCTTGTTCTAATGTCATTGCGCCACTCTTTTCTATATTTTAAAATGAATTATCTAAATTTACGTACGTTTTGAAAAATGTGCAACTTCTAGCGCGCTAGCTTGCTACAACCTGTTTATGCTAACTTAGTTATAAAATAACTTAATCAGCGCCAAAGACAGCCGCAACCTGCAGCACGCTAAAAATAAATTGCACGGCAACGTTCACGGTCGCGAAAAAGGGCCGTTTGTGGCCTACTTTTAGCAAAGTACTCATCAATAGTTTATACATTGTCGTGAATAAAGTAAATACCAGTCTTAAAGAGATGAAATAGCTTTCATTAAAATCTAAACCAGTAGTAAAGACTTGATTGCCGTAACCGGCGGAAAATGCTACTATTTTTAATAGTGTTTTAACGTTTAGATAAAATGACAACAGTGACTTAAATTGTGGTCAAATTAGCCAATATAAAGAAAAGAGACCAGATGACGAGCATGAATAAAGACTCGATCTACGCCATCGTTGATTTAGAAACTACCGGCACCAGCGTTAAAACGGGTGACCGAATCATTCAGTTTGGCTGTGCTATGGTACAGCATGGCAAGGTGATCGATCAAATTGCGCTGGATATTAATCCTGAGCGCGAAGTACCCACCAACATTTTACAATTAACGCATTTATCACCGCAACGGTTAAAGGTGGCACCGTATTTTGAAGATGTGGCGGCGACAATCAGTCAACTGTTACGTGATACTGTATTTGTTGCCCACAACGTTAATTTTGATTATCCATTTTTGAATGCAGAATTGCAACGTGTCGGGCAACCAGCCTTGAAACTAGCGGCAATCGATACCGTCGAGCTAGCACAAGTTTTGTTACCCACGGCTGTTAGTTATCGACTTAGTGATCTAACCCAATTATTGGCCATTGAGCACACCAATCCCCATCAAGCTGATAGTGACGCGGTGGTGACTGCCCAGCTATTTATTGCTTTAAGTCAGCGACTGGCGAACCTGCCGTTAGTGACCCGGCAAGCGCTGGCTAAATGTGCAACGCGCTCAGCCCGCGAGACTGGTTTATATTTTGCGGTGCACGCGCAACAAAACGCAACCCCATTACCTGATTACTTGTACGTGAGTCATGGGTTAGCGTTGCGCAAAAAATCCGTTACCACAACCCGCTTAACGACTAGTGCTAAAACATATCCAGCAACGGATGCAGAAAAAAAGCATTATTTACGGCCACTATTGAAATGGCGTAAAACGCAAGGTAAAATGATGGATCTGATCTACGCTAATTACGCCGAGCAACCACAGCCAATGATTCTGGAAGCCGCTACTGGCCTGGGTAAGTCATTAGGTTATTTATTGCCTTTTAGCTTTCACTTACAGGGCCAACAAAAATTAGTAGTCAGTACATCGACAGCAGTACTACAGACCCAATTTGTTCAGCAGACTGTGCCCTTGCTCAATCAATTATTGGATATTGATCTGCAAGCTGCAATCGTGAAAAGTCCACAGCACTATATCGACCTCGCTAAGTTTAGCCAAGCGTTAACAGTGGCGGATAAGGTCAAACAAATTCAGCTACTTAAGATGAAATTACTAGTTTGGTTGACAATGACGAAAACAGGCGATTTTGCTGAATTACATTTAACCACTTACCATTCGCCACTATTCGCTGAGATCAGTCACCATAGCCACGAATTAGTGGCGACGGATGCACCTTTTGCCACCGATGATTTTTGGCTAGCTGCTCATAAACAGCAACAACAAGCAGATATACTGGTGACCAACCATGCCTTTTTAAGCCAGCACGTGAACGATGAACAATTTTTTCCCAAAAATAGTTATTTAGTGGTCGATGAAGCACAACAATTTCCGGATGCTGCTTTAAAGGCTAGCAGCCAACAAATCATTAGTGGAGCAATTACACAATTATTAAAACGGCTGCACAAAACGTTGACTGGCACTGAACAACCAACCTTGGCTACTTTATTAAGTAATGATCCAGTTGCCCATTATAATGTGGTTTCACTGGATTATGGCTTAAGTGAATTTAGCCAGTTATTGCAACAGCTACAGCAGCAGTTGTACTTAGACTTCATTGCTGAACAAATTCCGTTAGAACGGCGCAATGGTTTTATCGAACGACCGCTTGCGGAAACCGAGCTAACTGAGTGGGTAACCGCCAACCGGGGATTCGGCCAAAAGTTACGGCGTTTGCTAAATGATTGTTTATTGCTAGCCGACAAGCTTGATCAATATTTATTAAACGAACAAGCTAGCTGGTTAGTGAGTGAACAGAAGTTATGGTTAGATTTTAATCAACAGGTCCACGAGTTAATGCAAGTGCGCCAGTTATTGCGGGATGTTTTTACTCAGTTAGCTGACGCTGATCATGGTCAGTTAGTTTGGCTGACTTTAAAAGACTATGGTGACGCGGCTAGTTTGACCTTACAGCTAAGCCGGCTAGATATTACGCCCGTGGTAGAGCGGCTACTACAACATTTTGCGCCGCCAGTATTTACTGGTGCAACTCTGACCGTTGCCCATAAATTCGATTACTTTGAACAGCAAATGGGCTTATCCGCTGATGCTGTCGTGGAAAAACGCTTCGCCAGTCCGTTTCGCTATAAGCGCCAAGCTGCTTTTTACGTGGTGGCTGATGGACCAGCAATTCGCGGTGCCGCTGATCATGCCTATACGAACTACGTGGCGCGTGCAGTTTATGCGCTGACCCACGATAATCAACGGCAAACTTTGGTGCTGTTCAATTCACTGCAAATGATCGCCGAGGTCTATCGAGCGTTAATGCAAACTAATTTGCCGTTGCAGCGAGAAATCTTTGCCCAAGGTGTGACGGGCAGTAAAGAACGTATCACCAAGCGCTTTAGTTTGAGCCAACGTGGGATTTTGTTAGGTACCGGCAGTTTCTGGGAAGGAATCGATCTGCCAAAGGAAGCGTTGGAACAATTAGTAATTGCACGTTTACCATTTGAAGCACCGGATGGGATTTTGACCCGGGCGCGTTATCAAAAATTAACGGCAGCAAAGTTAAATCCATTTTTTAAGGAAGCCTTACCTAAGGCTACTATGCGTTTACATCAAGGCTTTGGCCGTTTAATTCGTACTAGTGCTGACCGGGGTGTGATGGTGGTATTAGATGATCGAATCGTCACCACTAGCTATGGTAAAAGAATGCTGAAGACACTGCCAGCATCGTTACCGAAAACGACGGCTGACCTAGTTGAAGTTGTAGCGGCTGCAGATGAGTTCTTCGCAAGAAAAGTTTAAATTTTTTGGTCTAAAAATTGACTAGAAATCTGCTATAATAATTGTGTCGTAGTTTTACGGCCTAATTTACAGCTAGAGGGGAAATTATGCGGAAACATTGGAAATCATATAGTTTAATTGGCGTGGTTTTATTGATCATTGTCAGTGCATTACTTATTTATCATGCTGCCAATAAACCAGCCGTGACGGCGCGCCGTGAAGCAATTGCGTTGGCGGAAAAATACGGCCACGTCACCACTGTTGATGATTTTTATTGGTTTAATCACAAACAAAGCTACTTAACTGTTGCTGGGGAGACCAAGCAGCATAATGCGGTTTTTGTGATCATCGCACAAAAGGGTGGTAAAATCACAGTGCTGAATCAGAGTTCCGGCATTTCCCGCAATACGGCCTTAAAGCGTGTTTGGCAGACACAGGCACCTAAAAAGGTTTATAATGCAACTCTAGGACTTTATCACAAGAAACCAGTGTGGGAGATTTCATTTGCGGATAAGAATGGTCGTTTAGGTTACCAAACATTGGATTTTAAATCCGGTAAGTCAGTTAAGTTACTTAAAAATATATAGGTTTGGGAGTGGTGATATGGCACTATCGAAAAATGTAATGAAGGTTCAACCATCCGCAACATTGGCAATGTCAGCTAAAACAAAGGCGTTGATCGCTAAAGGCGTCGATGTGGTTAATTTATCGATTGGCGAACCTGATTTTGTCACACCAGAATATATTCAAGAAGCAGCTATTGAAGCCATTCGTTCTGGTAAAACTAGTTTCTACACTGCCGCTGGTGGGCTACCAGAATTAAAAACAGCAATTAGCCAACGCATCGAAGCTGAAACTGGCGTGCATTATGATAATAAGCAGATCATCGCCACAACTGGGGCTAAGTTTGCTTTGTATCTGATTTTCCAGGTTATTCTTAATCCTGGGGATGAAGTGTTGTTGCCGGCACCATTTTGGGTCAGCTATGCTGAACAGGTTAATTTAGCTAGTGGACGGCCATTAGCAGTTAAAACAACTGGTGCTGGACATAAAGTGACTGTTGAGGATCTAGAAAAGGCACGGTCACCACGGACGAAAGCGCTGGTGTTAAACTCACCACAGAATCCATCAGGCCTGATTTATACAGCTGAAGAGCTCACTGCCATTGGTAATTGGGCAGTTTCTCATGATGTATTAGTGATTTCTGATGAAATTTACAGTAACCTGGTTTATAACGGCAATCAATTTGTTTCTGTAGTTAGTTTAAGTGAAGCTATTCGTAAAAATACCTTATTGGTAACGGGTGTTTCTAAAACCTACGCGATGACAGGTTGGCGCATGGGTTATGTCCTTGGTAATCCAGCCATTATTAAGGCAATGACCACCGTTGCAAGCCACGCAACCGGTAATCCAACGGCAGTCACGCAATACGCCACGATTGCGGCGCTAAACGGTAGTCAAGCAGATGCAGAAAAAATGCGGCAAGCTTTTGAACATCGATTGAATTATTTATTCCCTAAAATTCAAAGCTTACCGGGCTTTGAATTAGACGAGAAGCCACAAGGCGCCTTTTATTTATTCCCGAACGTGAAACGCGCAGTAGAATTGTGCGGTTATTCAACAACTGAGGCGTTTGTTGAAGCCTTGCTTGAAGAAGCTTACGTTGCCGTAGTACCAGGACGTGCCTTTGGCCAACCAGACCATATCCGAATCAGTTACGCCAACGATTTAGATTCGTTAACCCAGGCCTATCAGCGGATCGCTGATTTCATTCAGACTAAGGGTAATATGGACGCCTAGCTACAAAACAGAGTGTGCATAAAACACTTATTAGCCAAGATTGACGAATAATAACTGTAATAAAAACAAGTGAGATAGGGCCATGTTTCAACTAGACGAACTGTGCCGTAGTTGAATGGACACCGCCACGAACATTAAAGATTTTTACTTTAGTAAAAATCAACCTAATTAAAGTGAGATAGGGGAAATTTTTAAATGGTTCAGCAAATTAATATTATTGACGCTAAAGATCATATTGATGAGGAGGTTAAAATCGGTGTTTGGTTAACCGACAAGCGCTCTAGCGGTAAAATTGCTTTTCTGCAATTACGTGATGGGACGGCTTTTTTCCAAGGTGTTTTAGTTAAAAGCGCCGTTAGTGAAGAAATCTTCCAATTAGCTAAACAGCTACATCAGGAATCTAGTATGTGGGTTTACGGTACGATCCATCAAGATACACGCTCAAAATTTGGTTATGAAATCGAATTATCTAATATCGAGCTTGTAGGTGAAAGTGAAGGCTATCCCATTACGCCTAAGGAACACGGCATCGACTTTCTATTAGATCACCGCCATTTGTGGTTACGTTCACGGCGACCATTTGCCATTATGAAAATTCGTAACGAAGTGATCCGCGCTAGTTATGAGTTTTTCAATGCCCGTGGTTTTATTAAAATGGATTCACCAATTCTAACCGGTAGTGCCCCTGAAGGCACAACGGAATTGTTCCATACGGAATATTTTGGTCGTGATGCTTATTTGTCACAAAGTGGTCAGTTGTACGCTGAAGCTGGTGCCTTGGCTTTTGACAAGGTGTTCACTTTTGGTCCCACTTTCCGCGCTGAGGAGTCGAAAACACGGCGGCATTTGATTGAATTCTGGATGCTAGAACCAGAAATGGCCTTTATGCATCAAGAAGAAAGCTTGAAAATCCAAGAAGAATACGTGGCTTTCTTAGTTCAAAATGTGCTTGATCATTGTGATTATGAATTAGACCTATTAGAACGGGATAAAGAAGTGCTCAAACGCTACACCAAGTTGCCTTATCAACGGATCAGTTATGACGATGCTATTACAATGCTGCAGAAAAATGGCTTTAAAGTTGATTGGGGTATTGATTTTGGTTCACCAGAAGAAACTTTCTTAGCTGATCAATTTGAGCAGCCAGTATTTGTTTTAAACTACCCGAAGAAAATCAAGCCATTTTACATGAAGCCACATCCAACACGTGAAGACGTTGTGATCTGTGCTGACTTATTAGCACCAGAAGGTTATGGCGAAATTATCGGTGGTAGCGAACGGGCAACGGATTATAATTACCTGTTAGAGCAGATCAAACAAGCTGGATTAGATCCTAAAGAATACAGTTGGTATCTGGATCTACGTGAATACGGTAGTGTGCCCCATTCAGGTTTTGGCCTTGGCTTAGAACGCGCCTTGACCTGGATTTGTGGTGTCGATCATGTGCGTGAGACGATTCCATTCCCACGTTTATTGAACCGCATTTACCCATAATGAGGAAAAGAGTGTCAAGCAAGCTGGCCGGCGTAGCAGGTTCAATTGCGGCACTCTTTTTTTGTTATAGTGCTGCAGGTGAGTTTTAACTAGCTAGACTAGTGCACAAAATCTGGGTACTTTTTTAAACACGCTTTAGAAAAGGATGGCAATATGGACGATACCTTTATGCAACAATTTATTAATGCTGGCCAGACGACGGTGTCGAGTCTGTTACTGGCCCATTTCCACGAATTAGGCATCACCAATGACGAGTTTTTGGTTTATTTAGAATTAAAAAGTTTTTACGATGCTGGGAATCATTTTCCGGATATGGCTACGATTGCACAACGACTGCGCTTATCCAGCACGCAGGTCTATCAAATTATTCACCGGATGATCCAAAAGAAAATTTTGACTATTGATACGACTCAAGACGAGCAGGGCCGCAGCCAGGATCAATATGATTTTGCTTTGATGTACCGTAAATTAGCGACCTATCTGGGTCAGCAAAAGCGGCAGGCCGTTGTTGAAGAAACCACTGATCAGCGGCAGCAGTTATTTGAACAAATTGAAACAGAATTTGGCCGGCCGTTATCGCCAATTGAGTACGAAACAATTGGTGCTTGGTTAGATCAGGATCATTACCAACCCGAGGTTATCGGCTTGGCGTTACGCGAAGCGGTGCTGAATCAAGCCTATAGCTTGAAATATATGGATCGCATCCTACTAAGCTGGGAGCGTAAGCATTTAACCACCAAGCAACAGATTCAGCGAGAACAAGAAAAGCGCCAACAGCGGCAACCAGCAGCTAGTGCGGCGGCCACAACGCCGACTAGTGCGATTCCGCAGATTCCGATGTATAATTGGGCAGAACCAACCGATGAGGATAAAGATAAGCAATAGGGGGAATGGGGATGCTGTCAAAGCAACAAACACAACAAGCTGTAGCAATTATGGGTGAAATGTTTCCTGATGCGCAACCATCATTAGATGCGCGGACACCATTTCAATATATGATCTCAGTGATGCTTAGTGCGCAGGCTACCGATATTTCCGTTAATAAGGTGACCCCCAAGTTATTTACTGATTTTCCTGACCCACAGACGATGGCTGCGGCGAGTGAAACGACTTTACAACTCGCTATTCATAGTATTGGCTTGTATCGCAATAAGGCTAAGCACATGAAGGCAGCCAGTCAAGCCTTATTAACCGACTTTAATGGCGTAGTACCGCACACCCGCGCTGAGTTAATGCAATTACCAGGGGTGGGGCGTAAAACGGCTGATGTGGTCTTAGCGGACGCATTTGGCATTCCGGCGTTTGCTGTAGATACCCATGTCACACGTGTGACCAAGCGCTTGCACATGGTACCGCAAAACGCCACGGTATTGGAGATCGAGCAGAAAATGATGAAGCAGTTGCCGGAAGACCAATGGGTTACTGCCCATCATCAAATGATTTATTTTGGTCGGTATCAGTGCCTTGCCCGCGCTCCTAAATGCGCGCAGTGTCCCTTATTGGAGCTGTGTGCTGATGGTCAACACCGCTTAGGGTTGAAAAAATGAAATCAAAAAAGAGCTTGATCCCGCAAATAAATTGCGTGGGTCAAGCTCTTTTTAAGGTTTAGCCACTATACTTAGCCACTAATTACCAGTGTTGTCAGTTGTCGTACCAGTACTTGGTGTCGTAACGCTACCAGTCCCCGTGCTAGGTGTGCTACTAGTTTCGGCAGTACTACCGCTGGATGTGTCCTGTGATGTGCTTGGGGTGGTGCTACTTTGCGTTTCACTAGACGAAGATTCAATTGCCGAACTGGAGGCACTGCTAACCGCTGAACTAAAGCTGCTGCTAGCCAGACTAGAACTACTGCTAGAGCTACTAGAACTACCATCACTATTTTTCTTACTTGTGCTGGTGGTGCTGCTGGCAACCTTAGTCGGCTGGGTGCCACGAACAAATAATTCACGTGTGATCTGACTGCTGGAAGCACCACTAGCTGCTAATTGCGCAGGATTGGAGCCTTTTAAGATATTAGCAGCAACAACGCTACTTGGCTTGGTCCAATTCTTACCGCTAGCATTGGTTTCTGTATTAGCGTATTGCATCAATTCACGGTAAATGCCGCTCGCAATTTGTTGCTCGGTTGCAGTTAGACCGTGTTGTTGTGGTTGATCGTAGCCAGTCCAAACTGAAATGGCGTAGTCATGTGAGTAACCCGTGAACCAAGAGTCTTTAGACATACTACTTGAAATACTGGTGCTATTGGCCAGCTCATCACTGGAATAGTCAGTCGTCCCAGTTTTACCGGCTTGATATAAACCACTAATTTGCGCATTCGTCCCAGTACCGTCAGAGATAACATCCTTTAAGACGTCAGTGATCATATAGGCAGTTGAGGACTTCATTGCGCGCTTACCTGATGGATCAAAGGTTTCACTGGTGCCATCTGGTTTGTCGATTTTATTGATCAAGTACGGCTTGTAGTAGGTCCCACCATTGGCAAAGGCAGAGTAACCAGCGGCTTCTTGGAGACTGGAAACATCCGCACCAATTGCGTTTTGCAATTCTAATGTCTTATCAAAGGAAACGCCTAAGCCTTTGATAAATTGAGTTGCTTTACTGATGCCGACCTTATCCATAGTGCGAACGGCAGGAACGTTCCGCGATTGCGCTAAGGCAGTCCGTAATGAGATGCGGCCGAGGTACTTGAAGTCCCAATCATAGAGCTGCGTACTGGTGCCCGCATAGGTATAGGCGGTGTCTTCCATTTGCTGATAAGTTGAATAATTCAGGTATTCGATTGCCGGACCATAATCCAACATCGGCTTAATGGTCGATCCACTGCTCCGACTTGTTTGGACAGCGCGATTTAAGCCAAATTGAACGTTACCCGTTTTCCGACCGCCAATCATCGCCATCACTTTACCTGTTTTAACGTCGGTCATGGTGACCCCAGTTTGTAATAAATTATCAGGGAAGCTGACGTAATTATCAGTGTTGACGATATCGTATAAACGTTTTTGAACTTTCAAATTTAAATTAGTGTAGATCTTTAAACCGTCAGTGTATGGGTTTAAGCCAGTTTTCTTTTTGACTTCGGCGACGACCTGGCTAATGTAGGCATCAGTCACGTTATCGGTCTCGGTATTAGTTTGTGCCTTTTGATCGACTAAGCCATCAGTGATTGGCACTGCGGCGGCAGCCTTAGCTTGTTGACTCGAGATTTTTTTGTTAGCTACCATTGATTGCAACACGGTATCCCGCCGTGCTTTAGCGGCAGATGGATTGACGTAAGGATCATAGGTGTTTGGTGCTTGGGGCATGCCGGCAATTAATGCCAGTTGCGCTAAGCTTAGTTGCTTTAGCGGCTTATTGTAATAGTAATGTGCCGCTGTTCCCATGCCGTAAACCCCATTGGCCAAAGGTACTTTATTGATATAAAATTCTAAGATCTGACTCTTGGAGTAAGAACGGTCAACTTTGATTGCTAGCCAGGCTTCTTGGGCTTTACGTTTCAAAGTTTGATCAGATTTTTTGGTTGAAAATACAGCTAATTTAACTAATTGCTGGGTCAACGTGCTCCCACCTTGGAGCCCAGAGCCACTACCAGTGACGTTGGCATATGCGGCACCAAGTATACGCACTGGGTCGATCCCGAAGTTAGAATAAAAGCGACGGTCTTCAGTGGAAATAACAGCATCTTTTAAGGTTTGTGGGATGGCGTTACCGGAAGCATATGTCCGATTTTCCACCCCTAGCGTGCGAATTTTTTTGCCAGTACTGTCGTAGATCACCGAAGAAGATTGACTGGACAGTTGTGCTTGAGTTACTTTTGGCGCATTCATGGCGTAATAGGCGAACAAGCCACCGCCAGCCACTACAAGAAGTGCAAAAAGGGCGACTAACCACAGCAATATCCGGCGAATGGGATGCCGTTTTTTGGGCTTTCTTGCTGCAGATTTACGCCGTGCAACACGTGATTGATTATTATTGGCCATGATGATCTCCTTTATGAATAGTTAGCGTGGCAATGAATTGATCAACTGCCGTTAGATAAGGAATTCGTGGTTTCAAAGCATAGTGTACTTCAAAGCCATTGGTTTCAATATCAGCTAATGGAATTGATTTGCGGCCACCGGTAATTTGCTGATCCCAGTGGGCAATCAACGGTGAGGCAGGATAAACGAATAAGCGGTCTAAACTAACAAAACGCATGATCACAAAGCAGATACCTGCTTGACGTAAACAGTGGCGCATGTGTTCAATTTGATGGTCGTGAAAGTTTTTTAACGGGAAGCTGGCCTTATTCTTAGTTTCTTTGGCCTCGAAGTCAAGGTAATAGCCTCGATAAACGCCGTTGTAATCTGTCGTTGACGGTTGGCGGAAGTAAGCCTCCTTGATCACGGCAGCACTACGTTTCGGGTAATCAACTTTCACGATTTGTAATGGTAGTGGCTTCTTATAAACGACCGCTAAATCACGTGCACGGTAAAATTGGTTACTTTCATTGATTTCCTCTTCTAATGACATGCCCCGATTATCAAAGCGGGTTTGATTGCGTAGCGGTTGCTTTTTTGGCTGCACTTTGGCATCATTGTGGTAGAGGTTGCCATTTGGATAATGAAACGGCATATGATCACACTCCTAAGCCTTTATTATAGCAATTACTAAGATTTTTTGAAATAAAATTAAGAAGGGATGCTCATGCGGTTGTGGGTGACAGGTTACCGCAGTTATGAACTCGGCGTTTTCAGCGCCAATGAACCAAAGTTAAAAATTATTAAAGCTGCGTTAAAGGCAGAAATCATTGCTCGATTTGACCAGCATTTGACCTGGGTAATTAGTGGTGGTCAACTGGGCACTGAACAGTGGAGCTTAGAAGTGGCCAACGAATTAAAAAAAGATTATCCTGAATTACAAACAGCAATGATGCTACCATTTGCTGATTTTGGCAAGAATTGGAACGAGGCTAATCAAACTGCACTGGAAGCTTTACGCGGTCAAGTTAATTTTTCGGCGTCTGTCAGCGATAAGCCCTATCACTCGCCGAAACAATTAAGAAATTATCAAGAATTTATGTTGACGCACACAGATGGGGCGTTAATGTTATATGATGATACAGCGCCGGGAAAAACACATTTCACGGTTGAGGCGATTCAGCGATATCAAGCGCAACATGATTACGAATTGGGGCTGCTTGATTTTGATGATTTACAGGATACAGCAAATAATTTTCAAGAAGAACAAGAAAATGGTTTTCAAGCGGATTAAAATTTGCTATACTATTAACAGTCATATTAATGACAAGTGCAATGAGGTGTATTGACATGGATGATTTGAATTTTACAACTCAGGATATTCTCCAGAAGGATTTTAAGACCAAGATGCGGGGTTACGACCCAGCTGAAGTTGATGAATTCTTGGATCAAGTGATCAAGGACTATGAGTCATATGACGCTAAGGTCGATGAGCTAGCGGGTAACAACCAACGCTTACGGTCACGCAACGATGAGTTAACCAAACAGGTTACAGTGAACAAGAATGTTCAAAGTGCCCAACCTAATCCGACGGTAACCAATTTTGATATTCTCAAACGGTTATCTAATTTAGAGCGTCATGTTTTTGGTGCTAAGTTGGACGACAGTAACCAAGATGGTCCACGCAAGTTAAATAGTTAATTTACCGGTGTAAACTTCGGGTGATCGCGGTCTACTTTTGTAGGCTGAGGAAAGTCCATGCCCGCACAAGCTGCGATGCTTGTAGTGTTCGTGCTTAGCCCAATAAGCTAAGGTACTGGGTGACCAGTAACGGCGGAGAACGTTGCTAAGGAGCAATCTATGCAATTAATATCCTGAAAAGTGCCACAGTGACGATCCAATTTGGAAACAAATTGGTTGGAACGGGTAAACCCCGCGAGCGAGTAACCCAAACTTATGGTAGGGGCGCTCCATGTATGGAAATGAACGACGCATGGAGACAGATTTTGTATCTGTAGATAGATGATTGCCCTCATTGATTGTGTTCCTGAGCCAGTCAATGAGACAAAACATGGCTTACAGAGGTTTACACCTTATCAGGAGACCCTTCATTTCGATGGAGGGTCTTTTTTTTGAGAGCGTGGCTTAAAATTAAAATGTGTATTTAGTTGATACGGGTTAAGCCAGTTTTGGCATGTTTCCGTAGCGATAAAAGATTAAATAAAATAGTAAATGAGGCTATAACATGACAACGTACAATTTAATTGCTACCACTGCCAGTGGGATTGAAGCTTTGGCAGCTAATGAACTTAAACAAATGGGCTATAAGGTCCAAACAGAAAATGGTCGGATTCGTTTCCAGGGTGATTTAAAAGATATCGTGCGTACTAATTTATGGTTACGCACAGCCGACCGGGTTAAAATCATCGTTGGTGAATTTGATGCCGTGACCTTTGATGATCTTTTCGAACAAGTTAAGGCGTTACCATGGGACGAATACTTACCATTGGACGCTGAATTTCCCGTAGAGGGACGCTCGATCAAATCAAAACTATTCAGTGTGCCCGATGTACAACGATTGACGAAAAAAGCCATCGTTGAAAAAATCAGCCAAGTTTACCATCGGCGTGGCCATTTGCCAGAAACAGGCGCTTTATATGCTTTAGAAGTTAGCATTCTGAAAGATCATGTCATGCTGACGTTAGATACTACTGGGCCTAGTCTATTTAAGCGTGGTTACCGGATCGAAAAGGGTGACGCGCCACTAAAGGAAAACATGGCAGCTGCCTTAGTTGCTATTACTAATTGGCACACGGATATGCCATTTTTAGATCCAGTTTGTGGTTCAGGTACGATTCCGATTGAAGCGGCCTTAAAAGGCTTAAATATTGCGCCTGGGTTAAAGCGTGCCTTTTCTTTTGAAGGCTGGGATTGGATGCCGGCTGAATTGGTCGCTGAGCAACGTGCGGAAGCAGCAGCTCAACGGCGTGATGATCTTGTACTAGATATTATGGGTGCCGATATTGATGGCAGTATGATTGAAATCGCCAAGCTAAATGCTAATGAGGCGGGCGTACTGCACGATATTGATTTCAAACAATTGGCAGTTAAAGATTTTCGAACTGAGAAGCATAATGGGGTCATCGTTGCTAATCCGCCTTATGGGGAACGACTAAGTGACGCCAGCAGTGTTCATCAACTTTACCAACAAATGGGTGACGTTTACCGGCCGCTGACGAGTTGGAGCAAATACGTTTTAACCAGCGATCTGCAGTTTGAATCCTATTATGGGGAAAAATCAACTAAGCGGCGCAAACTTTATAATGGGGCGTTACGGACGGACTTTTTCCAATATTGGGGCAAACGTGTTCACTAGGTGAATAGATAAAAAAGTTACTTTAACTTTGTATCTATAAAAAACAAAACCTCACCACCAAAAACTGTGAAAACTCACTAAAGCTGCTAAAGTTAGCGGAGGCTATTGAGCTAACCGTAAACCTAATTGCCAAACTTTAAAAAGAACCTAAAAACGTCTATTTAGGCGTTTTTTTCGTATTATCAATTAAAATATGCCATAATTTAAAAAGAAAGTCTAAATTGTATTTGACTTACTTTTAGTAAGTTGATATACTACAAAACATCAACTAATTAAGGAGTGTCATTCACACATGAAAACAACTGTACTTGATTTACTCAAAAACCGCCGCTCAATTTATACTTTAGGTAAAAACGTAACTGCTTCACAAACTGAGATCGCTGATTTGGTCAAGTCAGTTGTCCGCGAAGCGCCAACAGCTTTTAACGGTCAAACGACGCGGGCCATCATTTTGTTTGGCGATAAGCATAACCAATTCTGGGATATTGTCGTTAAACGCTTGAAGACAGAAGTTCCCACGGAAGCCGCTTATGAAGGCACTAAAGCAAAAGTTGCTAGTTTCAAAGCTGGTTTTGGCACGATCATGTACTTTACTGATGAAGACATCGTCCGGAATGAAGAACAACAATTTGAATTATATGCTGATAACTTTGCTGATTGGGCGGAACAAGCACAAGGTAACGCTCAATTAGCCGTTTGGACTGCTTTAGCTGAAAACGGTATTGGCGCAAGCTTACAACATTACAACCCAATTGTTGATGAATTAGTTCATGATGCTTTTGATGTTCCAGCTAATTGGCGGTTACGTGCTCAAATGCCATTTGGTTCAATCGAAGCACCAGCTGGTGAAAAAGAATATATGGATAACGAATCACGCTTCCGTGTGTTAAAATAATTAAGCTTTTTATCAAAGTAGCCGAATCAGACTTGATTCGGCTACTTTTTTGTGTTTAATTGGTTAAAGAGTGCTTGCTGGGCTAAATGGTGGGGACCTTGATGCTGATGATCAGCTTCCCAGACGTGCAAGACTAGTGGAAAAGCTTGTTCCAACTGTAAAATTTGATCCACTTCTGGCTGAAAGTGCTTAGCATAACCTTTTTCTAGACTAGATTGAACTAATTTACTATCTGTCCGTAATTCGAGCGTTTCACCAGTTAAACCGCGTGTATGCAAGGCCTGTAAACCGAAAATAACGGCAGCAAACTCCGCGTGATGATTGTCCATTTCGGGTAAGGCTTGCTTTAATTGTAGGCGCTGTTGCCTGTGGGTAATTAAAGCACCGGCGGCACTTGGGCCTGGTGCGCCTTTAGTTGCGGCATCAGTAGCAAGAATAATCATTAACCAACATCCTTTACAAATTTTATGAGGTGACAACATGCAACGTTCATTTTATTATCAACCTGACTTATATTCTAGCATTATTTTTTGGTCCTGGACCTTTGTCATTTTGTTTGTCAGTGGTACTGGTTGGCTGGAAATCACGACGATTCAATGGTTCACCATCGCCACGTTTATTTTATTTCTATTGGTGGCAGCCATGGGAATCTGGCGGCGGCGCTTAACCTTAGATGCCAATAATACTAGCTTAACGCTACGCCAATTCTGGCCAAAGCACCAACGGATAATTAAGTTTAGTGATTTGCAGCACGTGGTGGTTTTAACCCATGGTATTCGCTTTGAGTTAACTCGTTTACCACACGTTACAATTCTAATGACCAAAAAGCAGAAGCAACAATTGATTGCTGCATTAAGTGAATTACAAGCGACAACGACTTCACGTTAGCCATAAAACACGGTATACTAATGCTATCGCAATTACATTTTGCGGTGAAAAGTAAGCTATAAACTTAATTTAAGGGGTGTTTTTATTTGTCTGATATTGAAATTGCACAACAAAATGAGCAACAAGAGATCAAACCGATCCAAGCTATCGCTGAACAAATTGGTTTAGGTCAGCATGATATTGAACAATATGGTGAATATAAAGCCAAGGTTAAACTGGCGGCCTTAGATCAGCGGCCACTACCAGCTGACCATAAATTAATTTTAGTTACTTCAATTAATCCCACCCCAGCTGGTGAAGGTAAGTCGACTGTTACCATTGGCTTAGGCGACGCGCTGAACCAGCTACATAAACAGACCATTATTGCTTTACGTGAGCCTTCATTAGGGCCAGTTATGGGCATTAAGGGTGGCGCCACTGGTGGCGGCTACGCTCAAGTCGTCCCAATGGAGGATATTAACTTACATTTTACTGGTGATATGCACGCGTTAACGAGTGCTAATAATACCTTAGCGGCGTTGATCGATAATCATATTCAGCAAGGTAACGAGCTTGAAATCGACCAACGGCGAATTACTTGGAAGCGGGCTTTGGACATTAATGACCGTGCGTTACGCCACGTTGTCATCGGTTTAGGCGGGCCATTCCAAGGTGTTCCCCGCGAAGACGGTTTTAACATTACCGTTGCCAGTGAGTTAATGGCGATTTTGTGTCTCGCTACCAGTATTACTGACCTAAAACAGCGAATTGCTAAAATTGTCATTGGCTATAATTATAAAAAAGAACCAGTAACAGTCGCTGATTTAAAGGTTCAAGGTGCAATTACAATGTTACTCAAAGACGCACTGAAGCCAAATTTAGTGCAAACCTTAGAACATACACCAACTTTTGTTCATGGTGGCCCATTTGCTAATATTGCTCATGGTTGTAATAGTATTTTGGCAACGACGGCTGCCCTAAAATTGGCGGATTATACAATTACTGAAGCCGGCTTTGGTGCTGATCTTGGTGCCGAGAAGTTTCTCGATATCAAAGTCCCTCAATTAGGCAAACATCCCGATGCCATTGTTTTGGTGGCAACGGTTCGCGCGCTTAAGTATAATGGCGGCGTGGCGCTGGCTGACTTACAAACTGAAAATATTGCTGCCTTAACCGCCGGCTTTGTTAACTTAAAACGGCACATTAAAAATATGCAACAGTATGGCTTACCTGTAACGGTGGCCATCAATCATTTTGTTTCCGACACTGCTGCTGAAGTAGCCACTTTACAAGCATTATGCGCAGAACTAAATGTTAAAGCAATTGACACTGAAGTTTGGGCAAATGGTGGTGCTGGTGGGATTGATTTAGCCAATGCGGTACTAGCTTCATTAGACCAATCAGCAACATATCAGCCTTTGTACGATAACCAAGCCTCAATTGTTGATAAAGTGACGACCATTGTGCAGAAAATTTATGGTGGCCAAGCCGTTGAGCTTTCGACTAAGGCACAACGACAAATGCAAACCTTTATTGATAATGGTTGGGATAAATTGCCGATTTGTATGGCCAAAACGCAATATTCATTTAGCGATGATCCCAAAAAGCTAGGCGCACCAACTGACTTTAAGATCACGATTCGTGAATTTGTGCCTGATTTAGGTGCCGGCTTCTTAGTCGCGTTAACCGGTAATGTTTTGACAATGCCTGGTTTACCGAAAAAGCCCGCTGCATTGAACATGGATATTGACGCGGATGGTAAGATCACAGGCCTGTTCTAATGGTCCAAGTTCTGCCAGCAGAGCTGATCAAACAAGGCCAACAGACTATTAGTGGCAATGTGATGGGTTTAGTCCCAGGCAATGGGAGTTTAACGCCGCGTTTTATTTTAGTCGGTGAAGCCCCCGGTGCAACTGAAGTGACAGCGCAGCAACCTTTTACCGGTCGCGCTGGTGTTGAGCTGGATAAATCATTGACGCAATTAGGTGTCACGCGGGCGGATATTTTCATTACCAGTGCCTACCATAGCCGCCCGTTTAGAGTGGTCACGAAAACACATAAACGTACCGGCGCAACTTATCAGAAGATGGATAATCGGCCACCGACTAAGCGAGAACTAATGCGCCAAGCTTTTTTGCTGGATTATGAATTAGCCCATTTACCAACTGATTTAATTTTAACGATCGGTAATGTTGGTTTACAACGTTTGTTGGGACCGACTTATCGCGTAGGCGCAGTCCATGGTCAGTTATTGACTGGCCCGATCCAGCGGTACGACACCGCCAAAAAAGTCTTTGTGCCGACACAAAAGCACTATCGGGTTATGCCGACCTTTCATCCCGCTGCCGTCTTCTATAATCGGCAAATTCAAGCTGATTTAACGGCGGATTTAGCTCAATTTAAACAATTATTGTAGAAAGTAGGACCGCTTTTGTTTTATTTAATTTTATTAGTAGTGGTCGTTGGTTGTGATCAGCTGGTCAAATCATGGATCACAACGCATTTAGCCTTACAACAGATTCAAACGCTGATTCCCAACGTTTTTTCACTAACCTATTTACGCAATGATGGGGCGGCTTGGAGTATTTTACAGGGAAAGCAACTTTTTTTCCTGATTCTAACGCCGCTTGTGATCATTGTTCTTGGTTATCTATTATTTAAGGCACGTCACCAGAATCGTTGGTATGCGTTGGGGCTAACTTTGATGATTGCTGGGGCACTGGGCAACTTTATTGATCGCTTGCGCTTTGGCTACGTGGTTGACATGTTTCAGCTCGATTTTATCAACTTTCCGATTTTTAATTTGGCGGATAGTGCCTTAACCGTTGGCGTGATTTTAGTTTTTGTTTATTTAATTTTTTTCGCAGACGAGAAAGGGTAATCCATGCAAGCAGAAAATTTAACCATGACCATTACTGACGAGACTGGGCGGCTGGACAAAGTCGTCAGCAGTCATTTTACCGAATTATCGCGGGCTCAAGTTCAACAATTAATCAAAACCGCTAATGTTCAGGTGAACGGCCAACCAGTCAAAGCAAAATATGCGGTAGTAGCAGGTGATCAGATCACCGTAGCGGTGCCGGCACCAGTAGCTTTAGCAGCGCAACCGCAAGATATTCCACTAGATATTGTATACGAAGATGACGATGTACTCGTGGTCAACAAGCCACAAGGTATGGTGGTCCATCCGGCACCAGGGCATCCACAAGACACCCTGGTTAATGCGCTGTTATTTCATAGCCCGCTGTCGACGATTAACGGTGTTATTCGCCCAGGAATCGTGCATCGTATCGATAAAGACACTTCAGGCTTACTGATGGTTGCGAAAAACGACCAAGCCCATATTAGCTTAGCTGGCCAATTACAGGCCAAAACCAGCCAGCGTGAGTATCTAGCATTAGTTCACGGCACACTAAAAGAAGATAAAGGCACGATCAATGCGCCCATTGCACGGGCAAAAAACGATCGGAAAAAGCAAGCCATCGTACCAGGTGGTAAACATGCAGTCACTCATTTTGAAGTGATCGAACGTTTTGCTGAATACACCTTGATCAAATGCATCTTAGAAACAGGGCGGACGCATCAAATTCGCGTGCATATGCGCTATATTGGCCACCCAGTTGCCGGCGACCCACTATATGGCCCTAAGAAAACTTTAAAAGGCCATGGTCAGTTTTTACACGCTGCATTATTAGGTTTTAAACACCCACGGACAGGTGAACAAATGACCTTCACCGTACCATTACCACCCATTTTTGAACAAACATTAACCAAATTGCGTAAACAAAATAAGTAATCTACGAAACCCTACCAGTACGCAACATTACAGGTAGGGTTTCGTTAGCTAAATAGTTCACGAAATAGATTGACAATTAACGTGCAGGCCGGTATGATTAACCTAATAAATAAATCGAGATCCTTTAAATTTAGTCCCGTGAGGCTATTAAGGTGATTTTAGTTAAGGCGTAGTCTAGCTGGACACTACTGAATCCTCTTGCCACACGGGCAAGGGGATTTTTTTATGCAGAAAGGCGGATGGCACATGGATAAAGAAGTTGTTGACGGCGTAACCATGAAACGCGCACTTACACGAATCACCTACGAAATCATTGAACAAAGTAAGGGCACTGAGGATTTGGTTTTAGTTGGCATCAAAACACGGGGTATCTATTTGGCGCGGCGAATTGCTGAACGAATGAAACAACTGGAGGGCTTAACTGTCCCCGTTGGTGAATTAGATATCACACTTTATCGTGATGACTTACATGAACCTGGCAAAGACGAACCCACAGTTAATGGCTCTGATATTCCAGTCTCCATTGAAGATAAGCACGTGATTTTAATTGATGATGTTTTATTCACTGGACGGACAGTCCGTGCTGCCATGGACGCTTTAATGAGCATTGGTCGGCCTAAGAAAATTTCATTGGCCGTTTTAGTCGACCGCGGTCATCGCGAATTACCGATCCGCGCTGATTTTGTTGGGAAAAATATTCCAACTTCATTACATGAACAAATTAAGGTTGCTGTTGAAGAACTAGATCAACGCGACAGTATTCTTATTCAAAAATTGGATCAACCAAAACCAATTTAATTGTCTCCAGAGAGAGCAAAATGGTTTAATGGGGTACTTTCGTTGTACCCACAAAAAACGCATTTTGCTTACCTCTAACCAGTTAAGTAAGACGCGCTTTTTTTTGTGAAATTATAGGGGGTCAGGGCATGCAGGAACATAAAAAAAGTAATGCAATATTAGACATTCACGATCGGCCAGCACCATTACAGTGGTTCGGCTTATCCTTACAGCACTTATTCGCCATGTTTGGTTCAACCGTTTTAGTACCGATTTTAGTCGGGTTAAATCCTGGGATCGCCATTCTCAGTTCGGGGATCGGCACAATTATTTATATCTTGGTCACAAAAGGTAAAATTCCAGCCTACCTTGGATCCAGCTTTGCCTTCATTGTCGCCATGCAGGCCTTAATGAAGACACAAGGTTACCCCGCCATCGCGCAAGGGAGCATCGCTGTGGGGCTTGTCTACCTGATCGTTGCGCTCATTATTAGCCGAATTGGTTCAGATTGGATCGATAAAGTTTTGCCGCCAATCGTGGTTGGCCCCGTAGTCATGGTCATCGGCTTATCACTGGCTGGCAGCGCCGCTAACGACGCCATGATGAATAACAGCCATTATGATATTAAATTCTTCATTGTTGCCTTGATCACCTTAGCTTTAACGGTTTTCTTCAATATGTTCTTAAAAGGGTTCCTCAGCTTGATTCCGATTTTACTCGGTATTGTCGGCGGGTATATCGTGGCGGTTTTGTTCGGCTTAGTCGATTTTGCACCAGTGCTGAAAGCTGCCTGGATCGCCATGCCAGCTTTCGAAGTGCCATTCGTCAACTACAAGCCTGAATTTTACTGGGGCGCAATTCTCGGTATGGCGCCAATCGCTTTCGTGACGATGACTGAACACATGGGTCACATCATGGTATTAGATCAATTAACTGGCCGCGATTTTTTCAAAGATCCAGGTCTGCATCGCACCTTGACTGGTGACGGCTTAGCCTCAATCGTTGCTGGTTTCATCGGTGGCCCGCCAGTCACCAGTTACGGCGAGAATATTGGCGTTTTGGCCATCACGAAAGTACACAGTGTTTACGTCTTAGTCGGCGCAGCATTTCTAGCCGTCGTCTTCGGTTTTGTTGGTAAATTGAGCGCTTTGATCATGAGTATTCCTAGTCCAGTCATTGGCGGGATCAGTTTCCTACTATTCGGGGTTATCGCTGCAAACGGGCTACGGATTTTAATTGATAACAAAATCGATTTTGACGAAAAACGTAACCTGATGATTGCCTCAACCATCTTGGTTATCGGTATCGGCGGTGCTTACTTACAACTCGGTCAATTTCAATTAACTGGCGTTGCGCTAGCCACAATTCTCGGTATCTGCTTAAACTTAATTTTACCGAAGCACGCTTTAAACGAAGATTAACCTCAATTTGTTAACTATATTAAGTCATAACTGCCCTAAACGGACCTATAGGAGGAAAAGAATATGATTGCTGAATCTTTAACTTGCCAACCAGCCTTAGTTTCAATGCGTGACCTTGATGTTAGAACTGTTGAAGCCTTGATTCATCGGGCCGAAGAATTTAAACACGGTGCACAATTAGAATTGGCGGAACCTGTTTTCGCGGCAAACATGTTTTTTGAAAATAGTACCCGCACGCATACTAGCTTTGAAATTGCCGAACGCCGTTTAGGTTTGTCAGTAGTTGATTTCAACCCACAAGCAAGTTCCGTTAGTAAAGGGGAAACCTTATATGATACGTGCTTAACTTTAGCAGCCGTTGGTGTTCGGTTACTGGTCATTCGCCATTCACAAGATGCCTACTATCAAGAATTGCTGAATCAGCCAGCCTTGCCAGTCGCTTTGATCAACGCTGGTGATGGCAGCGGCGAACACCCATCACAAAGTTTGCTGGATATGATGACGATCAGCGAAACCTTTGGCGGCTTTTCTGGTTTGAAAGTGGCAATCGTTGGTGATTTAAATCATTCGCGAGTAGCCCGTTCGAATATGGAAGTTCTAAAAAAATTAGGTGCACAAGTTTACTTTTCTGGTCCAGAAGCATGGTATGACAAGCGCTTTGATTGTTTTGGCCAATATCTACCAATGGACGAATTAGTCGATCAAGTAGACGTTATGATGATGTTACGCGTTCAACATGAACGCCACAGTGACGATGCAAGTTTTGATCAGGCGGATTATCATCAGCAATATGGCTTGACCTTAGAACGAGCAAAACGAATGAAGTCAGATGCAATCATCATGCATCCGGGCCCCATCAATCGCGGGGTTGAATTAGCTAGCGACTTAGTGGAATGTCCGCAATCAAAATTCGTTGAGCAAATGCGTAACGGTGTTTTTGTACGGATGGCAATGATTGAAAGCGTCCTGCGTGGCAATCAGTTAGGCGGCTTAGCATGAACTATTTATTAAAAAACGGGCAATTATTGATTGCAGACAGTCTGCAGCCACGCGATATTTTGATCCAAGCTGGCCAAATAACTGCCATTGGTACTGACCTAACCGCTGATAACGCAACAACAATCGATTTAGCGCAGCATTTTGTTAGTCCTGGTTTAGTTGATCTACATGTCCATTTACGCGATCCTGGGCAAACCTATAAAGAAACTATTGAAACTGGCAGCATGGCCGCAGCGCACGGTGGTTTTACCTTTATTGGTGCCATGCCGAATTTAACCCCGGTACCGGATAATGCTGAGCAAATGGCGACGATGGTCCAGCGTAATCGAACTGAGGGGGCTGTCCGTATTGGCCAATACGCCACGCTGACACAGCAGCGTGCTGCTGGTAAATTAGTTGATTTTGCCGCTTTAAAAGCTGCCGGCGCGTTTGCCTTTTCCAACGACGGTTCAGGGGTCCAAGATACTGACACCATGTACCTCGCCATGCAGGCGGCACAAGCGGTTGATATGCCACTAGCCGCTCATGTGGAAGATGATAGTTTGCGCCACGGTGGGGTAATGAATGCTGGGCCAAAAGCCACGCAACTGGATTTACCGGGTATCAGTAATGAGGTAGAGACTGCCCAGTTAGCCCGTGATCTCGTTTTGGCACAAGCTACTGGTGTGCATTACCATGTTTGCCACGTTTCCACAGCGGCTTCCGTCCAGATGATTCGGTTGGCCAAACTGGCTGGAATCAACGTATCTTGCGAAGTTACGCCGCATCACTTGTTACTCAGCGACCGTGATATTACAGCAGACGATGGCAATTATAAAATGAATCCACCATTGCGGAGCGAACATGATCGGCAAGCACTGATTGCTGGTTTACTAGATGGCACAATTGATTGTATTGCCACTGATCACGCGCCCCATAGTATGGCTGAAAAACAGCAGAGTATGCGCCAAGCGCCGTTTGGCATTGTTGGTAGTGAAACAGCCTTCAGCTTACTGTACACTAACTTTGTTAAAACGCGGATCTTCACTTTAAATCAATTAGTTAATTGGTTAAGCACGCGCCCAGCACAGCTGTTTCAGTTACCCAATAGCGGGCAGCTAAAAGTCGGCCAACCTGCTGATCTGGCGGTATTTGACTTAGAACAACGCACGACAATCACAGCAGCTAGTTTAATATCAAAAGGGAAGAACACACCCTTTATTGGCGCAAACGTGTACGGTGCCACCGTTGCAACGTTTGTCGCCGGACAACTTGTTTACCAGAGAGGCGGCACAAAATGAAACGTTACTTAATTTTAGCAGATGGTTCAATTTTTACTGGTGAAGGCTTTGGCGCGCCATTGACAACCACTGGTGAAGTTGTTTTTAATACCGGCATGACCGGCTATCAAGAAACCATCACTGACCAATCTTACAATGGTCAAATTATTACTTTTACTTATCCGTTGATCGGTAATTATGGCATTAACCGTGATGACTATGAATCAATTGCACCAACCTGCAAAGGCGTCGTGGTTCATGAAGTTGCTCGGCGCGCAAGCAATTGGCGTAATCAAATGTCATTAGATGAATTCTTGCAACGCAAACATATTCCTGGTATCAGCGGTATCGACACCCGGCGCTTAACTCGGCGCTTACGTACGGCTGGCACCATGAAGGCTAGCATCGTTGATACCGTTGATGATCATGCTTTTGATCAGTTGAACGCATTAGTCATGCCTAAAAATCAAGTTCAGCAAGTATCAACCACTAAGCCGTATCCTAGTCCGGCAACTGGCCGCAACGTTGTAGTGATCGACTTTGGTTTAAAACATAGTGTTTTACGTGAACTATCTAAACGGCAGTGTAACTTAACTGTTTTGCCATATAATACGACTGCTCAAGAAGTGCTGGAACTAGCACCTGATGGCGTTATGCTCAGTAATGGTCCTGGTGATCCCAAGGATGTCCCCGAGGCATTAGACCTCATTCGGGGTATTCAAGGTAAAATTCCATTATTTGGCATCTGCCTTGGTCATCAGTTATTCGCTTTAGCTAACGGTGCTGATACTTATAAAATGAAATTTGGCCATCGCGGCTTTAATCATCCAGTTCGCGAAATTGCTACCGGCAGAATTGATTTCACCTCGCAGAATCATGGCTATGCAGTTGATCCAGCAACCGTGGAACAAGCAAACTTAATGGTGACGCATATTGAGATCAATGATCAAACAATTGAAGGTTTACGCCACCGCAATTATCCGGCTTTTTCCGTTCAATTTCATCCCGATGCCACGCCAGGGCCACATGACGCGACCCATTTATTTGATGAATTCATGGAAATGATCGATGCTTTTGCCAAGCGGGCTTAACGCTGATAGCTGTTGCCAGCTTGAACTGTATTTCGGCACCACATTAACTTGGTTAGTTATTTTTGCGTAGAAGTTGCGCACGGTTCAAGCGCAACGCTAACCGCTATATTTTGAGATTGAAGGGAAGTCAATACATTGCCTAAACGCACAGATATTCATAAAATCTTGGTGATTGGTTCTGGGCCAATCATCATCGGTCAAGCAGCTGAGTTTGACTACTCCGGCACCCAAGCTTGCTTAGCGCTAAAAGAAGAGGGCTATGAAGTGGTGTTAGTGAACTCTAATCCAGCCACGATCATGACCGACAAAGAAATTGCGGATCATGTTTACATTGAACCGTTGACGCTTGAATTTGTCACGCGGATTTTACGCAAGGAACTCCCCGACGCCATTTTACCGACCCTGGGTGGCCAGCAAGGATTGAACATGGCGATGGAATTATCCTCGGCTGGAATTCTCGATGAGCTTAAAATTCAATTACTAGGCACCAAATTAGATGCCATTGATCAAGCCGAAGATCGTGAGCTATTCAAAAACTTAATGCAACAATTAAAAGAACCAATTCCTGACTCACTAAGTGTGAACACCGTTGACGCGGCAGTCACCTTTGCCCATAAGATTGGCTATCCCGTCATTGTGCGCCCAGCATTTACCATGGGTGGTACTGGCGGTGGCATGTGCGATAACGAAACCGAATTAGTCGAAATCGCAACTAACGCGCTGAAATTGTCGCCAATCACGCAAGCCTTGATTGAAAAAAGTATTGCTGGTT
The DNA here is from genome assembly GCF_003946445.1 of Loigolactobacillus jiayinensis. Taxonomy (GTDB): domain Bacteria; phylum Bacillota; class Bacilli; order Lactobacillales; family Lactobacillaceae; genus Loigolactobacillus; species Loigolactobacillus jiayinensis. Next base: position 20,749 of record NZ_RHOF01000009.1, on the reverse strand, counting down.
TTAAGGAAATTGAATATGAAGTCATGCGTGACGCTGCGGATAATGCTTTGGTGGTCTGCAATATGGAAAACGTTGACCCAGTTGGTATCCATACCGGTGATTCGATTGTCACCGCGCCAGTACAAACATTGTCGGATAAAGAAAACCAAATGTTACGTGATGCCTCGTTAAAGATTATCCGCGCCTTGAAAATTGAAGGGGGCTGTAATGTTCAGTTAGCGCTGGATCCGCAGAGCTTTCAATACTATATTATTGAAGTTAATCCGCGGGTCTCACGTTCTTCAGCCTTGGCCTCCAAAGCGACCGGTTACCCAATCGCAAAAATTGCCTCAAAAATTGCGGTTGGTTTAACCTTAGACGAAATTATGAACCCAATTACCGGCACAACTTACGCCGAATTTGAACCAACGTTGGATTACGTCGTAACCAAGATTCCCCGCTGGCCCTTTGATAAGTTTGCTAAAGGGGAACGGCGCTTAGGTACGCAAATGAAAGCCACTGGCGAAGTTATGGCGATCGGGCGTAATTTTGAAGAATCATTGCTCAAAGCCGTGCGCTCACTGGAAATTGGCACCATACATCTTGAATTACCAGAATTGACCCAAGTTAGCGACGCTGATTTAACTGACAAATTAGTTCATCCCCAAGATGACCGCTTATTCTATCTAGCCGAAGCGTTACGTCGTGATTATAGCTTAGAAGAATTAAATGAGTTAACTAAAATCGATATTTTCTTCTTGGATAAATTATTGCACATTGTTGAATTAGAACGCGCATTAGTTGCGCAAAAAGGCGATTTAGCGTTATTAGAGCAAGCTAAGCGTAACGGCTTTACTGATGTGAAAATCAGTCAGTTATGGCAATTCCCAGTTGAACAATTACGTGAAATGCGCCGCGAAGCCAACATTTGGCCAGTGTATAAAATGGTCGATACTTGTGCAGCAGAATTTGCATCACAAACGCCGTATTATTACGCGACCTTTGAAGAAGAAAACGAAAGCCTAGTGACGAAAAAGCCCTCCGTGTTGGTAATTGGTTCGGGACCAATTCGGATCGGGCAAGGTGTTGAATTTGATTATGCCACCGTCCATTCCGTGAAAGCTATTCAAAAAGCGGGCTACGAAGCAATTATTATGAATAACAACCCAGAGACCGTTTCAACCGACTTTTCAATCTCCGACAAACTTTACTTTGAACCCTTAACTTTTGAAGATGTGATGAATGTCATTGAATTAGAGCAACCAGAAGGGGTTATCGTACAATTTGGTGGTCAAACTGCAATCAATTTAGCTGCACCGTTAGCTACCGCTGGCGTTAAGATTTTAGGGACTAGCGTGCAAGATTTGGATCGAGCAGAAGATCGTGATGAATTTGACCAAGTGATCAAAGACTTAGCCATTCCCCAGCCAGTTGGTGCAACCGCCACGACCGAAGCTGAGGCAGTAGCCATTGCAACCCGCATCGGCTATCCAGTGTTAATTCGGCCCAGCTATGTTTTAGGTGGCCGCGCAATGGAAATTGTTGAAAACCAAGCCGATTTAGAAATTTATATGCGTGACGCAGTTAAAGTGTCTAATGATCACCCAGTATTGATTGATCAGTACTTAGTGGGTAAGGAATGCGAAGTTGATGTGATTTCTGACGGTAAAGATGTGTTGCTACCAGGAATTATGGAACATATTGAACGCGCTGGGGTTCACTCAGGGGATTCAATGGCCGTATATCCACCACAGTCACTGTCAACCGCGGTCAAGGAACAGATCGTCACTGACGCCCAAAAATTAGCGGTGGCATTAAAGTGTATTGGCATAATGAATATTCAATTTATTATCCATCAAGAACAAGTTTATGTGCTAGAAGTTAATCCGCGCGCTAGCCGCACAGTACCGTTTTTAAGTAAGGTAACTGGCATCGCAATGGCGCAAGTGGCAACCCAAGTTATTCTCGGCAGTACCTTAAGCGAGTTGGGCTATCCAGCTGGTCTGTACCCTGAAGGTCAATTAGTACATGTTAAAGCGCCAGTTTTCTCATTCTCGAAATTGTACAACGTTGACAGTTTGCTAGGACCAGAAATGAAATCAACTGGCGAGGTAATGGGCAGTGACACCACCATGGAAAAAGCCTTGTATAAGGCTTTTGAAGCTAGCAAATTACACCTACCCGATTTTGGGACTGTTTTGTTCACCATCGCTGATAAAGATAAAGCCGAAGCTGCGGCCTTAGCTAAACGCTTCCGTGAAATTGGCTATCGGGTGATTGCTACAGCAGGTACCGCCGACTACTTTACCAATGCCAAAATCAAAGCCAGCACAGTCGCAAAAATCAAAGATAATGCAGAACAAGATATTTTACAGTTGCTAGAAAGTGGCCATGTCCAAGTTTTGATCAATACGATGGACGCTGATCGCGACGTTGCTTCGGATGGCTTCCAAATTCGGCAAAAGGCCATTGAACGTGGCATCCCGTTGTTTACATCGCTGGATACTGCCAATGCTATTTTGCGCGTCTTGGAATCACGCTCATTTACCACCTTACCACTTTAAATCAGGCATAAAAAAGGGGCTACGTCATGTTACAAGAGAACTTAACGGTTGTCAGTCAGCGACAATTAACTGCGGATGTTTTTGAACTGACCTTACAAGGAAAAATGGCAACAACTGATCCAGTTGCCGGACAATTTGTCGATGTTAAAATACCTGATTCTAGTCATTTATTGCGACGACCATTTGGAATCGCACAAGTTGACGCTGCTAAAAGTCAACTACGCTTACTTTATCGAACGGTAGGTCAAGGCACGGCAGCACTCAGTCAGGTAACGGCTGGAACTAGGCTAGATACCATTGGGCCACTAGGTCACGGTTTCCCCACCGACTTTTTACAAGCAGGCCAACATGCGCTGATCATCGGTGGCGGTACTGGAATTCCGCCACTGTACGCCTTGTCGCGCCAATTAGTGGCTCAAGGCGTAGAAGTTACCCACGCAATCGGCTTTGGTCGGCAACAGCAAATCTTTTATGAGCAAGAATTCCGCGAACTAGGAGCCGTACATTACGCAACTGATGATGGGTCATACGGCTTCCACGGCCATATTGGTTTATTGCTGGATGCACAATTCGCTGACGCTGAATTTGATGCGGTCTATGCGTGCGGGCCGCGGGGCTTACTGATGGCCGTTAATAATCGCTATCGTGAACACCCGCATGCGTACGTCTCACTGGAAAGTCGCATGGCTTGCGGTGTTGGCGAATGTTACGCCTGTGTGGTACCAGCTCAAGCAGATCCAACAAAAATGTACAAAGTTTGTGACGACGGCCCAGTCTTCGCAACCGGAGAGGTGGCAATTTAATGAATCGATTAGCAGTGACGTTACCAGGACTAAAATTAAAAAATCCAATTATGCCTGCCAGTGGTTGCTTTGGTTTTGGTCAACATTATGCAGAATTTTATGATTTAAATCGGTTAGGTGCCATCATCGTTAAAGCAGCCACTTTAAAACCACGTATCGGTAATCCAACGCCACGAGTCGCCGAAACCACCAGTGGTATGTTAAACGCAATCGGTTTGCAAAATCCGGGTGTGACTGCAATTATGACGGAAAAATTACCTTGGTTAGCTGAACATTACCCTGATTTACCGGTGATTGCTAATGTTGCTGGCTCAACTGAAAGCGACTATGTTGAAGTTTGTCGGCAAATTAGTACGGCAGTGAACGTCCACGCAATTGAGTTAAATATTTCTTGTCCCAACGTAGCCCACGGCGGCCTAGAGTTTGGCACCGATCCCCAATCGGCTTATGCTCTAACTAAGGCTTGTAAAGCAGTTAGCCAGGTGCCGGTATACGTTAAGTTGTCGCCTAATGTTACCGATATTCGGGTGATTGCTCGTGCTGTAGAAGCTGCTGGTGCTGATGGGTTTACGCTGATCAATACTTTAGTGGGTATGCAAATCGATTTGAAAACACGGCAGCCACTATTGGGTAATCGGACTGGTGGGCTTTCTGGTCCGGCGATTAAGCCAGTGGCGGTGCGGTTGATCAATCAAGTTCATCAGATCTCGCAATTACCGATTATCGGTATGGGCGGCGTAATGACAGCTGAGGATACATTAGAACTTATGATGGCCGGTGCTAGCGCCGTTGCTGTCGGCACGGCTAACTTTGATAATCCGCAAGCGTGTCCTGATATTATTAACGCGCTACCAAGTGTGATGGATCACTATCACATCGCAGATCTGCCCAGCCTGATCAATGAAATGGCGGTGACTGCTGTATGAGTCGACCAATTATTGCACTAGATTTTCCCGATCAAACAACTGTTAAAAGTTTTCTCGCGCAATTTCCGCACACTGAGCAATTGTATGTGAAAGTTGGTATGGAACTGTTTTACAGTGCCGGACCAGATATCGTCCGTTACTTAGTTGCAGCAGGGCATGACGTTTTTCTTGATCTTAAATTACATGATATTCCGCATACAGTTGAGCAAAGTATGCGCGTCCTAGCTAGTTTAGGTGTGCGTTTGACCAACGTACAAGCAGCAGGTGGGTTGGCTATGATGACCGCAGCACAATCAGGCTTAATTGGCGGTAGTGTTGCTGGTCAAATGGTACCCAAGCTGATTGCCGTGACTCAGCTGACGTCGACCAGTGAACAACAAATGCAGCAGGAACAACTTGTCAATGCTTCATTAATGACTGCTGTCACGCATTTAGCCAAATTAACGCAACAAGCCGGCTTAGCGGGCGTCGTTTGCTCAGCACTAGAAGCCCAACAAATCAAGCAAGCGACGAGCTCAGATTTTCTTTGTATCACACCAGGCATACGCTTAGCTGGAGGGAACGCTGATGATCAACAACGCGTGGTTACACCGCAAACGGCTGCTCAACTAGGTAGTGACCGTTTAGTTGTCGGGCGGCCAATCACACAAGCTGCCGATCCGGTTCAAGCTTATCGGCAGATCAAACAACTTTGGGAGGTAGCACATGACAAACACTGAAACGAAAATTGCGACTGATTTATTAGCCATAAAGGCGGTCACGTTACGTCCAGAACAACCATTTACTTGGGCCAGTGGTATTAAAAGTCCGATTTATACTGATAATCGGCTAACCATCAGTTATCCGCAGGTGCGCAAACATATCGCTAAAGGGCTAGCTAAATTAATTCGCCAACACTTTCCCGAAGTTGAAGTCATCGCTGGTACCGCAACAGCTGGTATTCCACATGCAGCATGGGTAGCGGCTAAGCTTGAATTACCAATGATCTACGTGCGTTCTAAACCAAAAGATCACGGTCAAGGACGGCAAATTGAAGGTCAGTTGGCTGCTGGTGCCAAAGTAGTTGTGATCGATGATCTGATTTCAACTGGTGGGAGTGTTTTGAAAGCCATTACCGCAGCTCAAAATGAGGGCGCAACCGTCTTGGGGGTTGTTGGTATTTTCAGCTACGAATTAGCTGCCAGTACCGCTAACTTTGCTCAGGCTGGGATCCCATTTTATACGTTGACTAACTATACAACCTTGGTGGAAACGGCCATTACTGCAGGCACGATCGATGCCGCTAATCGTGATTTACTGCATCAATGGCGCCGTGATCCAGAACATTGGGGTAAATAAGCTTACAAAAAAACCAGCATTGAATGCTGGTTTTTTATATTGCCACATTATTTGGGCTGTTGTGCTAATTTTTGAACTAATTGTTCATCTGGGGTCACGGTAACCGTTTTTTGACCTGTGTAGATCACAAAACCTGGTTTAGCACCATTAGGCTTGTGCACCTTTTTGACGGCTACGGTATCGACAGGCACCGTAGCCGATAAACGAGCTTTTGAGTAATAAGCCGCTAGATTAGCCGCTTCAACCAGCGTTTTTTCACTAGGTTCAGCTGTCGTAATAATGACATGCGATCCCGGAATATCTTTGGCATGTAACCAAATATCCGTTTTACGGGCGGTTTTCAATGTTAGGCGATCATTCTGTAAATTATTTTTACCAACTAATATTTTCGTACCATCACTCGCGTAGAAAGTTTCCGGCTGACTTAGCTTAGGCCGCTGTTTCTTTTGCTTGCTTTTAGTACGCAAATAACCTTGTTGACGTAATTCAGCTTGAATATCTTGTAAATCCTTTGGTGCTGCCAAGTCGATCTGGGTTAAAACACCTTGGAAATAGTCGATTTCTTGCTGGGTCGTTGCCAATTGTTCATTGACGTAGTGGACAGAATTCTTTAGCTTTTGGTACTTAGTAAAGTACTTCTGCGCATTTTTTGAAGGCGTCAGTTGATTTGAAAGGCTGATTTTAAGCGGCTCTTCTTCCGCATAAAAATTAGGTAGCGTGATTTCAGTCATACCGCGCGTAACCTGATGTAAATATGTCGTCAAGATCTCACCTTTGATCCGATAAGAATCAGCTTTCTCTGATGCCGCTAGCGTTTGTTGCAGCTTACGATATTTCTTTTTATTCTTCTTTAATTCATTTTGTACCAGCCGAATTAAGTCGCCACCTTGTTGATGAACCCGATCTAATTGTGCTTTATCGCGATAAAAATGATCCAGTAATTGACTTAGTGTCGGATAACTGGTTTGTGTCCCATGCTGGCTAACGAACTGGCACGGTGAGAACTGTAATTGCTTTTTACTTGGATCATGGGTGATTGTCGGTTGTGGTGCGTTATCAATTGTTTGGAAAAAATCCTGCCAAGCGCTATCTTGATCATCTGCTTGAGCTAAGCGAGTCGCAACCTCTAATGCAGTATCGAAACCAAAGCCTTGGTAAGTTTGTTGTAATACTTTAGCTTGCGCAAATACATCACCAGTCGCTGGTAATGTTCGATAGAGGGGCTCAGTAGCCGTAAAGGGATTAGCTTCATTTTGTGCCGGTGGGGCGATATAGGTAGCGCCTGGTAACAGTAACCGATAACGATTTTGATCATGCGATACATGGCGAATTGTGTCAATAATACGCTGATCAGCTTGGTTAACTAAAATAATATTACTGTGGCGGCCCATCATTTCAATAATGAGCACTAAATTTTCCTGATCGCCAATTTCGTTACGGGCAGTAAAGGTTAAATGAACAACGCGATCATTATCAATTTGTTGAATTGATTTCAAGATGGCACCGTCCAAATACTTGCGCAACGTCATTGTAAAGTTAGTCGGCTTATCTGGATTAACAAAAGGAATTTCAGTAATTTGTAAACGTGCGTAACTTGGGTGGGCCGAAAGTAGCAACGGATAATTGTGCCGCTGTGCGCGTACCGTAATGATCAATTCGTTGGGATAAGGCTGGCTAATACGGCTCAGACGCGCACCAGCCAATAAGGGTGCTAATTCATTGACCATGGCATGCGTAAAAACACCATCGAAGGACATTCAAGCCACCTCGCTTTCTTAATGATTATTAGATTCTAGATAGGGTGTAACACTAATGGTGTAGCTATCAGTTACACCAACACGGTTTAATTATACTGGTTTTAGACTAAAGTAACAAAGAAGCTGAATAATAATTTATTTGTATGTTACAATAGTATGGTTGTATTATACAAACAGATTGTTTTAATTCGAGGTGAACGCTAATGAAGCAGCTTTTTAACACATTACAGTCAATAGAGCGCCAACGTCAACGCTACGAGCGCCAACTCTATCAGCAGTTCAATTTCAATCACGCTGATGTCCGTTTATTAGAATTTTTACGCACAACAGCACAGACACTGACTGAATTACAGCAACTAACTAATTTAGATATATCGACCCTTAGTCGTCAGTTAACTGCTTTGACCCGCAAAAAAATGTTAGTTAAACAAGCTGACCAAAAAGATCAACGTAAACGTTATTTTGTCTTGACCGATTTTGGTAAAAATCAATTTATGACTTTCAATCAAGCTCGTACTAAAATGGAGACAGCAATTTTTGCTAATTGGTCGGCCGAAGAACAACAGCTACTCAGAGTGCTCTTGAAACGCTTGTTAAGTAGCACCCAACGGCTGACCCCTGCTACTGACCACGCTAGTAGGTGAGCAGTGGGGTGAAGCAACATTAAAATTTTAAGGTTTCGGCTGTGAGTTACTAGATATTATGGTATAGTTATTTAGATAATGAAAACATTAAAGTAGGTGTCCTATTATGAAAATTGCTGTTGTGACGGACAGTACAGCGTACTTACCCCAGCAATTGATCGATGAAAATGATATTACGGTTGTTCCACTACCCGTAGTTCTAGATGGTCAAACCTATAATGAAGGTGTTGACATCTCTTCCGCTGACTTTTACGAAAAATTACGGCATTCAGAATCGTTTCCTAGTACCGCGCAGCCTTCAATTGGTGAAATGGTCTCCCTGTATGAACATTTAGGCGACCAAGGCTACGATACCGTCATCAGCATTCATTTGGCGAGTACAATTTCTGGCTTTGTTAATAATCTTAAAAATGCTGCCCAATTAGTTAAAAATACCCACGTTATTCCGTATGACTCACAAATTACGGTTATTTTAATGGGTGAAATAGTACTTGCTGCCGCTAAAATGGCTAAAAAAGGCAAAACGGTTGAAGAAATCTTGGCGCGCTTAGACGCATTACGCGAAACGACCAATGAATACTTTATCGTTAATGATTTACAGAACTTAGTTCGTGGCGGCCGCTTATCCAATGCATCAGCATTCCTTGGTAGTATGTTACGAATTAAACCGATTTTAACTTTTGATGATAACTCACATAAAATTGTGGCCTTTGAAAAGATTCGCTCGTTAAAGAAGGCTTATACGCGTGTTGAGGAGCTTTTTGCACAAACGGTACAACATACCGACTATCCGATCCATGCGTACGTGATCCACGCTAATGATGAAGCAGCAGCCATCGAGTGGCGAGATCAGTTAGCAAGTAAGTACCCGCAAATTAAATTTGATATCAGTTATTTTGGTCCAGTGATTGGCGCGCATCTAGGTGAAAAAGCAATTGCCATTGGTTGGCTCAAAGACGAAATTATTTGATGCAAAAAGACACATTAAAAGACACATTATTGTGTCTTTTTTATTTACCGTTCAAATCTGATTTTGACAGGGGAGTCCTAAAAAAAGTAACTAAATAGAAAGCCTAATATCAATTTAATTATCCTAGTTTACATAATATATATTATACAAAGTAGTGCTATTTGAATTCTATACTAGAGAAACTAGCTGTTTTGGGCAAAAAAACAAACTTAGTCCTGCATCAACTAAGTTTGTTTGCTGTACTTTTTACGCTTGTTCAAATGCTGCTGTTAATTGTGGGACAACTTGTTTCTTCCGTGAAACGACGCCTGGTAAAACTAAACGTTGTTGTGCGTTCAGCTTCTGTTTAAAGGCCGTTTCAACTGGTGCAATTGGATCACCGATCACTAAAGCTTCAGTATCGCTGTTAAGGATATTAGTGACCATCAAGAAGAACAAATCATAACCATTAGCGGCTACAGCTGACTTAATAGCTGTTTCAAACTCTGGTTGGCGCTTGAAGATATCGTTAACGTCAACTGTGTTGATTTGAGCTACACGAACGTTTTTACCAGCTAATGTAAATGATTTAGCGTCAGCATCGATTAAATCTGCTGCTGATTTGCTATCAACGTTAGTACCAGCACGTAATTCTTCTAAACCGTATTTATTAGCATCAATACCAGCAATTGTTGCCAATTCCTTGATTGCTTTTTTGTCTTCGTCAGTTGTTGTTGGTGATTTTAGTAATAAAGTATCTGAAATAATTGCTGATAACATTAAACCAGCAATTTGCTTAGGAATTGCTACGTTGTCTTCATGATACATTTTAGTAATGATCGTGCTTGTGCAACCAACTGGTTCAGCACGATAAAATAAAGGACTAGTCGTCTCAAAATTAGCGATTCGATGATGATCAACGACAGCAACGACTTCAACCTGATTACGGTCGGCAACACTTTGCTGCGCTTCATTATGGTCAACTAAAATGACTTCTTTAACTTCATTAGCAACAGTTTCAACGACTCGTGGTGCTTCAACGTTGAAATAGTCCAAAACATACTTAGTTTCATCGTTTGGTGTGCCTAATGCAACGGCCTCGGTATTAGCACCTAATTCGTTCAACAAGTGGCTATAAGCCATTGCAGCAACGATTGCATCTGTATCTGGATTTTGATGGCCAAAAACTAACTGTTTGTTCATATGAAAAACACTCCCTATTAATTTGTGAACGCAACACTTTATAAAGTGTCTTTTGGGGGCAACACACTAAATCCACATGAAAATCAGTCTCCATGTGGATTTAACTCAGCTAACCCAAGGTCCGTTCCATACCTACCCAACTACGTTATTAGCAGTTGGTATTGCTACTAATCGTAATTAATTATAGCACGGTGGCTATCTGGTATGGCAAGTATCTTGGTATTTTTTAATTATTGCGCCCTACTTATTTTCAGTGGTTTCTTTAAGTCGTGAGATATAGTCTTGTGCATCCATATAGTCATCAAACGCATTTAAGAAACTAGCAATGCGCGGAATTTGATCCTTATCCTGACGGAAAACAAACGCTAGATCAAAGCGAATCGCTGGGTCAAAAGATGCGACGTATGAATCAATTTCATCCTGATGCGCCTGAACAAACGAGTTTGGTAACGCCGTATACGTTTTGGTTGAATGAGCAAAGCGTAAAATTTGATTAGGTGTGGTGAAATGAGCCACAATATTTGGTGCATCCACCATCTGGTTCTTGTAAGACTCATTGATCAGCGAATTAAGATAATAACGTTCCGGATAAGTTACCCAATTATTATCAATCGTATCCTTGTACTTGATCTTCTTACGCTTAGCTAATTTTTCGTTGTAATGTAAGAATAATAAGTCTTCATTTAGGATCTTCTTTGACTTATAAGGTTTCCAATTTTTGATACTATCATCTGGTAAATACATCACAGCTAAGTCAATTTGGTTAGTTTCTAAGCGTTCCCAAATTTCTTTACGCGTTAACATATGAAAACTTAATTCGATTTCTGGATTTTCTTGATAATAACGAATCGCAAAATCCTCTAGTACACGATCTTCAATTGAAGCTAATAAGCCAATCGAAATTTTACCTTGAGTGGCACTAGTCGTTTGTTGAATTTCATCAGTTGCCTGGTTTAATAACTCATAAATTTCGTGAGTAGTTTGTAGCATTGTCCGCCCAGCATCTGATAAATGTAGCTTTTTGCCCACTGAATAAAATAGTGGTGCTTCAACGCTACGCTCCAACTTTTTAATTTGTTGAGTCAGTGCAGGCTGCGTAATACCAAGCAGCTGAGCAGCTTGCGTGTAATTCATCGTTTCAGCTAACTGTAAAAAATATGTTAATGTTTTTGATGAAAAAATATTTTCCTGTTTGGTTTTCAAAACGTGAATCCTCCTTTAATATGCTTATATTAATAATAACCTAAAGCTTAACAGATTAACAATTATTTCATTTTAAAATTTAGCAGGTAGAAGCCGACGTACTGCAGATTATTATACAATAATTTACAAACTAAAATGTGACGATAACGTAAATTTTTCTCTAAAAAAATAGTAACCTCACCCACTCGACTAGTTTACTGAACTAATAAAGTAGATGCTGCTACTATTATAAACTAAAATTACTAATTATGCTTTAGGATAATTCGGATAATTTTTATAATTTGTGTAATCAGTGGTATGCAATAATTTTTCAGCATTTTTAACCCGTGCCTGAGTTGGTGGTTCGATGCCGTCTAATGGGTAATCAATGCCTAATTCTTTGTATTTGGAGACACCCATTGTATGGTATGGTAAGACTTCAACTTTATCCACGATTGGGGCAATTGTTTTAATATAATTGCCTATTTGGATCAATTCAGTGTCGAAGTCAGTCCGCTGTGGAACAAGGACATGCCGGATCCAAACATGTTTATTATTTTCTAGCATGTAACTCAACATATCAAAAATGTTTTCGTTACTCCAGCCAGTTAAACGTTTGTGCTCACGTGGATTGATTTGCTTAATATCAACTAATGAAACATCTGTGTAGCGCATTAGTTCTTCAAACTTACCAAACCATGGTTGCTTACGCGTAAAGGGTTGACCACAAGTATCTAGACAAGTTTTGATCCCCTTAGCGTGGGCTTTTTTAAATAAATCAATCAAAAAATCGATCTGCAATAAGGCTTCACCACCACTTGTAGTAATCCCACCCTGCTTGCCCCAGAATGCTTTATAGCGCTCTGCATCGGCTAAGACTTGATCCGCAGTTAATTCATCACCAACACCTTGATTCCAGGTGTCGGGATTATGACAAAATTGGCAACGCATCCGACAACCTTGTAAGAAAAGGACGTAACGAATACCAGGTCCATCAACTGAACCAAATGTTTCTATTGAATGCACATAACCAATTGGCGTTGTATTTTCGGCCACGGCTACTGATGATTGTTCTTGTTCAAAAATTTTCATCTTATCACCCCATCGTTTAAAACTATCATTCACTTTCTAGTAAAACACTTAAATCAAATTTAGGCGCTTTACTAGAAAGTGGATGAATCATGATCAATCCATCCACTTTCTAAAACGAAAACTATTACATTACATTGCTTCGAAGTATGTCCGCGAAATAACGTCGTCTTGTTGTTCCTTGGTCAAATCTGCGAAGTAGACACAGTAACCAGAAACACGAACCGTCAATGTTGGGTACTTTTCAGGATGTGCTTGAGCATCTTTCAATGTATCACGATTGAAGACGTTGATATTCAAATGCATACCTTTATTTTCCATGTAACCATCAACCATGTTAACTAAAGTATCTTCTTGGCTGCTAATATCATTCCCCAAGGTCCGTGGTGTAACCCCAAATGTATTGGAAATACCATCACGAGCGTACTTGTAAGGAATCTTAGCAGTTGAAAGCAAGGAAGCTAAGGCACCATTTTGTTCTGCACCATAGGCTGGATTAGCACCTGGTGAGAATGGTTCGCCGGCTTGACGACCATTTGGTGTAGTACCAGTGTTTTTACCATAAACAACGTTAGAAGTAATGGTCAAAACAGAAGTTGATAATTTAGCACCATGATATAAATGATGTGTGTTCATCTTGTCAAATAATTTCTTAACTAACATCTTAGCGATATTATCAGCACGATCATCATTGTTACCATAACGTGGGTAATCATTGTCAGCCTTGAAGTCAACAGCGATACCATCTTCGTCACGGATAATTTTAACGTGACCGTATTTGATTGCTGAAAGTGAATCAGTGGCATGTGATAAGCCAGAGATACCAGTAGCAAAGGTATAATCTAAGCGTGAATCTTTCAAGCATAATTGTTCAGCTTCATAATCATACTTATCATGCATATAATGAATGGCATTTAACGCATTAACATATACGTCAGCAACCCAGCTTAATTGACGATCAAACTTAGTCATAAAGTCATCATAATCGATGTATTCAGACTTAATTGGTTCAGCTGCTGGGCCAACTTGTGCCTTACCCAATTCATCAACACCACCATTGATGGCGTATAAAACGGTTTTAGCCATGTTAGCACGTGCACCGAAGAATTGAACACCACCAGCAATTGGTTGTGCAGATACACAGCAAGCAATACCGTAGTAATCAGTACCCCATTCATTACGCATCAATGAATCATTTTCATATTGAATTGTTGAACTATCAATTGAAACTTTTGATGCATAGCGTTTGAAGCCGTCTGGTAAGCGTTTGTCCCAAAGTAACGTAATGTTAGGTTCAGGCGCAGCACCCATGTTGTCTAAAGTTTTCAAAACACGGAAACTTGTCTTATTAACATGATGACGACCGTCCATACCAACACCAGCCATTGACAATGTTGCCCAGATAGGATCGCCAGAGAACAAATCATTGTAATCAGTTGTCCGGATAAAACGAACCATCCGTAACTTCATAACAAATTGGTCAATTAATTCTTGTGCTTGCTTTTCATCGATCAAACCACGATCAAGATCACGTTGGATAAAGACATCCAAGAATGAGTCGATCCGGCCAACAGACATTGCAGCGCCATTTTGTGTTTTAACTGCGGCTAAATAACCGAAGTAAACCCATTGAACAGCTTCTTGTGCTGTCTTAGCAGGTTTTGAAATATCGAAACCGTAGCTAGCAGCCATTTTCTTCATGCCTTTTAAGGCCTTAACTTGTTCAGCAATTTGTTCACGTAAGCGAATGACATCATCAGTCATTTCACCATCACCGACATTATCATGATCAGTTACTTTTGCTTGGATCAAACGATCGATCCCGTATAAAGCAATCCGTGGTAAGTCAGGAATGATCCGGCCACGACCATATGCATCAGGAAGACCAGTGATGATCTTATAATGACGAGCTTTACGCATATCTGGTGTATAAACGTCAAATACACCAGCGTTATGAGTTTTACGCCATTCAGTAAAGATTTGATGCATCTTAGGATCTGTCTTAAAGCCATAAGCTTCTAGTGCATCTTCAGCCATACGAATACCACCATAAGGCATGAATGCGCGTTTCAAAGGTTTGTCAGTTTGTAAACCAACGATTTTTTCTAAATCTTTTTCAATATATCCAGGGCCATGTGAAGTTAAAGTTGCTGGAACGTCATTGTCAGCGTCAAGGACACCGCCGGCTTCACGTTCTTGTTGCTTCAAGGCCATAACTTTATTATTTAAGGTTGTGGTTGCTTCAGTTGGGCCAGCTAGGAAACTTTCGTCACCATCGTATTGTACCAAGTTTTGCTGGATGAAATCACGGACGTCGATAGAATCTTGCCAGTCACCGCCGTTAAATCCTTCCCAATAATCAGTTGTCGTGTCATTTGCCTGGAGCTGTTTCATAATTAGTGCCTCCTTAAATGTCAAGCGTCGTTTCAAGCGTTGTTAATGTAACAGTTTTCATAAGTTAGTATAACATAAAGTGTTCGTTATGCAAGCCCTTACGCAAATAAATTTTTAGTTTTTTTAGTGAATTTTTTTTGAACAAACCCAATCATGGCAACCAAAGCGTTTGTAGCTGATAGCATTAATTATTTTCTGTTGGCATAATTTATTTTAATCTCTGTCCTATATTTTTATATAACAGTGTCGTTGAAGACTATAACAGTTCAAAAAAAAGCAATCACAGTTGTGATTGCTTTTTTTGGTTTATTCATCTTGTGTGAAAGTTATTTCTGGGTACCCCGTCACCGGTGTACCAACCTTTTCAGTATCTAATACAAAAGAACCATTGGAGTAACGATCACTAATTGGATGGTCACTCGGTGTGATTAAAATTGTTTGGTGCGCATCAGTTTTAACAATTAATTTACCACCGGAGGCTAATGGGCCTACCATAATTTGAACACGATGCGGATTGCGCTTGAGTTCACGTAGCAGCAACATACCCCGCCGTGCACGACTTGTTTCCGTGATTTCTTGAACATCCATTCGTTTCAAGGCACCGCGCTGAGTAATGATCGTCACTGGAGTTGCTTGCTCTCGTGGCACTAAGATAGCGTTGACCACATAATCATCTGGCTTAAGTGCCATTGATTTAGTCCCAGCGGCTTTTGCACCAACAACGGGTACTTCGCTTAAGCGATAACGCAAGCCATAACCAGTGTGACTTGCCAAGAACACGTCATCTTGTTCCACTTCGTCAGGTTGAATATACTTAATGTCAGTGACAAAAGCATCGGGGTTCTTTAATCGCATCGCAACTGCAGCGCGTGATTTATAAGTACGGCCAGGCAAAAATTCGCTAAATTCGGTTTGTTTAATATAACCATCAGTTGTCATAAGTACAAAATGACCAACCTGTTTTAATTCGCTAAAAGCAAAAGTTTGGATAATCGCTTCATCGGTCGCTAAACCAATTGTTTGCGAAATATGCTCACCGGTATCTTTCCAACGTGCATCGCTTAGTTCATACACTGGCCGATAGATAACATGGCCTTTATTCGTAAACATGAATAAATGATTTAGGGTGCTTAACTGCTGCTGGAAGGTTAAGAAATCTTCTTCTTTTAAGCCGTTATCATCATCAGTTGATGAATTATATGAACGCAAACTACTGCGCTTTAGATAACCATCATGACTCACAGCAACAACTACCGCTTCATCAGCAACCACAACTTTGGTGTCCACTTTCAAGGCTTCAATTTCTGCTTGAATTTCGCTTAAACGCTTAGTCCCGTAATCACGATCGATTTGGCGTAACTGGGCCTTGAGTACACGTCCTAATTCCTTTGGATCAGCCAATATTTTTTGTAACTTAGTGATTTGCTGATCAAGCTCAGTCTGTTCCTTTTGTAATGCAGTAATATCAGTATTGGTCAATCGATATAATTGCAGTGAAACAATGGCTTCAGCCTGTGGTTCAGTGAATTGAAAAGCAGTCACCAAATTATCTTTAGCGTTCTTTTTGTTTTTACTTTGGCGAATGACCTGAATGACCTGATCAAGAATTGATAATGCCTTGATCAAGCCTAAAACAATGTGCTGCCGGGCTTGCGCTTTATCTAAATCAAAATGGGTCCGCCGTGTAATGACGATCTGTTGATGCTCTAAGTAGGCCATTAACAACTGTTTTAAGCCTAATTGATCAGGTCGTTGATGATTGATCGCCACCATATTAAAGTTATAGGCCACTTGTAAATCGGTATTCTTTAATAAATACGTGAGGATACCTTGCGCGTTAGCCCCTTTTTTTAGTTCAACCACAATTGATAAGCCACGGCGATCAGATTCGTCACGAACTTCTGAAATACCATCAACTTTTTTCAAAATACGTAACTCATCAATCTTTTTAACTAATTGTGCTTTGTTAACTTCATAAGGTAATTCACTAATCGCAATTTGCTCACGACCACCGCGGAGTGTCACCATCTCAGTCCGCGAGCGGACAATAATTCGACCACGACCAGTTTCATAAGCTTGCTTAATGCCATCGATACCTTGGATAATACCACCAGTTGGAAAATCAGGCCCTTTGACGAAGGTCATTAATTTTGCCAAATCAGCATCAGGATGGTCTAACAAATAGACCAACGCTTGAATGACTTCACTAAGATTATGCGGTGGAATTTCGGTGGCATAACCAGCGGAAATTCCGGTGGCGCCGTTAACCAATAAATTGGGAAAGCGAGCTGGCAATACAGTTGGTTCTTCTTCAGTGTCGTCAAAATTAGGCACGAAGTCCACTGTTTTTTTATCAATATCTTGCAGCATTTCACCAGCAATTTTACTGATCCGCGCTTCAGTATAACGCATTGCTGCTGGTGAATCGCCATCCATTGAACCATTATTACCGTGCATATCGATCAATGGTGCCCGCAGCTTCCAACTTTGACTTAGGCGCACCATTGCTTCGTAAATACTAGAATCGCCATGGGGATGAAAATTACCCATCACGTTACCGACTGATTTAGCCGACTTACGAAAACCTTTATCATAAGTATTGCCGTCTTTGTTCATCGCGTATAAAATACGCCGCTGAACGGGCTTCAACCCATCACGAATGTCAGGTAAAGCCCGTTCCTGGATAATATATTTTGAATAGCGACCAAAACGGTCACCCATCACTTCTTCTAATGTTAATTCTTGAATATTCTGTCGTTGATTGCTCATCTACTCACTCACTTTGCTGCTTGATCTGGGGTATCGGATTCTACATTAGTGGCCGTATGGTTGGCTGTTTTTGTTTCCAAAATACTGCCTTCTTCAGCCATTGAAAATTGGACATGACTTTCGATCCATTTTCGCCGTGGTGCAACCTTGTCACCCATTAAAGTGGTAACACGTCGTTCTGCTAGAGCAGCATCATCAATACGGACACGAATTAACGTCCGCGATTCAGGATCCATTGTCGTTTCCCATAATTGGTCCGCATTCATTTCGCCTAAACCTTTATAACGCTGCAAATTAGCGCCTTTACCAAAAGTTTTCATCTCAGCAGCTAATTCTTCATCAGTCCAAGCATACCGGGTTTTAATGCTCTTACCGCTCCCTTTTTGTAAACGATATAGCGGTGGTAGCGCAATATAAACCTTACCTGCCTCGATCAATGGCTTCATATAACGATAAAAGAAGGTCAGTAATAAAATCTGAATATGGGCACCATCGGTATCGGCATCGGTCATGATGATCACTTTATCGTAATTACTATCTGCGACTGAAAATTCTGGTCCGACACCAGCACCAATTGTATAAATCATGGTGCTGATTTCTTCATTTTTTAAAATATCGTCCATTTTCGCTTTCTGGGTGTTAATGACCTTACCACGTAATGGTAAAATCGCTTGAAATTTGCGATCACGGCCTTGTTTAGCTGAACCACCGGCCGAATCACCTTCGACCAGATAAAGCTCATTACGCTTGCTATTACGCGACTGTGCTGGCGTTAATTTACCCGATAATAAACGTTCAGTTTTCTTTTTTCGCTTACCATTGCGGCTATCATCACGTGCTTTACGGGCTGCTTGGCGGGCTTCACGTGCTTTTAGCGCCTTTTTGACCATCATTTGCGCAAAATCGCCATTTTCTAACAGATAATAAGCTAGTTGTTCGCCGATGACGTTATCGACTGCCGCACGAGCTTGCGGGGTGCCGAGCTTGCCTTTTGTCTGCCCTTCAAACTGCAATATTTCTTCAGGAATACGAATTGAGATCACCGCAGATAGCCCTTCACGGACATCGCTACCTTCTAAATTCTTATCTTTTTCTTTGAGCAAATTCAATTTACGCGCGTAATCATTAAATGAGCGGGTCAAGGCTGTTTTCATACCAGCTTCGTGGCTACCACCGTCATTAGTGCGCACGTTATTAACAAAGGAAAGGATATTCTCGGAATAGCCATCGTTATATTGACCAGCAAATTCAACTTGAATCCCATCTTTTTCACCAGAGAAAAACATTGTTGGACCCAAAGTGTCCTTATCTTCGTTTAGATAGTCAACAAATTCTTTGATGCCATCCTCATAATGGTAAATTTCTTGTTGACCATCACCGCGTTCATCAGTGAAAATAAATTTTACATCGCGCAACAAAAAAGCTGACTCACGAATTCGTTCGGCTAAAACACTGTAGTTAAAATTAACCGTAGTGAAAATAGTTGGGTCAGGTTTAAAAGTAATCGTTGTGCCAGTAGCTTCACGTGTCTTCCCTAATTTCTTTAAGGTGCCAACTGGCTGGCCGCCATTACGAAACTTCTCTTCAAATTTTTTGCCATCACGAACAACTGTTGCGGTCATTGACTCGGATAGCGCGTTAACAACGCTTGAACCGACCCCATGTAAGCCGCCAGAGGTTTTATAGCCACCTGCCTGGCCAAACTTACCACCAGCATGTAACACCGTCAGAATAACTTCAATCGTTGGAATACCTGACGCGTGCATACCAGTGGGCATACCCCGGCCAAAATCACGAACGGTCACGCTACTGTCTTTATGGATCGTAATGTCAATTTCTTTACCATAGCCGGCTAAAGCCTCATCGACAGCATTATCGACAATTTCGTAAACTAAATGGTGTAGTCCCTTACTATCAGTTGAACCGATATACATACCAGGACGCTTACGAACAGCTTCTAATCCTTGTAGAACCTGAATCGAAGCGTCATCATAAGCCGTTTGGACTTCTTTCATCAAACAAAAACTCCTTTGCCGAATTAATTCATGATTAAATGTGAATCGTGCGCATCTTTTTAACTAATCTGATCAATTCACGATCAGTTGGCGCCTATTGCTCTAGCACTTTAGTGACAACTTGTGCGAGCTTAATTAAAAACATAAGTAGACATGATACAAGATACTATCTTACCTTATGCGAATTCAATTGAAAAGTCAAAGTAAAGAACAAATGTTCGTTAACCTATTTTAACACAGATTATCACGTCGTGTGGATAAATTATTTTTTTCAGCATGCAACTGGCCTATTTGTACACCAAGCCAATACAAGAAACCACCAAAAACAGGTTTAAATTGCCACAAAAACAGTAGACTATAGCTAGTCAATCTGAAAAATGATAAAATACAGACTAACAAGTAAAACACGCAATTATTTGCTCATCATCGCTTATGAGGAGGCACTATTTTGAAACTTGCACTAATGCTGGTGTGCGCCTATCTGCTAGGATCGATTCCTTCTGGTT
Organism: Loigolactobacillus jiayinensis; assembly: GCF_003946445.1. Lineage (GTDB taxonomy): Bacteria > Bacillota > Bacilli > Lactobacillales > Lactobacillaceae > Loigolactobacillus > Loigolactobacillus jiayinensis. The sequence goes on along the minus strand of NZ_RHOF01000009.1, from coordinate 631 downwards.
TATGGCTAGGACGGCGCGTTTATCACAAAGATATTCGTACACTGGGAAGTGGCAATATCGGCACCACGAATACATTCCGCGTTCTTGGTAAAAAAGCAGGGTTGATCGTCTTATTTATGGACATGTTTAAAGGCACCTTTGCAGCTGCACTACCGTATTTTTTCGGTAGCTTTAGTCACCCATTTTACAGTCCAATTTTAATTGGTTTAGCCGCTGTTGTTGGCCACAGCTTTTCAATCTTTGATCATTTTCGTGGTGGTAAGGCTGTTGCTACCAGTGCCGGGATGGTTCTAGCCTATAATCCACTATTTTTCTTGCTGTGCTGGTTAGTCTTTGGTAGCTTGGTTTACTTCACTCGGATGGTTAGTGTTGCCAGTATGCTAGGTATGGTGATCATTTTTGGGCTTTCATTTTTCTTTCATGATGCATTGCTTAGTGGTGTTGCGTTTGTATTAATGTGTTTCATCATTTATATGCACCGGGATAACTTCAAACGTATTCGCAATGGCACCGAGAGCAAGGTTCCTTTTGGCTTCGGCTACCATAAAAATTCATCCAAATAAAAACGAGGCATTATGAAGTGAACCCCCGGTATTGGACCAGAATCCAATACCGGGGGTTTTACTATGAC
>NZ_RHOF01000089.1 GCF_003946445.1 Loigolactobacillus jiayinensis | reverse complement strand
TATTTTATCAATTAGCTAAAAGTATTTGGCTAACTTGATTATAAAACGCGCGTAAAAAAAGCATTATTGAGTACTTTAATAGATTCCATATCAATACCCGAAAACGGGTTCAAACCGTAACTCTGGATCTCAATAGTTACTATAAAGATATCGTTAAGGAAATGTTTCCAAACGCAGAAATTGTCGTTGATCGATTCCACATTATCGCCATGATGACGCGGGCATTCAACCAGACTAGAGTTCAGACAATGAAAAAATATGACAAGAAATCTATCGAATATCGACTGCTTAAGTTCTCATGGAAACTATATTTGAAGCACTTTGATGAACTAGAAGTCAGCCAAACTTTCTATGATCGTCATTTACGACAGCAGTTAACTCAACAAGGGCGAGTACAAATGGAGCTTGACACTGATGACACTATTTCGAGCACATACGATGCGCTGCAAGGTATCATGTCCTGTCTTAAAAATCATGACAAAGATGGCATTGTCTACTATCTCTACAAAAATGAAAACCTAAGTTTTCAAATGAAGGAAACACTAAAAACGTTCCCGAATTGTCAAATCAAGTGCAACACTTTCGACCTATTCTTAGTTATTGGTCTAGTTAATCGAAGTCTGGCAGAACTGCCATTGCCGATTGATAGTTGAGAACCTTTCGTGGTCTTTGGTTCAGAGCGTTTTGGATTGCTTGAATCCCTGTTAAGGTCAAGGCTCTCATTGAATGTCCCTTAGGAATGAACTCGCGGATCAGTTGGTTCTGGTTCTCATTAGTACCACGTTCCCATGGTGAATATGGATGGGCAAAGTAGACTGTCGTGCCGGCTACCTTTGATAAATCCGCAAACTCTGAACCGTTGTCAAAAGTAACTGTCTTAAAGTATTCTGGACCATAGTCATCGATAACATCTTGCAGGGCTTGTCGACAAGTGTCGGCGTGATAGTCCGTAATCTTAACGATGATTTCATAACGACTAACACGTTCAGTCAAGGTCATAATAGCGGGTTCACTGGCAACTCGTTTGCCTTTAACTAGATCACCTTCCCAATGGCCGATTTCAGTTCGGTTATTGGCTCCAAATGGTCGTTCTTCAATAGACTTGCCTAAGGTACGTTTATTCATACGCTGATGAGCTTTACGAACAGATCTCACCCGTCGACGTAGCTTCATGGGTAGTTCACTATTAGTTAGTTCTAAAAGGCCATTATCAATGTATCTGTAGACAGTTGGTGTTGACGGACAAGCTAGTTCTTGATGGTTCAGTTTGAACCAATGCACAAAGCTATCAATACTGTGGACTCTAGGTTTGCGACGAAGTTCAATGACCAGTTGTTGGAAGAACACAGGTGCCTTGACCAGCCAGCTAACGGCATGAGAATTAGCTTGATGATTTGCATGAATAGTTTGAGCAGTCTCTGCAAAGTAAGCTTCAAAGGGCTTGTGATTAGGGCCAATTTGACGAATTGTACCGTGCTTTAATTCCCGACTGATGGTACTTGGACTCCGATGAAGTTCACGCGCAATCTGACGGCAAGACCAACCCTCAGATTTACGAGCCATGATCAAGCCACGTTCATAAGGTTGAAGTTGTTGGTAATGACTAATCATGGTATTCTGGTTAAGGGTCATGAAGACATCTCTTTTCTTATTTGTTGTGGTAACTATAAGAATAGGTCTTCATGGCCTTTTTGGTCTAGTCATTTAGGTGTTGCACTTCAATTTTAAATCCGGCCACTAAAAACGTTTAAAAGTAATCTGGAAATTGTCTTGAATGCCAGTGAATCTAAGTATTCTAACGGTCCAATTGAAGGTATTAATCGGATGATTAAGCAGATTCAGCGGACTGCGTTTGGATTTAGAAATTTCCATCATTTAATCTCGCGGATTAAGCTTCAACAAACGAGAACAAAACCAAATACAAAAACAGAACTAGAAGCCGCTTAGCTTCTAGTTCTGTAAAACTATCTATCAACAGGATTTGACAGAGAGCCCTAAAAACAGTGCCGGCTCAATGATTAGCCTAATTTAGCTTTAATATTTTTTAACGAAACTTCACTCGTATCCGCAAAGCGCACATCCGCTTCCATCAATTGATTACCAATCCCGATTGAAAGTTCACCCGCAGCATTAATTGACTTAATGCCAGCACCTGAATCTTCTAGACCGGCAACAACTTCTGGTGCTAAGTCCATCACACCGGCCGCCAAACTGAAGATTTCTGGATCTGGTTTTCCGGCATGCAATTTGGCTGGATCAACCACGCCTTCAAAGTAGTCGGTAATTTTCAACTGCTTCAAAATTGCAGGGGCGTTCTTTGAGGCTGAAGCGACGGACATTTTATAGCCGCTAGCTTTTAATTCGTCTAAGAAGGCTTTCATCCCTGGTAGCACGTCATCTGGCGTTAATGATTCAACCAGCTTCAAATACTTGGTGTTCTTTTCGGTAGCCAAAGCCACCTTTTCATCCTCGGTGTAGTCATTTTCATGGCCACCCGCCTTCAAAATCATTTCCAGTGAATCCATGCGGCTGACACCCTTCAAGGCTTCCGCTAGTTCTGGTGTCCATTCTGAATGAACTTCATCCGCCGTTTGGTGCCATGCCTTAGCGTGCAATCGGGCACTATCAGCAATGACGCCGTCCAAATCAAATGCAAATCCCTTAATATCTTCAAACTTCATGGTTATCCCTCCGAATAGTAATAAGTTGATGTGTAAGTTTTAGTTTGATTAGCGGGTAAAACAATGTCGCCAAATCCGTCGTGGTGAATCGCATCTGGGACCGTTTGTAATTCCACAGCCAGTCCGTTATCTGGATGAGCAGCAAGCCAATCCGCATCTTTGCCAATGCAATCGGGATTGACGTTAAAAATAATGACGCCATTGCGATCACTGCCCATTTCTAATTGATGCTGCTTTGCGCTATCAACTAGTAACAAGCTTGGTGTTACGCCTAGCGATGTATCCGGCTTTTTAAAGGCATCATCAAACTGTTCGTTGCCGCCAAGTTTTTCACATTGATCGCCCAGCTTAACAAGGTTTGTAAAATCAAACGGGGTATTTTCAACGACCTGTATTTCACCCGTTGGAATCTTTTCTTCATTTACCACGATATGCCTATCCGCAACTATCTTCAAGAATTCATCCTTGATTGGCGCGTCCGGTCCATCCAAATTAAAGTAAACATGCGTCATCGGATTAAATAGGGTTTCCACGTTGCTGCGTCCCTCATATTGTACGGAAACATGGTTATCCTCATCTAAAGAATAGGTGATGGCCATTTCCAACGTCCCAGGAAAAATTGCTTTCTGTTGCATGGTATATCGAATTTTGGCAGATTGGTCGTCTAGAATAATCTCGCCATGCCAATTGAGCCGATCAATGCCCGTGTTACCACTGTGTAGCACATTTTTATTTTCGTTTGGCTTCAAATTGACCCTGAATCCAGCGACGTTAAACGTATGGCCGCTCAACCGTCCTGCCACCCGACCAATGGTGTTTCCTAAATGAAAGGGATTCGTTTCATATTCGTGCACGTTATCAAAATTTAAAATGATATTCTTCTCTGGTGTCACAAAGTAGCCAGTCCAGGTTGCTCCGTAACTGATTGTGCGGAGGCTCACACCATTTTTATTTGTAATCGTAAATTCTTTGACTAACTCACCATTTTCTAAATGGCCAAAATCTTTAACAGTCGATTCCACCAGTCTCACCCACTTTCTTTTAATAAAAAAGGCGAAGAGCAGTTTCCCACTCTTGCCCTTTTTTTAGTCCTATTTAAGCTCTTCCTTCTTACCATCGAGGTCAACCGTAATTGGGTCGCCATCGAGCAAGTCAAGCTTCGTACCAGACTGATCAACCGTTACCTCAATCAAACGACCGCGGAACAATTGACGGAACTGGTATGACTGCCATTTCTTAGGTAGGAATGGTGCATAGTGTAACTCACCGTCGCGAACTCGCATGCCAGCGAATCCTTGAACAATGGCTAACCAGCCACCGGTCATAGCTGTGATGTGCAAACCATCGACCGTGTCATTATTGTAGTTATCCAAATCGAGACGAGCTGTCCGTTCATACAATTCGGTTGCCTTTTCTTCATAATGAAGATCAGCTGCCAAAATGGCATGGATTGAAGCTGACAAACTTGATTCATGAACCGTTAATGGCTCATAGAAATCAAAGTTGGCTTTCTTCTGTTCAGGTGTAAAGTCATCAATAAAGTCCCAGATTCCTTGAAGAACATCGGCTTGTTTGATGTATGGTGAACGAAGAATTTTGTCCCATGACCAGTTTTGGTTAAGTGGCAATTGATCCTTAGGAAGTGAGCTGACTGGCTTGATATCCTTGTCTAGGAAGCCATCGTGTTGAACGAAAATTCCTAACTTCTTGTCTTCAGGAAGGTACATTCTGTCCACAATGTCTTGCCACTGTTTCTTTTCAGCGTCAGTGACGTTTAAGTCTTTAGCAACTTCTGGTGCAACCTCTGGCAAAATTTCAAGCGTATATTTCAACGTCCATTGTGCCAAAATGTTGGTATACCAGTTGTTATCAACGTTATTTTCGTACTCATCAGGGCCAGTAACACCATGAATCATGTACTTGCCATTCCGTTCTGAGAAGTGAACCCGGTCAGCCCAGAAACGTGAAATCTCCGTTAAGACCTTGGCGCCTTCATGCTGAACGTATGACTTGTCACCAGTGTAGTTTGTGTAGTTGTAAATTGCGTAGGCAATGTCGCCGTTACGGTGAATTTCCTCAAATGTAATTTCCCATTCGTTATGAGATTCAATCCCATCAAACGTAACCATTGGGTATAAAGCACCCTTAAGGCCCTGTTCCTTAGCATTATGGAAGGCACCGTCAATTTGTTGGTAACGATACTTCAACAAGTTTTTGGTAACATTTGGATCCGTAACACCAAGGTAAACGGGAACCGCAAAGGCCTCTGTATCCCAGTATGTGGCACCACCGTATTTTTCACCGGTAAAGCCTTTAGGTCCGATGTTCAAACGAGAATCCTCGCCATAGTACGTTGAGAAGAGCTGGAATAGGTTAAAACGAATTCCTTGTTGCGCTTCATCGTCGCCAGCAATTTTAACATCAGAAACGTTCCAGCGATTTGCCCAAACAGCTTTGTGGGCGTTGAATAAATCACTGTATGATGTTGCAGAAATTTCTTTATTTAATTGGGTTAAACGAGCCTCAAGATCAGCTTGTTTAGGGAAGTCACGTGATGACACAACAACTGTGCGCTTCTGGATAATTGTTTGCTCACCAGCAGCCAGTGTTCCGCTAAAATGGTTCGTCGCTGAGACATCGGTTTGGTCTGCAGACTCACTGTTCCAGTCCGTGACAACTGTTGATAAAGCACCAACCGTAAATTGTGGTGTTCCAAAGTCGTTTGGCTTTGTTTCCGCAATAACTTCGGCTTCATTATCAGTCTTAGCAACTTTCAAAACGTCCCAGAACTTTTCATCGTAATTGGCGTCTTCATTTTGTACATCAGCATCAACGGATGAACTGAATTCAACCTTAGCTTCTTTAGAACCCACATTCTTCAAGATAATCCCTTGAACAACGAGTTCCTTAGTTGCAGCACTGACAAATCGTTCAAATGAAATCTGAACCTTTGCGCCACCCTTTTCAACAGTGAAAGCCCGTTCGAGAACGGCCTGTTGCATATCTAAATCAAGGTTGAAGTCACTCACCTTGTCCTTAGCCAAATCAACAACTTCACCGTTGATTTTAATGCCAACCTTGATAAAGTTGATTGCATTAATCACTTTGCCAAAGTACTTAGGATAGCCGTTTTTCCACCAGCCAACCTTTGTCTTATCTGGAAACCAAACGCCACCAATGTAGATTCCGGGAAGCGTGTCGCCACTGTAACCTTCCTCAAAGAATCCACGCATGCCGAGGTTACCATTTGCAAGACTGGTCATTGATTCTTGAAGACGTTTATCGTCTGGATTAAGTTTAGTGGTCACAATGTGCCACGGTGATACGTCAAATGTTCGTTTCATCATTCAGACTCCTTTAATTTTTATGCGAATACTTCTTTAATACTGCTTACTGAGAAGGCACCGACTAACATCAAGATACCGGCTAAGAGAACCATCCCTGGCATTGATGAGCCCATCAATGGGAACAAAGCGAAACTCAATACTGAAGCAACGATTTGTGGTAAACAGATACTTCCGTTGAATAGACCAAGGTACGAGCCCATGTTGGCACCTGAAAGTGCGTTGGTCAAAATGGTGAATGGGAACATCATCATTGCGGCCCATGAAATACCAATCAAGCAGAATGAGAGGATGAGAACCCATTGATTATGAACAACGAAAATTGAGGCAAACCCAACGGCACCTAATACTAAACTAGTTGCGTACATTGGCTTGTGCTTGTCATTTGGCATCTTAGCAAGAACTAATGACCAAACAACGGCAGCTAAAGCGTAAATTGCGGATAGAACACCGAACCAGTTGGCACCGGCTTGATAGCCAGCACTTGCAGGATCTGTTGCGCGCCAAACGTTCTTGGCGACGGCACCTGCACCATAAGTCCAAAGGTATTGGAAGGCCATCCAGCAGAAGAATTGAACAAGAGTTAACGTCCAGAATACTTTAGGAGCACGTTTCAAAAGTGTAAATAAACCAACTTTTTCTTGAACATCTGCTTCAGTAATACCGTGATAGGCGTTATATTCTGCGGGTGTATATTCTTTAACTCTCAAAATAGTGAAGGCACTACAGATAACTAAGATAACGGCACCTGTATAGAATGAGAAAATAACTGAGTTCGGAATGACACCCTTTGGCGCAATGTTAGCAACACCCAAACCAGTTAAGAGGTATGGGAAAATTGCAGCTAGCACTGAACCACTATTTGATAAGAAACTTTGGATTGAGTAAGCAAATCCTTTTTGCTCATCATTCACCATGTCCCCGACCATCATCTTGAATGGTTGCATGGCAACGTTAGACGATAAATCCATGAAGAGAATTGTGATGGCACCGAACCAAAGTGCTGCAAGTGATCCATAACCAAATCCTAAGCTACCAGAGTTTGGTAGTAAGAACATAACGATGACGGCGACTAACGATCCCATCAAAAGGTAAGGTAATCGACGACCAATTTTAGGCATCCACGTTTTATCTGAATAATAGCCAACTAATGGTTGAACCACTAAACCTGCTAGTGGAGGAAGAATAAAGAAGAAACCTAATTTGGTTGGATCAGCTCCCAAAGTTTGGAAGATCCGCCCCATTTGTGAAGATTGTAAAGAGAAAGCCATTTGAACACCGAAGAATCCGAAACTAATCATCCAAATTGTCGCGATAGACAATTTTGGCATTGGCTTGGTTTTTGGCGTTGTAGCCGTGTTGCCTTGTGCTGAATCATTTTCCATGATTTGTCACTCCCTGTTTATTTGGGTTATGTGAACCCATTTTTCTTAACAAAATGAATTATAAACCGCTTTGATAATTTGTGCAACCGTTTGCACAAAAATAAAATAAAAAAGAGTTGTTGCTCACAACTCGTACTGCACAATTAATTTTTGAACATTTCGATCGGTAAATAACAATTCTACCGCGCGACTGCCCAGCATTTCCGGCCGCATATCAACCATGCGGACATCTTGGTCAATCAACGCTAGTAGCTCACTCTTATTGAAACTCATCATCGGAATTTTCTTTGTGTGTCGAATTTTGCTCCAAACCCGATTAAACCGCAGCAAGCCAACATCGTCGGTTGCAATTACCGCATCGACATCTTGGTGCTGATTCAAAAATACCTCGACTGCTGTTTCAGAAACGCGTTTTGGTAATCTAAATACTAGCGGTTCTAATTGGACTTCCGCCATCGCCTTTTCGTAGCCCATTCGGCGATTTCGCTCGTATTGCCACTCATATTCGGATTCAACAAATAGTGGGTTTCGAACCCCGCCATTTTGAAGAATTGCCATTGTGGCATCTCGCCCAGCCTGAACATTGTCGTTATCGACGTATCGATCCGGCAAATCTCCAACTGGCTGACCAATAACCACAAAGTCCAAATTTTCGCGACGCAAATAGTCAACGACCGGATCATTCTCATCCGTATATAGTAGAACGAACCGTTTGACCTTTGCCTGTTGAACCATGGCCGTCACGTTAGCAAGGACCTCTTCAACTCGGCTCCCAATCGCAATTGATAAAACATAGTGTCGGGCGACTAGCGACTGATTGATGCCTCGGAGCATATCAATATAGAACGGATTCTCCGGTGAGGAACTTTCCACCGTTGGAAAAATAACTCCGACGACGTTTGCTTCACCGCGAGTCAGGTTCTTAGCGGTATAATTTGGCAGATAATCAAGATCCTTGGCGAGTTTTTGGATTCGTTCACGCGTTTTAAGGCTAATTCTTGAATTATTATTTAGCGCACGTGAGGCGGTTGAGACTGAGACACCAGCCCGACGCGCAATATCTTTTATTGTAATCATGAGCGTTTCCTTTTTCATTTATTGGCAAGCTTCTCCATCTGAAGTTTACCACGAAATCCCTCCATTTACCGACAAATTCAGGTAGACCATCGATTTTAATCTCAAGTAAAACTTCAACTTTGACCAAAGTCATTCTTTCATCGCTTACACAATTACTTAAGGCCCTATACCTTTATAAAATCCTTTCATTGTGAAAAAATTATTTTCAAAAGATTTCCCGTAGTTACTAATGTAAGACAGTTTTCACGAAATTGTGTCGATTTAAAGTAAATGAAAGCATTTACAAAAAAACCAGATGAGTTTATAGTGAAAATGTAAACCCCAAATTGCAAGAACAAATTAGCCACACGATAAATCCTATTAAATCAGTATTTT
>NZ_RHOF01000088.1 GCF_003946445.1 Loigolactobacillus jiayinensis | reverse complement strand
TAGTAAAACCCCCGGTATTGGATTCTGGTCCAATACCGGGGGTTCACTTCAACAACAGATTATTGTTGTTAGCTCATTTTTTATTTACGCTTACTTATACTTCGATGTTTAGTGGCACTGGCCTGCCGGTGTAGTAGCCTTGAACGATGTCGCAAGGATAATCCTTGTCAACGATGGCTAATTCTGCGGCAGTTTCAATACCTTCAATGGCAAATACTTTTTTATGGCGCTGGGCTAAAGCATACCAAGGATCTAATATTTCAGTTATTTGTTTAAAATCAGCGGCAAAGCGAAAATTCTGGCAGGCAAATTTATACTCATCGACATAATCATTAAGCGCTAAGACTAGGCCAAGCGTATTTCTACCGGAACCGACGTCGTCAACACAAACTTGTAAATTTAGCTTGTGGAAGTACTTAGCTGCTGCCAATAGCTGTTGTACCGTCACCTGGTCGTCAGCGCGTTCAGTTAACTCGGTGTATAAAATAATGGACGTCGTTTGCTGGACTTCAGCGATCATATCGATATAGCTATGATCAATAAATTGTGCCGGCTCTAAATTAAAGGCAACTGAGACAACGTTTGCTGGCATCAGGGGCATTGTTTTAAGCAGTAAAGCTTTAAGTTGCGCAACCGTAATTGCGTTAAAGTCTTTTGGCAGCTGCCAGCCCGCTGCTGTATGTTCACGGATAAATAACTCATAGCCGATAGGGGGCCGAGTTGCTCCATCACTTTTGAACTTTGGTTGTCCATAAAAAGTTAGCAAAACAACGTTCCTCCAATTGTAAATAAAAATATCGCGGGCGTGAACGCACCATGTTTAGGGCGTTTACGCGAACTTATCTCTTCAATATAAGTCATTGCACTATAATACCACTTGCAGTCTAAAATAAAAAATAACATTTGTAAAGATATTTGGGTTCTCTGTTAGTTATTGGTTGCTGCAACAATTATACTGCTGTGACTAGAATTTAGCGTAAAAAAAAGCTTGGGTTTGCACCCAAACTTTCTGTGCCTATGTTAATGCGGCTACGATAGCTTGATTAAAGTCAGGTAGATCATCGGGATTGCGGCTGGTGATCAAGTTGTCGCTGACGACTACTGCCTGATCTTCGACAGTTGCACCAGCATAAGCTAGATCTGGCTGCACTGTTTTATAGGCGGTTAAATGGAGTTGATCGGCTAAACCAGCTTGAATGAATAATTGTGGTCCATGACAAATGGCAAAAATTGGCCGTTTTTGTTCAAAGAAGGCCTTAGTGAAATCAACAAAGCGTTGATCGCCACGCAACTGATCTGGGGAAAAGCCGCCGGGGATGAGCAGGGCACAAAATTCTTCCGGCATCACGTCATCAATGCCACGATCGATTAAAAACGGGGTCCCTTTTTTACCTTGGATAATCTCGCCAGCACGTTGGCCGATCAAGCATAATTTGTAGCCAGCGGCGACTAAGGCCTCACGCGGGCTGGTCAGTTCTACATCTTCGACACCATTTGTGACGATAACTGCGATTAGATTATTTTTCATTGAATCCCTCCTGGCCTGAATTAAGGCGTTGTTAGTAATGAGCGTGTGTCTAAAAACATAAGATGCGCTGTTAGACATTCTTTAGTGTAGCAAGCTTTTGGGCGGCAACTCAATAAATACGCGTGCGGTTCGGTATGCCTAACTTATAAGTTCAGTGCTATAATGAAAGCGAAACTAAAAACAAATTAGGAAGGCGATTGATCATGTCTGATCAGGTTTATACCGATTATTTCTTTGATGAGTCAGCGTTTAATACCCATGATGGCGGTTATGTGCCACTGGAAGAGGCCAATGCGCCACAACAGCCGTTGAATGTGCCACCATTGCTTAAGCCAGACAAAGAAACGGCCACTGACACTTACTATACTGTAATTGCGCAAACCGGCGAAACGCAATTTTTGCCCGGCGCGAAAACGAAAACCTGGGGTTACAACAATAGTGTCCTCGGCCAGACGATCGTATTTGAAAAGGGCAAACATATTCATGTAACGTTGAAAAATGAGCTGCCTGAGCTGACTACTTTTCACTGGCACGGCCTTAATGTTATTGGCCCCTATGTTGATGGTGGCTGCCATGCCCCAGTCTATCCTGGTAAAGGCAGTCAGATCGACTTTACCCTTGATCAGCCCGCCGCCACGGTCTGGTTACATGCGCATCCGTGTCCAGAAACTGCCGCACAAGTCTATCATGGCCTAGCAGCGATGGTATTAGTCAAGGATCAAGCCGAAGCTAAGCTACCGTTTCCGCGGCAGTGGGGCGTGGACGATATTCCATTGATCCTGCAAGATCGCCGTTTCCATGAAAATAATCAATGGGATTATCGCGCTGATTACGATCCTGACGGTGTTCAGGGACCGACCGCATTAATCAATGGCACGGTCAATCCTTATTTTGATGTCACCACGCAGCGCTTGCGTTTGCGGATCCTTGATGGCGCTAACCGCCGTGAATGGCGTCTACATTTCAGCGATGATTTAATGTTTACGCAAGTTGGTTCCGATGGTGGGACGATGCCAGCGCCAGTTAAATTGACGAAGTTGATGTTAACCTGCGCGGAGCGGGCGGAATTGATCGTTGATTTTGGCCAATATAAGCCGGGCGATGTGGTGACGTTGTATTCTGATGATGTGCCGTTAGTACGGTTCCGCGTGCAACAATTTGCGCCAGATAACACAAAGCTGCCCGCGCATTTAGCTGATATTGCTGATTTGCCGGTTACACCAGGTTTGCCAGTCCGCAAAGTGGTGATGTCGGGGATGGATGAACAAGTGCTGATCGACGGTAAAAAATTTGCCATGCAGCGCATTGATGCACGCCAAAAAGTTGGTGACGTTCAATATTGGGATGTGACTAATACCAACACGATGAATGGCGGCATGGTCCATCCGTTCCATATGCACGGTACGCAATTTACCGTTATTTCCCGCAATGGTCATGAACCTTACCCCAACGAGCATGGCTACAAGGATACGGTTGGCGTTAACCCCGGTGAAACGGTGCGCATTAAGGTTAAATTTGATCTGCCGGGCTTGTATATGTATCATTGCCACATTATCGAACACGAAGACGGCGGGATGATGGCACAAATTTTGGCTTACACAGCAGATAACCCGAACCCAGATTATAAACTGATGGATATGGACACGATGATGCAAGCACTCAGCGAAGAGCGCGGTGTACCAATGGATCAGTTATGGATGGGCGGCATGGAATCCTACGCCAAAATGGGGATGCGGATGTAAAATAGCTGCACAAAAGAGGAAGTGGTAAGTATGGGGCAGTCCTATTATTCCGCGCTATTCTTCTTTGTTTTTTATTTGATTCTCTTAATCGCCGTAGCGCTGGGTCAAAATATGTTGGCCATGTACATGATGGCCAGCGGGATGTTGTTAAATGCTGGAATAGCACTGATGCGTAGCCGCAAGCGTAAGTAACTATTTTACGGTAGGCATAATGAGTATAAATAGACTATAATGTAAGTGTAAACATCAGGATAACAACTGAGGAGGATTGATCGTTATGCTACAAGAATATCGTAATATTTTGGTGCCAGTTGATGGTTCTAAGGAAGCGGAACTCGCGCTGGCAAAAGCTGTGGAAGTGGCCAAACGTAATGAAGCTCATTTGGATGTATTGGATGTTTTGGCGACCCAACAATTTGAGGTCAGCTATTCCAGCTTCGTCGATGGTGACGTCATCTATAAAATGTCAGAAGATGTGAAAACGTACTTGGACAAGCTGGTCACCAAAATCGAGCAGGATAGCGATTTTCATGATATCGACATCCATATTCGTTTCGGTAATCCTAAAATAGTGATTGCGCGTGATTTTCCCCAAGAGCATAAAAATGATCTGATCATGATCGGGGCAACTGGGTTAAATGCAGTTGAACGCATGCTGATCGGCTCAGTAGCATCTTACGTTAATCGAATGGCGATCGCTGATGTCTTGGTGGTCAAAACCAATATTGACAATAAATTACCTAAGAAAACCAAGAAATAGGTGACTCATGGATAAAACCCACGACTTACGGCACTGGCGCCGGCAGCAGCTTTGGACCAATGTATTGGCTGCCTGGGTGCTATTATTAGTCGGCGCAGCGCTAACTTACGGGTTAATGGTACTGATTGCACCTGATCTAGCTGGCCTGCAAAGCTTTTTGAAGCAAGCGGTTAGCGGCTTGAAAAATGATACCAACTGGCAAATGGCACTTAATATTGCGTGGCATAACGAGCGCGCAGTCTGGCTGGTTGTCATCCTAGCGTTGATTCCAGTACCATTGCTGTATTGGGTGAATTTAGTTGGGACGGCCGCTAGTATCGGCTTGGTGCTATACATCAATGCCAGCCACACACCAGTCGGCCTACTGATTCTAGCTGGTATTTTACCCCATGGGATCATTGAGATCTCCAGTTTTGCCGTGGCGGTAGGCCTAGCCAGTCAGCTCAACTATTACGTACGAAGTCGTACTCAAAATTGGCGCGCACACCGCTATGACTGGATCGGCCAACTAAAGTGGTGGCCGTTTATCAAGCCACTACTGCGCCTGTATCTACTAGTTGTCGTTCCTGGCTTGCTAATTGCGGCGGCCATCGAAGGCTTTATTACACCATGGTTACTAACTTTAGTCCGTTAAAAATAGACCAACTCAATGGTCTATTTTTTTATCCTTAAACGCTATTTCCACATATAAAAAGCCTGCAGTGGAAGCTGCAGGCCAAGACTAAGCATTGATTTCTTTGATGCGGTAGGCAACGATAGCTTTGATCAATTGCACTGGTAGCGGCTGATCATAAGGCAGCTGAATCGCACCTTTACTCGTTTTGTAGCCACGCAACTGCTCCGCAAAGGCTACAATCGGCGCTGGCGTCGGGTAGAAGCCTAAGTGCGCCTTGGCGGGGGCAAAATAAACCAGCACGTTGCCATTTTGCTGAAAGGCCGGCATTGAGTAGGCGATGGTTTCAGTTGCCTGTGGCGCCGCGGTCTGAATCAGCTCGCGCATGATTTGGGCAACTTCCTGCTGCATCGGCGCTAGTGTGGCGATATAATCATCAATTGTGTTCAAATTTATTTTCCCTCCTAGAAAGCGGCTTAGTCTAAACGCAGGCGTGGTATGATTTTGGTCAACGGTGGAATCAAAATGAAGTACAGAACCAAGTTGCCAAACGCATGAAACGTATCGAAGTACAGACCAGCGATGTAATAGGCAACAAATTGCGGCCAACCGCCGAGTAGCGGGTACTGGCCAAGGCTGACGAAGAAACCATATAAATAACCAGCCAATAAGCTAAAGACCGCCTGCAGCCAGAGATGGCGGCGTAAATAAGGTAGCTTACCAACTAGCCAGGTCAATACGACCACGACTAAATAGGCAAAAATCTGCGGAATTGTCCAAATACCGAAACCTAACAAGACGTTGGAAATTAAAATTGATAAAATAGCGATGTAACCACCTGTTACGACGCCAAAACTTAGGGTCATAAAAATAATAATATCGGTTACCGGCTGAATATTCGGTAGAAATTGAAACAAGTAACGGCCGACGACACACAGAGCGGTGATCAGCGATACCACAGCGATGTAACGTGGCGTATAACGCGATTTACTTGTCGGCATTTAACGTGAAGCTGACCTTATCGTTATTTTTCAGGTAAGTCTTTTTAGCGCCTTTAGTGGCATCCTTACCGTTGATCTGGTATAACCAGTATTTTTGCGCCTTGGTGTTTTGCTTGTGACCATTGATCGACGTGATCATACCGTCGTCTTCCTTGATCGTATAATGTTTCTTCAAGACCTTCATCAAGTTGGTCTTACTGGTCGTGGTTACTTTTTTCTTGCTGATCTTTTTATTATCAACCGTTAATGTGATCTGTGCCTTGACAGTTTTGGCCTTTGCTGCCGCAACTGGTTGCGCACTGGCGCCAAGTAGCCCCACACTTAACGTAAAAATGGTCGTTATTTTAACTAATTTTTGCACAAAAATCCCTCCAATGTTAACAGTATACCAGTGAATTGGCTTTCATTGGATAAATAATTGGTGGGAATCATGTTAGAATTAAATGAAAGCAAGTCGAAAAAGGTGACGCTGTGCTTGAAAATAGCGGGATAACACAGCTAAAAAGAGAATGGAGTTAAAGCAATGCAATTAAGCGATGCCCACACACATGCGACACAACAAAGTTATGTCCGCCTGTTAAAACGAGAAAAAATTTACGCTACAATCAATTGTGCAACGCCCGCTGAATTTACCCGTAATCAAGCGTGGGTTGGTCATAGCCGGCGCTTGCAGTTAAGCGCTGGTATTCACCCTTGGCAAGTTGATCAAGTAACTTGGGCTGAAATGGCGCCAATTTTGGCCCAAGTACCGGTTATCGGCGAAATCGGCCTAGATAATGTTTGGACCAAAACGGCGCCAAAACTGCAGCAGCAGATTTTTACCAAGCAGTTAGCTTACGCTGAACAAGCGCACAAACCAGTGATCATCCACACCAAAGGGATGGAGCAGGAAACGCTGCGCATTCTGAAGACGTATTTTAACACGTATTTGATCCACTGGTATTCCAGCACTGAATACATTGAAGATTACTTGGCGCTAGGCTGTTACTTCAGTATTGGGCCATCATTTGCCACAGAAGAAAGCGTCCATTATTTACTCAATGCAGTACCGCTGGAGCGTGTGCTGCTAGAGTCCGATGGCATGGAAAGTCTAGCCTGGGCGTTGAATCAAGAATTGCCACTTAACGATTACCCGCAGATCATGGATGCAGGTATTCAGGCGTTATCACAAGCCCACCATTTGGCGCCGGATACAATTGCGGCGCAGTTAGTGACTAATTTGCAGCGCTTTTGGGCAGGGGAAAATGAACAATGAGTTAAGTAACGGTATTCACTAGCGTTGCAGTTGTGTTAGCGCTAGCGAACCGCTAAACTTAAGATAAACAAATGAGGTGAGCAAATGTTAAAAATTGGTGTGCTCGGGCTAGGCAATATTGCTCAGAAAGCTTATTTACCAGTGATGGCACGTATGCAGGATCAAGTTGAATGGGTATTGTGTACCCGTAATGTGGCAAAATTACAGCATTTACAGCAGCAATATGGGTTTCAACACACTGCGGCTGATCTAGACGCGCTATTGGCGCAAAAACCAACGGCCATTTTCATTCATACACCAACGCCAACTCACGCGGCTTACATTGAACAATGCTTGCGTGCAGGCGTTCACGTTTACGTCGATAAGCCAGTTAGCGATAACGTGGCTGATGTGAAACGGCTATACCAACTGGCAGCGCAGCAAGGTTTACTGCTAACGGCTGGCTTTAACCGCCGCTTCGCACCATTTAATGCAAAGTTACAGCAACAGCCAGCGCAAACCGTTTTAGTCCAAAAGGAGCGCGTTGCTACGCTGCAGCCAGTGCCGTTTGTCATTTTTGATTTAATGCCCCATGTGGTTGATACTGCGTTGTTCTTACTTGGCCAGACGCCAACGCACTACCACTATCGCGTGCTGGCACAGCATGGCGCTTTGCTGCAAGCTAGCGTGGTCATGGAGACACCGACTGCAACCGCCTATGCGCTACTAAATATGCAGGCTGGTGCCAACAGCGAAACGGCTGAAGTGCAGAACCCGCAAGGCATTGCCAAGGTCACTGACCTAGCAACGTATGCGCTGCAGGCTAACGGAATGACGACCCAAGAGCAATTTCCAGATTGGACGCCTAATTTGCAACGCCGCGGTTTTGCGCCACTGATCCATGACTTCGTTGCGGCTGTTCAAGGTAAGCAAGCCAATCCAGTCAGCCCAGCATCCAGTATTTTAACACACCAAGTTTGTCAGAATTTATTAGCTTACGCGCAGAAAAACAAACTCATTTAACCCAAGGAGGGAACCGCCCATGAGCGACTTACTCGCACTTTACGCCGCCACTAAGCACGCCATCATGCAGCACCCATTATCGGTTGAACAAATTAGTGAATTTCGCCGGCAACTCACTGAATTAGCCTTACCACGTGAAGCAGCATTAGAACAGGCAATTGCTGCGCTGATCGACGAGAATCTAACCTTCCCGCGTTTTCAAATCTTTTATGTACAAAATATCAACAGTGACGGTAGCCTATTTTCCTTTCCCATCCATCCATTTCACTGGCAAGCGATGAGTGCCCCAGAGCGTGACAGCTTTGTGACCAACGCCTTTATCTATCAAGGCACCGCGGTGGACATGACGACAGCCACTGAATTAATTAAATAACAGATATCGCATGGAAACACTAGCGTAATGTAAAGCGGTGATGCCCAAATTAGCAAACACAGGCTAGTTTGGGCATTTTAAGACTAAATTTTTTTATAAAACTGCTTTCATAACAAAGGAACATGTGCTAAATTAAGGTAAGCGTTTGCTAATAGTAACTGGAGGAATAGTTATGGATGCAACTACCTGGTTTAATCATTATGTGCAGAAAAAAATGCTTGAACAACCCAAAGAAGTCACGACTAAAATGGCAGTGGCGGGACACTATATATCGCTCGATCCAGTAGTACCACAGGCTTATCAGCACATGTTAAGTCGCTTCACGCCTAAAATACAACGGGATGCTAAGCGCATAATTTGTATTATAAATAATTTGTTAGTGCAGGCCATACCAGAACTCGATCAAGCCTTATTGATCAGTATATGGACAGAGTACTTGCAGGTCACTAAGCGACTTAATGAACAAGAAATGGTGTATGATTTTTTGCAGTATTTTAATACTCACTTAACCACGCCGGTACCTGCGTATGCTAATGCACAAATTAATGCTAACCAACTAACCGCACAACAGCAACAACACTATAGCACAGTTATCGAAACGTATGAACAATTAGCTGGCAAGGCATTGGAATGCCAAGACCGCGGTGCCGACGAACGCGCCATCGCCTGCTGGCAACGATTTTTCACACAAGATGCTACGCCGTTACAAGCTAGTAAAGGTAATTAAAAAAGTAAGTTCTGCCAAGATTGTTATAGTCCCTTTGTTATAGTCCCTTTATGGTTGACAGATGAAATAATATAATTCATTTATCGATC
>NZ_RHOF01000087.1 GCF_003946445.1 Loigolactobacillus jiayinensis | reverse complement strand
CCTGAGTCGTTAAGTACAAAGAAGTAAGTTTCTAAATTTAATAATACGAGGAGGTGTAACTATGCGCCAAGCAAAAATTACGCGTGATACGCAAGAAACACAAATTACGGTTGACCTTAATTTAGATGATGCTAGCGTCATTAAAATTAATAGCGGCATCGGTTTTCTGGATCATATGCTAAATGCTTTTGCCAAACATGGCCGGTTCGGCTTGATTGTTGAAGCCAATGGTGACTTGAACGTTGATCCGCATCATACAACTGAAGATATTGCAATCGTGTTGGGCCAGTGTTTCAAGCAGGCACTAGGCGATAAGGCAGGTATCGAACGTTTTGGCACAGCCTATGTGCCGATGGACGAAACGCTCGCTCGCGTGGTGATCGATTTATCTGGACGTTCTTACTTAGTCTTTGACGCTGAGCTAACCAATCCACGGCTGGGCGGGTACGACACTGAAGTTACCGAAGACTTTTTCCAAGGTTTTGCCTTCAACGCTGAGCTAAACTGCCACGCGACTGTTTTGTATGGCCGTAATACACACCATAAAGTCGAAGCCTTATTCAAAGCACTTGGCCGGGCAATGCGTGGTGCGGTGACCATTAATCCAGAAGTTAAAGGGATTCCGTCAACTAAAGGAGTGATTTAATGATCGTTGTTGTCGATTATGATACCGGAAATACGCGTAACTTGAAAAAAGCGTTGGATTACCTCGGTATTGCGAACCAGCTCTCCAGTGATCCGGCGACAATTTTAGCTGCCGACGGTCTGATCCTCCCTGGTGTTGGCGCGTTTCAAAAAGCAATGGCGGCCTTGGAAGCGCGTGACTTAGTTAGCGTGCTACAAACTGCTGCACAGCAAGGTAAACCAATGTTGGGTATTTGTCTAGGCATGCAATTATTAGTTGAAACTGGCTACGAATTTGGTCCGGCAAAAGGCCTCGGTTTATTGCCAGGTGAAGTTGTCCCAATTCCGACTGATCTCGGTTTAAAGGTGCCACATATGGGGTGGAACACCAACGACGTGCTGCAACAGAATCCAGTGGCGGACGTATTTAACCACCAAGCAACTTACTTCGTGCACTCATTTTACGTTCAAACCGCAGCAAAAAATATTATTGCACAAACTGATTACGGCGTGAAAATTCCCAGCATTATTCAACAAGACAATGTGATGGGAATGCAATTTCACCCCGAAAAAAGTGGCCAAGTTGGACTACTTGGCTTGGCGCGCTTCAATAAGGAGTTGGTCTTAGCATGAACTTATACCCAGCAATCGATTTAAAAAACGGCCGTAGCGTTCGGCTATATCAGGGCCAATTCGACCAAGAAACGGTGGTCAATGATTCACCACTCACTCAGGCCAAACAAATTGCCGCAGCCGGCTTGACCAATTTACATTTAGTCGATCTGGACGGTGCGAAGGACGGTCGTCCAGCAAATCAAGCAACAATTGCCGCTATCGTGGAACAAACGCCATTACAGGTCGAAATTGGTGGTGGTATTCGCACATTAGCGCAAATCGAAGCTTATTTAGCGTTAGGTGTGGTGCGGGTGATTATTGGTTCCGCGGCCTTAACTGATCCAGAATTAGTCACTGCCGCAGTCAAAAAGTTTGGTGCCGCTAAAATCGTTGTCGGTATTGACGGCAAAGACGGCAAAGTCGCTACGGAAGGTTGGCTAGAACAAAGCCAAGTGACGATGGCTGATCTAGTTGCCGCAATGCAAAAAGTCGGCGTAACGACTTTTATTGTGACCGATATCGAGCGTGACGGCACTTTACAAGGGCCAAATCAGAAACAATTAGTCGACTTAGCGGCTCAATTTCCCGCGGCAACCTTTGTGGCTTCCGGTGGGGTCCGCGATGCACGTGATTTAGCAAACTTAAATGCTGCTGGCATCGATCACGCAATTATAGGTAAGGCGTTATTTGCCGGCAGCGTAACTTTAGCAGAATTGGCGGTGATGAGCTGATGTTAGCCAAACGAATTGTACCTTGTCTCGACGTCGATCATGGTCGCGTCAAAAAAGGCGTTAACTTTGTTGATTTAACTGATGTTGGTGATCCAGCAGAAATTGCTGCAGCGTATGAAAAACAAGGTGCCGATGAACTAGTTTTTCTCGATATTACAGCAACTAATGAAGCTCGCGGTGCTATGGTCGACACGATTGAAAAAGTTGCTGCACAAGTCTTTATGCCGTTAACCGTTGGCGGGGGCATTAAAAGTGTTGCCGACATGCAAGCTTTGTTAAAGGCCGGCGCCGATAAAATTGCGTTGAATTCAGCTGCGGTGACCCAGCCGGAACTGATTCACGCCGGTGCCGAAAAGTTTGGTCGTCAATGTATCGTGGTTGCCATCGATGTTCGGTGGGATGAGGCGACGCAAGAATATCGAGTTTACGTCAATGGTGGCCGTAAAGCCACTGATCTTGAAGCCATCAGCTGGGCTAAAAAAGTAGTGGCACTTGGTGCTGGTGAATTATTAGTGACCAGTATGGATCGTGACGGCACCAAATCCGGCTATGATCTGGCATTATACCAAGCGTTAACCGCGGCGGTTAATGTGCCGATCGTTGCTTCCGGTGGTTGTGGTAAATTGGCGGATTTCAATGACCTCTTTGCTAAAACTGATGTCGATGCTGCTTTGGCGGCCTCCGTATTTCATTATGGTGAATTGACGATTCCACAAGTTAAACAAAGCCTACGCGAACAAGGAGTGATCGTTCGATGATCCAATTAGATTTCAGTAAATTGCCACAACAATTATTGACCACCGTGATTACTGATGCCAGTAACGGTGCGGTTTTAATGGTGGCCTATATGAATGAAGCTAGCTGGCAAAAGACATTAGCAACCGGCGAAACATGGTTCTGGTCACGTAGCCGGCAAGAGTTGTGGCATAAAGGTGCAACTAGCGGGAATACGCAAACGGTCGTCGACATCCGCGTTGATTGTGATGCCGACACCTTATTGATCAGTGTTAAACCAGCTGGTCCCGCATGCCATACCGGCCATTACAGCTGCTTTTATCGTGATATTCACGGCCGTGATTTAGAACAAACAAATAATTAAACTATTAAAAGAAGGCAATCAAGATGCAGACAATTGAAGAACTTTATCAACTTATTTTACAACGGAAAAATAAACCAGAGGCTGGTTCGTATACTGACTATTTATTCACGAAAGGCTTAGATAAAATCTTGAAAAAAGTCGGTGAAGAATCGACCGAAGTCGTAGTTGCGGCCAAAAATCCTAGCGATGAAGATTTTGTCTACGAAGTCAGCGACCTTGTTTACCATGTGCTTGTGTTAATGGTAGATCGTGGCATCAGCGTTGATGATATCAAAACTGAATTGGCTAAACGTGAAGGGCTAATGAGTAAAACTAAAGAACGGCGCGAAATCGACAAGCTTTAATTAATGAGGGAGGAACCGCGATGCTGAAAAAAACCGTCAGTCAGTTACAACCATATGTACCAGAAACGCCATTACCGGAGTTAGAAGAAAAGCTCGGCCTCGCTAAGGTGGTTCGCTTATCGGCCAATGAAAATCCCTTTGGCACTTCGCCAAAAGTTCAGCAAGCCTTACAAAACTGGGACTTCAGTAACAGCCGCTATTATCCAGATGGCGATGCCAGCGCCTTGCGCCAAGCTGTCGCTGAATACATTAATGTAGCGCCAGAACGCTTGTTGTTTGGTAATGGATTAGATGAAGTAATCGAACTCGTATCGCGGACCTTTTTAGAAAATACGGATGAGGTGTTGGAACTAGGCCCGACATTTTCTGAATATAAATTACATGCGCAAATTGAAGCTGCAGTGGTGCGCGATGTGTCAGTTCAAACTGATGGCATAGCAGATTTAACGGCTTTAGCTGCCGCAATCACACCACAAACGAAGCTGATTTGGTTGTGTAATCCGAATAATCCTACCGGGACTGCAGTTACTTGTGCCGCCATTGCTGAATTCATGGCGCAAGTACCAGAAAATGTATTAGTATTGATCGACGAAGCCTATATGGATTTTGTTGACGATTTGACCACTTATACGGCGCTACCATTGTTGACACAATATGCTAATTTAATGGTACTGCGAACCTTCTCGAAGGCATATGGTTTAGCTAATTTTCGGGTCGGCTATGCGGTTATGCCGCCTAAATTAGCACCTAGCTTGCAGTCAGTCCGCTTACCGTATAACTTAGGTGCCGTCGCGCAATTAGCTGCTAAAACAGCCTTAGCGGATCAAGACTTTTTGCAAACAACCGTAACGCGTGTACAAAAAGCACGACAACAGTGGGAAGAATTTTTGCAGCAAAACGGCTTTACTTTTTACCGTTCGCAAGCTAACTTTACTTTCTTTAAGGCACCACAAGCACTAGCTTTAGCGGATGATTTGCTACACCATGGCTTCATTGTCCGCACTGGCTTACGGCCAGATTGGTTGCGCATCACCTTTGGCACTGCGGAACAGAATGCAAAATTACAGCAATTGATTTTGGCATTTTATCAGCAATAAAATAATCGTCAGTAAACAACTCTAATGTTGTTCACTGACGATTTTTAGTTGCTTGTAATAATAACTTGATAATCTAATGGTCGCTTGCTGGCTAAAATCACCAAGCGTTGTTCGGGTAGGCGCACCAACTTCACTATGTCCGTTTGTTCACCTAACTGCCAGCTGAAGCCAACCGTTGTGCAATCGATGACCAAGCAAGGTGCAACCAATTCAGGTACCGACCAGCGCTGGGATTGGTGTGCTTGTAACTGTAAATGTTGTCTAGTTACAACTAGCTTAACAGGGTACTGGCGGCGATTATCGGTTGGTAAGTACAGGGTTGGTTGTTGGCCTACGCCAAAATTTAATTCCAAATGAAATTCAGCTGGTGCTGGCGCTAATAAAACACGCTCGGCACCATGTAAATAGCCGTTAAAGACTTGCTTCATCAATGACGGTCGTGTTGTGCTTACCGCGTTCCGCGTTGAAAACAGTTGGTTCTAGCTGATCAGTGGCCACCACGAAAGTGAACGCGGTGTTAGTAGCGACACCCCAGTTGCCTTCCTTATCTAAGGCGACAACGGAAACGGCACCAATATGGCCACTGCGATGATAAAGTTCATCGACAAATGGATAAACGGCTTGGTCACACGCTTCTTGCGGTGTTGCGCCGCCACGAATCAGCTCGTTGATTTTAAAGGGGAGCATACCCTTCATTAAATCTTCGCCTAAGCCAGTAGTTACCACGCCAGCGACTTGGTTATCGCAGTAGAAGCCTGCCCCAGGTAGGGGTGCATCGCCCACGCGGCCTTTAGCTTTCATAAAAATACCGGTTGTCGACGTACCCGTATGCAGACGACCACGATAATCTAAGCTGATCACTGAAACTGTATCATGCGTATTCAAGACATCATGGCGGGTGGCATTTTTACGAACTTGTTTGCCCCAAAAGGCTTGCATCTCTGGTGTCAGCATACTTTTGCCAACGAAACCGTGCCGTTGCGCGTAAGCATCAGCACCGCTACCAGCTAAAAAGTTATTTAATTGCTCGTGGGATAAGTTACGGGCCACAGCAATTGGATGAGCGATATCATGTAAGGCTGCGACGGCGCCGATACTCAAAGTATCGCCATTCATAAAGGCAGCGTCCATTTCCACGGTTCCTTCAGCGTTAGGCAAACCGCCATAGCCCACCGAATTAAATGCTGGATTGCTTTCGACATTCTCAATTGCGGTTTGTACCGCATCACCGCTGGGCCGACCATCACGTAATTGTGCCGCAGCACTGGTTACACCGGCCAAACTCATTTGCCACGTTGAAATAATTCCCCAAGTCATATGGATTCCCCCTTAAAATAAGGCTTAATTTAATTTGTACATGGAACAGTCACTTCATTATAAGCTATTTACACACAAAAATGAAAAAACGTGAGCCGACTTTTTGGCTGCACGTTTTTGCGTTAAGCAACGACTAAATTCGGTAATCGTAACTGCTTTTCACCAGCGCGCAACGCCAAAATATAGCCATTTTTAACAATTAGTGTGTAACGAATGTTGGGTCGCAATTGTAGGCGTTGGCCCAGATTGTTATAAATCGATAAAGCTGTGCTTGTCACAATGCTCAGCCCCCTTCATTTGTTCCTACCTTCATTGTACTGATTATGCCACAAAATATCAGCGATTTAGTCACTGATTTAGATTACAGTTTGGTAACATTTTCAAAAAGTAATTAACGCTGTTGGCGGATAATCAGTCGATGCTAAAATGTAGAAGAAAAATGACCTATTTTCAGAAATAAACAGGAGGCACTACTTAAGCGACAACAGGTTAGTCAGCGATAACTTCGATCACGACTTTACCTTGTGTATGACCAGCTTCCAATAGGCGATGCGCAGTGATCAGGCTAAGCTCTGAAAAAGGCAGACTACGACCAAGTGACAATTGCAACTTGTCGTGGCTAAGTAGGTCGACCAAATGCTGTAACTCAGTGCCATCGGGCTGTAAATTAAAATCAGTTTGAGTGGCTAAGTAGTGGCCGTTTGCCCGTAATAGTTCCGTGGACAGTGGCGTAGCGGTTAAATCAAGCAGTGCATCATAACGCTGTTGAGCAGCAGTTGCCGCAGTGACTAAATTAAAATCAGGCTCACGAGTCGTGTCAGCGGTGATTGCCGTTACCTTAGCACCAATGCCCACCGCTAATTGTGTGGCTAATTGACCAGCACAGGTTGAAAAATCGTTGATCAAAACAGTTTGCTGCTTCTCTACTGCTAAGTGGGTGACGATGGCTTGCCAAGCCGTCAAGCCAGCTGTTGGTAGTGCTGCAGCTTGGCGAAAGCTGATGTTATCGGGCTTGTAAGCCAAGCACTTAGCTTCAATGGCAACATATTCTGCGGCTGCTCCTGGTGTTATTAGTGGTAAACGCGCTAAAACAGCATCATCAACTAAAAAATCAGTGACTGCAGAACCTACAGCAACAATCGTTCCAGCCAGATCCCAGCCTAAAGCCAGCGGAAAGGCGGCAGGAATTTGTGTAATAAGTTGACCAGTCCGCAGCTGCAAATCTAATTGGTCGATCGAAAAAGCGTGCACTTTTACTAGAACTTGTGTCGCCGAAATTTCTGGTTGTGGGCGTTCCACTAAATTTAACGCCTTCGCTGAACCAAATTGATTAATTACCATTGCCTGCATAACCTTGATAGCCTCTATTCGTCATTAATTAGCTACCATTATTATACAATTAGGAACCAATGTCCACGATATTAGCTTTCATGCGTTTTTATTGCTAGAAATTATTATCAATGTTACTTTATTCTTATTAAATCAATAAGATAGAGGTGTAATAAATGAATGATTTTGACATTCAAAAACGCTACCTGCAATGCGTTACGTATATGATCACTAAACTGAAAATGTTCGATCAAGGTTTCCGTGATTATGAAGGCCGTTATTTACAAGTAATGGAAACACGAGAAGCAACAACTATTGAATTAATCGAATTAAAAGCTAATTTTAAGCGTAGTTTAATTAATTTTGGTAGTTTAGTTGATCGTTTTCAAGAATTAGAAGCACCACACAAGTATCAGCGGCAACACCAACATCTCATTCAAATTTATCGAGATTATGCTGCTGCAATTTGCGATATGATCGATGCCTTTAATGTAACTGAGTACGCTATTTGTCATCATAAACAAGGTGACGGTCACGCCCAGCGTACGCGTAGCCTGACTGAAATAAAGCAGTTATTGACCGAAGAATATCAATTAGGGAAAACGGGTTAGATCGTTATTCCAGTAAAATTGGAAACGAATTCTTTGCTTTAGTTTTCGGTGCGTGCTAACTTGATGATGAACACTATTTGCAGGATAAGTTAAAGGAGGCTATTGGCATGATGTTTGATGTACTGTTTATTGGTAGTGGGCAAGGCGCTTGGAATGGCGCAATTCCTATGAGCCAAGCTGGATTAAAAGTTGCAGTCATAGAAGAAGGTTTGTTTGGCGGTGTCTGCAGCAATCGTGGCTGTAACGCTAAAATTACTTTAGATAAGCCCGTTGAATTAATGCGCAACATTGAACAGCTACAGGGGCGCGGTTTTGATACAGTACCGCAAATTAATTGGCCCGACCTGATGGCGCACAAACATGAAGTGATCGGTCGTTTAGCTGCTAGTAATGAGCAAAAATTAGTCAAAGCTAATGTTCAGGTCATCAAGGGCCATGCGACGCTGACAGCTGAGCATACGGTATTAGTTGACAATACTGAATATACAGCTGAAAAAATCGTCTTGGCATTGGGTCAGTTGCCACATCGATTGGATATTCCTGGCCAAAATTATTTGCACGATAGTACCGACTTTATGGCATTAACGAAAATGCCGCAACGCTTAGCAATTATTGGTGCCGGCTACGTTGGTATGGAATTCGCCGCGATTGCTAATGCCGCTGGCTCAGACGTTACTGTGGTGCTGCGCGGTCATCAGCCGCTACGAGAGTTTTATCAGCCATATGTTGAACGCTTGATCATTAGTTTGCGCAATCGTGGTGTAAAATTTCTCTATGATCAAACGATTGACTCTGTGACCGAGGTAGCAGATGGTTTCCGCCTCCAGGGGGCCAATCAATTTGCGTTGGCGGCTGATTATATTGTTGATGCTACTGGACGGCTACCACATGTTGATGATAGTGGCTTAGAGGTTTTAAAAATTGCGACCAATAAAAATGGCATTGAAGTCGATGATCACTTACAGACTAACGTGCCGGATATCTACGCGACAGGGGATGTAGTCGCAAAATCACAGCCAAAGATCACACCGGTGGCCATTTTTGAAGCACAATATTTGGCGCAGTTATTTACTGGTCAAACGACTCAGCCAATTAATTATCCGAGCATTGCCACAACTGTTTTCACCTCGCCACGAATTTCTCAAGTTGGCGTTAGTCCTACTGTTGCTGCGCAGTCACCGCTACAATATACGGTTGAAACTTTTGATTATAGTGAGGACTGGTTCCGCCAAGTTCAGAATGAAGCAGACGGTAGTTTAACGTTAGTTTTTGACCAAGAACACATCTTGGTTGGTGCTGTGGAGTATAGCAATGAAGCAGTCGATACAATCAACGGCTTACTGGAAATTATTGAATTACGCTTGACCCATGAGCAAGTTCAACGCTTTATTTATACATTTCCGAGCTTACAGCATAGCTATTTTCGCAAAGTTTAATCCAAAATGTGTGCCGGTATTGAATTCGACTGGTACGCATTTTTTTGAGGTTTGGCTGTAGGTCGAGCTAGTTAGCTTCCATTCCGTCGCCAGTGGACGGAACGAGTGGCGCGTTGGCGAGCTAATTTTTCCTAGATAAACGCAAAAGCGGACGGAAAAATGGATCTCGCCAGCCACGCATAGTTCTAAATGGCACAACCCACCATTAAGAACTATCGACACATCTGGCCCACTGGCGACTCCATTC
>NZ_RHOF01000086.1 GCF_003946445.1 Loigolactobacillus jiayinensis | reverse complement strand
AAAATGGATCTCGCCAGCCACGCATAGTTCTAAATGGCACAACCCACCATTAAGAACTATCGACACATCTGGCCCACTGGCGACTCCATTCCAGCAGGCAATGGTTGAACGTTCAAGTGTTGATTTGTTTAAGTGGCAAAGTTAGTGGTAATCAGAATACAAAACATCGATAAAACAGTCAGAAAACTGGGCTCTTTGTCAAATCCTGTTGATAGCTAATTTTAGGCAGAATTGGAAGTTAAGC
>NZ_RHOF01000085.1 GCF_003946445.1 Loigolactobacillus jiayinensis | reverse complement strand
ATTTCTATACAATTCAGAAATCTTTTATGCATTTACACAAGATATTTTACGCTCTTGAATCTTTATATTCAACACAATTTGTAGATCAATCAGATCGTCCACCAATTTGCATAGACACCATATATAGTGCTATAATGATCGCCTAACCACTATATATAGAAAAAGGACGATGATTAGTTACGGAAACCATAAATATTCTCTACATCAGTTTGAGTGGCAACACGAAATATTTTATTAGCAGACTGACAACATACTTTGAGAAAGAACGTCATGTTCGGGTTAGTTCAATTAATGTTAAAGAACACCCTGAATTCACCACTCTTGACCAGCCGTTTGTTACCTTCCTACCAGCCTTTCTTAAAGGTGGTAATGGGGTTAATGACGGTTATACTGAAATATTAACCACTATTTTGGGAGATTACCTCGCGTACGAAGGCAATTACCAGCATTGCTACGGTATTATCGGTAGCGGTAATCGTAATTTTAATAAGCAGTTTGCACTCACGGCTAAACAATATGCTAAACGCTTCGATTTTCCTTACATTACCGATTTTGAGCTACGTGGCACCGCACACGACATTCCTCGCATTGCCGATGCCATCTTAACCTATCGCAATCAATTTTGTTTTCAAACAACGAAGGAGTAATCCCTAATGGTAACTAGCACCCCAGAAATGGAAAATACCTATTTTTACTTAAATAACCTCGTAAATATCCCAAGCAACGGAGAAATTCCGCTACATTATGATCAAGAAGCCCTAAAGGCTTATTTCGAAGAGACAGTTAAACCGAAGACCAAGCAATTTGATTCGTTAAATGCCAAGTTAAATTACTTGGTTGACGAAGATTATATCGATCCAAGTATCCTGGAACAATACTCTCACAAGTTTGTGCAGTCCTTGTTCGACCAAATGAGAGACCATCACTTTCGTTTTCGCAGCTTTCTCGGTGCCTACAAGTTCTACACACAATATGCCATGAAAACTAATGATGGCCAGCAATTTTTGGAAGACTTTGTCGATCGCGTCGTCTTCAATGCCCTCTATCTCGCTAATGGTGATGAACAACTTGCCAATGACGTTGCCGATGAATTGATTTCACAACGTTATCAGCCTGCCACCCCCACGTTTCTCAACGCGGGTAAAAAACGGCGCGGTGAAATGGTATCATGTTTTTTAATCGATGTGGCCGACTCCATGCTCTCAATTGGACGCGGCGTTAATTCTGCCCTTCAACTATCTCGAATCGGTGGGGGCGTCGGCGTTAACCTGTCAAACTTGCGCGCCTCAGGTGATCCTATTAAGCAGATTTCCAACGCCTCGTCTGGCGTTGTACCAGTGATGAAGTTACTTGAAGACTCATTTAGCTACAGTAACCAACTTGGGCAACGGAACGGCGCCGGAGTGGTTTATCTCAACGTCTTCCATCCTGACATCTTACATTTTCTGGATACCAAAAAGGAAAATGCGGACGAAAAAATTCGGGTGAAGACCTTGTCCCTCGGTTTGATTGTTCCTGATAAATATTATGAATTACTCAAGACTAACGAACCAATGTATCTTTTTAGCCCCTATGATGTCGAACGTGAATATCGTACGCCATTTGCTTACATCGATATCACCAAAGAATATAACAACATGGTCGCTAACCCCAATATTAAGAAGTCAGTTTTTAACGCGCGGAAACTAGAACAAAAGATTTCTCAACTCCAACAAGAATCTGGTTATCCTTACATCTTGAACATTGATACGGCCAACCAAACTAACCCTGTCGATGGCAAAATTATTATGAGTAACCTTTGTAGTGAGATCTTACAGCCTCAAGAACCGTCAAAACTTGATGATGACCTATCGTACAAGACAATTGGCACCGATATTTCATGTAATCTCGGATCAACTAATATCATGAATATGATTGACTCGCCGGACTTCGGTCACTCAGTTGAGGTTGCTGTTCGTGCGCTCACCCTCGTAACTGACACAACCGACGTTAAGGAAGTACCGACTGTTAAACATGGTAACGAACTTTACCACACGATTGGATTAGGGGCTATGGGTCTGCATACTGCCCTTGCACGCCACCAAATTGAGTATGGCTCACCAGAGGCCCTTGAATTTACTGATGCCTACTTCCTAGCTTTAAACTACTATTCACTCGTTACGAGCAATCGAATTGCCCGTGAACGCCACGAAACCTTCGCTAAATTTGACCAATCAAAGTACGCTGATGGCAGTTACTTCGATCAATACTTGAACGCAGACTTTGAATTCAAGAGTACCAAAGTTGCAAAAATCTTCAAAAATATTAAATTACCATCTGTTACAGATTGGAAGGCACTCAAGCAAGATGTGATTACTGGCGGCCTTTATCATCGTAATAGACTCGCTGTGGCACCGAACGGGTCAATTTCGTACGTCAATGAAACAAGTGCATCACTTCATCCAATCACACAATTAGTAGAACAACGTCAGGAAAATAAGGTAGGCTCAATCTTCTATCCAGCACCTTACCTGTCTAACGAAACTTTGCCTTACTACACACCCGCATATGATATTGATCAACGAAAAATTATTGACACCTATGCCGTAGCTCAAAAGCACATTGATCAAGGCATGAGTCTGACACTATTTATGCGTTCAGTTTTGAAACCTGACCTTTACGAGTGGAAGGACAATAACAATTTAAAGATGACAACCCGAGACCTTAACCGGTTACGGAATTACGCCTGGACAAAGGGCATTAAGTCACTTTATTACATTCGAACGTTTACAGAAGACGATGAAATTAAAACGGCAAATGAATGTGAATCATGCATGATCTAGGAAATTCACTTGGGGTCTTACCGTCCGTTTAACACACCGGCATACGTTATTGGGTCACAAGACCCATATACCCATGAATCCTAATTAAGGAGACGAACAAATAACGATGGACTATTTATACTACAAAGCAATTAACTGGGATGATATTAAAGATAATTTCGATAAATACATGTGGGAACGACTCACCACTAACTTTTGGTTGGACATTCGGATTCCCATCACGAATGATCAAACGGCTTGGCAACAGCTATCAGATACTCAACAACAGGCCATTACTCGTATGTTGGCAGGTACATCAATGTTAGCCGTCTACCAATCAGAAGTTGGCACCCCTGCTATTCGCCACGATCGGCGAACTCAACAAGAAGAATCCGTATTAAACACCATTACCTTTATGAAATCAGTCCATGCCAAAAGCTGTACGACCATTTTCCGGGCTCTGATTCCGGGTAACGGCGGTGAAAGTTTTACTTGGGCAGATGATAATGCCAATCTGCAAGCTGAAATTGACCAACTAGCCCAAATGAGCACTAGCGATATGGCCTTACAGAAAAAAGCCCTTTTTATTCTGACTGAAACTGGGCTCTCGTTTGGTAAATACTGGACAATACTTCAAACACAGGCTCTCGTCAATACTTACCAAATGTTGGCTAATATTCTCCGCGGTAGCGCCCTTTTTAGTGCTTATATTGGTTACAAATTTCGCCTCAGATTTGAAGAACTCACTGTAAGTGATCAAACCGAACTGCAGTATTGGATTAATACACAGTTTGATCAACTCATGCAAACTGAAAAAGACTTCTTAGAAGCTAACCTTGACGATGCCACCGAAGCCATCAATCTGGCCTCCTATGGTGCCAATCATGCATTAATGTCACTTGGCTTTAACGCTGTCTACGAAGTTCAACCGTCTTCACTAGTGGCGCAACTCAAAGAACTGATGATTGACCAAAATCAATTTTTGCAACAGGTAACGGCTGCAAACAATGAATCGGACACTGAAAAAATGACCGATGACGACTACGACTTTTAAGGAGTATTCAACTAATGAGCTATAAAACAATTAATTGGGACATCATCGAAGACGAACTTGACGAATATGTATGGGATAAAGCAACGGCACAATACTGGCTGGATACGCGAGTACCTGTTTCTAATGATTTACGGGACTGGCGGACACTCTCTGGCACCGAAAAATCGGTTATCAATCGGGTTGTGGGTGGATTAGCCTTGCTGGATACACTCCAATCTGAAGAAGGAGTCGACGTGATGCGGCCCGACGTTCGGACACGAAAAGAAGCAGCAGTCCTCAATGACTTTTTGATGATGGAGTCAATTCATGCCAAAAGCTACGGCACTATTTTGACATCTTTGAACGATCAAGCCACTGTTGACGAAGTATTCAAATGGATGAACAATAATCCCAGAATGCAATACAAAGCCAAACGGATCAATGATATTTATCAAACGGGAAACAACCTTGAAAAGAAAGTTGCAAGCGTCTTTCTTGAAGGAATTTTGTACTACACCAACTTTTTTACCCCACTTTGGTACCGTGGTAACAATAAGCTGGCAAATCTTTCTGAAGTTATCAAACTGGTGATCCGCGATGAATCTGTTCATGGTACCTACCTCGGCTACAAATTTCAATTGGGATATAACGAGCTATCGGCGACTGAACAAAAAACATTCAAAAAGTGGATGGATGAGTTGCTCGACGATCTCCTTGAGAACGAGTTTGCGTTCACCGAAGAAGTTTACGCGCCGATTGGGTTAGCGGAAGACGTTAAACAATTCGTTCACTACAACGCCAACAAGGCGCTCCAAAATATGGGCTTTGAATCCCGCTTCCCTAATGCTGAGATTAAAGATATCAACCCAATCGTAATGAACGGAATTTCAACCGAAACGGCCAATCATGATTTCTTTTCACAAGTTGGTGCTGGCTATCTAATGGGTAATGCTGAAGCTATGAGTAGCGGCGACTATGACTTCTAACATAGGCTTCTAGGCATAATTAAAATTAAAAAAAGGCTAATATCTACAGGAAATATTAAAGTAAAGCCCCCTGAGTTGTACTAGTCCCTGTCAAGTTGTCATTTGAAATAATATAAGTTTTGCTTTGCTTAAACGGCCTCATTCCAGTATTCCGCTGGGGTGAGGTCGTTTCTTGCTGGTGAACGATCTAGTTGATTAAAATAGTTGATGCCTTCTTCGACCAAGGCCACTAATTTAATTAGACTTATTAAGTAAAGAAAATAGGGACCCTTTCAGTTAACATGTGCTAACCAAAAGGGGGGCCCTATTTTCTTTTAATACCGTATTTCACACGGTATCGAATAAAGGTCGTCCGTTTAATACCTGTATTTCGGGACACATCAATGTCACTCATACCAGCTCGATAAAGCTTAAAA
This sequence comes from Loigolactobacillus jiayinensis, assembly GCF_003946445.1. Classification (GTDB taxonomy): domain Bacteria; phylum Bacillota; class Bacilli; order Lactobacillales; family Lactobacillaceae; genus Loigolactobacillus; species Loigolactobacillus jiayinensis. Next base: position 4,816 of record NZ_RHOF01000085.1, on the reverse strand, counting down.
GCATGTTGCAAACGGGGATCATCTTTGGCATATTGGGGTTTGCGCCCATGATATTTACCCTGCTGCTTAGCTAAGGCAATCCCTTGTTGCTGGCGCTCAATGATTCGCTTACGTTCACTTTCGGCCTGATACTTATAGAGTTCAATAATCAAGTTGGTCATCAGTTGACGTAAATTGGGGTCAGCAATCCCTGTCATGGACGGCAAATTTAACACATCTAGGGTGGCACCCTTATTTTGAATGGAGTTCATGATCTTAGTCAAATCATGGTTGTTTCTGCCTAAGCGATCTAATTCAGTGACCATTACAATATCACCCTCACGAATATAGGCCAGCATTTTTTGCAGTTCTGGCCGATTAGTGTTGGCCCCACTTAATTTATCCGTAAATAATTTATCAACGTCTTTTAAAGCCGCTAACTGTCGATCTAAATGTTGCTCCTTGGAACTCACACGCGCATAACCGATTTTAGCCATTTCCAATTCTCCTTTTGGACAGTTCTAATGAACACTTGTAATTCCTAGTATAGCACAGAAATAAAAAAGACCAATAGGGTATACCCTAGTGGCCTTTAAGCTTAGTGCGAATTATTAATTGAATTTATCGTTTCCCTGTATTTACCATCAAATGTTTTTTCATCTGGAAACAAGGTTTCTCGTGAATATCCTAGTTGTCTTAATTTTTTTTGGATCGAATCTTTAACTTATCACGGAAACACGAGTTACATCACGGTATTTATAGTCCTGTTGTTTTCGTTAATAGCTTGGCTATTTATGGCTCGAAGATTAAAGAAAGCTGATTATGCATAGAAACTATTCTATCCCCATTTCCCTGTATAATAGATTAAGCAAGAAGCTTTAATGGCAATGATTGTCTTTTCCCTTGCGAGGTGAGGCTCATGGGAACATGGAATAATCTTCAGGAAGGCTTCACAGTCAATGAGCGTCTTTCAGACACTCTCGTTGATGTTGCTGTTTGGCACGTTTTTAATCGCGCTACTCAGCTATATCGACAAACACCACAAATGAAAAAGCCGCCCCACATAACTTTGACCGGTTATGGGGCGAACTAGTGTTGTTTTAATATCTGCCACCGTCTTTAACGGCTCTACACGGGAAGTCCTGTTCACGTGGGACTTCCTTTTTCTTTTTCGTTATAGCATGACTATGAAAAATTGGGTAGCAAGGCATTTTCAGCTTATTATTTATCTTTGTATTTTTCAAAAATAGGTTCAACTAATTCTTTTTCAGCGTTTTTCGTACTTCGCCGTATTTGTATATAGTTTCCCAATATGTTTATGTCTGGCAACGGACCCACTTAATCTAATATTTATTATTATGATAGACCAATTTGCCTATTAACTTAGTCTCGGTGTTTTTTTTCTAAAGTTGCTAATAATGCATCAATCCGTTGTTTAACTCGGGTTCGTTGGGTTGTATCAGTTAACAGTACTAACGTATCACCTTCATGAATCAAGGTGTCACCATGTGGAATCACTTCTTGTTCACCACGCCGGATTCCAATGAGCAGTGCTTCTTTAGGCCATGGCATGTCTCGGACCATTTTGCCGTTTAAGGGACTGCCAAAGAAAACCGGTATTTCCAAATGATCAGGTCGATGAAGTTGCTGAACAGTTTTAGGCATTGTCATCTGCTTAAACAATGCTTCATAGATTGGTGCACCGCCTAATAAATCAACAACAAGGTAAGCAGTTAACGATATGACTGCTAATGGCATTAAATGTGTTAAATTGCCAACCATTTCTGTTACCAGCAAGATAGCTGTGAAGGGAGCTTTTCCAATTCCAGCAAAGTAACCGGCCATGGAAAAAATGATTAGGTTCATGATATAGACATGCGATAATAATCCTAATTGATTCATTAAGACGCCATAAACCGCACCAATCACAGCACCTAAAGAAAGAATCGGCAAAAAAATACCGCCAGGTAATCCGGAACCATATGAAATCATTGAAAAGACGAATCGTATAATAAAAATTGCAATTAGTACAAACAAAGGTGGAACATACTGGCCAAATCCAACAATTAATCCATTACCACCACCGAGTAAATTTGGCGAAAAGTAACCAACTAAGATTACCAGCAGAAATGGTACGATACCTTGTATTGGGCGTGGCAAATGTGTCAGTTGATGATACCACCGAGGCATAACTAACAAGACCCGTTGATATAAGTAACCAAACAATCCCAAAACAATGCCGAGTAAAATTAAGTGCCAATAATTTGATACTGGTAAACTACGTGAATAATTTAAATGTAACACGGGAACAAGTCCGAAAACATTCAGCGAGATAAAATTTGAACCAATTGCTCCGGCTAATGCTGTTAACCAAACCAGCGGTGAAAAATTATGGTAAATCTCTTCTAAGACAAATAGAGTTCCAGCAATGGGAGCATTAAACGCCGCTGCTAATCCAGCAGCGGCGCCTGATGCAATTAGCAGTCGGCGATCAGTTCCTGATAACTTAAACCCAGCAGCGAAACCTTGACCAACTGACGCACCTAATTGAATCGACGGTCCTTCTCGTCCGAGAAATAATCCAGGTCCCAATGCCAGAATACCACCGATAAATTTTCGCCAAAGAATTGACCACCAGTGCATTTCCAATTCGCCAGCCAATTGACCTTCAACTTGCGGAATTCCGGAACCAGAGATATAAGGTTCTCTCTTGAGAAGTCGAGCCACAATTAAAGCTAAACCAAGGTTGATGCCAATCAACAATGCCCATTCCCACCAAACAAATGGCGCGATTCGTAAGTATCTATATACCAATCGACTATAGTGCAGCCCTATCTCAATACAATAGCGAAATAAGCTAACAACGGTGCCACTCATTAAACCCACAAGCAGGCCGAGTAAAACAAATCGCAAACGAGTAACGTCAAATTTTTCTTTTACAAGCTGTATCAAATAACTAATCCTCCATTATAACCAATATTATATAATTTAGTGCTTAATTAAACTAGGCAATATCTCGATGAAATCTAGTAGTTATTTTTCAAAGAGAAGGGGTGTCATACCGCTAAGAAGCTGTCTAAAATCTCTTAAGTAATAGTGCTAAAAACGCTAAAACGACCATTTGCAGACTGGTGGTTAATTGACGCTCACAATTTTTCCAAAGTCGCCGACAATTCTCTAGCCAACTAAAAGATCGTTCGACTACCCAACGTTGGGGCATGACTTCGAATCGATGCAACTCATTGCGCTTCGCAACCTGCACGGTTGCGTTTAAATTACTGGCTACATCGAGCTGAAAATTAACGCCTGAATAACCACCATCAACTAAGACATTTTGAACCTGGCGTAAATGCATGGCATGTAAAGCGATCATTGCACTGGCCCCGTCTCGATCAGAGACGTTCGCTCGCGTCATGTGAATGGCCTGCGGAAAGCCATTGATATCAACTGCCAGATGGCGCTTAATCCCCGAGATTTTCTTACCAGCGTCGTAACCTTTGTTTTCAGCAGTAGCGGTGTTTTTGACGCTCTGAGCGTCAACGATAATAAAGGAAGTTAAAGCTGAACGTCCTTGGTAAGTTCGCCGAGCAATGACAATTTTTTTAAAACTTGTTCCAATAAAGAATCAGCCGTAGGCTCAGCTTTAGTTGACCAAATTTTGTAATAGTTGTAAACTGACCGCCATTCTGGGAAATCACCGGGGACTTGACGCCATTGGCAACCGGTTTTCAAGACATATAGGACCGCACAGAAGACCTCGTAGAGGTCATATTTTCGAGGCTTAGTTCGCTTACGAAAATTTTCTAAAGCTGGTCGAATTAATTCAAATTGTTGCCGAGTAATATTGCTGGGATAATTTTTCATAGCTTAAACTCGCTTTTTACATAGAAGTATATCAAAAATCATAGATCTTGGACAGCTTCTAAGAAAGTTAAAAGTGCCACTAAATTATTGTACATTGGATTTTCTTTCGATGACGAACAAAGAACTGCTGTTATATTAAATTTGCAATCTGCCACTACTGTTTTATTGTTTAAAGTACTTAACAAACTGTGAGATGGAGGCTGGGAGAATGTTTGTATTGTGTGGATCAAATGCAAAATCAAGTAATTTATTTATACTATAATTTTTCTCTATCAAATTTCGGGAATCATCAAGATAGTATTGTACAATTTTTTTGCTTTTATCACTATCAATACTTCCCGCAGTTGTTACAAGCCATAATTCTTCATTCTTATTAGAGAGCAATGATGTATAATCATTAGATTTAAGAGAAGTAGTTCCATTTTTTACTTGAATATAAATTCTTCTGTTTTTATAGGTACCTTGTTTTTTTGAGGCATCAACTAATACAAATTCGTATCTCTGTGTACCAATTTTGTTGGTTGAAGGTATCACCACATAATTAAATTGATCATATAACCATAAAGCAACTAAATCTTCAGCAGCTGCATAACCAATTAAATTAAATAGAGAACTTCTTGTATGAATCATTTTAGGAGGCAAAAGATCAGTCTTGTTTAGGAGTATTGCTGAATAATAACTTGTTGCAGTATATTGGGAAGTTTCTAAGGGTGTCTCATGATTATCAACTTTTGTAATTGCTCTCCTATTGTGTGTATACGTCGATACAGAACCTGGAACAGCATCTTCTTTTCCGACTGGCATCCAATTAATATCAGTTAACATAGCTGAACAGTCAAAGTTTGAAGCTATTTCTCCAACATCAAAATGAAATAAATCTTTAGGTTTATCAGGTATCTCAGCGACATAATATATACCCGCAAATTGCAATAGTAAGTTAGCCAGTACCGATAAAGCACACAGACGAAAGGGC
>NZ_RHOF01000084.1 GCF_003946445.1 Loigolactobacillus jiayinensis | reverse complement strand
AGCACCTGAGTCGTTAAGTACAAAGAAGTAAGTTTCTAAATTTAATAATACGAGGGGCGGCTAAATGAAGTTAGCGCAGACGATACAAACGTCACGGTTAAATTTACAATTACTAACCGCGGCTGACTTACCGACTTTATTTACCTTATGGTCCGATCCACAGGTAACGCATTTTATGAATATTAGCCCAATGCAGTCAATTGCTGAGGTTAGACAAATGGTTGACATGTTTGCCCAAGCACGCGTTGGCGATAGTGCGATTCGCTATGGTATTTGGCGACAACAACAACTGATCGGCACATGTGGGTATAACGAGATCAACTGGCAATTACAACGTGCTGAAATTGGCTATGAACTACAGGCAACAGCGTGGGGCCAAGGCTTAGGGTCCGAACTTGTTGGTGCATTGGTGCGTGATGCGTTCGAACATTTGGCGTTACAACGCCTTGAGGCTTACGTATTACCAGACAATATTGCTTCGGGACTAGTTTTGCAGCATAATCACTTTCAAAAAGAAGGTCGACTGCGGCATTACGAACAAACTGATAATGGGTTTAGCGATATTGATTTATATAGTTGCATTGATGGCATAGATATTGGAGGCAAAAAAAGTGATCACGATTGATTTAATTCAAGAAATTACCCGCAATGACGGCACGACTTATTTTGATATCAGTAACATGCTGATGAATGGTCGTGCTGAGTTAGCGGCCATTCGCGGGCTGATCAAGCAAGTTAGAATTATTCAATTAAACATTCCGCATTCAACGGCAGTAACCGCCTATGAAGCGTATTTAAATGAACATTTCAAGTTGCCAGCTGAAGATTTTACACAATGGCAGGAGTGGTTACCTGAACCAGACACGCAAAGCGAAAAAGATTACCAAACCATTATTCGTGAGAATCATGTTGGCTGATTTATTAGAATTAGCAAATAAAATTTCACAGAAATCAATTCATTAAAAATCCTATGATAGCGGTAATTAAATGTGTAAAAGTGTTCATTTATTAATTTATTCATTAAAAAGTGTTTGCAACAATGAGAAAAATATGGTATAAATTTATACGTTGAGTTATTCATTGTCCAGTAGTTCAGCGGTAGAATACCGGTCTGTTAAACCGTAGGTCGTTGGTTCGAACCCAACCTGGACAGTAATTGATCGATATAAATTAGAATCGAGGTTAAGGCAAACCAACTTTGTCTTAATCTCTTTTTTATTTTCAGTGTAAGAAATTAAGCTATTCAGCTGTTTTTTTAAGTGATTAAGGTTATGCTAAAAGTGAATGATTTTAAAAGCGGGTGATTTAATGCAATACTTTACAGCGGATACGCATTTTTTTCATGAGCAATTATTAGGTGATAATGATTTTGCGCCGCGGTTATTTGCTTCGGTAACGGAAATGAATCAAGCCATTATTACGGCGTGGAATCAGCGGGTTACGATGCGCGATGTCGTCTATCATTTAGGTGATATTGCCATGCGACCAAGTAATTATCCTGGTAATGATGAAGTCTTGGAGATTTTGCAACAATTAAATGGCCAAATTATTTTTATTAAAGGCAATCATGATAATCGAGCGTTATTTAAATTTTTGGCCAAACATAATTCTATGGTTGCGCCAGGACGGCCGAAGTTTCAATTTCACGATGTTGGTGTTTTGATCAAAGCTAATCATTTTCAATTCTTTATGACGCATTATCCATTATTGTTAGGTATTGCTAAGCAAACGGTGAATCTACATGGCCATATTCATCATTCCAGTATACCGTTGGCGGAAAATATTAATGTGGGCGTTGATGCCCCTGAATTAGACTTATTAAGCCACAAACTACCATTTGGCACGCCTTTGTCGGTAGCTGAAATTTTTGAGATCCATACAAAGAAGCAAGCGCTTTTGGCCAAAGAAAAGAAAAATTAATTTTTTATTAGTAATCACATTGATTTTTAATCTTCCCTCTATTATCATTAGCTTAAAATAAGTTAGGTTTTTGGAGGGATAAAGATGGCAATACCAGTAAAATCATTGATCAAATTTCAGGAGGCAATTGTGACGCGTGCCTTGCCGCAAAATCGACAAACGGTCATGGATCTTTTGCAATTGGCGATGACTAAGTACCAAGCGGGGCAGATGTCGGTGGCTTATCTGGAATATAGTTTATTTCCCCAGTTACTGCCATTGCTACAGGCTGACCAAGTTTTAGCGGTCAAGCGATTATTTCAGCAGTATGGTCAGACTGAGTAGGGTAAACTTGACGATAAGTTGTTTTCAATTTAAGCTAATACCAACGGATAGCTTGAAAAAGCTTCGCACAATGAGATGACCTTATTTTTGAAGGAGCAGCTGTCATGACGGAAAGTATTCATATCTTACACACAAATGATATCCATTCACACTTGGAACACTGGCCGCGTATTCGGCGGTGGTTATTAGCTGAACAAAAAAAGTGGCGCCAAATTGGTGCAACTGTAGTGACACTGGATATTGGCGATGCGATGGATCGTGTACATCCGTTAACTGAAGCCACTAATGGTCAAGCCAATGTCAACTTATTTAATCAAATCGGCTATGATGCCGTGACGATTGGCAACAACGAGGGAATTGGTAATTCACAGGCGCAACTTAATCAGCTTTATGACAAGGCCAATTTTGATGTCGTGTTAGCTAATTTACGTGATCGTAAAACGAATCAACCACCAAAATGGGCGTTACGAACTAAAATTATTACGACGGCAGCGGGAACACGCATCGCCTTGTTTGGCTTGACGGCACCGTACATTTCCACATATCGGCCGAATGGTTGGGAACCAGAGTTGGCACAACAGGTATTGCCGGGCTTGTTAGCAGAGCTAGCAGGCAAGGCAGATGTTTTGGTGTTGCTGTCGCATTTAGGGCTGGACGTGGATAAATGGATCGCTAAAAATTTCCCGGCCATCACTGTCATCATCGGTAGTCATACCCATCACTTATTGGTCAATGGCTTGCTGATCAATGGCTCATTATTGGCTGCTGCCGGTCGCTATGGCCAGTATATCGGGCATATTACGTTGACCATTGATGAGCAGCATCACGTATTGACTAAGCAGGCCCGGGTAGTTAAAACCGTTGAATTACCGATGGAAGCTGGTGACAAGGCGGAAATATCTGGTTATCGGCGCCATGGTCATCAGCAGTTAAAACGACAAAAAATTGCCACTTTACCGCAAACCTTGACGGCTAAACCGATTGGTAACTCACCGCAAATGGCAATGGCGTTACATGCGGTTGCACAGGCGGCTGGAACTGAAGTTGCTTTTTTGAATACTGGAATCTTTTTGGCGCCATTTAAAAAAGGGGTGGTGACCGCAGATGATTTGCATCAATCATTGCCGCACGCGATGCACTTGTTGCGTATTAAACTCCATGGCTATGACGTTTGGCGATTAGTTCAAGAAATTGAAAAAGCACGCTTATTTCTACGCCATTTTGAATTGCACGGATTAGGTTTTCGTGGTAAGTTATTTGGCGACATGGTTTATCAAGGGCTGACTTGGGATGCTGCTGAGCGGACCGTTGAGTGGTGTGGTCAACCGCTAGAGCCAGAGCGTGTCTACACGCTAGCCGCCGTCGATACTTACCTTTATTTTCCTTTTTTTCCAACGATCGATATTGTTGGTGAAAATGAAGTCCTTTTTCCAGGCGTGCTCCGCAATGCGATTGCGGATTATTTACGCAGTAACCAGCTAAGTGAGGTGCATGATGAACACTGAAAAAAAGCAAGCGAAAGAACATACAAAAAAACACATAAAAGTGCAAGCAAAAGCACAGTCAAAGGAGCAACCAGCTAAAATTAATTTAGCGGCTGAAATCACGGCAGCGGTTCAAGATGATGGCACAACGCCTGAAATTGAACGTGTTTTGATGGAGTCTGATCATATGCTGACCATTGATGGTCGCCCATATGAATTAGTTGTTAACTACCATGACGGCTTTGATAAGGATAAACTAGGGGCGCGCTTTAGCGATATTCTGGCTAAATATGATTATATTGTTGGTGATTGGGGTTATGAGCAACTGCGGTTAAAGGGTTTTTATGCTGAAAACAATAAGCGGGCTCATCGTGACCAATTGATCACAACATTAGAGGACTACTTGTATGAATATTGCAACTTTGGTTGTGCCTATTTTGTTTTACAGCAGGTTGGTACGCCTAAACGAGAAAGTACGCCGACAACCAAGCGGCGGCGGCCACGGACACCACGGCGGCGCCAGCAAGCTCATACGAGTGAGCATCGTGATCAAGTTGAACCAGTAAAACAATCAATGAAGCGAAAAAATGTGCACGCGGAGACTAATGGTGAGACACCAAACAAGCGGCATTTTACGATCAGAAACCAAAAAAACACTAAAAAAGTGCATTAATTGTAAGGGGAATACGTAACCAGTATGCAGAAGAAATACAAGGCTTATTTTATTGATTTAGATGGTACCTTATATCGAGGTAAGGAAAAGATTCCGGCAGCTGCGCGGTTTATTGCACGTTTGCAAGCAGCTGGAATCCCTTTTTTAGTCCTGACAAATAATACAACGCAAACACCAGAAACAGTGGCGCGTAATTTAACGGCTAATTATGATATGCAGATCAAACCAGAAAATGTTTATACCGCTGGTTTAGCGACTGCTGATTATTTGAAGCGGTTAGACCTAGGTAAAAAAGTTTATGCGATCGGTGAATTAGGCTTGAAGCAAGCAATTTTGAATCAAGGCTTTTCCTTTGATGAGTATCGACCTGATTACGTGGTAGTCGGCCTAGATTGGGATGTAACTTACCGCAAGTTTGAAAAGGCGACACTAGCCATTCAGCGTGGCGCTAAGTTTATTGGCACCAACGCAGATACTAATTTGCCGAACGAACGCGGCTTGGTTCCTGGGGCGGGCTCAGTGATTGCATTTATTGAACGTTCAACCCAGCAAAAGGCGACTTATGTCGGTAAGCCAGAACCAATTATGTTGGAAGCGGCGTTGGCTCATTTTGGCTTGGATAAGTCAGAAGCCATCATGGTTGGCGACAACTACAATACTGATATTATGGCTGGCATCAATACTGACGTAGACACGCTACTCGTTTATACTGGTTACTCGAAACCGGCAGATATTGAGCAAGTGGCGGTTAAACCAACTTACCAGATCCAGAATTTAGATCAATGGGAAGTCTAGTGGCTTACCGGATCAAGCGCAGCCTTTGGTGGGTGTGTTTATTCTTGTGTCTCTTGAGCTGGGTGATTTTACTGACGTTTAGTTCGACTTGGTTGTACCGCTTAGATGTACACGCATTAGGTATTTTAACGGATGTCCCAATGACAGTTAGTCGGTTAATGCATAATTATCACCAAATGATTAGTTACGTGCTTTTTCCGTGGGTGCAGCATCTACAAATGAGTGACTTTCCTAGCTCTTATGCTGGGGCACAACATTTTGCCGACGTGAAGCAACTGGTTGTTGTCAATAACCTGGTTTTATTGGTGACGACGCCACTGAGCGGTTATTTTTTGCATCAATTACGGCGCCAAAAATTGCTGTGGCAACTACAGCGGCCAGTGACTGTTATGGCGTTGATTCCGTTTGGACTGTTAGTTTTATTACTAGCAAATTTTCAAACGTTTTTCACTGATTTTCACCAAGTATTGTTCCGCAATCAAGATTGGCTATTTGATCCGGTAATTGACCCAATCATCAACGTTTTGCCGGAAGCATTCTTTATGCACTGTTTTATCCTAGCAATTGTTTTATTTGAAGGTTGTTTATTGGGCGGTTGGCTGATCAGTCGCCGTGCCTTAGACCAAATTAAATAGCGTTACGTCGACCGCACTGGCTGACGTAACGCTATTTTTATAGGCTGAATTACAAGGATTCTGGCTTACGGTTGAAGCGACCGCGTAAGTAGGTGAAAATGATGGGTAATAACGAGATGCCAATAATGCCTAAAACAACTAAGGAGAAGTTATCTTGCACTAGCGAGATGTTGCCAAAAAAGTAGCCGGCGGTGCAGCAAAGCAGGACCCATAAAAAGCCACCAAGTAAGTTGTAGTGAATGAATTTACGGTAGTTCATATGGCTACCACCTGAGATAAATGGGGCGAAAGTACGGATAAATGGCATAAAGCGGGCAATTGCAATTGTTTTGCCACCATGCTTATTGAAAAACGCTTCTGCCTTGGTTAACTTCTTTTGGTCGAGAAAACGGCCAAAAAACGAATTGTTGCTGGCCGCTAAGCCAACGCGTTTGCCGATTTCGTAGTTGACGCTGTCGCCGAGTACTGCTGCGGCAAAGAATATGGCTAACAACAGCCAAATATTTAAATTAAAAGCTTGGTTAGCGGCTAAAGCGCTGGCAGCAAACAAGAGTGAATCACCTGGTAAAAATGGTAAAATAACGACACCTGTTTCGATGAAAATCATCAAGAATAGGAGTAAATAAGTTGAATTGCCAAACTGATTGACAATAGTCACCAAGTGTTCGTCGATGTGCAAGATGAAATCAATTAATTGGGGCATATGAATCTCCTTTTACGTTAATTGGTTTGTGTGTCTAGTCAGTATACCTGAAAAAAGTTGCAGCGCCTAGCCTAGTTAGTAAAAATCGGACTAAAGCCGCAGAAAACAGCTTTAGTCCGATCAGTGATGCTAATAAATATCTTCTTCCTCGGGATGAGCGTGGGCTAAGCGGCTAGCTGCCGCGGCAGCCACCGCACCGACGAGATCATCTAAGAAAGTATGAATGATTCCTGGCTCGTGGGCATTTAATTTAGCTAAAATACCTGGTTTGATTTTATCAATGTAGCCGTAATTGGTTGAGCCAATCGAACCGTAGACATTGACGATACTCAGTGCCATGACTTCATCAATACCGTATAAACCTTCATCGGCCTCGATGATTTCTTGTAATGGCGCCATCAACTGTTTCTTTTCGGCTAAAATATCCAATTGAACACCAGTTATGATCGCATTTTGAATTTCTCGTTTACGCAGGACGATTTGAACACTGCTACGACATTCAGCTAAGGTTAAGTGGGGAATATAGTCTTTTTGTAAAAACATGACCAAAGCTGCAATGTCATCCAAGTTGACGTCACGTTCAGTTAATAAATTAAGTGTTGTTTCGTATAATTTTACTTGTTTTGGTGTCATGTTAATGCTCCAATTGTGTGCTGTGCAGTGGCTGACGCCGTTCTGGGTAAAGCTTAACAGCAATTTCATTGATTGCCGTCGGTGCTTCGCCGAAACCAGCAGCGATTAATTTAACTTTACCGGGATAGGTGACACAATCGCCGATACCGTAAATACCAGGGATGCCCGTTTCCATATTTTCATCAACTTTTAACAAGCGGTGTTCCAGTGGTAAGCCCCAATTGCGTAAGGCCCGGTTATCGGCAGTAAAGCCATAATTGACGAGCAAAGCGTCAACAGGTAAATCAAGATGTTCGTCGCCTTTAACTTTTTTCAAATCTAAATTAAAAGTATCGCCATCAGTTACGTTATCAATTAAATAAGGGGTCATTAATTCAATGCTGCCTTGGTGCAGCCGTTGTACACTAGATTCTAAGCCACGGAATTGGTCGCGGCGGTGAATCAAATACACTTTTTTAGCGATGCCTTCCAAGGTTAATGCCCAGTCAATGGCTGAATCACCACCACCAGCGATGGCGACGGTTTTGCCAGCAAAGTCAGCAACATTTTTTACAAAGTAGAAGATTCGCTTATTTTCTAGTGTCTCGTCGTAGTCGAGGGCTAGTTTACGGGGTGCAAAGGAGCCACCGCCGATAGCAACGACTACGCTACGGGATTGGTACTGGCCTTTGGTAGTCGTCAAGGTAAATAGGTCGTCATTCTTTTCAATGGCCGTGACTTCTTCATTAGTTGCAACAGTTGGTGCGAAGTCAGGGAAAACATTCATTTGTTGATGTAAAGAAGTAACTAATTGTGCACCTTTGATGCCAGCAAAACCGGCCACATCGCGGATGATTTTTTCCGGATAGAGGGTGCCAACTTGGCCACCTAATTCGGGTAAACTTTCAACAACTAAGGTATCTAACTGGCGCATGCCAGCATAAAACGCGGTGAACATGCCCACAGGACCGCCACCGATTACGGTTATATCATAAATATGTTCAGACTCAGACAAAATACTGTCTCCTCCTTAATATAGTAAACTTATTAATAGTTGTTACTCTAGCACAAAAGAATAGTTAAGAACAAGTCGATAATTTACTAAGAAGCGATTGCTAGTTCATGTTATAATAGTGCATGCAAAAAATATTTTAATTGGTTGAGCTCGATCAATCGATTAATGTGGAGGGTAAAAAATGAGTTATCCGCAATTAGCGTTAAATGAAGTCACAGGACCAAAAGCAACAATCCAAACTAACCTCGGTGAAATTATTGTCCAGTTATTCCCTGAGCAAGCACCGAAAACGGTGGCAAATTTTGTTGCCCTAGCCAAAAAGGACTATTATAACGGGGTTACTTTTCACCGCGTTATCCCTGATTTTATGATTCAAGGTGGCGATCCTACTGGTACTGGTGCTGGTGGTGAAAGTAGTTTTGGCGGTCAGTTTGCCGACGAGTTCTCGAATGAAGTGTTTAATTTAGACGGTGCTTTGTCAATGGCTAACGCTGGTCCAGATACAAATGGTAGCCAATTCTTTATCGTCACCAACCATGACGTCCCAGCTAATATGATTGAACAGATGCAATCAGCTGGGTATCCAGCCGAAATTATTGAAGCGTACAAAAAAGGCGGTACACCTTGGTTAGATCATCGCCATACTGTATTTGGCCAAGTTGTATCTGGTTTAGATATTGTTGAAAAAATCAGTCAAGTTAAGCGCGATACGCAAGATAAGCCAGCGACAGATGTCGTCATGGAAACTGTCACAATCACTGAATAAACAAGCCTTAGTGGGGAACTCGATTAAGTTGAGTTCCCCGCTATTTTTTTAGTGATAACTTGCAGGTCGCTTAGTGCCTCGCTATAATAGTGAATTAGATTTAATCTTTTAAAAAATTAAACATTACTGCAGGAGGTGAGCACATTGACTTATCATATCGGTGATATTATTCAAGGAACAGTTACTGGCATTCAACCTTATGGGGCGTTTATTGCACTTGATAGTGAAACGCAGGGGCTGATCCATATTTCCGAATGTCAACATGGCTACGTTAAAGACATTCATCAGATTCTACACGTCGGCCAGCAATTGCAGGTGCAAATACTAGATATTGATGAATTTACTAAAAAAATTAGTTTATCACGACGAACTTTAATAGCTGGTCCAACACAATCAGAACATTATCGGCGTAAGTATTATTGGACTAGTCGGGATGAGCATACTGGCTTTAAGCCAATTGCTGAGCGGTTGCCGTTGTGGATCACTACCGCACTTGAAGAATTAGTACACGAGTAGTACCTTAATAGAGAAACAAACAGATTAATACGCGTAGTTGGTAGTTTACAGCTGCGTTCCTTTGTGTCACTAGTAAGAATTAAATTAGGCAGTTGGAGTAGCGTTATGGCGCCGTGAGTATATTTTATAGAACAATTAGTGTAGAAGTAAGCTGTTTGCTTAGTGCTGGGTACTGAGCCGAAACTAATGGCAATATGATTAGTGGGAAGTGGCGTGTAACGGTTGTTGATACAGAGAGGAAGTTATTATGAAGCAAATTGCGGGGACAATCATGTTGATCGACGAAACGGGTGCACCTAAATTCTTAGTTACTAAATCGGCGACTCACTATCATTTACTGTTGACTGATCAGACAACACGTACACCATTGGCAACAATTTTAGCTGCCTTTAAGGAACAATTAGGCATTGATATCACAGCTTTACGCTTAAGTGAGTTAAGTAACGTTGTGATTCGTGATCAAGATATATCGTTATTTGTATTCGAATGGGGAGCACTGACTAAACAGCAATTGGCAGACAACATGACTGCACTACAACTGCACGGTTATAGTTTTGAACATCCAAAAAAGTTAAAACGTCTGTTAGCGCAGATCGATATGAGCGGTGTACCGCATTTCAACTAGTTATTACACCGAAAAAAGTATAAATATGCTAAATTAGTTGATTTTTTTCTTGACGCTGTGGCCAAAACTTGATATAGTATTTGTTGTTGTCAGTTACGACTGATGGCGTTGGAAAAAAGTTTTTAAAACTTTTTCTTGACAGTCATTATCAAACTTGATAAACTATTAAAGTTGTCACTTGTTGAGTTATTCATTTCTACTTGCATAAACATACAAGCAGAAACCTTGATTAAACAAGGCACAAGCAAATCAGTCATAAACAACTTGAATATTTATTCAAAAAGTT
>NZ_RHOF01000083.1 GCF_003946445.1 Loigolactobacillus jiayinensis | reverse complement strand
CTTAATTTCCAATTCTGCCTAAAATTAGCTATCAACAGGATTTGACAAAGAGCCACCAATTAAGGCGAAAGGTTTCAATAAAAATATTAAGCAACTAATTCTTCATAATTAATATTTAAGCGTTGGGCAATATCAATGATCTCTTCCATAGTGCGATCATCAATAATAATGCCATTCTTTTTACGGTCGGCATAAGCAATTGCTTCTTTATCGCCATGTACGTAAATCGTTTTGCCTGGAATTGCTGGTAATTCGCGAATATCTTGTAAATAACGGGAGAAGCGATCAATGATTTGGTCTTTATCACCGAAAATAGAAGGATCAATAGCCGTAAAACTTTGATATGGTCCCACCGATAAATCTTCGGGCGTAATTTCAGTCGAAATATTGCCCATTGATAAAATCGACGTGAAGACTTCAACAATAATACCTAGGCCAAAACCTTTGTGACTCCCAGTATCCTCTGAAACACCACCTAATGGCGCTAAACCAACCGTAGCGTCAGGATCACGTAATGCCTTAAAGTCTTCAGTTTGCGTGTGGTCATAGACAGGTTCATTGCCATTTTTAGCAACCCATAACGCTGGCAAGTCTTTTTCTAACTTATTATAAACTTCAATCTTACCTTGTGGCACTGTCGTAGTTGCACAATCAAAAATAAAGGTATGCGGTTTGGCCGGCATGGCAAATGCGATTGGATTCGTGCCAACAAATGCTTTAGTAGCATGCGTTGGCAGCATTGCTGGTCGTGAATTGCATGACGACATCCCAATCAAACCTTGTTGCGCCGCCATATCAGCGTAGTAACCGGCAATCCCATAATGACCCGAATGGCGTGTCGTCACAATCCCGATACCATGCTGTTTTGCCTTCTCAATGGCTAAATTCATACTATAGATACCATTCAATTGCCCGATACCAAAGTTAGCATCAACAACAGCACTCACATCGGTTTCTTTGACAATCTCCGGTTCACTTTGAACGCGAATCTTACCATTTTGAATAAAATGATCATACATAACCAATCGCTGTACCCCATGAGATTCGATTCCATGTAAGTCAGTATAGATCAGCGTATTTGCTACCTTGTGACTTTGATCTGAAGAAAACCCATAAGCCTGATAAATGTTAAAAACCAATTGTTTAATTTTATCGCTGTCATATCTTTTTATCACACTAATCACCACACCAATTAATATTTTTTGTTCATCTTTTAAAATAAGTCTTGCTTAAATGGTAAGGATAATAGTGTTACTTGTCAATTAATTTTTTAATTAAAAACTAATCTTCAACTAATTTACATTAATAAAACGCTGATTTATAAGCTTTATTTATTAGATTACTAAAATTCAAAACCTAATTGATAATGAACGTGGCTTTGTCCATTACCATTGGTTTCAACCTGGAGTTGATCTGGAACCTGCTCTTGCAATTCCTTCACATGGCTAATAATACCGATCATTCGCTGTTTGCCCTCAACTGTCTCTAGTGCATTTAAGGCAGTTTCTAGTGCATCTTCATCTAATGAGCCAAAGCCTTCATCGACAAATAGCGCCTCAATCTCGACGCCACCAGATTCTTGTTGGATAACTTCGCCTAATGCTAACGCTAAAGATAATGCTGCAATAAAACTCTCACCGCCAGACAAGGTGTGCACACTACGAATTGCGCCACAATTATCATCATAAACATCAATTTCTAAGCCTGTGTTAGTTCGATAACTACCATTAACAGTCCGTAATTGAAATTGGTAACGCGCGCGGGTCAGCAACTTTAATCGTTGATTAGCAACCGCTAAAACTTCGCGCAAATAAGTTTGCAACACGTAACGTTCTAGACTTAATTTCTGCGGCCCATCACCACTGGCAACTTCTGCCAATTGCGTTAATTCAGCCACTTCTACTATTTGTTTTTGAATGCCAGCTAATTGTTTGGTTGTCTGAGCTAGTACTTGCTGATCACGGTCATAGTAGTCTTTTAATTGATAGTAATCCTTTTCCTGCTCACGTAACGTTGTCGTTGTCTGCTCTAGCTCAGTTTGTAATGCCTCTAAATCCGGTGGTGTCGTTAACGTTATTTGAGCGGCCAAACTCTGCTGCCGTGTTTCTAATTGTAATCGTTGGTCGTTAAAGCTTTGTAGCTGTTGTCGGTAATGACTTAATTCTGTTAATTTTGCTAATAGCTGCTGTAGCTGTTCTGGCGTTTTAGCTGCTTCATTTAATGTTTGTGTCAACTCAGCTTGATGTTGTGCCAACTGCTGCGTTACATTAGCCAATTGCTTAGTTTGTTCATCAATCTGTGTTTGATTAACCAAACTGGCCGAGCTCGCTGTTGCCTGCTGTTTAGTCGCTGTTGCTAATTCTTGATCGAACGCTTTTATTTGCTGTTGTAATTGCGTTAAATGCTGCTGTAAGGCACTCTGATCACTGAATTCAGTAGGTAGCTGTTGTTGTTTGGCTTGTTGTTGCGTCTGCAGTGCGATTAATTGCTGCGCTAATTGCTGTTGTTGTACTTCTTGCTGCTGCAAATCGTTTTGATTAGTCTGCAAAACGATACTTAATTCATCTAGCCGTGCTGTTGCTTGGCTTATCTGGTTTTGTTGCTGTTGCTTACTCATTAAATCTTGGGCTACTTGTTGCTGTTTTTGTTGCAACACCGTGTTCAATTCGGCTAAATCGGCTACTGGTAACTTAGCCGTCTGTAATAAGGCTACACTGGCTTGTTGCCAAGTTGTTTGCTGTTGCTGTAAAGTAGCCGCTGTACTCTCAACTTGGCCAGCCAAGCGTGCGGTATCCGCTTGGGCTTGTTGCCAAGCAGTTTCAGCTGTCTGATAATCTTGTTCGCTAACAACTTTAGTCGCAACCGGCGCCATTGCAACATGTTCAGTTGAACCACAGACTGGACAAGGTTCGCCAGGCAGTAAATCTTGTTGTAACCGCGCAATCTGTGTGGCAGCCCAATCACTTTTCATCTGTAGGAAAGTTGCTTGTGCTGTAGCACTAGCTTGCTGTAAAGCCGCTAATTTAGCACGTTGTTGCTCTAAATCTTCTGCGGCACTTTTTAGCTGTAGCGCCTGTTGCTGTAGGTCAGTTACTTGTTGCTGTAATCGTTGTTGGGCTTGTTGTTGATTAGTTAAAGCTGCTAATTCACTAGCAATTTTACCGGTGGTGGCAACTAAATCATTTAATTTAGTTTGTTCAAGCGCCAACTGATCCTGCTTATCTTGAAGTGCCTTTTTAGTTTGCTGTACCTGTTTCACAGCAGTCTGTGCGGTATTAATTTTTTGACTCAACTCAGTCACGTCTTGATATAGCGGGATTAATGCTTGGCCTTGGTGCAATTGTTCTTGTCGTGCTGTTTGCTGTGGTGTCTCAGCCTGTAGTTGCGTTAAACGGCCCTGCGCTGTTGCCAACTCAGTTTGTAATAGCGGTTGCTGTTGTTGCAAACGAGTTAAGCTTTGTTGTAATTGTTGCTGTTGCTCCGTCAATCGTTGCTGTTGTTGCGCTAATGGCTGAACCCCTTGCGCCCACTCCAATGATGTAATTTGCTGTTGTAAGGCCGTCATTGCTGGTTGCTGGGCAGTCAGGGTCGCTAAAGTAGTTTGCGTCTGCTGTTGTTCCTGTAACCATTTAGCTTGTTGTTGTGCTGTGGTGAAAGCGGCTTGTTGCTGTTGTTCAGCCTGGCGCGTTGTTTTCATTTGTTGTTCGGCACGCGTTACTTGTTGTTGTAGTTGCGGCAATTGCTGCTGCAACGCCTCCCGCACAGCATTTGGACTTGTTTCACTTGTGGCCAGCTGAAATTCAGGCAACCAATATGCTTGTTGTAAAATGGTGTTAACTTGCTGGTTTGCAGCTGCATTAGCTTTACTAGCATCCTGGCGTTGTTCCTTCAGTGTCTGGGCCCAGCGCGCATAAATTTGTGTGCCGAATAGATTTCGTAATACTTTTTCCTTGTCGTTACTATCAGACATCAAGAATTTACGAAATTCGCCTTGAGGTAACAAGACAATTTGGGCAAATTGGTTAGCATCTAAATGCAATAAGTCACGAATAAAAACCATGACTTGATTTGCTTTTGTTAATTCTTTGATCTCTTTGCCTTGTTGAAAAACAGTTAACGATACCTTAGCTGGTTGATCGCGGTAGCCCTCACCACGCTTCTTAGGCACCTTTTGATCAGGTTGACGCACGATGAAATACTCGTGATCACGATGAGAGAAACGAAAACTAACTTGAGTGAGCTCAGTTGACGCGGCAAAATCAGAACGCAACATTTTCCCGTTACGTCCTTGGCCTGATGTTTCTCCGAATAAGGCGTAGCACAAGCCGTCAAAGATTGTGGTCTTCCCACTACCCGTTTTGCCACTAATTAAAAAAAGTGGCGTCTCTTGAAATTTAGTAAAATCGATTGTTTCATTGGCGTAAGGACCAAAATTCTTCATGGTTAAAGTTAGCGGACGCACCCTAATCACCATCCTTTTCTGCAATCTTAAGAGCAGTTGCCGCTAATTTTTCTTGCTTAGCTGTCAACGGCTGCGTTGTCGTTTCCTTAAAAAAGTCGGCCAATAATGTCAATGGTGACAAATTACGGATTTTCTTTGCTGTTACTGCCGTAACTTCACGACCATTTTCCCGCGTCAAACTTAAAATATACGGATAGATCTGACGTAATTCCTGCATCACATTAGGAATAACCTTAGTGTCAGTTAAGTTGATTGCGATAAAATTATTACGATCAAGCTTTGTATAATAGTTAGGATCGATCAACTCAGTGAAACTAGCAGTCACTTCAGTCACATCGCGTAATGGCGTTAATGGTAGAAACTCGGTATGAAATGGTTCAGTATCCACGATCCAAACACCTTTTTGTACTTGCGCCTCAGAAACAGAAAATTTCAATGGTGAGCCACTATATTTAATTCGTGCCGTATGCAGTGCCGTTTCATTATGTAAATGGCCCAACGCCACATAATCAAATGCGGCCAAAGCATCGGTAGGAACAGCATCTAAGCCGCCAACAGTTACCTTAGTCTCGGAATCACTTTGCTGACTGCCCGCTGCAAAAAAGTGAGCGACCAAAACATGCTTTTTATTTGGTGCAAATTTAGCTTGCATTGCCGCAACAACTTGTGGCATTGCCTGTGCAATCGTCCGTAGCTTATCGTCCTTAAAGTATTGGCGCGCTGCAAACGGTTCAAAGTATGGCAACAAGAAAAATTGTGTATCGTTAAGTTCGATGGGTGTAAATGCCTGCTCCAGCTGCGTATGCAAATAAAAATCAGTTGCTTTAAACCACGGGCTACCAGTTTCCAGTCGAATCGCACTATCGTGATTACCCGAAATCGCCAATAGTGGGAAATGCGCTGTTAAATTAACCTGTTGTAGCATCTGATTCACCATGGCCACCGCTTGTTCATTGGGCAACGCGCGATCATAAATATCACCTGCTAAAACAATTGCATCTACTTTTTCTTGCTTAGCCAGCGCTAAAATTTGGCGAAACGCATCCTCTTGCTCTTCTTCTAAACCATAATTGTATAATCTTTTCCCAATATGCCAATCAGCTGTATGTAGAAATCGCATTAACGCACCAACTTTCCGTTTTTTGATAATATTACTATAACATAATTTTGCGTTTTGGGGAACTTACGTTTGCATTTAAGCCAATTTTAGTATAACCTAAAAAGGCACGGTCAGAACAAAACGATTTTGTCTGACCCCACCTTATTTACTTGCTAATCAATACGTATATTCATCGTAAACCAATTCAATCTGCTGTTTCCGTGGTGCAAAGTTGATGCTACTGACCGGCTGTGCAAGCATTTTACTGTATTCATCCAATACATCAATTGGTAATGGTGTAAACATTTTTAGCTCGTCAACTAATTGATCGACTTCAGAGATTTCTTGCAAGTCGATAAAAATTCGAATCTTGCCTAAAACGTCATTTAGCAGATCAGTTAGTACGCTGTTAGGCTTACCGTTTGTATCCGTCATGACAATTTGCTGTACATCAACCGGCATATGATTGATGGTGACCATTTTTAGCACGTCAAATACCGTCATCATTTTTGCACCTCACGATTATTTTCTTGAGACTTTGCTTACATTATAGCCGTCGTACCCTAAATAAGCTACTGCAATTCAAGCCGCCAAAGCAACGTTTTAAACACGTAGGTCTGCTGGGCCGTTATTTCGCGGTTATCAGCAAATTTTTTAACACACCAAGCGGCGAACACTTTCTTCTGATCTAGCGTTAATTCATCATCTAACTCGGCCACCAGCATTTCTTGGGTCACCTGTTCGGTTAAGTGATAGGTGAACGTCTGCTGCAAAGGCTGATACCCAAGCTGCCGTACAGTTTGCACATATTTCTGAAAAATCGCTGCATCATTGGTTGGATCATCGACTGGCGGCAAGTCCAGCAACTGTTGCAGCTCAGTTGAAATACTGTCCGTATGCGTGACCGCGCGATTTAGTACGGCAACCTGCCGCGCTAACTGACTAAACTTAGCTAAGTCTTTAGGCGCTAATGGCAACATACTCGCAAAAACCACATCTGCTTGTGGCCGCGCTGCTAATTGTGACCACGCAATCTGCTGAAATTCAATATTGGTTAAACCAGCCGCTTGTGCTGCTTGCTGGGCAAAATTTAACATTTGCTGCGAAATATCACTGATCGTCACTTGGCGCGCGACTTGTGCAAATGGTAAGGCAAAGCGACCAGCGCCACCACCAACATCTAAAATACGCGCATGCGGTAAAATATTTTGCTGAGTTAAGTACGCCGTTAAATCAGTTGTGATCGGTAAGCGCGATTCACGCTGCGCCGCCACATAATCCGGTGCAAAATCATCCCAAAAGTCGGCAACTGTTTGATTGTCCATGTCATCTATCTCCTACTTAGTTACCAGGCCTGCTCATCCCAACTACGACCATCGATTTCACCTTGTGCCTGTGCGATCCGCTTTTCTTGCTCTAACACCAACTGGCTTAAAGCTTGAAAAAATGCCCGCTCTTCATAGGCTGAGCTATCTTGCGCCAGCCGCTGTGCTGCTTGAACTAGCCATGATGAATCCATTAATCATCCGCCTCCCGCATTTGTTCGACCGTCCAGCGTAATTCAGCTAAATCATCGCGCTTATTGATTAATTCATTCTGCATTAATTCCAACTGCGTTCGTTGTGCGGCTGGTGCTTGCGCAATCATCTGCTGGAGACGCTGTTCAAACCATTGTTGCCGTTCTGCAAAAGTAGCTGGTTGCGCCAAAGTCAGATATTGCTGATAGGCAATCAATAGTTGTTGCTGCTGAATATCCGTTTGGTAACTAAATTGATGAACGATAAATGGCGGCAGCCAGTGCAACCCGCTTTTATTAGCCAGTGCTTGATAGGGACGCAATAACTCTGCAAATGTAAACTGCTCTGCAGCACCAGATTGATAGTCCCGTGCTGGTGTATTCGTCGTCACAACCAAGCCCAGTTCTTTACCGGCTAAAGCTTGCTGCTGAATTGCAAATTTACTGGTTAACACTTGATCCTGCCAGGCTTTCAACATTGCTGGCGCACTGTACCAATACAGCGGAAACTGCCAAATAATTCGCTGGGCTGCCTGTAATTGGCTTTGCTCCGCCGCTATGGTAAAGTTTTGCGTTAATGGGTGCCAAGTTGCCGCAACTAATTCAGCCCCACGGCGTAAAAACTGCTGCGTACTCGATTCCGCCAGTTGCGGATGAGCCACGATAATTAGCGTCTGCATCTTATCCTCTTCTCACTTAAGTTGATAACCTAACTATAACAAAAAATCACGCCATTAAGCGTAAATATGTGCTAGTAACAGGACAGTATTAAAGGTCGCCTGACAATCGGCTTTTTCTTTATACTGGATGCTAAGAACTAACGCTTATGGCGCCAATTCTGATAGCGATGATATAAATTACTGATCACCAAGGTGACCACGACCAACAGTGCCGCGCAATAACCAACAATGCCTAAACGAGCAATAAGATCGCCAGGTTGCCGCGATTGAACTAATAGCGAAGACCCAATGATCACTGCCGCTAAAATAATTGCAATCACCAACCGATTCACAATCATTTCCATTCGATCTAATAGTTGCTCGCGGTGTTTAAGTTCAAAACTAACTTTGGTCCCACCGCGCTCAAAAACATCCAGCACACTAAGCAATTTCACTGGTAACTGTGGGACCGTTTTGAATAATTGCCAGAGTTTAACTGCACTAGCTTCACTCTCTTGGCGCCAGTCAAAGTGTTGTTGAAAATAGTCACGGGCGAAGTGACGAGCAACCGTCAACATTGATAGTTTAGGATCAAGCTGCGCGACAGTTCCCTCCAACACGCTAAATGCTTTCAACAAAAGGGTCACATCCGGATTCATTTGTAAATGATTCGCGCGACATAATTGGATAGTCTGATACAGTAACGATTCAAAATCAATATCGCCTAAGCCGGCATTGAAATAAGGTTGCATAAACGTGCCTAATTGTTGAAAGAAAGCTTCCTCATCAACCGTCCCTGTGCGTTTACAAATTGCTAATAATGCACGACCAATTTCGCGACTATCCTTACCGGTAATTGCAATCACCACATTAGCTAAACCGGTGATCAGTGCTGGTGCCAGCTGCCCCATCATGCCAAAATCTAAATAAATCAAGCGATATGGCGGCAATGTTTCAGACTGTACCGCTGTAAACTCAGTGCGGCGGAAAGCGTGCCTGACTGTAGTCTTGGGCGCTAACTCATCCTTAGTGAATAAAATATTACCAGGATGTGGATCGGCATGGAAAAAGCCATCGGTGAAAACTTGTTTCAAAAAGTTTTGTACCAACGTTTTAGCTAAATATTGGCGTTGCTCAGGCACTAGATCTGTGATTGCATCTGTAATTCGCTTACCTGGCATCACCTGATTGACCAAAATAGTCCCCTGCGAAAGCGTCATATTAACTTGCGGTACCCGAATAATATCCCAACCATTATTCAACTGATAGAAACGTTGCCCATTTTCAACTTCTAATTCAGTATTTAACTCATTAAATAAGGCACGCTTAATTTCACGGAACATCGCTTGTGGATCGACTACACTTGCTTCAGGAACGAACTTCAATAAGCTAACTGCCTTTTGAAAAAGCGCTAAATCAGTGATGATATCCGCCCGAATATTTGGATGCTGCACCTTAACCACGACGTGCTGGCCACTTTGCGTCACCGCGTGATGGGCTTGACCCATTGAGGCCGAAGCAAATGCTTGCTGGTCAAATTCAGCATATTGTTCAGCTAGTTTCTGACCAGTTTGCGCTTCAATAGTTGCTTTGACGACGGTAAAATCGTCAGCAGTCACTTGATCCTGAAGCCCTTTTAACACATGTGCAAAAGCTGGCGTGACTAAATCAGTCCGCGTCGACAGCATCTGGCCGACCTTAATAAAGGTAGGCCCCAGCTCAGTGAAGGCCTGCTGCACTTGCTCCGGATGCGTTTGATGCGTGAAATTGTGTAGCACATTATATTGACGCAGTACCTTAATGATTTGCCATAACCGCGCACGTTTTCTCGGTTTCATCACTGTCACCTGCTTTTAGTTCCATCTTAACATACAAAAAAATGCGTACCAGTCGAATTCAGGCCCTTTCTGAAGCTTGGCTATTCTCTACTAACTCGTAGGCAGATTTGGTTTGGTTTCATTCCGGCACTGGCGTATGGAACGCGTGCGACTTGAACTTGGCGGTCTTTACCGTAGTTCAATCGACAACGGAAAGCGCGTTCTACTTAGCAGCTAAGTACTAGTTGCTGATGCTTGTTAAATTTAGTTGTAAAAAACGAGCGACAGTGATAACGCCAGTGCCTCCATTCCACCTTGGCAGTGTTAGAGCATTATTTTGTGAATTAGATTAAACGTTTAGTTAGCTCAATTAGGATCAGCCGGCAGTTATTAGTGATTCGTAGTTTTAAAGTAGATTATATGCACATAAAAAAACACCGATGAAACAGTTTT
>NZ_RHOF01000082.1 GCF_003946445.1 Loigolactobacillus jiayinensis | reverse complement strand
ATATGAAGACCAATTGTAAACGGCGGTTATAAAATGTAGGAAAAGGGCGGCGAGATTGTTGTCGGTTTTCCTACATTTTTTGATACCATTAATCACATCTTAATCTGGAGGTTAATGATGTGAGACACGATATTAGACAAGGAGTGAAACGTTACGTGGATAATGATATCAAACCAAATTATGCCGCTTTAAGCCGACAATATGACGTTGACTACCGCACTGCTAAGAAGGCTTATCAAGAAGTTAAGGATGGTGACCCTAAGCCGAAGAAGAAGACAAAGCAACGACCTAGCCTACTTGATTCTTACCGTGATGTTATCAAGGCCAAGCTTGAACTAAACTGTTCGGCTATGGCGATTTTTAAGTTCATTCAAAAGAAAGGTTTTCAGGGTCAATATACGATCGTTAAAACCTACT
>NZ_RHOF01000081.1 GCF_003946445.1 Loigolactobacillus jiayinensis | reverse complement strand
CAAATATAAATGAGAAGATAGCCTTTTTGAATACGGTCGATTATTTACTGCTTACACCAAACGATCTTCGTTGCGCGAAATATAAGTCGCACCGTCCAGCGATGCTTTTTTACCAACTAAAATTGACGTACATGCGGAAAGCTCAATTCTGTCTGTCATTATGCAACTCCTCACTTTTTGACTTTAGTGTTATTATACCGCGCCTAGTCCAAACCGTCGCTGTTAGATTGGTACTTTCCTGCGCAAATACATGCACCAGCACGTGTTATGTTCTGTGCGTCACTCATCCATTACAGATTCATGTATGGTTATATCTGAATATTAAACTATTTGCTCGATCAAAAAAGCCACCTTCCGTAAAATCATCACGGTAAGGTGGCTTTAAGCTTAAATGGCTAAACGAGCACGAACTTTTTCCATTTCTAGTTGACGTGTCTTGCGTGGTAAGAAACGGCGAATTTCTTCTTCGTTGTAACCGATCTGTAGTCGTTTATCATCAAACATGATCGGCCGCTTGAGTAAGTCTGGATGTTGCGCAATTAATTTGATTAATTCACTAGTTGAGATGGTGTCCAAATCGATATGCAATTTGCCGAAAATCTTCGCTCGAGTAGAGACGATATCTTCGGTACCATTCTCAGTCAGACGCAACAGGCGCTTAACTTCATCCTGGCTCAATGGTTGTGCCATGATATTACGTTCCATAAAAGGAATCTCATGGTCACGGAACCAAGCGCGGGCCTTGCGGCTGGATGCATTGCTTGATGACGTATAAAGTTGTACTGTCATTTAAAAACGCCCCTTTGTCAAAATTTTGTACGACACAAATAATTCATAACTTATTATTTGTAAGTAAAGTATACCAATTATTCGTGCTAATTACAATAGGTTGCGTAAAACTTTTTAATCTTTTATTTTAACATACGGTGCTAAAATACAATCTGAATTGGCTTATAACTTAGTGGTGTGCTGTTTTAACGCTACCCACGTTTTTTTCTGTAACCAAGCGGTGTAAACTGCGGTGGCAACTGCTAAACTGCCTAGCATTGGTAAAAATATTTTTAAATGCATGCTGCATTCCTCCTCGTGATCTTGAATAACATTTAGTCTACTGACACAACGTTAAACTAACCTTAAATTAATTTTGTACATTCTGATATATCAATATATAAGCACTCAATTATGACCATCACAATGTTTGACATCGATTTATCATCAGCGTAGATTAAAGGTATCAGCTTACTTTCCGTAAGAAAAAATTAGTGTGTGGAGGCTTTTTCATGAGTTCATTTGATCAAAAATTAACATTACCTTCTGGCGTCACTTTAAAAAATCGGCTAATGATGTCACCGATGACGACGCGCCAGAGTTTTTTTAACGGTACCATTACGCAAAATGAAATCAGCTACTACGCTGCACGAGCAAAAGGCTTAGGGGCAGTTATTACCGGCGCGGCCAATGTAGAGACTGGCGGTAAAGGCTGGCCTGGCGAATTAAGCATCGCTGATGACGAAATGCTGCCTGAATTGACGCAACTAGCCAGCGCCATCAAAGTACAAGGCGCCAAAGCAATCATTCAGATTTTTCATGGTGGCCGAATGACTAACGCCGCAACTTTATCTGGTGTTCAGCCCGTTTCTGCCAGTGCAGTCGCTGCAGAACGGCCAGACGCGGAAACACCACGCGCAATGACCAGCGCTGAAATTCAAACAACAATTAAAGCCTTTGGCGCGGCAACTCGACGAGCAATTCAAGCTGGTTTCGACGGTGTTGAATTGCATGGTGCCAATACTTACTTGATCCAACAATTCTTTTCTCCGCATTCTAACCGCCGGACAGACGAATATGGTGGCGACCGTGAACAACGCTACACATTTATCGCTGAACTATTAGATTCTGTTTTCACCGCAGTCAAAGAATACGCAACGAAACCATTTATCGTTGGCTACCGCTTCTCACCCGAAGAATTTGAAACTCCGGGGATTCGTTTTGCCGACACTTTATGGTTATTGACCAAGTTACGCGAAACTAAATTAGACTATCTACATTTATCGTTAAATAGCTACGACCGCGTTGCCCGCGGCGACGATTATCAAGATAAACCTATGTTAACTTACATCCATGACGCTATCCAAGGCAAACTACCTTTGGTCGGTGTCGGTGGCGTGCGCACTCGGTCTGACGTCGCTAATGTGTTGAATGACGCTGAGTTAGTCGCCGTTGGTCAGCAATTATTGTTTGACCCAACTTGGCCATTAAAGTTAGCCTCAGACAACGATGCTGCCATGTTTAGTGGTGACTTTGCGGCCGCACTAGACTACACACCTTTTGCAACACCTTTATACGAATTTTTGGCTGAACGCTATCATTCAACCCCGAATATTTAATGCAACGCAAAAACGGCCTTACTCTGTACTAGGCCCTGTCATGTCAAGTTTGCAGATGAATTATGATATTTCATCTGTCGACCATGAAAGGGGATATAGCACTCGCAAGGCCGTTTTTATTTACCAAAATTTTGCTTTAATTACTGTAACGTCAACCTTGATCCTATTTATTACTTGTGAAAAATAATAGCGTGCAGCAAAGTTTTATTAAAAAGCTGCTGCATGCAGCCACAAAAAAAGCACGCAGAACCCTGCGCGCTTCAGTCAATTATTCAACATTTAAGATCCACATGAAGCCAAGGAATACGAAGAATAAAGCGTACATCAGCGGATGCACTTCTTTGCCACGTTTAGCAGCTAACATAGTGATTGGATAAGTAATGAAGCCTAACGCGATGCCATCAGAAATACTGTAAGTCAATGGCATGCCAATGACGATCAAGAATGACGGAATCGCAATTTCCATTTTATCCCAGGAAATGTGCCGCAGCGATTGCGCCATCAGTACACCAACAATGATCAAAGCTGGCGCCGTCACTTGATTAGTAACCACTGACAACAATGGCGAAAAGAACAGCCCGAGAATGAAGAACACCCCAGTAACTACCGCAGTTAACCCGGAGCGGCCGCCAACAGCGATTCCGGCAGAAGATTCAACATACGCCCCAACTGGTGAAGTCCCAAAAATGGAACCAGCTAACATCGCCGTTGAATCAGACATCAAAGCCTTACCAACCCGCGGCATTTTGTTATCTTTCATAAAACCAGCTTGTTGAGCCAAACCAACTAAGGTCCCTGCAGTATCAAAGAAAGTCACCAACAAGAAGGTCAGCACAACGACCCATAACTGAACCGTGTTAATATCACCAATATGCATGACACCAACACCAAACGTTGGTGCAAGACTAGGTGCACCAGCAATCCAGTGACTTGGCATCGGAATCAAACCAGTGATCAAACCTAAAATCACGGATAAAACCATCCCAATAAAGATACCACCAGGCACTTTTTTAACCATCAAAATTGCGGTCACAATCAGACCAAAAACGGTCAACCAAGTAGTCCCACTAAATGAGCCTAACCCAATCAGTGTTGATTTATTGGCGACAATCAACCCACCATTACTCAATCCAAGAAAGGCAATAAACAAACCGATCCCGCTTGAAATCGCATATTTCAAATCACTAGGGATCGCATCAATGATCATCTCACGCAGTTTAAAAACTGTGATCAACATAAAAATCAACGAAGCAACAAAAACGCCGGCCAAAGCTGTTTGCCAAGGTACTTTCATGCCGATAACTACTGAATAAGCAAAGAAAGCATTGATTCCTAAAGCTGGTGCCGTCGCAATCGGATACTTGGCCAACACACCCATCAACAAGCAGCCTAAAGCACTAGCTAAGGCCGTTGCCGTGAACACTGCCCCTTTATCCATCCCCGACGCACCAAGCACGCTAGGATTAACAAATAGGATGTAGGCCATAGAAATAAAAGTGGTGAAACCGGCCAAAATCTCCCGCCGCACCGTAGTATTTAATTCATCTAACTGAAAAAACTTCTTAATTGCTGTCACTAAGCCATCCCATCTCTCCATAGAATTTCACAACAGCTTCAATGATAGCATAGTGTTTTCTGTAAATGAATAGGCTGATGAATTTAGATCCGTATTTAGTAGCTAAATTATTTTGAATTTTTATTTCACAAAATTATAGCAATGCAAGTTACTACAAATTCAAATTTACTTTTTGCGTTGATTATCTTTTACGTACTCCATCAAACTAGCTTACAACGATACTCAGCTAAATAACTATTTTCTAAGAAAATAAAGATAACCCCAGCAGGATAAATCCCACTGGGGTTAGAGCTTAACTGGCATCCTAGTAAACTAGGATCCAATTACTATTGATTCCTTCAGTTTTCAGCTAAAAAAACTGTATTCGTGAGCGGAGCGACCGCCCTTGAATAACTATATTCTAGCAAAAATAGATTGTTTTGACAACCCTTGCAGCTGCAAATTTTCACTTAATTTCCGGTAAATCCAAATTAACTGTCTGTCGCTGTATATCCGCCGAATCAGCAGCATTAACAATCACCAATGTGCCTTGCTGATAGCGTGGCCTAATATCGTTAACAATAATTAATTTCCCAGTCAGAATCCGCTGTTGTATTGAATCATTATGGTAATCTGCAATTAAGGTTATTTGATTGGAAATGGCTTTACCCGCTTCATCCACCAAATACACTAAAATTCGTTTGCTACGCCGTAAATTGGAAACTGGTTGAATTTGAATAAACGATAAAGTTAAGGTGTAGCTTCCAATCGTGGATAACTCAGTCAGCAAAGCAACTTCGACTTGTTGTGGCGAACGTGCATTACGTTCTGTTTTAATCGTCAGTAGCGGTACCATTACTTCTTGTAAAGTTGTGCCGCCATGAACATATTTACTACCACCACCCTGAACAGCATAACGTAATAACTGGTCTGGTATATGAACAGCTAGGTTATCTGGCATCAAATTTGTTAGCGCAAACGTATGTGTATTGTCCTTAGTGGTCATATCAGTGTTGATCACGAAGCGCCGTTTGTGCACGATCCCAGCTGGCTGTTCAATTTTATCTAATTTAGTCAGTGCCTGGCGAGTATACAAGAAACCGTGATCCGCGGTGATGAAAAAGTTGGTGGCACTGACGTAACGTGCTAAAACGCCAACTAGCTCTTGCAGCTGCTGTAAAACTAGATCAACTGCTGTAAACACCTCATCTTCTGATTTAGCGTTGTCGCCACGAGCATCAATCGTATCTAAATAAATGTAATTAACGCTGGTACCTTTATATAACTGGCGTAATTCATCACGATTAGCCGCCAAAATAGACTTAGCCGTTTGTGCAGTAACTTTTACATCTGGTAGCTGCTTGGCCAAAATACGTTGCCGATTTTCAACGCCAGCGCTTAACTGTTCGTCAACTTCAATGCTACCCTTGGCGTTAAGCGTCAATTGTTTATGCGGCAACAGTGCGGCCATCCCTAGGTCAGTATACGATGGTACAGTTCCTTCTAGCGCTTCTAACTGAGTATCAAAATGCTCATTACGATTAAGTTCATCTTGTAGTTGGCTGGCAATTTCATACCTCAATGCATCAACTACGATCACAAAAACACGCCGCTTATCATTAATCAAATGATTAACTTTTTTGCTATAAAACGCTGCAGTCGGTAGCGCCTGGGTCAATGGTAATTGTGCGCCAATTAAACTATCCCAGCACTGCGCCAATGGCTGTAGGTATCCTTCAGTATAAAAGTGCTCTACTGTCTGCTGCAGCGCACGTAACGCATCATTAGGCTCACTAATTTGATCGAAGGCGCGGTAAAACTTGCGGTAAGCTTGATCAAGTTGCATCAATTGTTCCTGATATTGCTGCCATAATGCAGCTACTGTAGTTGCATCAATTGTTAAACCAGCTAAACTACGCAATAGTCGAATTGCTTGAATTAGCGCACGATAACTAGCTTGAAAATGAGCGTTCCAAAAAACTGTACGCCGCTTAATTAGCTGCAACTCATAATCATCATATAAAACACTCCCAGTAGTTAATTGCTCAGCCACCAACGTGATCAAAGCACTATCGTATGTGGCAAAAGTACTGCCTTGAGCTAAGAAATCAACCGATTTGCTCCGCGTAAAGGCATCGATCCGCAATAACTCACTCACCTGTTGCGCTACTAATTCGTACTCAGTCGTTACATCACGTGCATTTTGCCACTGATCAACAAATACAATCGCATTGTTAGCTGGTCGTAGTAACATTTTTTGCCAATTCTTCGGCACCTTATCATTAAACTCCGCCGCTGTTTTGGTGGCAAATAAAGCACAAGCAAAATCGGCTAAACTCGGTTGCTCAGCTTGATAATTAAACTCCAGATCAAGCTGTTGCCAAAACCAACTTATGCTACCAAAACGTTGCAGTTTCTGCCAAGCAGCATCCTGTTCCTGCGCCCATTCAGCCAACAAATAAACCAAGCCATTAGCAAAGCTTAAGCGTTTGCCGCCAACTAACACTAGAAAAATCCCTAAGGTTAACTTTTCCGGGCTTAATTCAGCTTCATTTTGCAAAAGCGCCAACAGACTCTTTTGTCGTTGCTTATTTTCAAAAAAGCTTTTATAAATTAATAGTGTGCCGCGATAAGCAGCCTGATCTTCAATGTGTAATTCATCTAAGACCTGACTCAAGCGATCCACATGAAACTCTGGCTGTGAGTATAAATAAATATCATGTAGCGGATCTTGCTGCGGCTCAGGCTGTGCCATTGGTAAATAAAGCAAAAAATTCTGGGTTGGTTGCTGTACCTCAATTTGATATTTGATCGCAAAATAATTATTCGGTGTCACTGTCAAAGTAACCACATTATTCAGTTGATAAGCCGCTAATTCTTGTGCATAATCCTGATTTTCATCATACCAAAAAATAATCCGCCGCTGCTGATAATCTGGTAATGGTGCATCAAAACGCTGCTGTAATAACGTTTGGATCTCATTTGCCATAGTTTCACCACCTTACATCTTTACTTTAGTTAAAACATTTAGTTGTTGTGTTTTCGTGCCATCTTCACTAGGCACCGCGATATCCTGAAATTTAGCGTAGTTGACCTTGACGCCATCATCTAGATCCAAAGCCAATTCACGATTAGCCATATATTGGACTACCGTTTCGTACTGGCGTAATTCAGTTAGCTGGCGCTGATAGTTGGCGCGCTGCTTTTCGGCTGCTGCTTTGGCTCGGGTCGAGTCGACCTCGGTATTGGTCAAAGTTAATAACTGATCGATTGTCCGCATTAATGGTAATAAATATGCTGTTCGAATCTGGGCTAACAATGCTGGCGTGTAGCGATGCAGATAAATCAGCGCCTTAAAGCCATTTTGCTTACCACTGGAAAGCTCCCAGTAAATCGGCCGCTTCTGATAAATCTTCAAGTGATCCTTGTAAAAATCCTTCAGGAAATAACGCCGTAACGCTTCCTCTGGATCTTGTGCACTATCAGGATAAAGGCTGTTGGCAATAAACGTTAAATTTGCCATTAATTGCTCAGCACCAAAGATCAGCGTCAATAATTGTTTGATTCGCGTCACAATGTCGTCTTCATAATAGCCCTTGGCAAAGCCAATCGGAATTACATTATCCGGATCCGGCTGAAAACTACGGTAGCGAGTTTCATCAAAAGTACCACCAGCATAGATCAAACCAGGTTCATCTAAACTATAACGACCAAAAATAACGCCAACTAAATACGATAGAAAGCTGCGCACATCGCGGCCTTGATCAGCCTTCCGGACGGTGACTTCTTTATCCGTTTCCTCTGGTGATAGTTCAGCTTGTAGACCATAAATATCGATGAACTGGCGATTAAGCTCCTCTTCATTAGCTTTTAACAGCGTAAACCGTTGAGCCGCTGCCGTTTGCCAACTGGTGAAGGCATCTGCTAATAAATTGCTATCGGTACGGTATTGCAGCAAGGGATGTTGCTGGAAGTCCCATGAGGTTTCGAAAGTATCCCAGTCAGATTTGGAAAGGGCGATGTTTTGTTGAACTAAACTGGCGTCAACTTTCTTGCTTTTGTACGGTTGATCCACAATCACACCGTTATAAAAATGCATCGTACTAAGTGTGAACTTTACTAAATAACCAAATACCTTTGAATTCACATAACCTAACACATTATTTAGATAGTTTGGAGTAGTAAACATGGTTGGCCCAGCATGATCGAAAATACTGCCCTTAAAAGTATAGCGCATACTTATATCTCCCGAAGTTATATCTGACCAAGTTATTCCTTCCCGAAAATAATAACTAATATTTTGTGGCCGTGACCGTTGCTTGCCCTTGGAGTCTGTAAAGTGGATAATCTCATACCCACCTTTATACCAATCAACTACATATTTCTTATTTCCATACCACTTTCGAAAATTTCCGCCTTTATTTAGTGGAAACCACCTTTTTTCACTTTTCTCAGCAGAAATATTACTAGCGCAATCAAATCCTGTATTTTCTAAATTTACTTCATGCCATAATCTTAAGAATCGATTATTATCCGCAGTTGCTAAACCTTGCCTAGGCGCTGCTATTTCCCCTAATTTAGGATTATCTCTAAATATTGCTCGCACTCGTTCACTCGCCCAATAAGCAATCGGTGCTCCTGGAATATCTTCAAACGAATGTACATCCCGCACATAGCGATAATCTACTGTTGGATCAGCTGCTGCTTCAGCGACTTTCAATGGTTGTACTGCCGCACCTTTGAATGACTCCAAGCGTAAGAAAACGCCTTGCGTATTTTCTTGTTGACGTTGCAAAACAAACGTACAGATTGGTACCGTAGCGTCCTCAAAAGCTGAATATTCCAGCTGAACTAAACTACCAATCGTCCCATTATTAATAATGAAACGGCGTAATTTTTCGTGCGACGAAATAAACATCCACGTATAAGGACTCATCAATGCCGCATAACCATTTGGCTTCGTCATTGTGAAAGTCTCTTTAATGAAAGCTGAGTAAAGATCAGATTTAACATCTTGATAGTTTTGCTGCATGAATTTCTTCAGCGTTGGATTATATTTATTATGGTATGGCGGATTGGTGACGACAACATCATAATGCTGCGTCAGCAACCACGCACACCGAAATAGTGGTAAAAGTCGCTCGCGTAGTTCAATCACTTGAGCTTGTTGATATAAGTCGGCCTGATTAAACTCCAAATTTGTAACTTTTTGGATAAAGGATTGCCAGTCAAGCGCTGCTGGTTGTAACAATGAGCCAAATTGCTTGGCATCGGTAAATTGCTGCTCCAATACCCGAATCTGTTCAACTTCTGTCGGATCAAAAACAGATTGAAGTGCTTCGACAGTCGTAGCTTGTAGAGAATCATGGAACTCAAAGATATTAAATATAACTGGTTGCTCGGCCCGTAATAAACGTGGTGTTTTAGCCAACATTTCCATTAGTAAAACAATTTGTGTGATTTGAATTGAGCGTTTATCAATATCTAAGCCAAATAAATTATTTTCAATAATCGTACGGGGGATTTCCCGTGGCAAATAGCCTTGTTGCAAGTACATATCATAGAGCATTCGAAAAGCTTCAATCAAAATATGCCCCGAACCACATGCCGGATCAATTATCTTAATATCTTCCAACTGGCTAAGATCGTTTGGCAACACTAAATCACCAGCATGGCCTAAATAATATTGCCATTGATCGACCAAATTAGTTTCATTATGTAAGCCTAAATATAAGTTGCCCAATGAGTTTTGTAACATGTATTGCACAATCCATTTGGGGGTAAATAATTGGGTCACCACTGGTAGCTCGTGCTTAGAGACACTATGATTTTTTAAGCCACCCACTTTTGATTTTTCTTCAATATTATAATATTCAAATAACCAGCCAATAATCTCCGTGTTATCCCAATCCGCATCAGGAATTTCACTTGCCAACAAATCAGCGATAATCCCTTGAGGCTGTAATAAATTTTCTGGTAATAATAATGATTCTGCACCTTGTACCGGATAAAAAACACTAGGTAACGTCTGGCTCAGCTGCTTAATCTGTTGTTTAAGTAAATACTGATATAACCGAATATCTTTTTCTGGGCGGGTCAAAGTTGAATCATCATTAATCGTAGCTAAAATTGACTGATCTAACGCTAAATCATCCATCAAGTCATAAATATTGGATAACGCATCAGGCTCATTTTTACCAGCCGTTTCTGAAGATAAAATACGCATTTTGATGGGTAAATAATCATGCAATTCCATGTAACGTAAAGCGACAATCCAATTAAACCAGGTGAAGGCTACTTCTTCAAATAATTGCGCTAAAGCTTCAGCTAAAGTCGAATCATGTTGAAATGCCTGTATTTTGGTTAAAAGATGGCGAAATTCATTTTCTTCGATTGTGTTGAGCTGAACTTTTTTATCGTCTAAAATTAATAGACTCCCTGCAGCATGATGCTCAATCGTTGGTAGTTGTTGCTCATTTAATAAATAATGATTGCGTGCATATGCTTGAATACTGCTCAATAGATGCTGCTTAGCATTCACCGCAAACTTCTTTAAAGCTGCTTTGTCCATTTTTAATTACTCCCCTAATCTCTAATTACTACCGTATAACGTAGTAAACTCATTCTCTAGTTTAGAGGAATCGACATCAAAAGTCGAGAGTGTCAAATTTTATGTGTAAATAGAAAAGCCTCTCGTCTTTTTCTTTAA
>NZ_RHOF01000080.1 GCF_003946445.1 Loigolactobacillus jiayinensis | reverse complement strand
CTTAACTTCCAGTTCTGTCCAAAATTAGCTATCAACAGGATTTGACAAAGAGCCGATAAAAATAACGTATCCTATCCCGGTGAATCACCGAAATGGGATACGCTATTTTTTGTTTATTTGAACAATGTTTTTGTTGTCGTAATAGACTTATACGGATTATTTTTTGGCAGCCTTAGCAGCATGTAACTTTTCTAAGGCATTGTCATGAATATGATATCTAGGAATCATTTTAACAATAGCGATAGCGAAGATACCGTAGATAATGACGCATCCGAACAGGATCCATAAGAATAATGCTGGTGAAATTGCCATCAATGTTGGCGTGATTAAGGCAAATGCCGCAGTTAAAGCACGGACAATCCCAAGTGAGAAGCCAGTCATACTTGCACGTGCGTTAACTGGGTAGAAGGACTGAGTCCAAACTTTGTAGATTGGTTCGCCAATCCAGATATAACCAAACATATAAACAATGTAACAAACAGAAAAGATGAACCAGTAAGCCGCACTTAAACCAGCAATAAACATGGCCGCAATACCCATTGCTAAGCCGGCAAACATGATGTGGTAGCGATATTTAGTATCTGCTATCCGCATGAAAATCAAGGTCGCTACAAAGCCTAAAACATTACCAATGATTGCAACAATTGTTGCTGTAGCAGCAGCTTGATTATCAACAATAACTAAGAAGTAATTCAAGAACATACCGAATGAGTTAGCTGGTAGGTTCCAGAATAGGTAGAAAAGAGTTAATAAGACAAGTGGTACAAGAATTGTCTTTTGTTTCAATAATTCGCCTAACTTTGGCTTAGCTTCGGCAATCTGTTCGGTACCTTCAGCAGTTTGGACATCATCAGCCAAATTATTTTCAATATCTCGGAATGATTTAGAAAAAATCCGGATACCCCAATTAATGAAAGCCATTAAGGCGATGAAACCAAACAGATATTTGACAGGCATGATACCAGACATACCAGCAGTCAAAAAGCCAATAAATTGAGATAAAATGATACCAGCAGTCCAATATAGCTGTGTTGAAGTAATAGCTTTACCATAATTGGCTTTATCCATTCGTTCGGAGATAACTGCCAGAGACGTTGGTAAATCAGCGCCAGAACCCCAGCCGGCAAGCGCTAAACCGACAAATAAAAGAGGAATATTGTTGGTGAAAGCAACTAAGGCTGTCCCAATCGCGACTACCAAGATATCAAAGTTGAAGATGGCGACTCGACCGAATTTGTCAGACAAGGCACCGCCGGAAACGGCCCCAATTGCAACTGCAAGTGTTAAAGCTGTGTTAATTGAACCAGAAATTAGTGGTGAAAATTCAAAATATTTAGTCCAAAGCGGTAGTGCGACACCACAGCTGACTAAAATAGCAGCGTCAAGGTATGATGCAATACCTGCAACAACAACTAGTAAAACCTGCCCCTTATTCATTTTGGGTGTTACTTTATTATCCATAAATCTTCCTCCTAAAAAATCATGCTTTGATTGATGATATGTCACATGTGACTTTCACCATGGTGTACCTTAAATTTGGAATCTCAAAAAATTGAGTTGTTAAATGCAACGGCCTTAAAAAAATCATGACAGGAATCATATATAAATATTGCTAATTAATAGTTGCACTTCAATTAGTTCCGCTCTTTTTTTGAGAATCCGTTAAGGAACGCATCAGCTTGAACGATTAACAAACAATGGAGTTGAAATACTTTAATTGATTTTTCTCATGTTCGTCGATCATTTACATGTTTATATTTAGTGCATCAATCTTTTTCTTTTGTCACTCTTTGCTAAAAATACGGACACCTAAACTTGTGATTATAAAATTAAACGATAATTATTCGTTTTCCCCCTATTCTGTAATCAAGAATAATTTAAGTATGAAAAACAAAACAGTAGTATAAAAAATAAAACCAGTTTTGATTACGCTTTCATTTTAACCGCTTTCATTTACTCGCGGCAATGTCAAAAGCGTAGGTGTTCAGGGCCATAACTACAGAATGATGACATTTATCGATTTCTGTATCGTTTTTTTAGCAAATCATAAGTTCTAATGTGTTTATACTTAGTTTTCTCTCTAAAAATTTGAGCAGAAAAAGGTATAGATAAATAGACTATACCAATATAAAATGCTGACCTCACCAAGATTTTCAAAGGAATTCAATTGATACAATATTAGTCTTGGTCAGAATATTGATTATAAGATTTTTCATAAGTAAAAATTAGCCAGATTCTATGAAGACTTGATTGCTGTCAATGGGCTTAATCAAATGGAATCTTATAAGTGTTTTCTGTGTTACTGTGTAGAATAAAAAAGTACAGTAACCTCACTAAAGAGGATACTGTACTTTTGGTTACATATAAAATACTATTTTCCAGGTTGATATTCTGGATCAATAACTAATACAGGCTTAATGGTCTTACCGCTGATTGAGTCAGCATTAGCTTCGTTAATTTGTTCAAACTTATAGAATTTTTCAGTTTTATCAAAATCGAACATACCTTGACGGTAGAATTCAATCAACCGTGGAATATCAATTTGGGGAATTGAATCGCCCATATTGACACCGATAACGGATTTGTCATCAACACAAAGGTCGTTCCAAGTATCTACATCGATATGATGTGAAGTGACGGCGATACAAGCGGAGACGCCACCCTGTGCTAAAGCTTTGATTGAGGATTCCATTACTTGAGTAACACCAGTAGTATCGACTGCAAAGTTGACCCCGTGGCCATTAGTTAAGGCTTTGATAGCCGCTACAGGATCTTCATTTTTACTATTGATAGTATCAGTTGCACCTAGTTCTTTAGCTAAAGCTAACCGATCGTCAATGATATCAACGGCGATAACTTTGGTACAGCCAGAAATTTTGCCGGCCATCATTGCGGCTAAACCAACAGCACCAGTACCAAAGACAGCAATGGTGTCGCCAGGACGTGGTTGTAATGTATTCAGAACAGTACCACTACCAGTAACGTAGCCACAACCAAGAGGGCCTAATTTACGTAAGTCTAAGTCATTGGGAACTTTAACTGCGTTACGTTCACGAACAACTGTGGTTGTTGTGAATGATGATTGGTCAAACATATCGTCAACTTGTTTACCATTTTCCGTAAAGTGAGCTGTACCATCAGGACGGACGCCTGACAGATTGTTTGCTGCGTAATGTAAGCATTGTGTGGGTACACCTTTGAGACAATTTTCACAGTTGCCACAAGCATAGAATGATAGAATAACATGGTCACCTGGTTTAAAGTTCTGGACATGAGAACCAACTTTTTCAACGATACCAGAGCCTTCATGGCCTAAAACGATAGGGTAACCAATCGTGGCATCACCTTTACGTAAAGCCTCATCAGAATGGCAAACACCACTGGCAACCATATGAACTTGGATATCATCATCTTGCATTCCTGCAAGTTCGATATCATCTTTTAATGTAAATTTGGCACCTTGTTTATCAACTACAGCAGCTTGAATTTTCATTATAAATTATCCCCTCAATTAAATTTATACTTTACGTTGTTTATTATTTCACATATTCGTACAATATCAAGCGCTTCCATAAACTGTTAAGCATCTGTCCCTATAGTTTAGCGAAGCGATAGGTAAAAAAACGATGTTTAAGTGGTTATTATTAATGAAGTAAGGAATTTTTTTGTGAAAAATCTTAAGAATTAGGAACATATCTACATGTCTCGGTAATTAAAGCCCATCTACAAGAGATTTGATGCTGATCATTTCTCGATCTTCTTTTGGTGTACAACCAAATTTCTTAGCATATTTATTATAGAAAAAGCTTTTATTTGAGAAGCCAACTTCGTGACAAATTGTAGTAATAGGCCTAGTGGTATTCTGAATTGCTTCTCGGGCATGAATTAATCTTTCTTCAGTTAGAGCAGCACTGAAGGTCTTACCAACAACCTTATGAAATAGGTTGCTAAGGTAAT
The DNA here is from genome assembly GCF_003946445.1 of Loigolactobacillus jiayinensis. Lineage (GTDB taxonomy): Bacteria > Bacillota > Bacilli > Lactobacillales > Lactobacillaceae > Loigolactobacillus > Loigolactobacillus jiayinensis. Next base: position 6,591 of record NZ_RHOF01000080.1, on the reverse strand, counting down.
TCTTATTATAAGAATATTTATTTGATAGTGTTTCTAGACTAAGCTTTTGATAATTTTGACGAATTTCATCCAATAAACTGATTGCAAGTTTCTGAGTTGATGAAGTTACAGTTGCGGGTAACTGTTTATTACGGGCTAACTGTGCAATTAAAACAGTTAATTCTGATTTAATAATGGTATCAGCGAATTCATGTTGTTGGTAGTATTCTGTAATCAAGGCATCGAATGTGGTTTGAATTTCATGATTTCCGTTACCAATATTTTTGAACAGAATAAACTGCTGCTTAGAATCGGTTGCCACATTGTTGATCAGAAAATCATAAAGTATACTTTTAGCTGCCTGTATTTGAGAAATCAAACCTAAAGAAATATTGCGATCACGAAATAGGAGGTTAATTAATAAATCATTGGTATCGAGCGCATCAATTCGATGTTGACTACCAATATCCAGCAACAGAACGTCACCTTCACTGAGAACAATTTTTTGACCGTTAACGTACTCAGTTGCATGACCGCGAAGCATGTAATTGATTTCAAAATACTGATGTGTATGCAGTGGATATGGTGCAAAACGATTGTGTTTGCGGATAGCAACGCTACAGTTTCTGAAGAAATATTTATTATTGATTACAGGGACCTTCTGTTCGTGGCTCGCTTTAAAATCAATGGCTACTGGTGGAATATCATCGCTGACGTAGTGACTGTGTTGCTGTTGAATTTCAACGTTTGATAATGCCTGTAAGGACTTTAATATATTAATGTCCATGATAGCCTCCTGTAATTTTGTCCCAATCTTTCTAAAGTTCTGATATTGATATCATAACATGTAAGCGTTTAAATGGTAATTGTAATAAGAACTTATTTATTTACATTATGGTCTTAACTGGAGGAGGCAAAAGCACGATTTAAAGATCTTTGAGGTCTACAACTTGTGTTTTCTATTACGGATTTTCTGGTTGATTTAGTCTTACTATATTGTGTATTTGGTACTGGAGGTACACTGACGAGGGCTTAAATTAATGTGCACTATAAGTAACAACATGATAAAAATTATTGATGAAGAGTCAGTGCAATGTACTGGATAAAAAATGAATCAGAGGTGTTACGAAATGAGTATGTATGTAGCGGTTGATATTGGTGCTTCTAGCGGCCGTTTGATTCTTGGAACTGTTGCTGAAGGCAAGCTAAAACTGGAAGAAGTACATCGTTTCAAAAACGGTTTTACAGGTGAAAATGGTCACGATTGCTGGCAGATTGATCATCTTGTTGATGAGATCTTAACGGGCTTAGAGAAAATCAAGGCGCGGGGAATTAATCGTGTTAATTTAGGTATTGATACATGGGCCGTTGATTATGTACTTGTCGATGAAGATGGGAACAAGTTACATGATCCGATTGCATATCGTGACTCTCGTACTGATTCTGCCATCACTAGTTTAACTTCGACATTGCCAAAAGAATACATTTACGAAAAAACCGGTATTCAATTCCAAAATTTTAATACATTATATCAACTTTATACCGAAGATAAAGCAGTCTTGGATAAGACGGATAAAATTATGATGATTCCTGATTATTTGGGCTATATTTTAACCGGAAATGCAGTTACTGAAGTTACTAATGCTTCGACAACACAGATGTTGAATTTACGTCAAGGATTATTTGATAAGGATCTGATGAGTGAAGTTAACGTCGAAGCCGACCAATTTCCACACTTAGTTGAAGCAGGCACTCTGCTAGGTGCTGTACGTCGCAAGTGGCGTAAACGCTATGATATTCCGGAAACTGATGTGATCACCACGGCAACACATGATACTGCCAGTGCTGTAGTTGGTACTCCAGGATTTGGCGATAATTGGGCTTTTCTGAGCTCTGGAACTTGGTCATTACTTGGAGCTGAACTTAACACTCCAGAAAACGGTTTGGCTGCCTTTCGTGAAAACTATACCAACGAATGGGGAGCATATGGAACTTATCGCTTTCTAAAGAATATTATGGGTTTATGGATCATTCAGAGAGTAAAAGAAGAGTTGAATAATCAGTATTCATTTGCTGAATTGGCAGCGCTTGCGGAAAAAGAAGAGTCATTTAAAACTTTCATTGATGTCAACGATTTGCGCTTTCAGAACCCTGAAAATATGATTCAGGAACTACAAAACTACGCGAAAGAAACTAGCCAGTTTGTTCCAAAAACTCCCGGTGAGATTGCACGAGCAATCTACGATAACCTGTCATTATATTATGCTGATTCTGTGCATAAGCTTAGCACAATTATCGGGCATCCAATTACAACATTGAATATTGTTGGTGGGGGTTCTAACGTGGCTTTAATGAATCAACTAACTGCTGATCTTGGCGGCGTGACTGTAGTTGCCGGTCCAAGTGAGGCAACCGCTATTGGTAATATTATTGTTCAAATGATCACTGCCGGAGAGATTAAGAATGTAGTTGCTGGTCGACATTTGATTGCAGACTCTTTTGACTTAAAAACGTTTGAGCCACAGAAAGATGCTTTCACAGGTATATTAGCTAAATATCAAAAATTTTTAGCTAATGCTAAATAACTCTGAGTACTAACTGTTAAAACAGTTTTGTTGTGATTTATTTAAGAAAGGAAAGTGTGTAGTTGATGAAGCGAATTGCTCAAGTAATGTACATTAATCCTGATTCTTATGACGAATATGCAAAGCGACATGCGGAAATTTGGCCGGAAATGAAGGCTGCGTTAAAGGAACATGGTGCGACCAACTATTCGATCTATCTCAATCGGGCTAACGGTCAGACACTAGCTTATCTCGAAGTACCAGATATTGATGCATATAATGCAATTGCAGATACTGAGATTTGTAAGAAGTGGTGGCATTATATGGAGCCAATCATGAAGACTAATCCAGACGAAAGTCCTATCGCTGATGATCTTGAAGAAGTATTTCATTTAGAATAAAAGGAGTGTATTAATTATGGTTAAAACAGAAACAATTGATAAAGCGTATGAAGCTGCAAAAGAACGTTATGCAGAGATTGGTGTCGATACAGAAGCTGCAATGAAGCAATTAGAGAAGGTACCATTATCTTTGCATTGTTGGCAAGGCGATGATATCCATGGTTTCTTAAATCCAGATGCAGAGCTTACTGGGGGTATTGCTGTTACTGGTAATTATCCTGGCGTGGCCCGTACACCAGATGAATTAACGTCTGATTTGCATGAAGCGCTCAGCTTGATTCCAGGAACACATAAGGTTGCCTTGCATATGATTTATGCGGTGGCTAAGGATGGTAAGAAAAAAGATTTCAACGATATTCGGCCAGAAGACTTTGACTACTGGATTGATTGGGCTAAAAAAGAAGGTATCGGTCTAGATAATAACGGTACTTTCTTCTCTCATCCAAAGGTTAAAGATAACATGACTGTCGCTTCTCCTGACAAAGCAACCCGTGATTTTTGGATTGAACATGGTAAATTGACGCGTGAAGTTTCTAACTACATTGGTGAAAAGCTTGGTCAGACTTGTTACAATAATTTTTGGATTCCAGATGGTTTCAAAGATAATCCAATTGACAAACGCACACCACGTGAACGTTTATTAGCTTCTTTAGATGAAATTGAAGCTAAACCATATGACGAGAAAAATACGCAAGATTCTTTTGAAGGTAAATTATTTGGTGCTCCTGGGATTGAATCATACACGGTTGGGTCTCACTTATTCTATGACAACTATGCTATTAGTCGCGGTCACTTATGGACTATTGATGCTGGGCATTTCCACCCAACTGAAGATGTTTCTGATAAGTTTGCATCATACTTCCCATTCACCAAGAAAGACTTGTATATGCACGTTTCTCGTCCAGTACGTTGGGATTCTGACCATACTGTAATTATGGATGAAGCATTGGTTCGTATTACGCGTTCACTTGTACGTGATAACTACCTTGAACGTACTCATCTTGGCTTAGACTTCTTTGATGCAACAATCAATCGTGTAGCTGCATGGGTCGTCGGTGCGCGCGCTACACAAAAAACATTACTACAAGCAATGCTTGAACCAATTGATCAATTAAAACAGACAGAATACGATGCTGATTTCACGACTCGTTTAATTGAAACTGAAGAACTTAAGAGTATGCCATTTGGCGCTGTATGGGATAAATTCTGTCAAAATAATGGGACACCTGTCGGCATGGACTGGATGCAAAATATCCGTCAATATGAAAAAGACGTACAACTTAAACGCGACTAAATAAAATGAATAAGGAGGTCACTGATCTTGACACAAGAAAAGTTTATTAATTCAACGTATGTACAGCAAATGTGTAAAATTACTCGTGGTTTGTACGATCACGGTTGGGATGAACGTAATGGTGGTAATGTTAGTTACCGTCTAACTGAAGATGAAATCAGTCAATATGCAGATACTGCTAAAGTATTACGTAACGTACCAATTGACTTTGACGCTAGTGAATTAGCTGGCCAATATTTCTTAGTTACAGGTACTGGTCGCTATTTCAAAAATGTTATTGATAATCCAGAAGGTGACACTGGGCTTGTTCAAATAGCTGCAGATGGGCATAGTGTTGATATTCATTGGGGTTATAATGATGGTGCTCAACCGACAAGTGAATTTCCATCACATTTGATGACACATATTAATCGGATGCATATTGATAGTAACCAGCGTGTGGTTATGCATTGTCATCCAACTAATCTGATTGCAATGAGTTTTACTTTACCGTTAGATGAAAAAACATTTAGCCGTATTTTATGGAAAATGCAAGCAGAATCAGTTGTTGTCTTCCCTGAAGGCCTTGGGGTAATTCCTTATATGACACCAGGAACCAATGATATCGGTGAAGCAACTGCCAAAAAAATGAAAGATTTCCGTGCAGTCTTGTGGCCTCATCATGGCGTCTTTGGTGCAGGCGATTCAATGGATGAAACTTTTGGTTTAATTGAAACAATTGAAAAGGCTGCGTTGATTTATACGACGATTCAGGCCCAAGGTGGTGTCTGCTTGCAAGAAATCACTGATGATGATTTAGCAGATTTGGCGCATAACTTTGGGTTAACACCTAATCCTAAATTCTTGACCGGTAAATCTTTGGTCAAAAAATAACTTGTTTTGAATGGTAAGGCGGATCATCTTATAGGTGGTTCGCCTTATTATTTATTGACAGCAGGAGATGAGAATCATTAGCGGCGTTCAATCTAAAGACTTAGTAAAACGCTGGGGATATCTTGCTTTATCGTTGTTAATCAATGCTACTGGACATTCACTGACGATTGCAACTAATTTAGGGAGTGCTGTCTGGACGGCCTCAGCGGTTAATTTATACCATTTATGGCCGTTAAGCTTACGTGCAACTTTATTTTTATGCGGTGTTTTAGTTGCTTTGGCGAACATGATTTTGGTTCAAAAGATATCCTGGCGACGATTCTTTGGAAATTTATTATTTATTACACCATTCAGTTATTTAATTCAATTATTTACTCAAGCAATTCTATATTTAGGTATTAACCAGCTGCCTTTAAGTATTCGAGTTATTATTGATATATTTGGTATACTTTGTGTAGCTTTAGCAACATCGATTTATCAGCGTGCCAACATTGTATTACATCCTAATGATGATTTTATGCAGATATTACGATTTCGTTATTTGAAAGGAAATGCTACAATTGCGCAAATGGTTCATTATATACCACCAGTATTGATTATAGTATTAACATTCCTTGTCTCTGATCGTTTATTTGCCGTTAATATCGGGACTTTAATCTGTCTATTTTTTCAAGGGAGTTTTATTGGCTTCTTTGATCAGCATACTTTTAGACGTTTAAAACATTATGGTATCGCTAATTTAGCACAAGCAAAGATGCATCAGCCAAGTGTTGGACAGCATTTACCACAATAATGGTGCTCATTTTGATTGTTCTGATTAAAAATATAAGTTATCAAGGAAAGCTAAGCAAGTTGTTGTCCAATTGGTAGAATATCATACGGAGCTATGAATGGGAGGTAAGGAGTTATGCGTAGTTTTAGTTATATCGGTTTAAAAAACTATTTGACTGAACTGGTGGATTTTAACGAGGTAGAAGTTATTGTTATGGAAAGTCCTAGTCGGTGTTATCATGTTTACTTGCATAAGCTTCAGGATATGGACAGCTTGACTACCAAAGCAATTTTCAATGTTGATTGTCAAAAAATCGAGCATTAAAAATTTATATAGAATACAACAATATTGGCATAACTAATTAAAGTTTGTACTTCTATACTAAAATCGAACAATATTCAAAAAAACAATCGCGATTCTCCAAATTGGAAATCACGATTGCTTTTTATACAGCTTATTCAGATTTGGATTGACTGATCAATAGTTTTCTTACTGGGTTAAATTGTAAGCTTTAGTCCAACATAGTAAGAGAATTCTTAGTTGTTACTATTTTCCAGGTTGATACTCAGGATCAATCACCAATACAGGCTTGATTGTCTTACCACTGATCGAATCAGCGTTAGCTTCATTGATTTGATCGAAATTGTAGAACTTTTCGGTCTTATCAAAGTCGAACATGCCTTGACGATAGAATTCAATTAACCGTGG
>NZ_RHOF01000008.1 GCF_003946445.1 Loigolactobacillus jiayinensis | reverse complement strand
GATCGATAAATGAATTATATTATTTCATCTGTCAACCATAAAGGGACTATAACAATCATGCTGGTCAGGCTTATTTATGTACAAAAAAACTAGTTGCCTTTTCCACGACAACTAGCTAAACAGCACGTCATCTACCTGCTAGGGAATGCGCTGTGCCGCGTTATTGTAGCACAAATCAGTTTAGCTTAGCAATAGCGAAATAATTAACTTAGTGTTAATTATTTAATTTGCGCCATTCAACCTACTTTAAGCGTTGTTTGCTGACCGTTGTCACTATTCTGTTGCGTGTGTTAACTGTGCCGTTAGCTCGTGGTTCACGTACCAACCAGTATCATTGCTTTGTGGATAAGCAGTGTAAATTTGACCGTCCGTGGCATAAGCAAAGCTCATCCCCACAGTCGTTGTCTGCGCCCAATCAAATTGAACAATATATGTTAGATCAATGGCCTGCCCCGTGGCCTGATTTTGGGCACTTTGGTCACGACGCTGAGCGATAACCGCTGGCATCGTTAATCCAGCATCTAGATCTGCATTTTCACTCAGCCAATCAGCGAAGCCTGCCGCACTATTAAATGGTGGTGTAACTGTTGCTGGTTGTTGCGCCGCGGCGAAAGTATTAACGGTCGGTAACGGCGTATAAAGTTTTTTCGTCGCACTAATTTGCATGGTGCTTTCTGGATCGCTAGTGGTTAAATTAGTGCTACTGGTCAAGTGATAACTGGTCACTGGCGCCGTGGCAATAAATTGCCGCTGATACTGCTGCGTTGTCAGCGCTGCCGCATTAGCATATTGATAGCCGCTAGATTGTTGGCGTAAGGTCAGCTGAACAGTTTTAGTCGCTGGCGCGTAAGTGAATGTGCCGTCAAATGCGCTTTTACCCACTTTTTCACCGTTAAATGTCGTTACCTGCCACGCCGCAAAGGTCCCATCAGCGTTAAAACTAATGCCAAATTTAGCTGGTTGCTCCCAAGTCGTTTGATCTAGTTTATGGACTGCTGCAGCTTGATACTTTTGCTTTTCCGTGCGGTAGTGTTGATTGTACGCCACAGTGGCTGTTGTCGTTGGTGTTAGTTGACCTTGCTTTGCGGTCACCAAATAACCGTTTTTAACGGTTATTTTTTGCCGGCGCGCTTCACTTTTAGTTAAGGCATTGTTTTTGTGTTGGCGTAGCGTTACTGGTGCTTGGCCTTGTTGATAGGCTGTCAGTGAAGCAAAAGTTTCATTAACCACCGCCGTCGTGTGCAAAACTAGCTGACCGTTATGCATTTGCTGCCACTTACCTTTAGCTGTGCTGCGGCTTATTTTTTTGTTAGTTGTGATTCGGTCCTGAACAAAGGTGCCATTTTTACGCAGGGTCAATGAATAGTTTGTGCCTTGATACGTTCCCACAAGTTGTTGTGCGCTCACGTTACTAGCGCCAATCAACAATGCCAGCACACTAATTAGCCATAGCCAACCTCTTTTTAGGCGCATGGTCAACGCCCCCTTTCTTTGCCTGTTACTATCTCAGTTTAATTGTAAGCGTTTTATCACCCTGATTCAATTACCATGTTCGCTAACCCCTATATTATTAAACTACGCATTTTATGGCGCTTAGTTTTTATAAAAAAGCTACTATCTAATTAAAGATAGTAGCTTCGACTCACTTCGCGTGATTTAATGACAGCACCTGAATATTTTTCAAAAAGCCTACCCGTTGTCACACAAACGGACCATTCAAAATATTATAGTAAGTTGTCGCTAGTGCAGCGTTATTGCCGCGGGTAAAGCGATACTGTGCATCGATTTCATAAGTTGCCAACTGTTCAACCAGCTCATTACTTTCGTCTGGTAACACAGGCCGCTGGCGATAAACGTATTCGTTTTTAGTCAAGGCCGTCAAAAAACTAATTTTGAAGCCATACCAGTAGCCGTAAAAATAAATATCCAGCAAATCCTTAATACCAAAGTCTGCGGTCGTTGCACGCTCAGCCGCCACCCACGGCGCTAATTTTTGATCAGCCAAGATTTGACCACGCAAGCGTGCAGCCATTAAATCATAATCGGTGGATTCTTCATTTTGCAGACGTTCCTTCAGGGTCCGGTAAATGCGCAACACTGAAACCTGCATTGTTCGCGTGTAATCAGGAATTTTGGTGGTCAATTCGGCCATCGGGATGCCTTGATCCTGCGCAATAAAATAATTATACGCCGCCTCGACGCCTAGTGACATTCCAGTGACGTAGACGTCGCTTAGCCGCGCAAAAATCTTTTTGAACAGTTGGCCATCCAAGTCATCGATCAGCGCTGCAAGGTCATGCTGTAAAGTAGTTAAGTCATTTTCCATTTGCTGAAGTCCTCCATGTTAACGTTTGCTTTTCAGTATAGCATGCGCTTGGACCTAGTAAAAGTCGTCAATAAACTTAGACAATGGTACAACCAGTTTTCAAGTAACCACAGCTGAAGTTGCAGCCCCCGCATATTTACGCTGTTGTCGCTTGGTTCACTAAGTCTTGAAAAACGACTAGCTGCCGCGGTTCATAATTCAGTAACATTTCGGGATGCCACTGGACGCCGCGCATTTGCGGGGTAACACCAGCAATGCTTTGGACTGCTTCAATCACGCCATCGCTAGCCCGCGCCACCACTTCCAGTGGGTTGGCAATTTGCTTGATGGCCTGTTGATGCAGTGAATTCACCAGCACTGAATCGCCAAAAGTATCTGCTAGCAAAGTGCCAGGCGCTAAATTAACGGTATGCGTTGGTTGGGTGTCCGCGGTGGGGATTTGCATGTGCTTTAAGCTAGGTTCAGTTCGGTAGCTTAAATTTTGGTATAAGCTGCCACCTAGAGCAACGTTCAATACCTGCATCCCGCGGCAAACGCCAAGTAACGGTTTCTGCGTTTTAGCAACAGCTTGGACTAAACTAATTTCAAATTGGTCCCGCACTAGCAAGGTCATCCCTAGCTTAGGCTGCGGTTCTTCACCGTACAAAATCGGTGTGACCCCCTGGCCGCCAGTTAGCAAGAAACCATCCGCCAGGACAACGTAGCGGTCAATGGCAGCTGGTTCAACTAACGGTAATCCACCAGCGGCTTTGATCGCCGTCAAGAAAAATTGAGGTACGTAGCTGGCGGGATGATGATGGAATACATTTTCCGCGAACTCATATTGATTGGCAACAATCGCAATAATTGGTTTTGTCATCTTATTCACCTACTTCACATCAACGTATTTGTAATTAACGATCGACCCAAATGGCGACAGATTCAAGCCACTAACATCCCCGCGCTGCAAGTACGTTACACCTGCTTGATAAACCGGTGCCAAGGCAGCATCTTGTTGGATCAATTGTTTTTCAGCAGCTTGCATTTTTTGCCAACGGGCGGTTGTATTAGTCGCTAAAGTACTGGTGATCGCGGTTAGCTTCTGATCATAACTGCTGTTTTGGTATTTAGAGAAGTTCAGGTCGCTGGCACTTTGATACAAGGACAAGAAGTCGACTGGGTCAGCGTAATCTGGTGCCCAAGTCCCAAAGGCTAAGTCGTAATTGCCAGCTTTTTCAGCAGCGATTCGTTGCGCCACGGGTACTGACTTTATGGAAATCGTAACTCCAGCTAAATTCTTTTCGATTTGACCTTGTAAATATTCGCCGACGTTTTTAGCTTGCGGCGTATCCGCTACGAGTAACTCTAAAGTAACTTTCTTCTTATTTAATTCTTTTTGGGCCAACTTCCAGTTAGCCTTGGCTTTACTTGGTGCGTACGTCAAAAATTGGCCAGTTGAATTGCGGTAATCTTTGCCGCTAGGTGATTTAGCAAAATTAGTTGGTATCAAGCCATTTAACGGTGTTGAACCATCCTTCAAAACGTTTTTGGTCAACGACTTTTTATTAAAAGCTTGGGCCAAAGCTAGCCGTAGATGGCGATTACTTGTGGTCGTCCGCTTGTTGTTAATACTGATATACCCAATCGTTGGTGTTGTCGCTTTATGCAAGACTTTTTTACCGGTATAACGTTGTAAATTACTGTCACCAAGCACCGCGTAATCAATCTGTTGATTATCGAACAAGTTGGCGGCAGTGGCGGACTCTTTGACCACTTGAATTGTGGCTTTGTCCAATTTCACATTCTTAGCGTCCCAATAGTTGGCGTTACGCACGTAGGTCCATTTGTCGTTGATGCCGGTCCAGCCTTTGACAATGAACGGTCCATTAGCAATGACGTGCTTAGCTGAAGTGCCGTACTTGGCGCCTTGAGCTTCGGCGTATTTACGGTTGATCGGCACAAAGGAAGCGCCAGTTAAATATTGCTTCAAATAAGGAACTGGCTGCGTTAAGGTCACTTGTAATTTATGACTGCTTAACGCTTTGACCCCTAGCTCACTAACCGATTTTTTGCCTGCCCGGACAGCGGCACCATTTTTAATGATATCAATTTGATAAGCGTTGCTGGATGCGGTTTTGGGATTTGCTAGCCGTTGCCACGCGTATACGAAATCATCCGCTGTAACTGCCGTACCGTTAGACCATTTGGCAGCGCGAATGGTAAATGTGTACACCGTTTTGGCCGCGTTGACTTGCGGCTGCCCAGTAACCATTCCCGGCACAACTTGATTCGTTTTGCCGTATGTATACAGCCCTTCCGCATACGCCTTGATGGCTTCAGTACTGACCGCCAAAGCATATTTGGTGCTGTCTAAACTCTCGATCGTCGCATTACTAGTACTATGAAATACGGTACTTTTAGCCGCCACTGAGCTGATTGGTGTTGCCGCCGCTAACAAAACTGCAACCGCCCCTAAGATAAATCCACGTCGATAATGCATCTAAATCCCCCCAAAATTTAAAAAATTGTATAAAAAAATCGCCCTAACCTTAAGTCAGGACGAGTTATTACCCGTGTTACCACCATCATTTGCCGCTACGTTATAATAGCGACCTCATCAGTTCAACTGCCTTAGCAAAACATGCTAGTCAAGCATTGCCGCAATCAGCGTAAACCGTGTCGCAATAACAGGCGATTCCTGTGCTATCTTTCATTCAATAGCGACTGCTCCGAGCTCATCTTCAGCCGCTAACACTAGTATCCTTACACCAATCGATACTCGCTGTATAGCACAAGCGACTTACTCTGCTCCTCATTGCTTTATTATTTAATTTTAATGATTACCATCACTTTAGAGCTTTTCCCCATAACTGTCAAGAACTAAATTTAATTAATTTAAGGTACTATTACTTATACTTATAATCAAAAATGAGGTCAGCTACAGGCCATTTTGCTGACACATGGCGCGGTAAACCAATGATCATTCCAGCTTAGTATTGCCCCTCAGACAATTTTTCACCGACAATAATGTGCGGACCAGTTGCCTCAATACTGTAGGCCCGCAACATATTAAGGTATTGTTGCTGCAAATTTCTCAGTGCACCATTAGCAGTAGCTTGCAGGCTTTGTTCCAACTGCGTTAACGTCTGCTGACCGGGTAAGATCACCAGCGTACGCTGATCTTGTGCGTAACGATTGGCTAATTGCTTAAGTTGCGCTGGATTGCTAAATAAGGACTCGCTATCCATTATAGCCGTTGCAGCCAGTTGCTCGCTTTTTTGGCGTAATTGTTCGCGGGTTAGATTATTATGGGTCAACACGGCGTCATTAAGAATCAAATGGGCGTGTGTTTGAAGTAATTCATCAAATGTAGTCATAAATCAAGCTCACTTTCTTGGTTAATTTAATGGAATTCGTACTTCAACTTCAGCGTTTTGCGGCTGACCGTTGCGTAAAATCTCCAAAAAGAAAGCTCGATTAACACTTAATTGTGGATTTTGCGGTAGAATTTCCGTGAAAAAGTCGCTGAGCAACTGGTCAAATAACGGGCGATCATAGCCACCCTGTGCGCGCATAACCACATAAGCACCAGCTGGCACCTGACGCTTCACCGCCGCAGGATCAGTAACAGTAGTATTAGCGCCAGCAAAATAATCTAGTTGCGTGGCCGTTACTGTGCTAAGTGCATAGCCATAATGATCGCGACTACCTTGCAGCAATGCTGAAAACTTGCCGCTACGGCCGAGTGTCTGAAAATGTTGTCCTTTCAACTCAGACACTGCCGCTGCATTGGTTGTGCTCAGCGCTGGTAGTGTCGTTGCATAGCCCGTTAAATTGAGTTCAGAAAATTGTTGTACGGTATAAGTTGTTGTCATGGTTTCAACCTGCTTTCTAATGATTACGGTTACACATTATCTTCCAGTATACGATGAACATTGCCAAAACGATAGGTCAACTTAGATGAAATGTCGCTAGAAACTTAAAGCAACGCAACGCTTTGTCTATTCCAATCAGTCATACTGCTCAAAGGTAGCCTTAACCTCTTGCTTAAATCGTTTAACAAAATCCGATGGATAAATTAACTCAATTTCTTTACCTTGACTCATTAACCACATGGTCGCACCTTTTTCATAGGCCCGTGCTTGAATAATGATCGCCGGCGAATTAGGCTTGCTTATAATCTTAGCGCCTGGGAAACGATCCAAGGCAATTTGCGGTGGGATCCGACAAATAAATCTGAACGTTGTCAGTTGGCCCATTGCTAGCAAAACGGCCTCGTGTCGGAATTCTTTCAACTTAAAATGCGTATCAAGGTCCAACTGCTCACCGGCCGTAATTTTTTGAATTTCCGTAATACGATCTAACCGAAATAATTTGGGCTGCGCTTCATTAGCATAGCGCATGACAACATAAAAGTAGCTCACATCAAAAAATATCGTTTCCGGCTGGGCATTATGTAATTGGGCAACGCTGGCAGCAGCTCCTTTTTTATACATAAACACCAAGCGCTGATGCTTAGCAATGGCATCCAGAATCTGCCCTAAGTAACCTAATAATTGAGGATATTTCAGTGGTTCATAGCTGCCGATTGCCCGACTGATTGCTTTATCAAAGCGTTGCTGCTGATTGGGGGTTAGCGTTACTTTTAATGTGTCTAACACTTGCTGTAATTCGTTTTCTACAGTGAGATGCCCCTTTTTAAAAGCACGACTAGCAATGATAATTTGTGCAATGGCAATAGCGTTAACAAGTCCAGTTTCCACATTTTCAGCAGCTAATTGATATTCATAACGTTGATTAATATCCGTATCAGCATAAGCTTTGCGGTAAAGTTTGAGCTGAAAGCCGGTTTCCTTCAACCCATTTTTAATGTGCGCTAAATCACGTTGGAACGTACGATCACTCTGTGCGGGATCATACTTGACCCCATTTTTTTGCTTTTGCTCACTTAGCTCCTTCATGTACGCCTCACGCCATTTAGCTCGGGTAAACTTTTCCCCTTGCTCTAATCGTAACAACAAATTAACTACGCGTTTAATACTATCCCCGCTACTAACTTTTTTCCCTTGAGCAACCATACAAACACCCTCCTTAATTAATTAGCTTCGATAAGTTTATTATACGCAAACAATAAGACGTAATATAGCGCTTTCTTTAATTACTACGACTTTTTTTACCTATAACAGCGCTTGACTAACAAAATTTATTCTGGTCGCTTGACCAGAGCTTAAGCTGCACCAAACCGCTAACTTTTTTAAATTAAAAAAACCGCTGTTAAGTTGATAACAAGGCGGTTTACGCAAGACAGTTTCATTTAGTTCCTTTTGATCAGAAAAATACTTCAGCTACCAAAATGGGTATGTGCAAGTTACCTATTTTAGCGTAAGTTAAGTACCTTAATTTTAATTTATTCTCAGCCCAGCCAAATACGCACATTATGCTCAAAATTAATGGCATCAATTGAACCTAATTTTTTTGGTTGCTCGCTAATTAAGTTAAACTAGTTACCGGTACTTTGCGTAGTTTATATATTAGGCACAAAAAAACTGCATCCAGACAGATGCAGTTTGCCAATATTATTTTACAGCTTTGCCCCATTACTCTGAATCACTTGTTGGTACCAGCTGAATGACTTCTTCGGGTAGCGATTTAACGTACCTTGTCCATTATCATCTAGATCAACATAAATGAAGCCATAGCGTTTTGACATTTGACCAGTTGATGCACTAACAAGATCAATACAGCCCCAAGGTGTGTAGCCCATTAAATCGACACCATCATCTACCGCGCCAGCCATAGCCTCAATATGCTTGCGTAAATAGTCGATACGGTAATTATCATTAACTTGGTGATCGGCGCTAATTTCATCTTTGGCACCAAGACCATTTTCAACAACAAAAAGTGGTTTTTGATAACGTTGATACATTTCGTTCAAAGCAATTCGTAAGCCAGTGGGATCAATCTGCCAGCCCCAATCGCTTGCCTTTAAATAAGGATTCTTGACGCCGCCAATCAAGTTGCCGCTAGCTTTGTCTTGAGTTTCGCCAGTGACATCGACGGTGGCTGACATATAATAACTGAAGCCAATATAGTCGACTGGATTAGCCTTGAGTAACGCTAATTCGTCCGCTGTGGTATCCAAATCGTTAAAGCTAAAACCATATTGCTGCAGTAGACTTTCGGTATAGCTTGGGTAAGCACCGCGAACTTGAACATCCCCACAAAATTGGTTAAACGCCTGGTTTTGTTTCAATGTGGCCAACTGATTGACTGGGTTGGCGTTGTAACTATATGTCGTTGCGTACAGCAACATACACCCTACCTTTAAGGTTGGATCCAACTGATGGCCAATTTGTACCGCTTTAGCACCAGCAATAAACTGATTATGCCACGCCTGATAAATATTTTGCATATCATTGGCCCCATTACTGGCAACTAAACCTTGTCCCATCACTGGAAAATGCAATGCGCTATTGATTTCATTGAACGTCATCCAATATTTGACCTGCTTATAGTAACGCGTCAACACTGTACGCGCAAAACGTTCATAAAAACCGATCAATTGCTTGTTTTTCCAACCACCATAAGTCGTCACTAAGTTCAATGGCATTTCATAATGGGAAATAGTGATCACTGGCTGGATATTATACTTAAGGCATTCCGCGACGATCTGGTCGTAGAATTCTAAGCCAGCTGCGTTAGGCTCCGTCTCGTCACCTTGTGGAAAGATCCGCGACCAAGCAATTGAAAAACGATAGCATTTAAAACCCATTTCAGCAAACAAAGCAATATCTTCACGAAAACGATGATAATGGTCAATACCTGCATGGTTAGGGTAAGTGTATTGGTCTGGTTTTAATTGCCAGTCAAAATCAGGCTGATTGGCAATTTTAAAACGTTCTGGCCCACCTGGTAAGGCGTCAGCAATTGATAAACCTTTACCACCTTCACGATAACCACCTTCAAGCTGGTTAGCGGCAGTCGCACCACCCCATAAGAATCCTTTAGGAAATTTTGACATTTTCAGCACTCCTTCTTTTATTAAATAACGTACAGTGCAACATCATCTTTCGATACAACTGTTTTATCAGTTGACTCGACGGCAACAAATTCCTTCGTGTTGGTAACAACTAATGGTGTTGTAATATCGTAACCAGCTTGCTTAATTGCTGCCAGATCAGCCTCCATCAACAAATCACCTTGCTTAACATGCTGGTCGGTTTGAACATGCTGTGTAAATGGTGCTCCTTTTAAGTTTACCGTATCTAGGCCACAATGGATCAATAATTCCACACCGGAATCACTTTTGAGACCAATTGCGTGTTTAGTTGGAAAAACAGTCACAACAGTACCAGAAAACGGCGCGTAAATTTTGCCATCCTGCGGAATAATGGCTACCCCATCACCCAGCATCTTTTGCGCAAAAGTATCATCGGCCACACTTTCCAAATTAATAACTTCTCCGGCCATTGGACTGTAAATTTTAGTTGTCGCTTGGCTACCAGATGCAACTTCTTCGTTGACTGCAGTCGTAGTTGCGCCGGCCGTGGCCAATGCTGGTTCTGGTTCTTCATCAATACCGAAGATCCAAGTCAAAACAAAGGTGATCACAAATGAAGCAATTAAAACGATCAATGCATCAATAAAGTTGGCGTTCTGGCCCTTAACGATAAATTGTGGGATAGAAATAACGGATGGTACCGCGAAGGCAACGGATTTCAAGTTGACGATCCCCATGAATAGGCCCGTGATAGCACCAGAAATCATTGCGGCATACAACGGCTTTTTATATTTTAACGTGACCCCGTATAAAGCTGGTTCGGTTACCCCAGCCAATAAGGCGGAAATACTAGCAGCACCGGCGATCTGTTTCGTATTTTTGTTCTTAGCTTTAAACATTACTGCTAAACTAGCAGCGCCTTGCGCAATATTAGCAGCTAACATCGCTGGTAATATTAAAGAATCAGGATGGGCCAACGAAGCAGCCAAGAAAATTGGTGAAAAAGCCCAGTGCATCCCGGTCATAACGATCAATGGCATAAAGGCAGCCATCAATGGCATTGCTAACCAACTAGCTCTTGCCTGAACAAACAAGATGATGGCAGATAATAAATCACCGGCGTAAGTTCCTAATGGCCCGACAATAACTAATGCCAATGTCCCAGAAACAAAAATGACCAATAGTGGTTTTAAAATACTTTTAATGGAGGTTGGACAAATTTTGTCGATACCCTTTTCGATATACTTCATCAACCAAACCATAATCAGAATCGGAATAACTGATGATGAATAGTTAGCCAAAGTTACTGGTAAACCCATGAAGTGGACACTTTTACCTGCTGTTACCATGGCCGTAAAATTAGGATGGATCATAATTGCAGCAATCGTAACTGCTAACATTGGTGTCACTTTAAAGTAGTTGGCCGCCGTGTAAGCTAACATAATTGGTAAGAAATAAAATGGTGCGTCACCGAAAATATTCAAAATAGCGTAAGTTTGCCCTTTAGTGCTCAACCAACCTAAAAGTGGCAATAAAATCAAGATTACCTTGATCATCCCGCCGCCAATCAACGCCGGAATCAATGGTGACATACAGGAAGAAATGAAACTAGCAAACCGGCTAAATAAATTGACCTTTTGCTGCGGTGCTTCTGCTGCGGCAGTACTACCATCATCAGTGAAGTCACCCATTTTTGCTAACTCGTCGTAATAATTAGCCACATCATTACCGATAATAATCTGATACTGACCAGACTGGTGATTAACGCCGACCACGCCGGGAATTTGTTTCACCTTTGCGTCATCGACAATACTTTCGTCATGTAATTGAAAACGAAGCCGAGTCATACAATGAATCAACGATACAATATTACTTTTAGTGCCCACGGCGTCATAAATTGCTTGGGCGGATGCTGCATAATCCATATTGACATCTCCTAATATTATTATAATGGTAGAAAAAGAGCATAACCGAAACACACCGTATTTAACGGCGGTTTAGGTCATGCTCAATTAAGATCACATTCCTATAGATTTTTAATTAAACGATTGATATGAACAGTTAAATAAAGTAACTCGGTGCTACTGATCTCATAATTATAGCTTTTTTGAACAAAAGCTTGCACTTGCTGGGCGCAGGCAAACGCCTTAGTGTAACGCTGCTTAATGACCACTAGTAAGTCATCATCATCGTCTTCATAGTGCTTACCGGCCAACAAACGCTGGGCAAAAAATTTCAAATGAGTAATGAAGCGATAGTAATTTAACGACGTCTCATCAAATTCAGTATGAAAATAAGCTTTAACCGTATCCTCGATTTCCTTGACGATTTTAGTTACGTCATAAGCAAGATTCTGGCCGTTACCGTTTTCAACTTCAGCATTAACAAAATGCAAAGCAATAAATGCGGCTTCGTCGTCCTCCAACTCAATACCTAAATCATTTTTGATCACGGCCAATGCTTTTTGACCGACAGCATATTCATCTGGGTAAAAACGCGCAACATCCCATTTTAGTGGATTACGCAACGTAATACCCTCATGCTTTTGCTTAATTGTATTGTGCATGTGATCGGTCAAATTAACGTAAATGATTTCGTTGAACTGTTTACCTAATTTCAGCTTGGCAAAATTGATTACTTTTTCAGCCATCATGATTTCGGCCATTGGCACGTCAATCACCAAGTCGGTAAATTTGTTCAAAGTATCCTTGTCCTTAATGATAAAGGTTTTCTCTACCTTATCAAGAATTATATCTTGACCTTTTTTCTTACCGAAAGCGATGCCTGGCCCCATAAGCAAGACATCTAACCCATTTTGATTAACCGAAATTGCGGTATTGTTGTTTAGTACCCCTTTGATTTTCACGCTACGCTTAACCTCGCTCCAAAAAAAGACTTACCTGTGCTAGCCACAAAAAGCCCTAGCCACAAATAAGTCATGCTCAAAAATTTGATAACACCTTATAATTTAATTCATATTCATTTTTAAAACTCGCTCGTGCTTACCCCAACGTAATAACACCACGACTACTTAATTAATGTTACCACGATTGTATGCGTTGTCAACAGCAATTATTGATTTTTATACAGTACCCTACTTCGATTGCGCCAGTGTCGGGACATCGTAGGCACAAAAATCAACCACTAAACAGTAAAATAACGTGCTACCAATATTCATGTGTGTACCGCCGTAAAATAGTAAAGAACAGAATCCAATCGTGACAATCACCACGCCGGCAGCCAACCAGCCATTATGGTAGTAACGTAACCATTTAGCCTCTGAACCACTGCCGCTGTTGCGTTGATTGCGCCGATACAGCAACCATAAAATCACCGATTGCCCAATTAGAAAAAGTGCCAAAATAATGATCATTAATAACTTCATATAGTCGTTCACTCACTTCATTAAATTTTCGCTGATTTTCCTATTATAAAAAGTCAGCAAAGTGAAAGCAAGTGATTTTGCTTAGAAGTTTTGCGTTGATTTACAGACGTTTTCATGAAATCGATAACGATTTCTACGCGTTTTTATTTAGCTACGGCGCGCTGTCAACACCTGTAATGTAAGTTAAGCTTCCTGCTGAAAGGCGCTTACCCCAGCAACTAAGCGGTTCAGCGCATCCTGCAATTCTGCCGTCGGGCAGGCCGTACTAAGCCGCAAAAATTGACTGCCATTGCCGCGATAAACATTGCCGGGCGTCAGTAATAGCCCTGTATGCGCCTGTAAATAAGTGGCCAGGGCCGCACTATCTGTTGTTAGCGCGCTCACATCTAGCCACAACAAATAAGTGGCATTCGCTGAAGCTAGTTTGATTTGCGGTAATTGCTGCGTCAAACACTGCGCCACCAACTGCCGATTACTGGTTAACTTTTGTTTCAACGCCGCTAGCCAGCTGGCACCTTGGCTATAAGCGGCAATACTACCTGTAACTGCCAGTAAGTTAGGCGCGCTTAAGCCGTCGTTTTGCAAAGCAAGGCCGAGCTGTGCCTGAAGATTGGTGTCCGCTGTGATCACGGTTGCGGCGTGCAATCCAGCTAAATTGAAGGTTTTTGACGGCGAGACCAACGCCACTACCTTAGACTGTGCTGCTGCTTTTAATTTAAATACGGGCGTATATGCTGGTGTGCCTAACACCAAGTCGCCATGGATCTCATCACTGACTAATAGGACCTGATACTGTTGGCACAGCGCGATGATATGCTCAAGTGTTTCCGGCGACCACGCTTGGCCAATTGGATTGTGTGGGTTGCACAAAATCATGATCGTGCTCCGCGGATCGGCGAGTTTAGCGGCTAGATCCACCCAATCAATTTGATAACGTTGCTGCTGGCGGTCATATTGCAGATCACTAGACAAGGCGTGTCGACCATTAGCCGCAATCACATTGAAAAATGTGTTGTACACAGGGGCCTGTACCACCACGTTATCACCGCTATTGCTGAAATGGCGCAGTAGTGACGCTAACGCTGGAATCACACCTGTGGCAAATTGTAGCCAAGTCGGCGCTAATTTAGTTTGATGCTGGTTGGCGTACCACTGCGCGACTGCCGTATAATAGGCTGGCGGTACTGATTCATAACCAAAAACGCCACTGGCCACCTTAGCCTGCATCGCTGCGATGATTGCCGGTGCTGTTTTAAAGTCCATATCGGCGATGGTCAGCGGTAACTCATCGGTCGCCACCTGCCACTTGATTGCCGCTGTTTGTCGGCGCTGAATTAAAGTATCAAAGTCAAAGTCACTCATGTAGTCGTCCTCCTTATTGTCATAGTCACCATAGCACAACCCGCGCAACGACACAAAAAACAAGCCCTCTGAATCAGAAAACTTGCCAAGTCAATCGATTATTTAGTTAATGTCTACTCTATCCCTGGAGTCGAACAATGGTGTTCATCCGGCTTACCTTGCGACTGGGCTTTTTTCAAATAAGCAAAATACTGCTCCGTTACCGCGTGCCGTTCTTTCGTGTTCAAATCGGAAAAACAAACCGCTGCTTGATATAAGTCACGGTCGTCAATGTATTTTTCACCACGATAAGCCGCAACGGTTATGATCAATTTAGCAATGGCTGCAAGCGGATCCCGCTGATGTTGCCGACACAAGTAGGTGACAACGGTATTGATGGCTAGGTGATTCAACAGTGCATCAGTTTCTTGCATATTATCTTTTGGCCTCCCTCGTCCTTTAACGGAAACAATATAACACAAAAATTGGCTAGGTCAAGCGTCAGTGAGCGTTACCAAACCAGGTGATTCCTGAAATTCATCAGTGGCCTAATGTTAGTAAATTGGTTCACCAACAGCTGAATCGGTTACATCAAAATTGGTCTAGATAAAATTAGTCCACAAAATAAGTCTATAAAATATTTTAATAACAATTAGAATACAATTAACTACGTACTTTAGCCGCAAAAATGCCTAACTTACCGCAATATTTTCTGTCAAAACCAGATTGGCAACAACATTGCCGCTGCGGCAGTAGCATCATATTTAAGCGCTAGCCCTTTTATTTGTTGCTGCAATACCACCGCTGCGGCGGGAAAATCCTGCTGGTGCTGCCAATAGTACAGCGCAAGTGCCTTGCATAATTTAGCCGCCACTAATTGATAGTCACCGGTTTTATCCAACTGGGTCGCCGCTTTTAATAAAATTTGTTGCAACGCTGGCTGCTGTTTAACCACCGCATCCCCATACGCCGCGCTGATTTGATCCAACATTTGTGTCACCTTAACTTGCTGTTTAGCCCGCATCGTTTTCTGCCTCCTTTCAATCTAGATTAGTCTATAGTCTTAATATACGCTAAAAAATAGGTCATCACTTTAAAAAAGCTAGTCCGCCACCAAATAAAAAACTTGCCAATCAGGTGCACTAGCATTATAGTGTAATAGAAAGCTAATACACTTGATCAAGACACAGGTGCTACTTAACCCTGCGGCTATGCAGAATTTGACTAGCGCACCGGCAGTACTGGTCAAAACCAGTACACCGTAAACAACTTAAGCAAAATATAAATCCCCAGCAGACGCAAGTTAGGAGGCTTACCATGCAATTTAATGATAAGGTACCAATTTATTATCAGATCAAGCAATATGTTTACCGTGAGATCATCGTCGGTCACCTGACTGCTGGCCACCAGCTACCGACGATTCGCCAATTAGCGGTAACCCTAACCGTCAACGTGAATACGATCCAGCGCGCATTAAGCGAACTGATCAAGGAAAACGTGATCATACCACAGCGCGGTAAGGGCAACTTTGTCACTACCGATCAAACTATTCTAACGGCGCTAAAGCAACAAGTCATTACCAGCGAATTTGACCAGCTTTATGACAATTTGGCCGCGTTAAACATTCCACCAGCAACCATGGTTCAACAGCTTCAAATCTATATTGACCAGCGAAAGGATGACCAACATGACTGAACTTCTAAACATTAAAAACGTGACTTATAAATTAAATTTAGCCAGTATTTTGACCACCGTCAGTTGTACCGTTCCCACTGGCAGCATCGTCGGCTTACTCGGAGCAAACGGCGCCGGCAAAACAACCCTGATGCGTATCATCAGTGGCATTGCGCAAGGTTATCACGGCAGCGTCGCCATTAACGGCGAGACCCGCGCGGCGGACCGCAAACGCCTCGTCAGCTTTAGTCATCAATTGGACGGTGCCAACAATCGCGCCCATTTAGGCCAAATTGTCCACGACTATCAGACGCTGTACCCAGATTTTGATCAATCCGCCTACCAACAATTGGCCGATTTTCTCGAATTGGACAGCAAAAAGCGCCTCGGCCAATTGTCCAAAGGTAACCGCAAAAAATTTGTTATCGCCTTGACCTTGGCCCGCCAAGTGCCTTTGTACCTATTAGATGAACCGTTTGATGGTATTGATGGCATGAGCCGGAAGAAAATTATCGCCAGCATTCTTAAATGGAAGCCCGACGATGCAACGATCTTGATCAGTGATCACCACGTCGATGATATTGCCAACTTATTAGACGCTGTCATTGTACTCAAAGATCAAAAAGTAGTGGCCACCGCACAAGCTGATACGATTCGCCAACAAGGCCAAAGTATCGAAGACTATTACGAAAATATTTATACTGGAGGCGAACAACATGACTAAATTCTGGCCACTTTTGTTCAATTTATTTAAAAAGAAAAGCCGCAGTGTCTACATGGTTGTCGGCCTACAACTGATTGGCGCCATTATTGCTGTGGTCAACTTACTGTTTCATCAAACCTACCAAGTTGCCGCACCCGCTGGCTTTATGGGAACATTTGGCTTTTTAGCTGGTTTAATTCTCTTTATTTTATTGGCGCGCAATACCGAGCAAGTCTGGACCAGCAATACTTACCGGCTACTGCCAACAACTGACTTCAAGTTATATTTAGCTAATCTTTGCTCAACTGCACTAAGCTTTTTATATTTTCTGCTTATCCAAGTGCTACTGCTTGGTCTTAGCAGCTTGACCCTACTGAATCAATTAGGCGACATCAACTTATCCGCCAGCAGCTGGACCTATTTTGTCAGTGGTGTGATCACCTTGTTAGCACTCGTCTTGTACGGTTGGGCGCTAATTTCCTTGATCCACTTATTAGGCCGCACCATCAGTACTTGGTTGCCGGTTGTCCGCTCCCGCTTTATTATCACCGTTTTCTATATTATCGTCGCCATGATCGTGTTGAAGATCATGTCTCTAGCCGGCGACTTATTAGAAAAGCTACTGGTTCCACTGTATAGCGGCCAAATGGCGACTGGCGTTACTGCCAGCATGTACAGCCTGAGTGGTGTCTGCGCCGTCTTAATCATTGTTTTCTCCGCGATCAACATTTTCCTATTGAAAAATCGCGTGGAACCTAACCAAACTGCTTAAAACAAAGGAGCAACCCAGCATAACGATCTGCTGAGTTGCTCCTTTGTGATATTATTGAATTTTAATTGCCGCCATAAATGCTGCCCACGAGCCAAACAAACGCTTAGCTGAAGCATAGTGCCGGAATTCATAGGATTTCGGTAAATGCCCTAAATCGCTAGCCTGTTCAATGTAAGCTGCAATCATTTTTTCCTTGGTAGTGGTAGACTGTCGTGGCTTTTTCACCAGTGAATCTTCAATACCTTGGCTGATCAAGAAATTATGCCACGAGCCAAAATGTACCACGACTAAATGATAGTTACGAAATTCAGTTGATTTTGGTACGCGCTTTTGTTGCTTGATTTGTTGTTGTAATTCATTTGCCAACCTTTTCCGCTGGACTTCTGCATCTATTTTCTTCGGTGTTAGTGTCGATAACTGCCGTGCATAAGCCAATGTCGACGCGGACTCTGCCACTTTACTTAGCGCTTGGGCCAAACCTAATGGCATCTCGCTCATCGGCTTGGCTTTACGCTGGTAACTCGCTACCGTACCGGCCCGCACGCCAGCTAAACTGCTGATTGCTTGTAACTGAATCGACTCATCGAACAGTAATTGGGTGATGCGGGTAATATTAATGATACACTCTGTCACTGTTTTCTCGCTCCATCTAACGTTTAGATAGTTCAACGCAATTGTTATTATGACATAGTTAGCTGTCGAATACCATGCAACGTTGCTTAAGAAATGACAAAATATGTCGTAAATATTTGTAAAATAACAAACAATCGGTTGCGCCGCGCGCCAGTAATTCATTTTTAGTGTACCGTCAATCACAATTGTGCACAATAAAGTAACGTCATAGCCTTAGCCGGTCCGGATAACATGATGTTACTGCTTCCACCTAACTCGGTCGGCCGCATATTTACTTTACGGCTTGATTGTCCTTAATGGTAGCTTCTGCACCTTAAATTAAATCGCGGCGTTGGTAGCCAAGATCGCCTAGCACGAGCAACACGATGCCCAGCACGGTAATCGTCGCAAAGGTAGGCCCATTAAATTGTGCAACGGGTAACCGCGGCAACCAAGTTTGGACGGCCGTTTTCGTGAACCAATCTGGCAAGTTTAAAATACCACCAAAATAGTTTAGTGCAAACGAATAGCCTAAATAGAGGTAAGCAATTTTACCGAGTCGCGGCGCCCAACCTAGTGCTAACGCCGCTAAACCAGTAACAAATAACACCACTGGCCAACCGCTAAAGCCAGCCGCCAAGAAGTCAAACAAGGTCATTTTGGAAGTAGCGCCAATTGCGGCTAAGGCGGTCGCACCTAAGCTACCAGCCGCTAACGCTACGCCCAGCACACCAGCTACCAGCGCTAAACTCACGTTAGTCCAATATAGTTTACGCCGACTCACCTTGGTTACATATAATTGACTCAGATGCAAGCGCGTTTCTTCAGTAAATAATTTGTTGACGATGGCAATCGGTAAAATTGCCGCCAAATCGACTAACACGACGATGATCGTACTGGTGAATGACGCCTCGATCGACGTATGGGTGGCCGCAAACATCTGCTTCATTAGCGCATTACTCTCCAAGAATGACTGCATATCGCCATAAATTGACCCATACGCCATCCCCAGCAACACTAAAGCCACCATCCAGCTGATGATCGTACCCCGATTTAATCGCAAAAACAGGCCAGGCACCGACAATAAGCCAGACTTAGCTGTGGCGCGGCCGGCACGCTCAGGTAAATAACCGACGCCAACATCCCGCCGTCCCTCTAGTACAAATGCCACTACGACTAGCACTAAACTGACTAACAGCCCATAAACTAAGGGCGCCCAATTGTTATCGGTGAACGGAAAGGTCAAATATAACCAGCCCAGCGGATTGAACCATGACCATGTCACATTGGACACATCAGTTCCCGCGCGCACCACATACAATAGACCGACCAACCCTAGCGTTGCCCCACTCGCGCCACCAGAAGTCGGCATAATTTGGGCAAATAATAACGCCAACGCCGCACCAAGAATACCGGCTAAACCCAATGCGCCGCCAAACAGTAGCGCTCCCGGCAGCGAAATTGAAGCAACCCTGAAACTAACCATCACACCAGCAGTTAATAGCGCTAACAAAAGATTAATAAAAATGGTTTCCACAATGACCGCTAAAGAATTGGCTTGCCGGCCGACGCGAAATGACTGGACCAACTCGGTTAAACCGAAATCCTCTTCCTTACGTGTATGACCGACCACATGTAAAGCGGCCACAATCATGGCAAATAACCCACAAAACAGCAACATTTCTTGCCCATACATGGCACCAATCGTGTAGTCCGCAGCATTTTTTATTGGCGTCGGTCCAACAATTGAGATCATCGCTGGATTTTTCATAGTCGTGTACATCGTAGGCAACCCGCTACCCTTAGCGATTTCCTTAAATGCCGGCACATAAGCACTGGCAAATAATCCCAGTCCCAACACCCAGATCACAATTTTACGCCAATCACGCTTCAAATATTGGCGCAACAATACCGTCCACAGCGCAAACTTTTCATTCATCAACTTCACCTCCCACTTCAATCCTCATAGTGCCGCATGAACAGATCTTCCAACGTTGGCGGAACCACTTCAAATTTTTTCACGCCTAACGTAGTTACTGCACGCAACACCGTGTTCAGCGCCGAATTATCCACTGAAAAAGTGACTTGCGCACCCTTTTGCGTGAAATCATAAACACCCCTAAGCGTCGCCAAATCATGCGGATCTTGTTCTGCCACTAATCGTACTGTTGAGCGGGTCAAATGCCGTAATTCATCTAACGTCCCCGTTTCGACAATTTTACCTTGCCGAATAATGGCCACCTTATCGGCAAGCCGTTCAACTTCACTAAGAATATGTGATGATAACAAGATTGCCTTGCCAGCGGCCTTGATCTGCTCAACTTCTTCTTGAAAGACCATTTCCATCAATGGATCAAGCCCTGAAGTTGGTTCATCGAAAATATACAGATCAGCCGGTACTGAAAGTGCCGCAATCAAGCCTACCTTTTGCCGATTCCCCTTCGAATAACTTTTAGCCTTTTTCCGCGGATCGAGTTCAAACTTTTTGATCAGCTCGTCACGCTTGGTCTTATCACCGCCGCCATGCAATTTAATGAACAGATCAATGATCTCGCCGCCGGTCAAATTTCCCCATAGCGCAACATCCCCTGGCACGTAGGCAACTCGCGGATGAATCGCTAAGCGCTCTTGCCACACATTGCGGCCAAAGATAGTGGCCTGCCCACCATCACCACGAATAATTCCTAGTAATACGCGGATCGTTGTCGATTTACCGGCACCATTAGGCCCGATAAAACCGACGACTTCCCCAGCATTGACGGTAAAACTAATGTCGCGTAACGCCTGAAACTTACCAAAATGCTTCTGTAACCCCTGAGCCTCAATAATAGCCGCCATTTAGACCACGCTCCTTTATAGTTATAAACTATTTAAAATAATATAGTTTATAACTTAGCTATAATTTTAATTTTTTAAACTATCTTCCGGTTGATGGGTCAATAATATAGCCGTCAGCAGCAATAGTCAACTAAAATTTATAAATAAAAAAAGACTCTTTCAGGCTTGCCGGTTTATAAGTAGATATATATAATGATCAATAGAGTAGTTATGAACTAAAAATAGTTTTAAAAACTATTTTCATCAAGAAAGGGCGGTTCCTATGAATGGATTTGAAAAACGCGCGCAACAAAAAAAGCAGCAGATTCTCACCGCCACTTTTACCTTAATGAACACCAAAACTGGTGTCGCTGACTTAACGATCAATGCCATCGCCACCCAGGCCAACGTCAGTAAAGCCACTATTTTCAAATACTTTGGCACCAAAGAACAATTGATCCATGAAATCTTTAAACAATTTATCGAACGACTGTATCGTGAAGCTAGGGCACTGATCGCCCAGAATAAATCATTTACCGAAACTTTTATCGCACTAAGCCAAAATAAGATGCGCCTGCTAGACACTGTGAAGCAGCAATTTTATATTGACTTAATGACCTACCTCACGGAAAAAGAAGATAGCGAATTATCCCGCCTTAATCAGGTCTATACGGCCGAATCACTTAACTTAATGCTGGATCTTTTCCACCGTGGCCGTAAAGAAGGCGCCGTCGATTTAAAATATTCCGACGAATTTTTAATGCTCTACTTTGATGCCCTGATCGAAGGCATTTCTAGTCCCCGAATCTATGAACGCATTCGTCCTTACACCGCGGAATGGACCGAAATGTTGCTTAAAGGAGTGGCGCCAAATAAAGCGCGTAAACCGACTACCGACGAACTCGCTTTAGCCGAACTCAAAGCCGCGCCGCCAACTGAACAACCGTGATAAAATACTGCTAAAACGCAAAAACTAGACCGCTGCCCACACAGGCGGCCTAGTTTTTATTTGCGTTAAGCAATTTGTTGAAAATCAGCCAGTAATTCATAAGTTGCTTGATAAGCTTCGCAACCATCTGCTGGCACCGTATAATTATCGGTTACCACCGCTAATTGCCCTAACTCAGCGGTAAGGTCAGCCTCTGGATCAGCGTCAATTTTAGTAGCAATGTCCACAAATAGTTCACGTACTGTGCCCAGCTCAGGATGATGAGCGCCATGCACCTTGAGAATTTGGCTAGTATAGAAATTTAATTTCGGAAATTCAGTCGTAATAAAATCTGCTTTAGTTGTCATAATGGATGCCCTCTTTCATTTGATGAACTAAGCATAACTGAAAAGAAATACACAAAACTTGACCGCGGTTAAGTTTGGCCGAAAAAGTTAATTATTTTTAACCGCCAAAAAAGAAACTGATCACCAACAAGGCAATTAGTTGCTAAAAAATCAATTATTATCCTGTTCAAACTGATCGATCTGCGTGTTAAATTCACTCGTCAGCTCAATATCACTGGTTCCCGTCGCCAATTTAGACTTCCACAGCGGATCAATTTTAAACTTAAATGTCTGCCCCGCGCTGGTCACCGTTTGTTGCGGCAGATCAACTGTAACCTGTGCTGTCGCAGGTAATGCGGCTAACAACTCGCATTGTGCATCGGTTAGTTCAATCGGTAGCACCCCACTTTTAATGCTATTCATATAGAAGATATCATTAAAATCTTTGGCAATTACTGCACGAAATCCATAATCGCGTAACGCCCACGCGGCATGTTCCCAAGCTGAACCACAACCGAAATTATGGCCAGTGATCAGAATTTGCGCGCCGGCACGTTGCGGATCATTTAAGGGAAAAGCGGGATTTTTAGCGCCAGAAGCTAAATAACGTTGCCCGTAAAAAAGCATATCAGCAAAACTTGCTTTAGCGACTTCTTTCAGCGAGTCACGGGAAATCAACTGATCAGTATCAATATTATCATCCATCACGGGTACAATATGACTGCTAATGGTTTTGATTGGCTCCATCACGCTTCCACCTTTCTGATGTCAATAAAATGCCCATTCAACGCCGCATAAGCGACCATCGCCGGACTTGCCAAATGGGTCCGCGCGCCGGCACCTTGCCGACCTTCAAAATTACGATTCGTGGTGGACGCACAATGAACTCCAGCTGGTACTTTATCAGGGTTCATCGCCAAACAAGCCGAACACCCCGGTTCACGCCAGTCACAGCCAGCATCCTTGAAAATCTTATCCAGACCTAATGCTTCAGCCGCAAGTTTGACACGCCGCGAGCCAGGAACCACTAGCGCCGTCACTTTAGGATCAATCTGATGCCCCTTCAGAATCGCTGCTTCTACCTGTAAATCCGACAGCCGGCCATTGGTACACGAACCGAAAAAGGCGTACTCAATTGGTATCTCTGGTGCCGTTTGCCCTGGCTTTAAGTCAATATAATCATAGGCTTTACGCGTATTTTCATCACTGACTGGCGGAAACGCCTCGTCCACTGCTACGGTCATCCCTGGGTTAGTCCCCCACGAAACCATTGGCGCCAACTGACTGGCATCAATATCAATGATCGTATCAAAATCAGCAGTACTATCGGTAAACAAAGTCCGCCAATTGGCAATCGCAGCATCTAAGTCTTTAGGCGTATATTTACGCCCCTTAACATAATCAAAGGTAGTTTGATCAGGCTGAATACAACCGTATTTAGCGCCACCTTCAATGGTCATGTTACAGATACTCATCCGCTCTTCCATACTCAAGCGTTCAATCGTATCGCCGTAGTACTCGATAGCATAACCAGTCCCAAAGGCCACCCCTTCACGCGCAATCAAGCCAAGAATAATATCCTTAGCGTATACGCCCTTAGGTAACTGGCCGTGCACATGCACACCCATATTTTTTGGCTTTTGTTGCCAAATTGTCTGGGTGGCTAACACATGCTCAACCTCACTGGTACCGATCCCAAAACCAATAGAGCCGAAAGCGCCATGGGTGGCAGTGTGCGAATCACCGCAGACAATCACCATGCCTGGATGCGTCAACCCAAGTTCTGGCCCAATCACGTGGACAATACCCTGATCTTCATCGCCTAGATCGGCTAAACGAATACCAAATTCTTTAGTATTTTTTTCCAACGTTTGGATCTGTTTACGCGAGATCACATCCTGAATGTTAAAGATATCCGCTGTTGGTACATTATGATCCAGCGTAGCAAACGTTTTATCCGGCCGCCGCACTTGACGATGATTCTCGCGTAAGCCTTCAAAAGCTTGTGGTGATGTTACCTCATGGATCAATTGGAGATCAACGTACAGCAACTGTGGTTCGCCGGGCTTACCAGCCACCACATGTCGCTGCCATAACTTGTCAAACATAGTCTGTCCCAATAAAATTACCTCCCTAAAAGATAGTGATGCTGAAACAAGTTTGCGTGATTCAATCGCTTACAGATATATTTTCAATTATTATTATGGTCGTTGCCGCTAATTAAATCAAGTAATTCAATCACCTTTTTTCAATTTAAATACTAATTTAAATTTTAGAAAAGTAGCACAATGTTTAGTGGCTAATTTGCGTAGTTTTACCGTGCTGATAACCTTTAATTAGGGATGGTGTATCCGTTTTAATTAATTATACGTTCCCCTTCAGTTTGCTAAAATTTCATGTTAAAGTGAAGCTATAGCAATATTAGTAAAAACTAACTAATTAATTGCGCTCACGAATCTACTGCAAGAGGTGCACGATGCAAAAAATTGCCACACAAATCAATCTTTTAGGCCAATTCTGTGGCCGCCGCGATCTGACTGAATTAAGCCAAGCAGCGCTACGCCAACAATATGGTTACAACCAAGCCGACGTCTTCGTCTTATTTGGCGGCAGCATCCTAGCTGGCGTAACCACACTAGCGACTGCAATTCGTCAGCACGTTGCTAAATATTATGTGATTGTCGGCGGCTACGGTCACACTACTGCGGCCTTATTTCAGCAAGCACAAAAGTTATATCCAGAAATTAATTTTACTGCTAATAATGAAGCAGCATTATTCGCGCAATTACTCAAGCAACGCGATCACCTAACCGTCGACTATTTAGAAACGGCGTCAACTAATTGCGGTAATAACGTCACCAATTTATTAGCGCTATTAGCCACCAAAAAAATCACCTATAAGTCGCTAATTCTCTGCCAAGACGCCACCATGCAATTACGAATGACTGCCACCATGCGACAACACGTTGCTCCCGATGTTGAATTGATCAATTATGCCGCCTACCAGGTAACCGTCTGCGCTGACCATAACACCCTGACTTACGCCCAAACACCAACGGGTATGTGGTCGGTCACTAAATACACCACGCTACTTTTAGGTGAAATCAGCCGCTTAGCTGATACTGCAACCGGCTACGGTCCCGCTGGCAAAAACTATCTCGTTCATGTCACGGTTCCACCTAAAGTAATCACCGCTGCCCAAGCACTGCAAACCAACTTTGACACGCGCCAAGCCAACCCGCGCTTTAGCGGGGCGTGATTAAAGACGTAAAGCAATATCACCTGATGGAAAAGTGCTTACCAACTAAAGTAGTCATTCAAGCTAAAAATACCAATTATTCGCCATTCTCCATCCTTTGCCCGATGATTTTCTAGCAGTGATTTGGCATAATGAATAACATCAATTATAAAGGAGGCAGATACGAGTGAAACAACCACCAAAATGGCTTTATAAGGTTGCCAACTTTATGCGTGGACGTTACGGCGTCATGGATAGCTTGAACAAGTTTTTAATGTTTGGTGGACTGATCTTGATTTTCTTGACCATGTTTATACACACCAGCTGGCTCAATCTATTAGGTATTTTACTGCTGATAGTCGCTTACTGGCGGATTTTTTCCCGTCAAATTTATAAACGTGCCGCTGAGAATACTAAGTTCCAACAACGAACCAATTGGTTAACTAAACCAGTCCGTCGCCACTATCACGAATGGCAGCAGCGTAAGCAGTATCGCTTCTTCAATTGTAAGAGCTGTCACCAGCGTATTCGTATTCCCCGTGGTAAAGGCAAAATTCAAATTACCTGTCCCCATTGCCGCAACAAATTTCGGGCGCGTACTTAAATTATGGCAATAAAAATTTTTCCAACTAGCTTAAGTGATGCAACAAAGAAGTTAAATAATAGCAATTTAGACGAATTACCTTAGCTTGATACCTGTGTTCGACAGGTACCAGGCTTTTTTATGTTAAATTTATTTGTTTTACCAACGGACATAATCCATTTTAATGTAATGAGCCAACTCTTTAAATATAACGAGATAAAAAGCCACATTACCAACTGAAAGTAGTGGTAACATAGCTTAATATTTTCTAAAAATTATACTTAAGTTTTAACCGCGATGTAAAATAGTTTGGAATCTTGGTTTCGTTTGTAATACAGAAATAACTACACACGATAGGATCTTATCTACAAAGTTACCTACAACTGTCCCCATAAATGTTGCAGAAATCATTGATTTACCACTAGCTTTTAAAGTGAAAATTAATAAATCAGTACCAGAACCTGTGAAGCCGCCATACAACCATAAACGAATTGGTGTACCAATTGCTGGCGCCACGAAAGCCAAAATTAAACCGGCAATAATTGCTTTACTTAATGTGAAACCCTTACCTTTTGAAAACAAACCAACCACGATAGCAACCGCAATACTAACAATTGCAAAAGGTAATTCCATAATACCGCTAAATGGTACCATTAACACATTCGACAAAAATCCGGTCATAGCGCCCCAACCAATACCAAAATTAGCGGCAATATAAATAGTGCCTAAAGTATCCAAAAAAAGTAAAGGAATATGCAATAATCCAACGGCTTCGCCTAATACCAAGTTAATTACTGCGGCGATTGCACAATAAGCAATGATTCTAGTTCGACTATGTATTTGCATGCTACTTCTCCTCCAAAAACTGACTTAATTGAGCCATAAAAATTTGTGTCATATCAGGATAATCCACCGGTACTTCCAGATAAGGCATTTCCAGTTGTGTTAGCTGACACAGCTTGAAAAATTCTTGCATAAAAACACCCTGCTGACCACGAATCGCGCAATTAGGACTTTCTGCAATTCCAATTACACCAAGAACCTTTACTTGATTAGTTGCATATTGATTCAGTTCAGCTATTACGGGCCGTAATAGCTGATCACAAGCTTGGCGAAAACCAGTTAAATTTGCGTAATCCGCATATTCTAACGGCGGACGTTTTGGTCCTAAAACCATAAATTCCGGACAAGGTAACTGGACAATATTAAGCTCGCTAGGTAATGTTTTGACAAACGGAAAAGCCCCAATTGCCCGTTCCCATCCATGAATAACCACTGATTGATTTAAAATACAATGTGCTAAAATTACAACTGCCCGCATCATTATCGTCTCCAAATAAAACGCTTACAATAAATATACGACGAATTTAGCTAAAATACAATATGCTAAACTAAAT
Organism: Loigolactobacillus jiayinensis; assembly: GCF_003946445.1. Taxonomy (GTDB): domain Bacteria; phylum Bacillota; class Bacilli; order Lactobacillales; family Lactobacillaceae; genus Loigolactobacillus; species Loigolactobacillus jiayinensis. Next base: position 55,921 of record NZ_RHOF01000008.1, on the reverse strand, counting down.
TTTTTTTGCATCAAGAATTGAGCGAACGCTTTACCAGCCAGAATAGACTGAAATCGGTTCCTACTTAGAATTTTGAGTTGTATATTTATAGTTACAACAGGTTTCAAAATCATATGCAGATAACGAATCAACAATAAAACTTGGCAACTCAGTGATATTCCAACTGGATTCGACGAGTACTAGCTAAAATTTTTAGTAACCCAAAAGTCGCACCAAGCGTGATGCAGCTTGCTGTTGATCCAAACATCATCACCATTTACAGTAGACGTTGCTTGGACTAAATATTTATACCACCTACCCACAATTAGATGTCCCTTTGTACATTCATCCCTCAATGCCTTCAGAAACAATTCGCAAAAATTATTATAGCGCTATGAATCCAATCGGCTTTAACGCAATCATGGCAACGCCAGGTTGGGGTTGGCACATGGAAGCTGGGCTACACGTCACTCGCTTGATTTTATCTGGCCTGTTTGACAAGTTACCTAACTTAAAATTAATTTCTGGCCATTGGGGCGAATTTGTCCCTCACTTCCTCGAATGCTTAGATGAAGCCACCACCCCAGTTGTTGGTAATCCATTGGCCCATCCAGTTTCCTACTATTACAAGAAGAATGTGTACATCACGCCTAGTGGCATGTACACTTGGCCCCAAATGCAACTTGTCCTTACTGAAATGGGTGCTGATCACGTCTTATGGGCGCAAGACTACCCTTACGTTAAAGACAATGCCCGCGACTTCCTAGCTAACACCAATATTGCCGCAACAGATAAAGAGAAGATTGCGCATGGTAATATTGAAAGTCTATTGAAGTTGAAATAAAGCAGCCGTATCAAAAGCACAGTCACTAATTGACTAGGCAACAGCGAGATCAAAATTGAATCCATGCTAAGCCTGCTAGAACAATTAAAGGAACACAAAATAGAGCAGCGCAATAAATAAAGTAAAAAAAATGAACACTACTTACTGAAAATCATCAAAGATTTTCAATAAATAGTGTTTATTTTCATACTCATTTAACGAATAACTAATACTGAAATGGGTGCGTATTTGGCCATATAAGCTGCTTGACTACCAAAATGTTGTGCTAACCCATGCTTTGATTCTGAACCAATAATCAATAAATCAGGCTTAACACGTGGAATAATATCTTTCACAATAACTTCACCTGGTTCACCTTCGGAAACAATCGTTCTGACCGTTTCCACGCCAGCTTTACGTGCTTGGCGCTGATAATCTAGTACATGCTGTTCTAATTCAGACCGCTCACCATGAACATAATCTTTGCTCAAGGCCTGATACACATTCATTTCCTCATTTTCTAAGATGGAAACAATCACTAGTTCAGCTTGATCTTGTTTTGCTTGGTCAACGGCATATTTAAATGCTAATAAAGCATCTTGGGAATCATCAACACCCACTAAAATCCGTGAAAATTTCATCAGCTCACACCCTCGTCTTATTAATTTGTAGCCGCAGTCATTTTAGTCGCAAACCTTTTATTGCCGCGGTATAGTTCATAAACAGTCCAGATCAATAGCGCCAATACGATCACAATCAAAATATAAGCAATATTATCGGCTAATAATAACTCCTGTTTAGTCGCGCCAGTGCCAAAGAAGCCTTCAATCTGTCCAGGCAAACCAATCAGATTTAGATAGGTCAATCCAATAACTGAGATCCACCCCAGTACTTTGACCCATAATGAATTTTTGAACCGTTGCCCCATTTCAACTGTACTATCCGTCATCATCAATAACGGCAACATGGAAAACGGTAATGCAAAGGCCAAAAAGACCTGTGAATTATTCATTAAAGTATTTAACGCTGTATGTTCATCGATTGCACTTTTACCGCTGGTCATCATAACGCAGATCAAAACTGGAATCACTGAGATCACCCGCGTAACCAAACGCCGTAGCCATAATGGCATCCGTAAATGAACAAAACCTTCCATAATAACTTGACCAGTTAAAGTCCCAGTAATTGTTGCATTTTGCCCTGAAGCAAGTAAGGCAACGGCAAATAAGGTCGACAAAATTCCAGAACGAGCAACACTAATTAACAACCCGTTACTTAACGTTGCAGTATTCGATAACGCTTGAAATAAGCCGAAAAATGAAGGATCCTTAACCGCGCCATTTTTGAAAACGGCCACCCCCATAATCAGTAGCAACGCATTAACAAAGAAAGCAGCCGTTAACTGAATATTTGAATCCCAGCTAGCAAAGCGAACTGTGCGCGCCACATCTTCCTCGTCACTATGATCAGTTTTGCGTGTCTGTGAAATTGCTGAATGTAAGTACAAGTTATGCGGCATCACTGTCGCGCCAATAATCCCTAATGCACCAGTCAGTGGCGAATGACCGCCGATTGATTTTGCACTAGAAAAAGTTTTAGCTCTAGGAATCAAGCCTGCAAAAATACCACCCCAATCTGGATTAGATAGGGCAACTTGGTAAACAAAAACCAATAAAATAACTAAAATCAAGCAAACAACGATTGCTTCAATTTTACGGAAGCCAATTTTAGTTAATAATAGCAATAACAAAACGTCTAAAACAGTAACGAACACTGCAATCATCAACGGAATATGAAACAGTAAATATAAAGCAATGGCTGCCCCAATAACCTCAGCAATATCAGTCGCCATAATTGCTAATTCCGTCAACAACCATAAAACAACGCCGAGTGCTTTGCTGGTACGAGCGCGAATTGCTTGGGCTAAATCCATCTGACTCACGATGCCAAGTTTAGCTGCCATGTATTGTAAAAGCATCGCAATCAAACTTGACATCAAGATAACAGACATTAACAAATATTGAAAATTTTGCCCGCCGGTAATCGAGGTTGACCAATTACCAGGATCCATGTAACCAACCGCAACTAATGCACCTGGACCAGAATACATAAATAAAGTTTTCAGAAATCCCTTTCCTTTTGGCACCTCAACCGTCCCATTAATCTCCTCAAGCGAAGGCCCATTCGCGTATTCAATTAATTTATGTTTACGCGGTGTTGTTTCGTTTTCCGCCATACTACTTCACACCTTTCTGGCCACCAACTTACTTGACCAAATCCATTATAGCGCTTAAATTAAAAAATTTAAATACTTTATTAGGTATCCCTAACAAAATAAATCGTTTTTCTTATTTATTAATATGGTATGCCTATTAAAGTGCTGCCATCATTTAGATACCAACGTTGCAGTTAAAATCATACTACTTTAAACTAATGAAAATTAATTAAGATCCACACCTGAGCAATGTTATAATTTTGAAAAATATATTTTTTGCCTAGTAAAGTAATCAGCCACTTAAATCTAAGCAAACAAATATCCCATAACTATTGACAGCTATGATGTTTCAGCTGTCAATTATTATGGGATATCGTAAATGTTTTATTTTACCGCGCACGATAGTTTATAATGTGCACCGGCTTTCATTGCACTGGCGCACTATTTTTGATAAATGTATATAATTCGCGCAAACACGGATTCTGACTGTTCTTATTAATCGCGCTAACAATATTTTGATCATGACTAACATCTACTAAGTCGCTAATTTTGATATGGTATTTTTCAGCTAAAGTCCCATCGTTCATGCCTGAATACAAGAAAGCCAAGCCCTTACCAACCGAAACCATCGATAGGCCCTCATCAAGGTCTTTAACATAAAAGTTAGCCTTTAAGTTAAAGCCATTTTGCAAACCCTGGTTGATCACATAATCAACGATTACCGGAGATTGCTGGCGTTCAAGCAAAATAAATATCTCTTTGCTTAGATCCGCAAAGTGTAATTTACGTTGATGACTTAGCCGATGCTGGATCGGCAAGGCAATCTGCAAATGATTTTCCATGAAAAGCGTCTGGTCAATATGCTGACTAGCTTGAAAATAAGTATCTAACCCAAAAGCTAGATCATAACGACCGTCAGCTAGTCCATCAACTAGAGCCATTGGTGCCGCCTGTTTCATTATAAATTGCACGTCTGGATGCGCTGCCTTAAATTGATCAAGAATTTCATACATACTGCCCATATTGAAATTAGGCAAATAACCAATTTTTAAAATAACGGCTGTTTCAGTCGTATTTTTCTGCTTATCAAACATATGGGCTAAATGATCGACCCGCTGTAAAACATCAGTAGTTTCAATGAGAAATTTTTCTCCTGCACTAGATAATTTTAAGTCATGGCTTTGACGAATAAATAGCGGCACCCCTAATTCAGTTTCTAGCTCTTGGATACGCCGACTTAGCGTGGGTTGTGAAACAAAAAGTTTTGCTGAAGCCTTAGTAAAGCTTTTCTCCGTGGCGACTTCAACAAAATATTTTAACGTCGATAGCTTCATAAATATAGCTCCATTCAAAAAAATATGTTTACAGTAACTTTAGCACAAAGTTACTGTAAACATATTAATTCGGAACAATTTATTTGGTGTAAACGTGCTAAAAAAGCAGATTTCTGCGCCTAGCTACGCAGGTCAAACGTATCACTGCGTGCTACTTATTGCCCTACTCAGCTAGTGCTCAAAATCTAAACGCTTTTTTTAACACTCTGTGTTGTCATTAATGGTAATTGCAGGTATGAGGCATATTTGCCACCAGTATGGAGAATGTGCACGCCTTTATTATCAACTTCGCCACCTGGTGTTCCTGGCATAACCCCACCAAGTTCATCTTTCGAGCTAACGACAACACGCAAAGTTTCGCCAGCTTTATACGACAAACCAATAGCGCTTAAGACGATGTCCAAGGAAATAATTTCACCCTTTTCAAGTTTTTCAACACGATCAAAGGTGTAAGTAGGAATCTCGTCAGTTGAGGTCTGTTCATCTAAGTGCCGCATTGAGGCACGTAAACGACCCCAAGCACCCTTATAACGTAGTGCTGATGCGCCTTCTTGTGTGAAGTCTTGCAGGGCAGCACCATGGTTAGGTACGACAAATTCGCTTAAAACATTACCGCGAGCATCCAACTTTTGTAGCCAAACGAAGACATCCATATCGTTGTAGCCATCAACCTCCATGAAGAGTTTTGCTTTCGGATAACCGACAAATTCAGTATCTTTATCAAAAGTCATTTGGAATGATGCACGACCTGGTAGACCACCAGCAACATATTTAACTGGCAAATCTTTTGCTTCAGGTTGTGCTTGTAAAGCCCGTGTCATTCCGTTCATATAATAACGCGTATTTTGGCTACCAGCTGGTGGGAAAGCTGCAGCGGGAATATCCGTTTGATTATGACCTTCAAAGTCAATCAATGAATAGCGAACCTGAGGCGTATCTGGCCAGTTATTGTCTTTGTCTAACAAGTAATAATCAAAGAAACGCCGTAATTCTTCAGTGTTAGCTTCATCGTAGTAATATGGCCATTCTTGACGATCATGGATTCGTAACCATTTTTCTTTCGAACCCAATGTCCGCCATGACCGGAAAGTCCCCATAGTGTGCAAGGTATTGGAATAGCTAGCAATCACAAAGGCAGGTACAGTGATTTCGTCAGGATGGGCTATTTTATCTTGCCAAATATCAGCAGTTGCTAAAGGTTCAGCCCGTAATTCCTTGGTCAAGTCTTCCCGTTTTCCACCAGTTGCACTAACATGGTTAACTGCCAACCGTTCAATAAAGTTTTCGTCAGGAATGCCGCCAATATAAGCTAAATCACGGTAACCATCAGCCAAGCCTTCAGTTGGGTTGATACAAGTCAAATGCGGTGGCTTAGCCGCAGCAATGTACCATTGTGAGAAAGCCAAGTATGATGTACCAGTCAAGGCAGTTTTACCGTTAGACCATGATTGAGCAGCTAACCATTCAATTAAGTCGTAACCATCTTCAGCTTCTTGAGAACCAAGCATAGTCGTATTACCTTCACTATGCGCGATTCCCCGCATATCAGGATTGCAGACCGCATAACCATGTTGCACCCAGTAAGCTGGATCTGGTGCTTCAAATTTAGTTAAACCTGAATTCCATTTTTCGCCCATACCTAGCATATTGAATAAATTAACATAGCGTGGCGCGGTGCCGGCACTTTTACCGTAGGGACTCCAAGCAATCAATGTTGGTACCTTTTCGCCGGTAGTTGGTAAATAAATATCAGTATATATTGTGACGCCATCCCGTAATTTAACCGGAACGTCTTTTAACATTTTAATATCACATGCTAGTGGTTTAAAACCAGGCGCAATTTGTTGGCCCTTTTTCAAAATAACTTCTTTAGTTTCAAAGGGACTAAGCACACCATGTTCGACCCCGTTATCAATGTAGTCAAAGGATGGGCTAAATATCATTTTTTCAGTAATTTTTGCAGTCATTCTTATTACCTCCAATTAATTATGTCTAAGATCTTAGTTCTCTTTGAGTATACGAGCCAATATTATGGAAGTAAAATTGCAATTTTGGATACATATTTTCTGAATAGCCGTGATATGTAAAAAATGAATAACGATAAACTATAATAACTATAGCAACTTAAAGTAAAAACGGTAAGTCGCCGCCTGAATAGCGTAAACTCACCGTCAAAAAATAACTTAATTAATGTGCCATCAACCAAATCAAGTTTTACAGCATCTGGGTCAAATAATTCTGCTTACCAATCAGCGTTAGCATGTCCAATTGTTGCTGCGTCCAATTCAGATCTTCCACTTCATCTTCCACATAAGCCTTAACTAGATCGTAACTGGTGATATCCAGCAAGTGATGATCCAATAACGGTTCCAGCGCAGTAATGCCTTTTTGTGAAATCGCTGCTTCAGCCTTTAAGTAGGCGCTAAATTCAGTAAATACTGGTTGCGCCGGCTGAGCTTCGTGCTGTACTTGACCATTGAGATCAAGAATACGGGCCATAAATTGACCAGCAAAATCTTGTTCTTCAGTCGCGTGAGCAGTATATTTGGTACTTAACTTCGTAAAACCTTGACTAGCAAAAATCTGTGCCGCAATCACGTGGTGATTAGCTTGACCAGTGGCACCAGTAGCCAAAGTTTGCAATGTAGCAATTACTTTTTCAGTTTGGCTCATCGTAACACTTCCTATCATTTAGTTTGCCCTTGCATTGTAGCAGACGTGCCAAGCAAATACTACGAAAGTCGCTTATAGTTGCCAACTAGTAACAAACGCCACCACAATCACGCAGTATAAATGCAATTAGGTTTACAAGCTACCCTAAACTTTAGTAAAGTTGTGGTGATAATTATTAATTAAATGCTAACAATATAACCAAAAAAGGAGCCACAGCCATGATTATTAATCCCACTAAAAAAGCCCTACCCATTTTCAATCAGCTCGTTAAAGTAACTGATCCTACCATCACAAAGAATTTTGCTCAAGCGAATCCCTTCTTCTCTTGGCATGCTAATTACTACACGTTACAGCGTAAAAAAGTCGTTATCCTCGTCAACGATTTAACCTACGCCACAATTGTGCTTTACGATATCAATGCTAAAAGTAAAAAACAGTTGGCCCAATATATTGTTGCTGGCGTGCGGGCCGCTTTTACCTTGGTTGGAATTTCGGATACAGCCATTGACAAGTATTTAGAAATGGCTGGTAAAGTTGAGCTAAACGCTGGCTTCGATCGCCATGTCACTGGCGCAATGTCTAATTTAATTTTAATAGCTGAGCTACATGGACTACATGAGCCACAACAAGTGATCCAAACGAAATTAATGGCTTATTTAATGCAAATTCCCTTCCAACATAAAAAATACGCCTTTGTTAAAGATGCTGCCGTAGCTGCATTTGCAACTAACTTAACTATCGTTGACAGCACCAACTTTGCCGCCGAAAATAGCTACCAACTCCATAAAACTTGGACCAACTATCATCGCTGGGACAAGTACGAAAACGATCAGGCACTATTAACTGGGAATGGCGACCGTTATGAAAAAATCATGGCTGCGGTACAGTCCAACAACCATTTATTGCTGACTGAATTTAAAAATTATCTAGCTAATGATAAAGGCTTTAGTCGTAAAGTTATCAATAAACACGCTGCCAATAGTGACCTTTTTATCAACAATTTCCTACTCTATTACACGATTAAAACGCCGCTAAAGGCCGGTGAAGAAGTTGCAGAATATTTAGGTGAGTGGTTCCCACGTAAAATTGCTTACTCAACGAGTGATATACAAACGAATGCGACTTCATTGCGCAAATTTTTTGACTTTTTAGTTCTGAGTGGTGAATTAACGCAAGCTGCTGGTGCTGCCGCTAAAGCAGCAATCAAAATTGGCGTCAACACTGGTTTTGAACACATCCGCTTGATCGAGAATTTAGGCGACTTTTACTAAGCAGTGCAGCAAACCACCTAAAATGACGATTTGCTAACTAACAAAAAACGCTAATTATGACAAAATACAAAAAAACAGGCAGCTAGCCTTACGGTAGTTGTCTGTTTTTCTTACTTATCCTAGCAACTCGACCAAACCCATGTCGAATCAGGTAAACAGTTGCTGCTATGATCAAAGCTACTGCACCAACGATCACGGATATCCGCGTATCCGGATTAATGAACATGAATACGACGATCACCAACAACATCGCCAACGCAAAATAATTGGCTGCCGGGTATAATGGTAACTTAAAAGGATGCGTCTGCATCAACTCAGGGTTCCCTTTACGGAAACGCAGCTCGGCCAGCAGGATCACAAACCAAGGCACCATCCCTGGTAAAACTGAGGAACTGAACACGACTACAAACAAATTGGCGGTGGATTTACTATAAATTGACGCTATCATGTCAATGATAAAACCGAGTAAAATACCACCAGAAATCCCTAGAATCGCCGCATCAGGCACGATTCGTTTCGACACTCGCCCAAGTATTTTCGGTGCATCGCCTTCATGCGCTAATTTAAACAACATCCGACTTGAGGAATAAATTCCGGAATTAGCCCCGGAAAGCGCCGCGGTCAGTACGACAAAGTTGATCACTGACGCCGCAGCTGTGATACCGACTTTAGCAAAGGTTGACACAAATGGTGAGCCAATACTACTTAACTGATTCCATGGGTAAATGGTGACAATTACAAAAATCGCGCCAACGTAGAAAATCAGAATCCGCAGTAGCACTGATTTAACCGATTTAACAATGGCCTGTTGCGGATTGGCCACTTCACCAGCTGAAATTCCCAGCAACTCGATCCCTTGATACGAGCCGACAACAATCGACATCGAGAAGAAGAAGCCTTGCACGCCGCCGGTAAAGAAACCACCGTGCCGCCACAGATTACTCAGGCCAATTGGCTGGCCACCATTACCCCAACCTAAGAAAATAATCGCTAGGCCTAAGACGATCATCATAATAATGGTTACAACCTTGATCATTGCAAACCAAAACTCCAACGAGCCATACGCCTTAGCACTGGCCAAGTTCGCCGCAACTAAAAATAAAATAATGATGATCCCAGCGACAAAAGAATTAGTATGTGGCCACCAATACCGTAAATACTCGGTTGCCGCCACTACTTCAGACATGCCGACCACAATGTACTCAAAAACGTTCGCCCATTTGGCCATGTACCCAGCTAAGGGATGGACGTATTCTGTCGCATAATCAGCGAACGAGCCAGTCCCAGGATTAACGTAGATCATTTCCCCCAACGCCCGCATCACAATATAGAGAATCAGCCCAACAAACATATAGGCTAAAATAACCGACGGCCCTGTCCATTTGATTGTTGATGTGGCCCCCATAAAAAGACCTACGCCAATCGCGCCACCAAGGGAGATCATCTCCATTTGTCCGGCTGTCATCGAGCGCTGTAATTCCGGCGCCTGTTTATTTTTCTGCTTCATTTCTGCCTCCAGCTATGTAGCGCACATCCTTTATCAAGCCGTACGCAAAAATAACAACTTTTCTTTAGTATCCCACCACTTTATATGTAACAAGGATCAAGCGCTAAAACTATCAAAATCGAAACCAATAAGAACAATCTTAGCTATTATACCATTATTAAAGTACCATTAAAAATAGCATTTATTTCAATTTGAATGCTTATTTCTAGATAAAATTTGTACTTATTTGAATTCACTATTACAATACCGCGCAACTTTATCGGCTGGCAACTAAGGGTTACCGATAACTCCCGCTCGTTTGTGACCTAATACTTGCGTAAGTTCGCACGGCAACAAAAAGGAGGCGCCGACATAATTTTCCTTATGCCATAGCCTCCAGTTTAATATTCAATTTAGCGGATATAGTTAACATTATCATCCCGGTAAGCACGTGTTTTTACCGTTGTGTCGTCAGTATAGCCAATTACAATGCCGACAAATGGCTGATAGTCCTGCGGTAAATTAAGCGCGGCTAGCAATTTTGCGTCAGCCTTTAACCCCGCTATAATGCCAGTGATCAAAATCGTATCTAAGCCTAGATCCGTGGCCGCCAACAAAATTGATTGCGCCATCAAGCCGATATCAATCTGTTCAGCGTGAAAAGAATTTTCCGGTGCTGAGAGAATAATCAGCGTTGGTGCACCATACAGCGGATCACCATCGTCACCCGCTAGCTTAGAAATTTGCTGCAACAATTCCGGCTTTTGAACAAAGGTTATCTGTCGTGCTGAATCGCGGAAACCGCCGCCACTGATTGGCGCCGCATTCGCCGCGTGAATCAATTTTTTCTCCTGCTCGTTGCTAATTTGTTTAGCGTTGAAACTACGTATCCCTTTGCGTTTAATTATGGCATCAAATGTTTGCATGATAAGATCTCCCTAGTCTTTAGTTCACTCAATTACTTCTTTTCATCCAGCAACACCGTTCCCTGCGGCGGATTTTGCGCGATGGCGCCAACAATTCCATGCGGCACATACAATTCTTCCAACATCTGCATATCAGCCGGCGTGAGTTGTACCGCTAGCGCCGCTACAGCCTCATCCAAATGAGCCGCCTTAGTTGAACCGACAATTGGCGCCGTTACTCCCTTAGCCCACTGCCACGCTAAAGCAATTTGCGTCATCGAAACGTTGTGCTGTTTAGCCAATTGATAGACCCGCTCAACGATTCGCAGATCCTCAGTTTCCGCCCGATCATATTTACCCATGGCGACACGATCAGTTTGGCTACGCAACGTATTCACTTGCCATTGGCGATGACTTAAATGTCCTGCCGCCAATGGACTATATGGCATCAAGGACACCCCCATTTGCTGACAAATAGGGATTAATTCGCGCTCATCCTCACGGTACAACAAATTATAGTGGTTTTCCATCGTCTGAAATTGCGCCCAACCATGATCTTTAGCCACTTGCTGCATATTGGCAAACTGATAACCATACATTGCCGAGGCGCCAATTGCCCGCACCTTGCCCGCTTTGACTAACTCATTTAGCGCTGCCATCGTTTCTTCGATTGGCGTGTCATAATCAAAGCGATGAATAATGTACAGATCCAAATAGTCGGTACCCAGTCGTTTCAAGGAACCATTAATTTCCCGCTGAATCGCTGTCTTCGATAACCGCCCTGGATTGAAATAGACTTTGGACGCCAGCACCACTTGCTCCCGCGGCACCTGATTGTTTTTCAACGCCCGCCCTAAATATTCCTCGCTAGTCCCAGCCGAATAAGTGTTAGCTGTATCAAAAAAATTAATGCCTAAGCTCAAAGCGTGCTGGATGATTTTTTCACTAGCTGGATAATCTAAGCTCCAATCGTGCATTGTCCCTGGCTGACCAAAACTCATCGCGCCGATACAAATTTTCGAAACCTTAATATCCGTTTGTCCTAAGTTTGCATATTGCATATTAATACCCCATTTAAATTAGTCTGTAGACAAATTTACGTCTATATTATAGGCGTTTATCCCACTAAAAACCGCTTTGCACTGTATTTATTGGGTTAATTGATAACTGTCAGCAATCAAGTCACTTAATGGCTTAAAATCAGTCAACGCTGCAAGATCAACGGTAAGCCAATGTTCTTTATTCATGTGATAAGCCGGATAATAGGCTGGGCTGGTTTTTAAAATATCACCCAGTTCTGGATTGATTTTAACATCAATGACCTCAATTTCAGTCGAATCAGTGCCATAAAGTTTATTCTGCGGAATTGACATCATTAAGGCGAACCACTTGTGATTGCGCTGATGTTTGAACACGCAATAATTGGGAAATTTTTTAAACGGATATTCAGGTTGCACCGCATAAGTTTCTGCCAGATAGGCAATGATTTTTTCACGTGTGATCATCTGGTCACCTTCTTTTTACTGGGGTTGGGCGACTGCCACCTTCCCCTATAATAGCAGCGCTTAACCATTTTAAGATCACTATACTACTGATTCCAGAGCAAATTAAACGTGGTGCGAACCGCCGTTGACGGCCACGGAACGTCAACTTAAATGATCAACTCATTAGTTGCTAGTGCTACTGGCGATTTGCGTAAAGTTTGCTTGTACTTGCGCATTCTTCGTTTCCGTTAAAATCGGTGCTCCATCACGGCTTTGATCGACTAATACAATAGGTTGGCCATTGTGAAAAGCAAATAAATAGGTAATATGATTGGGTAATGGCGGGTGCGTCCCATCATAATTGTAGATTGCCACCACATTATAAGTATAGCTACCCAAACCATTTTCACTCCAGCCAAGCACGCCCGTTGCCCCAGCCACCGTTGCTTGCGCTAAATCAGTGGGATAGACGGTGCCGGTTGAAGTTTTCAATGGCGTCTGCCCGTCATATTCGGTATATGTTTGATCCATGGTTGGTGCCCATTGATCGATAAATGTTTTTAATTGCGTATCTTTATGACTGTCCCAAAGCGCTGTTGGCGCGGATTCTTTCGAACTCATTGATTGCTTAGCTTCACTACTTTGCTTAATTACCTGACTAGAGCTACTTTGTCTACTGACTGAATGGTCACTTGTTGTCTGACTAGTAGCTGCAGTATTTGATTTACTTTGATTGTTACACCCAGTCAAAACCAGTGCCCCAGCAAGTAATACCGTTGCTAGTTGCAAATTTTTCATGTGCATCCCTAGGCCCCCCACCTTAAAAAAATAGCCCTGATCCGATACTAGTAAAGTTGATCAAGTCTACGCGCTTATCCGCCATTAATTTGTTGAAGCAACACTTTTATTTAGCGCTTACAAAATAATTTTACCACTTGCTTAATCGTAAAAATACCCAAATTATCAAATATAATCTATTGCCCTAAAAGTCAGACTCGCTCTTGAACCACTCACAATTGCAACTTGGCCAAAAAATAGTCGCCACTTTAATTTAGCTCATTTTCACTTAGGCCCACGGTATTCCAAAATATCACCTGGTTGGCACTCTAAAGCCGCACAAATCGCTTCTAGCGTTGAAAAACGAATGGCCTTAGCCTTGCCGTTTTTCAAAATAGAAAGATTGGCCATGGTGATGCCCACGCGTTGCGATAATTCGGTCACGCTCATTTTACGTTTAGCTAACATAACATCTAAATTAATTACTATTCCCATAGGCGCACCTCAGACCGTTAAGTCATTTTCGCGTTGCAACGCGATGGCGTGGGTCAATAATTTTTGCAAAACAGCGGCGAAAACGGCAATCGTGCTGGCCGCAACGGCAAACATGAAGCAAATCACAATAATGCCGGGGGCGTCCTGTTCCTGCGCAACCACATAAGCCAACGGTAAGCCGATAAAATACAAGCCACTAAGCACCGTTGCACTGACCTTGATTTTACGCAATGCCGTGATCGATAATTCAGAAAAAGCACAGTCGTTGTCAATGTAGCGCAGCAGTAGCAAGCCTTGCCGTAATGCAACGAAAAACGCTGCGGCACTGGCGTATAAACCGATAAAAGTCGCCGTGTACATTAATTTGATCGCCCAGCGCTGTGCGGTGATGGCACTAAAAGCGAGCGGTAAAATCGCAATACAAAGTCCTAAAGCAAATAAAGCCATTAAATAAATCACAAATTTCAGAAAACGTGTTTCGCGTTTCATTAGCAGTCACCCCATAATTAAGATGACTTTATTTTATCAGTCTTTTTATCGTTTATCAATAAAAAAATATTGATTTTCAATATTATTTAGCTTAAGCCTTGGCAAAATCAAATTCGTGTCTGGCCAGTAAAAACAGCTTTATAGTCAGTGACATATTGTTCAAATGAAGTTGCCGGCCGACCCAACACTTGTTCCAGCGTGGTCGTTGTTTTGTTGGCGTTACCTAGCTGCGTAATTAGATACAGCATCACCATAACATTAACGTACTCTTTTTTCAGACCACGTTTGAGCATGGTCTTACGAAAACGCAGCAAGCTTGGCTGACTATAATCAATAGCCGTCCCAAGAATTTTAGACATTATACCAGCAATTTCAGTATAGGTTAACGCTTTTTCACCGGTAATTTCTAATTCAGTATTAATATACTCAGTCGATAGTAGACATTTAGCCGCCACTGCCCCAATGTCTCTTGTATCAATGAAGCTGGTTTTCGAATGACCTGCAGGAACAAATAACGTGTGATGATCCCGAATATCAACTAAGTGCGTCGTATTTAAATTCTGCATAAAGAAGCTAGGCCGGATAAATGTGTGCGGAATGCCTAATTTAAGAATTTGCTGCTCGATTTTATGATGCGGGGTCATCGGATTTTTTTCAACGCCAATTAACGACACAAAAACGATGTGCTTAACCTGACTAGCTTTAACCTGATCCAAAAAAGGAAACATATCTACCTTAGGCTTAGCTAATTGTGGTGGCCGCACGAAAAAAACACGATCAACGCCGGCTAAAACACCAGCAAAAGTGCCAGCATCTAAGAAATCAAATTTACTAACGGTAACATTTTTAAAGTCCTGAAACTTGGCCGCCTCAGTTGTTGGCTGGTGAACGCCGGCAATAATTGTCACATTGTCGCTTTTGGCCAGCTCGGTAATTAAGGGAAACCCAATATTGCCGGTACCGCCAAGCACTAATATTTTCTCCATTATTGTAAATCCTCCCGATCAAGTTTTTGTAATATCTGATTCAAGCTATCTTTCTCCGTTATGGAAAGCTGCGCCATAAATTGATTTAAAACTGCATCACTGATTACCATCGCTCGGGCACAGATGTCGGTGCCGGCTGGGCTTAAAAATACATCAAACGCGCGACTATCATGGCTGTTTTTGGTTTTATAAATAAAATTTTTAGCTGTCAATCGTTTAATAATTGCTGAGATTGTCGGTTTATCCATATCAAGGATCGTGGCTAAATCATTAGCGGTCACCTGATTGGCCGTTTGACTGAAATGCGCTAACTGCTGCAGCACTGACCATTGCTGCAATGTAATGTTTAAGTCAGTGAGCGCATGATTTAAGTTATATTTTAATTTCTTTGAAATACTCATTAATAAGTAACCAGTATTAGCCATAAAACCCCTCCTTTAGATATAGTTAGTTTACTAACTATATTGGCAAAAGTAAAGTTGTTTAGTTGCTGGCTGCACAAAAAAACACGAACCAGCTCCTATCTGTATCATTGAATCGTTTGATTCAACTGTACAAAGGGTTGTTCGTGCTACTATTATTTTTAGCTACGTATTTCAAAGTGACTTCATTAGTTTAGTCGTTGGCATGCACATCAAACGCCGACAACAACCTGGCTTGCAAGCCGGGTGCATCAGGATCATGCTGCGTTTTGCCCGTATCTAATGACCGCAACTGCGCCATTTCGTTAGCCGTTAATTCAAAATCAAAAATAGCTAAGTTACTTTGGATTCGCGCTGCGTGAACTGACTTAGGAAAAACGATGATGCCCTCCTGATGCTCAAAGCGTAAGATAATTTGCCCAGCGTCCTTATTGTATTTTGCGGCTAACTGGGTGATCACTGGTTCATTGAGTAATTGTTGGTTTCCTTGACCTAGTGGTGCCCACGCCTCTAACTTAACGTCCGCGGCAGCTAATAGCTGGCGCAACTCCTGCTGCTGCGCATAGGGATTGAATTCCACCTGATTGACCGCTGGTACAGTTGTAAATTGGGGCACAAATTGCCGCCAAATTTTGGGACTCATATTCGAAACGCCAATCGATCTGATCTTGCCGGCTTGCTGCGCTTCTTCCATTGCCCGCCAAGCACCAGGAACATCCCCATAAGGCTGATGAATCAGATAAAGATCCAGATAGGTTAGCCCAAGTTTGGCTAACGAAAGGTCGATGGCTTTTTTAGCTGGTTCGTAACCAAAATCTTGTAACCATAATTTGCTGGTCACCCAGATATCCGCGCGCGGGATGCCGCTATCCTTAATCGCCTGACCCACTTCGGCTTCATTAAAATAAGCCACTGCTGTATCAATATGCCGATAACCAGCTGCTAAAGCGGCACTAACTGCTTTATAGGTTGACCCATCGTTAGGAATTTGAAAGGTGCCAAAACCAATCGCCGGAATTTCATTACCATCATTTAATTTAATCGTTGGTGTATTTACCATTGTGACTTCCTCCTATTTAAATAACATAGCTGACTAACAGTCGCGCGGCCTAATGTTATTTAACCGCGGTGTAATTGTTGTAAACTAGAGCCAAAAATCTGCTCGATGGTCACTGGATCGCGATGATCAAAGAATTGGCTTTCACCTTTATCTAAGCCAGCCATCGTTGCCATATCAGCGGCACTTAATTCAAAATCAAACACATCAAAATTTTCAGCCATTCGTTGCTGATGCACAGATTTAGGGATGACCGTGATGCCCCGTTGCAGTAACCAGCGCAAAATCACTTGACCAGTGGTTTTACCATATTTTTGACCAATCTGGGTAATTGTATCATTTGTAAAAATACCATGCTTACCTTCAGCAAATGGCGCCCACGCTTCAACCTGAACGGACTCACCTTGGTTAAACTTAACTTCTGCGGTTTGTTGGTACCACGGATTAACTTCGATTTGGTTGATAACCGGCTTAACCGCCATCGTTAATTCTAAATTTTTAAGTTGGTCAGCATAAAAGTTAGAGACACCGATGGCACGAATTTTACCAGCTTTGTAAGCTTCTTCTAATGCCCGCCAAGCCCCCATAACATCGCCGTAAGGTTGATGCAACAAGTACAGATCCATGTAATCTAGGCCTAAGCGTTGCAATGAAGCATCGATGCCATTTTGCGCACGTTCATAAGTAAAATCAGATACCCATAATTTAGAGGTCACAAAAATGTCTTCGCGCTTTACATCACTTTTACTGATTGCTTGCCCCACTGCCGCTTCATTTTGATAAGCCGCTGCCGTATCCAATAAGCGATAACCAGTTTGTAAAGCTGTCGTAACAGCCGCCTCGGCTTGGTTTAGGTCTGGTACCTGAAAGACACCAAAACCTAGTTGCGGCATGGTAACACCATTATTTAATTTAATTGTTGGTACATTGGTCATATAAAACATCCTCTCCTGAGTTGATGATCTAAGTCTACCGCGCCAAGCCCTAGTTGAAAATTACTAGTTAATCATGCTAGTATACAGTAAACGTATACTGGAAGTGACCCTAATGCTAGATAACTACTTATTAGAAGAACTTGTCACCTTTGCGCAAAATGGTACGCTGGCCAAAACCGCTGCGCTACTGAACGTCACCCAACCAACGGTGACTCGCGGGATGCAAAAGCTAGAAGCTGACCTTCAAGTGCAGCTATTTAAGCGCGAACCAAATCGAATCAGCCTAACTAAAACCGGTGAATTGGCCGCAAGTGAAGCCGCTAAATTACTGCAAGCTAATCAACAATTAATCAAACAGATTCGTAATTTCGACCAAAATCAAACTACCCTAAAAATTGGCGCACAACTACCAGGACCACTAATGTTATTGGAACACCTACGCCCTAACCTACCGCAAAAAGTACAACTTGATTGGGATTTTGTACAAAATAAATCCGTCGCTGACTGGTTAACTAATCGTACCGGCACCTTATTATTTTCCAATCAAGCTCTTTCGACTAAAACAATTGAAGCAACATATGTCGGCACAGAAAAACTGGCGGTAAATCTGAATAAATTCATGTTTCAAGGCAACCAAAAGACAATCAGCTTTAAGGAACTTAGCGGTATAAGCTTTCTAGTTTTAAGTGCAATTGGTCCGTGGCGCACAATTATTCAGCAGGAGATTCCTAAGGCTAAATTTCTCTATCAGCAACAGCTCGCGGCACTGGTTGAGATCACCCAGTACTCTGATTTCCCGTATTTCAGCACCAATCTTGCCCGTTTTGACGCGACACTATTAAAACAAAACAGAATTGACGACAACCGCGTTTGCATCCCACTAAGCGATGCTAGCGCCCAGATGCCCATTTACGCAATCTATTTAAAAAGCCAAAAGCAGCGCGTGTTACCACTGATTGAGCAAGTCAGCCAAGCCTGGCCAAAAACCAAAAAGTAGCCCCTTGGCGTTAGTCTAAGTACGTGAAATCAGGTTGCCAATGGCGTATAGTTATAATTAATTATAAATAGAAAAGAAGACTTTTATGGATACAGAAAAAGCAATTAGTGCGCGCCACTCCGTTAGATATTTTACCGATCAAATCGTCAGTGAGCAGGATTTACGTGAACTTGTGACTGCCGCCCAACAAGCACCATCATGGGTCAATTCACAACCAGAACACATTTACATTGCTACAGGGGCAACGCTTGAGACGGTTCGCCAAGCACAAGCAAAACTGGATAACGCTGATTCTAACGACCAGCTTGAACCTAGTCATTCTGATTTGCCAGTGACCGCACGTGAAAAGTGGTCGCAAGAAGCCCAAGCTAATATGTCGCAATGGTCAGCTGGCATTACAACTACCTTAGGTCAAAATGGCCCTCACCTGATGCAACAGGCAGCAGCTAAGTTATATAATGCCCCCGCCGTGGTTTATCTGACCTTACCTAGCGGCTATTCTAGCTGGTCCTTGTACGACTTAGGTGCTTTCGGTCAAACCCTGATTTTGGCAGCACAGAATCGGCACATTGATTCAATGACGGCCTATCAGTTTGTCAAATACCCTAATATGCTACGCCAAAACTTAGCCATTCCAGAAAATGAACAAATCATCAGCGGTATCGCCCTAGGCTATGCCGACAAAGGTGCCGCTGTCAATCGGATCACCGCACAACGCGAAGCCCTAGATCAAGTTCTGAAAATTAGTAACTAGCAAATAAAAGGAACCCTCGAGTTTTAAATCAAACTCGGGGGTCCTTTTACGCCTAAAATTATAATTTACTGACACCATTTTGACAATGACTACCGCTACATTTACGGCAATACGACGACCTTACCAAAACTAGTGTCGCTGTCTAAAAAGGCTTGCGCCGCGCCGGTATGCGCCAAATCAAAGGTCTTGGTTGGCGTCACATCAATGTGATGCGTCGTAATCAATTGTAACAGAGCATTGAACTTGGCTTCGGTGATGCTGTCCGAACTAAAGCTGGTCAAGTAAGTGCCCGACAACATGGCGCCGATCGGATCAAAATCCTTAATGCCCCAAACACCACCTAGCTCACCAGTAACACAAAGAATACCGTCTGGCGCGATTGCCTGTAAAGAATCCGCCACCGTCAGCGCACCAACTAATTCCAGCACTTTATTAAAGCGCCGATCACCCACTTGCAATTCATTGGCCTTATCCTCAAAAATACCATCAAACCCAGCCGCCTTGAGCTGATCACTTTTACCAAGATCACGCGTAGTGCCAAAAACTTTTACACTAGGTTCAATAGCTTTGGCCAGTTTAACGGCCGCAACGCCAACCCCACTGGTAGCGCCACGCACCAGCAACGTATCATTTTTTTGGAGTTTCAAATTTAGCAGTGAGCCATAAGCGGTAAAATAAGTTTCTGGCACTGCCGCTAATTCTGGCCATGACAAATCTGTTTTCACTGGATAAATATTAGCATTAGGAATCAACGCGTATTCGGCATAACTACCGTCAAATTCACGGCCCATGCCACCCATCAACGTGACAACTTTTTGCCCTTTAGGTAAACGTTCACTATCAGAGGTTACTGCAATTTCACCCACGCCTTCAATCCCTAAAATCCGTGGTAATTTCACTGAGGGTGACCAGCCATTACGGGTGAAGATTTCCGAACGATTGATCCCAAAACCCTTGATTCTGATCAACGACCAACCTGGCTTGATTGCCGGTGTCGCCACCTCTTGATACTCAAATGTGTTGGCATCGCCTGGTTTAGTTAAAACAACTGCTCGCATACCGATTCCTCCTCAATTAGTTAATTACTTTTAGGTATTGGTACTACTTAATCAGCCTACATTCATCCCAGCAATTGTTCAAGAAAAACTAATACACCCTGCAGCTACTGTTTCATATTCCTTGTCACTGTTTATATATATTAAGGCTGCGGCAGTCCGACTTGGAAATGCCGCTTTACCCAATTTCCGTGATTCTTATCCCCAAGGCATCAACGTCCTTCTCACTAAATACTGGGACACCATGATTTACCACATTTTGGCTGCACCCCGGCTACGCGTAAAAACCAGAGAACTTCGCCCTAAAACTGGGTGTCTAAGTTAATCCAATCAATTGAAAAAGTTGTCTAGCTCGTTTGTTAAATTGATAATGCGGCTAAGTGGCTTTTTTGCATGGATTGTATCTATTAGATATGAACGACGGTATCCGATATAAAAGCATAATACATAATGAAAACATTATGATTAACCTAAAATCACTTAATCGCACACCTGAATTTTAAAATTATATTTATATGCATCAGAAATATACAATAATAATTATCATTTAAACTCCATCATCGCTGAGCCGACGTTTGCATTAATCACAAAAATTAATTGTCGCAGTTAATACTGCATGCTATAATCATAATTATAGAAATCGCTTTCTAATTGTGCTCATTAAAACTTGTCTAGCTATATCGCTTAAATATCCAAATTATTTAGGCCAAAAAAACACCCTTATCTGCCGAACACAGATAAGGGCAAACCCGTTATAGATAAAGAAGCTGATAACTTATTTTATCATAATAGGAGTGAGTTGGATATGGTTATTATGTTATCTTTTGTAGTGTTAGTTGGACTAATTGCTGTTATCGTTGGTATAGTCAAAATCAGAAAGAAGGATCAGAATAAAAAAAAGGTAAAAAATCTAATTTATATTGGTGCAGGATTGTTAGTTTTAGGATTTATTGGAGTTAATTTACTATCAAGTCCACCAAAAATAAATATTTCAAGTTCCTCATCGACAATTGATAAAAACGGCGACGCCAGCCTAGTGGTTAAAACTAACAAAAATGCCCAGGTTAAAATTAAAGATATTGAATCTTCTGCATATGATACAACATATACATCAGTCGATAAACAAGGTACATTGAAACTTGTCGTTGATCATTCCGGTAAATACAAAGTATATGCTAAAAATAAATACGATGACGCTACTAAAACAATCAACATAAAATCATCCCCTTATGAGCAAGCACCACGTAGAGTAACACAATTATTTACAGATAGTTCTAAAGATAAGCTTGTAGCAGGCACAACAATGGCTGATATCAATGATGTTAACGGAGATATTAGTAACTTATCGACCGGTAATGTTAAAACCTGGTGTTTGAAATACTTAAAACAAGCTAAGAAGTTGCAACCAATTCTTGCAAAAAAAGAAGCTGCTGCAACCAAAAAAGAATCCATAAAACAAGCAAAAGCCGAATCCCAAAGCATTGCAGAAGCTGAGTCTAATAGCAAAGCTGAATCAGAGAGTATTGCAAAAGTTGAATCTGAGAGCAAAATTGAATCAGAAAGTATTGCAAAAGCTATATCTGAAAGTTCAGTTAAACAAGCTATTGCTGATAGCGCATCTGAAGCAGCATCACAATCAAGTGTGGCGGCAGCTCAAGTAGTAACAGAAAGTAGTGCTCCTACTGATCAAACTCAACAAACTGTTTGGATTGCGCCGACAAGCGGCACTAAATATCACTTTGATCCTAGTTGTCGTGGTCTACGCAATGCCAACGGCAATATACAAAGTATGTCATTATCTGATGCAGTAGCCAGAGGATATACAAAATGTGGCTTTGAATAAAAGCTAACTTCCACTTTACAAGAGAAACTTAACACTTGTTGACACACTCTTTTTAATTTCTTTGAACGATTAGGCCATCAGTATTTGTAGCCGAATAAAATTAATCGACTTTATGAGTTATTACAAAAAACCAGCTTTTCCTAGGAAGCTGGTTTTTTATTTTTCTAACTTCAACTTTTACGTTATTTAAAATAATCACAATAAGCCGAGGTATAGCATAGTAATCTGAAGTGAATCTTAATTGTATTTCCTCTAATTCAATACATCGGCCTTAAATTGACTAGAATATTTTGATATTGGTGAATCAAATATTCAATCCAGCAACGTCATATTTATTGAAACTATGAAACCAATTAAGTAGCGGCGTAATCTTGTAAATACTCACTGACACCTTTAAACTCTGAAATCTGAATCGAGATTTAATTACAGTAAAGCTTTCAAATTAGAATTTGTATCCGACCCTTGGAGCCTTTTCAGACTCCGCAGTTTTATTTACTATTTTTTTCCGCAAGTACTCATAGAATTCCATCTCCAGTGGCACAGCTAACTGCAGATCCATTGCCACTACATTCCGCGTTTTACCATCGCGCACTGGCTTCTCCAACTGCTTAATTGTTTGTAACTGTGGCTTGACTTCACCTAAGTAATAAAATTCAGCGCCCTCATCATCCGACTTTTTAGCGAAGAGGTAGAAGGTCCAATGTTCTGGATCTTGTAACTTTTTCACGTCTTTCGACTCCAACGTCCGCGGCGATTTGGTAAACCAGTGCATGGTTGCATTATCAATCAATTCATCTTCATAAGCCATTTGAGCACCTTTGAAGTCAGTCCCCTTTTCCAAGGTGACAAAAATAACAAATTTACCATCTTTGGCCACGTAACCGCCGATATTTTGATCAACCATTTGTTCCGGCCAATTTAACAGACGCAGCGCATCCCGCCGCCGGTACTTAGCATCCCGCCGCTGGTACTCATAGCGGGTTAGGGGTTCAGTTTTGCTAAACTGTTTGGATTTATTGTGACTAGCTTCTAATAGATCCACCACTAACTTTTTAAAGTAATTATTTTGCAGCGCGCTTTGAAAAGCAGCGGTCAATTCAACCTGATCGGCCTGCTGTTGAACTAGCGCCGCACCAGCGTAAGCTTTCTTCAAGCCACCTGTATAAAAGGTTAACGATAAGGTAGCCAGCACCGAGTCAATCGTAGCGGTATCGTGAATCAAATGACCGTCCGTAAAAAGCGTGGCTAAATCTTGCTTGCTTAGCGTGTGATCACTTTCAATTAATTTTGACAATAAAACAATTTCGTGTTGCCGCATTCCCGGCAATAGCTCACGGGACAAAAAATATAAAAACTTATTTTGTTTCTCAGTTATGGTGCCTTCATTATCGCCAATTTTAACCAGGAACGTATAATAAGAATCAAATTTATTAGCGATCACCAGTGGATCTAGGCTCGCTTGTTGACTGAAGTCGGTTAGATATGGCACCCGATTCAAACGCTTTTTTAAATCACTATAATCCTGTTTTAATCCCTGCATCGAATCTAACTTATTAGCATCAATCGACTTAAAGATCCGCTTTTTCGCCACTGCTTCAAAGTTAATGGCCGATAATCCAGAAATATAGTTGGTATCAAAAGTCCCTTTGCGTAAACGATCTTTACTCCGGCTAGTATCGCCAGACAGTGCCATTGGAATCATATAATTATTTTTATAATTACCAATAAAATCAATGACTGTGACGAAATCTTTTGAGTTATCCTTGCGTAAGCCCCGCCCTAGCTGCTGGACAAAGATAATGCTTGATTGGGTATTACGCAACATAATAATCTGATTAATTTTCGGCACATCAATTCCTTCATTAAAGACATCAACTGTGAAAATATAATTAATATCCCCATTTTCCAAGTTGGCAATCTGCGCTTCCCGCTCAGCAACGGAATGTTCACCGGTCAGATAGGTGCTGGGAATACCACATTCATTGAATAAGCGCGCCAATGCTTGGGCTTCATCCTTACGGCTACAAAAAATTAACCCTTTCGGCGTATTATGGGAACAACCATAATAATTGATCTTATCTAATAAAAAGTTTACGCGTTCTTTGTTCGCCAAATACTGCAAGTCGGTGGTTTCGGAAATGACCCTACCATCTTTTTCATAATCAGAAACCCCAAAATAATGAAACGGACATAACAGATCTTCTTCCAACGCTTCTTGTAGTCGAATCTCATAAGCAATGTTGTAATCAAATAATTCAAAAGTATTGAAATTATCAGTTCTTTCCGGAGTCGCCGTCATCCCCAGCAAAAATTTAGGCGTGAAGTAAGCCAACACATTCAAATACGATTGAGCGCCAGCTTTATGGACTTCATCAATCAAAATATAATCAAAACAATCCTTGGCAAATAGCTCCTGATAAGCCGGTTTGGCAATCGTCTGGATCGTGGCAAAGAGATACTTAGCTTCGGTATCCTTCTGATTACCCGACAAAATTCCGAAGTTTTCAGCTGGCTCATCGGCCATAATTTGCATAAACGAGGCCTTAGCCTTATTTAATATTTGTTCGCGATGCACAATAAACAGCATGCGCTTGGGCTTAGCCTGCTGAACATCAAAAGCCGCTAAATACGTTTTACCGGTCCCAGTAGCGGAAATAACAAGGCCTTTTTGCTCCCCACTGGCCCGCAACTCAGCCAAATTTTTCAGGGCAACTTGTTGCATTTTATTCGGCACAATATACGGCCGTTTATCTTCCGCAACCGCAGGAACTAGCTGCTTACGCTGGATGACAGGTTGATAATTTTGTGCATAGTTAGCAATCCATGCTGGTGTTAGCGGCAATGCATTATGCCATTCACCCACTAAATGATCGCTAATTTCTTGAATCAATTCACCATTTTCGTAGGAAGTCAATCGAACATTCCATTCATAATTAAGTTTCAGCGCATTCATGGTTAGATTTGAACTACCGATCACAAAAGAATAGTAGTTTGCTTGAGTGAATAGATATCCCTTGGCATGAAACCCATTCCGCTGGGAAATACGGACTTCTAGATTAGGAATCGCCAACAATGATTTAAAAACTTCTGGGTTATTGAACGTTAAGTAAGTCGACGTTAATAACTTACCACTAATATTGCGTTGCGCTAAGTCGGCCAATTGGGTTTTAATTGTATCCAGGCCACTTTGCGTGATGAAGGCGACTGAGAAAAAGAAATCGCTACAAGTCGAAATTTCTGTTTGAAGCGTATTTAGCAAAAATTCTTTATTACTGGGCTGATTAATGATTAATTTTTGATCGTAATGTGAACCGGCAATATGATGATCGATGAAAGCTTTTTTAAGTGACCGTTCTAATATATCCATGTTTATCCTCTTATAGTCCGTTATTTACTAATTTTTTGGCAGTTGGAATATCTGCTGGTGCCCATGCCAACGTAGCTAATTCCTTGGTTGGTAACCATTTATTTGCGATATGCTCGGTTAATTTAGGCTGCCCGCTGATTAAATGGCAAACAAAGGTAGTCAAATGGACTGTACCAAAATCATATTCATACTGTGTTGATTCATAAATATTTTCATCAACCTTAACTTTAATTAATAATTCTTCGGTTAATTCTCGCTTTAGTGCATTAATTGGGGTTTCCTGCGGTTCAATCTTACCACCAGGAAATTCCCAGTAATTGGCCAACGAGCGGCCTGGTCCTCGCTGTAAACAAAGAATTTTCCCTTCAGCGACAATAATTGCTCCAACAACTTCAATTACTTTTTTCAAAACGAAACCTCTTTCTACGACTATGATAAAAATTTGTGCTTATACTTAGATTAAGTCTTTAATTACAATTGAGTAAAATATCCAACTATATGAAGATAATTATAGCTTAAATGTTATTAGATGGATATGGGCCAATAGGTGTTAATTTGGATTTCAGTGCTTCGACTCTAATGTTCCAACAGACTGATTTCCATCTCCTCACTCAACCATTTCCCCCACCTCAGCACGCTATCTATGCTATGCTAATAATAGCATCTACGAAATCAACTTAAGCCACAAACTTTTAATCAAGGAGTCCTGGGCGATGAACTTATTAAGTTTAAGGTATTTTATTTCTGTAGCGGAATATTCGAGTTTTACCAAGGCATCGGAACATTTATTTGTGACCCAGCCAACATTGAGCCGCCAGATCATGGACTTGGAGGAAGAGCTGGGGGCGCAGCTTTTTGTGCGTAGTCGTCACGAGCTGACACTAACGGAAGCAGGAACCTTACTTTTAAATGATGCCATCGATATTGTTAATCGTTGTGATAGTCTTAAAAATCGAATTAAGCCGGATAAGGAACATCATGCTGGCTTTTTAAATATCGGCTATCAAAGCTTTTTGGATACTAAACTAATGTACAGTGTGCTCAAAGCGATTACCAAGGAACATCCAAATATCGATTTTTCGCTTTTACGTGGTACGCCACCGGAGTTGCAGCAACAGCTATTAACTGATAAATGCGATCTGATTTTTGCACTGAACACTTGTGTGCGTTCACTTACTGGTTTAGAACGGATCAATCTGGAAACAAATCAGTTAAAGATTGCTGTACCGCGCAATCATCGCTTAGCCAATCAAAATTCAGTTGATCTAAAAGATTTGGCTAATGAGGATTTCATTATGCTGGATCGCAAGGTGTCGCCATTTACCGTCGATTATGTGACCAGCCTCTGTATGAAAAACGGTTTTTCGCCTAATGCGACTAGCTATGTGACCGATGCGGAAAAAACGCTGCTGTTAGTTGGTGCGGGCAAAGGAATCACCTTCTTACATTCAGTCAATAAGGTGGCCAATCCTGATATTAAAATCTTAGATATTGAAGGCCTAGACGACGATTTAAATTTTGTCTTAGCCTATAAAAAAAATAATACCAATCCAATGACTGCCCTCTTTGTGGATGAATTATTACGATTGCGCCAAGCTGAATTGCCGCAAAAGCTGGCTAAATAACAAAAAATGAGCTATCCCATAAGTTAATTTATGGGATAGCTCATTTTTCATTGTTACTTTAGTCGTATGCTATAAAGCGATGCCTGATCGCCTTACTAGGCTAATATTCAAGCTTTATAGCGCGCGCTTTTTTGTCCTATTGTGCCGTATACCCACCATCGAGTACAAACTCACTCCCAGTGGAGAAGCTTGATTCATTCGAAGCTAGGAATAAGGCTAAGTTGGCAACTTCCGTGGTTTCACCAAAACGACCCAACGGTACTAGTGGCAAATGTGCTTCGACCAGCTTCTTCTCCGCTGGATCGCCGTCCATTTCTGGTTTGTGGATTGGTCCGGGATAAATCGAGTTCACCCGAATGCCATATTTCTGTTTGGCACAGTATAACGCAGCTGATTTAGAGAGCATCCGCACGCCGCCTTTTGAAGCGGAGAAGGCGAACAAACTTGGATAGCCGATCAGCCCTTCAATCGAGCACATGTTAATGATTGACCCGCCACCGGTATCCTTCATGTTTTGGATGCCATGTTTGACCCCAAACATCACACCGTCCAAATTAACGGATAAGACTTTGTGCCACGCATCTTCGGTAACGTGTTCAGCATCGTTAAAGTCCGCCATTCCCGCATTATTAAAGACAACATCGACTTTGCCAAAGGTGGCGATCGTCTGTTTGAACACTTCGATCCAATCAGCTTCCTTAGCCACGTCATGTTGAACGAACAGTGCAGACGAGCCAAGTTCTTGCAGCGCGTCTTGTCCGACAGCGGCATTCCGCCCAGTAACCACGACTTTTGCGCCTTCTTCAATAAAACGCTTAGCAGTTGCGAGCCCGATTCCTCGTGTACCACCAGAAATTACTGCGACTTTGCCATCTAAACGACCCATGTTGATGTGCTCCCTTCGTGTTGCCAGTTTTTTTCAGAGTAACTAAAAAGCTAACTACCTTTTAGTCACGTTTTAATTAAAGTTTATTTTTTAATTTCAAAGCCAACTGATTTAAAGCCGCCATCTAATTGAATGAATTTAACTTTAGCTTTCAGCGGTAATTGACTGATTAATTCGTCCTTGTTCTCTTCAGTTACCCCGTACAATGCCGCGTGGAATTGTTCAGTGCCGCGTGGAAAATGACCAACGCAAATGCAGTATGGCGATTTATCGACAAAGTAATCATTGGCTTTACGGAAAGTATAATCGCCGCCGACACTGGAATCTTCGTATCTGATTTCATCAATAACAGCTTCGTCGCCCATATCATACCAATCTAAGTTATAACCACCACATTTTTGACAAGTTGGTAATGGTGGCCAAACTACGTCACCACAGTCTGTACACTTCATGCCCAAAACCTTGCCATCCTCTAAACTATCGTAATAAGTTTTTAAAATTGGTCTTAGTTTATACATTGTGATTCCTCCCTTAGCTTATTGCTGGTTTTCAAGTAAGATACCGACTGTGGTGTGACCGCCGCCCATGCCACGGACTAAGCAAGTATTGACTGGCTTAGGTACCTGACAGCCGCCTGCTTCGCCACGCATTTGCAAGATGGCTTCACTGATCATATTGATCCCAGCCGCCCCAAAGGCATGCCCAAAACTTAAATCGCCACCATGGGGATTGATTGGTGTATCGCCATCGAAGCAAGTCCGACCATCTAATTCATACTGATAGCCTTTCCCTTCTGGCAAATAACCAAAGACTTCTGCACTATCTAACTGTTCACCAGAAGTCATAACAGTTGTGACCATTAAATCAAGATCGTCACCTTTAAGGTCAGGTTGGTTCTTATATAAGGCATCCCGCACGTCAACATTCATTTGGTGGAAACAATATGGATGCCGTTGTGTATTTGAAGAGCTGGCATGATCAATGACTGTAACTGCTTTTTTATTTAATTTCTTAGCCATTTCTTCGGAACAAACGATAATCGCACCGGCAGCAACGTTATGCAGCACACTGCCACTTTTACGAATGTACTGCGTGATTTTTGGATTATGGTCGGAGCGCATGTAATCCATCACATCGTCGTAGCCATTTTCTTTAGCGATTTCCGTATATTCTTTGCGCTCACAAGCCCGTGGATTCCGTGAAGCGTTGCGGCGCAAATTAACGGCCATGGCATTATAGGTCTCATCCAGTGTTTCTTCAGAAATACCGTAATGTTTTTGATAGTATTTACCTTGCTCTTCGGTAAGTAAGTTATCACTGACCCCATCGAAGCGATAGTAAGTCGTGTCGAATAGGACACGGCCTGGTGACCACCAACCATCATACTTAGAAATGGGTTGGATCATGTACGCAGGTTGATTACGCGCATTAAAATGTTTTGGTGTTTCCACTCCCGCACACAATACGATGTCTGCTTTGCCAGAAGCAACGGCATTACAGGCTTCGGTGAAGGCAATATAGCCACTGGCGCATGCTTGTTCAATATGGGTGATCGGCTTACCAGCCACACCAGCCCATTCTTCCAAGGAACCAACCATGGCCATCGCGTTACCAGCAGTGACAAAATTGGCAAATTGTGAATAGACAATTTTATCGATATCCTTTGGTTTAACCCCAGCATCGTCCATCGCTTGATGGCATGCACAAGCCCAAAGTTCATAAATCGAAAGACCCTCATATTCAGGATCATCAAAATAGCGTTGACCTAAAGTACTTGTTCCGACAACCGAAACAGGACGGGTGAATTGTTGTTTCATAATAAATGTGCCCCTTTCATTTTAAATCCAACCTAATTCTTGTGCCGACAAAAACACAATTAAAAGTGTGTTAGTTTAGTAAGTGATTCTTTTAGTAAACTTTGTATACGCATACATCATATAATCTTGTAACTGTGCCTCACGGCTAATGTCCTTGACTACAAGTCTAACTATAACCGCCGACCATAAATCTGTACAATTGTTTTTATACATGTAAAACCAAAACAAGTTCTAACATTCACAAAATGTATAGCTAATCGTTTCTATAAGTTATTTTATTGACAGCTTGACAGTCTTCTAAACGATGTCATTCAGTGTGCTGTAGCCGCCACCCTACTGTCTAATGATACTGAAAAAGAACGACTACAGATTTCCAGCAGTTCAGTTTAGCTGATTTGATTCAAAATTATTTGCCCAGTCAGTTAAAAGATGAATACGATCAACAACCGGTAGTAAGCGCCAAAAAATATTGCCAAATATGGCTTCTTAAGTAAAAAAGAAATACTTATCTACTCAAGTAACAGCACAAAAAAGAATCATTACCACGACTTTAGCCAAGAAAGTCGTGATAATGATCCTTTTAACTGGCACATTTGGCTAATTTAAATAACTTCTCTGCCGTGCCATGGGCAAATTGTTCCCGCTCCTGCTCAGTTAAGTCAGCGGTAGTAATGAACTGCCGCACAGCTTCCTTACGTTGAATATAAGGGAAATCCTCGGAGTACATTAAATGATCCGCCCCCATTTCAGTACGGGCTAATTGAAGCTGTGGTGCAGTGTACATCCCAGATGGGGTGATGTAGACGTTACGCTTATAGTAATAGCTGAATTCATGCGGTAAATCCAGCCCAGAGAATGGTAAAAATTCAGACAAACGTTCCATAAACATAGGCACAAATTCACCCCAATGTCCGGAAACAAGTTTCAGCGTGGGATATTTTTCCAACAAGCCGGAAATGATCAGGCGAACCATTTGGACACCTTGTTCCATATGCCAGCCCCAAGCTGCACCACCCATAAAAGTAGCTAATTTAGCGTCATAGGCCTTACTATCATAGAGCATACTCTTCTGGGCATCAGGGATCACGCCGGGATGTAAATAAAGTGGTACCTCCAACTTAGCAGCCATGGCAAAGATAGTTTCAAACTTGGGGTCATCTAAGAACTGACCATTGATCGTGCCGCTGATAATGCCGCCTTTTAAACCTAGCTTGGTCACAGCGCGTTCTAATTCCTGCGCCGCGGCGTCTGGAACGTTAACTGGCAACGTTGCTAGCCCAGCAAAACGGTCGGGATAAGCCGCAATCGATTCCGCCAGCGTATCATTTTGCACCTGACAAGCAGCGACTGTTAACTCATCAGGTAAGACTTGGGCCGAGTTACCGGCATCAGAAACCACCTGCATATCGATACCATATTGATCCATGTATTCAATGTGTTTAGCAAAATTAGTCAACAAGGGCGCTAACATCGCCTGTTGCGGATTATTATTTTTAACCGCTGAATGTGCGTTAAATTGTTCAATATTAGCTGGCGTATCAAAATGTTCCTCAACTGTGATCAACTTCATAAAAATCGACTCCTCTACTTAATTGTTGCTATCATTATTTGTGTGACTGATCTGCTGCAAGGCGTTAATAAAATGCTGCTGATCAGCACCTTGAGCCGTAACTGCCGTTGTCAGTGTCTGCTCCACTGCATCCAAGATTTGAAAAATTTGCGGATAAACGGCGGCACCTTTAGTCGTTAAAACAAGCTGATAAGCACGTTTATCTTGGGGATGCGACCGCCGTTCAATTAAACCTTGGCCAATGAGTTGCTTAACTGCGCGGGTCACATTACTCGGATCAATAAATTCTTTTTCACCCAATATTTTTTGGGTCAGACCTGGATTATCGTGAATTTTTAAAATATAGAAATAATTACTGGCATTCAGGCCGATGCTAGCCAATCGCTGATCCAGCTGCTGGCTAATTTGTCGGCCAGCAATGATCAACCACTTATGAATCGAATTATCACGTGATTCTTGCATGTGGCTACCTCCTATAAATCTTGTACCAAGTAAGTTAGGCTAATGCCCGTGGTGGTGCTAGTTGCGGACCTTCACCACGATGGGCAAGAATCCAATCATCATAGTTCCACATTTCAGAACTTTGCCGACCAGCAGTGTAGTCCCAATAGCTATCGCGCTCAAATTCCAAAACTTCATTGTTGGTGCCTAGGCCGACCCAACAATAATTACCCACATTTTGCGTATCGGCATATTTAGCCCAAATAATTGGGACTGTCATTTTTTTGCCAGTGGCAGCAACATAAGACCGTTCTTGTTGCGACATATTTAAACGCTCAAGCTGTTGCCGATAAGTAGAATCAACATTTTGCCAGACCTTTTCCGCTTTAGCCCAAATTTGCTTTTTTTCTGGAAAGGCGCCAGTGCTCGGATGGATCAACGCATTATAGGCCATGACATAGCCATCATCGCGGCATAACACCACCACACGCTCATGTTCCAAGGCTTCCGTCGGTGAATTAGCCGGTTGATAGCGCAGTAAATGCACGGTTTCATTGTCGCGAGTTACTTGTCGATCATAGACCAACTGGTAATCTGCAGGCAGCGGTAATTCTGAATAAGCTCGACCATTAATTTCCAATGCTGGCATTAATTATCCTCTTTTCATTTACGTCATAACACTCTGACAAGCAGTAGCAAGGACATGCCTTGTTACGAGCAAAGTACATTATGTATCATAATAGTTGCGCACGCAAGTATTTACAACTAAAAATTAGTAATACGCTATAATTTGGGATAATCACGCTATTTTACTGCTACGCTGTGTTCGCTGGACACCAAAAAAGGACAATCATATTGATTGTCCTTTTTAGCAAGTAAATTCTAATTATCCATCATCAAACTGTGCTCTCGACATTTAGCTAGATCTCAGTTGTAAATTTGCTGCCACTTAGCCACGTAACTATTAGCAATAAGCAAATGATTGTCGTCTGCTGTGATCAGACAATAACTCAATTTTTTACCAATTAAGCTAACGCTGGTCCATTTGCTAGATCAGCTTGCTGCTCACTCTCTTTCGTCACCGAAGTAGTTTTCTTTTCCGCACCAAATTGGTCAGCAACATACTCCTGATACAATTTGTGGTGAGCGACCAAGTAATCATGCGTCCCGTGACCACTAACTGTGCCGTTTTCAATAAAGTAGATCTGATCGGCATTAACAATGGTGCTTAAGCGATGGGCAATCACTAGTGTAGTTCGGTTATGCATCAATTGGGTCAACGCTTTTTGTACCATCATTTCCGATGCTGCATCTAAGCTCGCTGTCGCTTCATCCAGCATCAAAATTTGTGGATCACGTAAGAACGCGCGGGCAATGGCAATCCGTTGTCGTTGTCCTCCGGAAAGTTTAACCCCGCGTTCACCGACTTGCGTGTTCAACCCATCAGCCATCTCCGCTACAAAGTCCTTAGCGTAAGCCAGCGCTAATACAGCCCATAACTGTTCGTCAGTATAGTCGCCGGTCAAACCGTAAGTCAGGTTATACCGAATTGTCCCCGCCAAAACCGCGGCGTCTTGACTGACTAAACCAATTTGCTGCCGCCAGTTTGTCAAGTTCACATCCGCAATATTGGTATCACCAATTTTAATGGTACCGCTGTCTGGTTCGTAAAAACGTTCCAATAAGCTATAAATAGTTGATTTACCCCCACCGGAAGGCCCCGCAAAGGCAATCACCGTGTTCGGTTCTGCCTTAAACGACACCTCATGTAAAATCTGCTTATCTGGCTCATAGCCAAAGTCGACATTGTCAACACGCAACACTTGCCCATTAGCATCGATCGTTTCACCAGTCGTTTGATCTTCTTCGGTAGCGTTGATTAGATCCTGGATCCGCTCCGTTGACCCACTCGCCTTGGCAATTGCGGAGAAGAATTGACCTAAAGTCGTAAAAGGTCCAATCAACTGTACCAGGTACATCAAAAACGAGAACATGGTGTCCATGGTCATCGTGCCTTGAGCAACGCGGCCAGCACCATAAGCTAGAATGCCAACGACCATCCCCATCATTGCCATCGTCATTAACGGACCAGCAATTGAATCATAAATAGCTTCCTTTTTGCCAAAATTATAAAGCTGAGCAATTTTTTGATAACCGGATGCCCGTTCAACGGCTTCAGCAGTTGAAGACTTCATTAACCGCGTTTCACCAATAACTTCGTTGGCTTCACCATTAAAACTGGCCAATTCATCCTGCCGTGAAATCGCAATGTTGCGTGATTTTGTCCCAATCGGTAACGCAATCAGAATGACCACCGGCACAACGATAAACATCAGTAAGGTCATCTTCCAGTCCATTAATACCATCAAGACCATGGCCCCAACTAATTGGAGTAAGGAGGTGACCATTGTTGGTAACGTATTCGCCAGCAGATCCTTCACTTGGGTAGAATCGTTGACCAGCCGCGACGAAACTTCCCCTGCTTTATGGTCATCAAAGTAGCTCACTGGCAGTCATAGAATCTTGGCCCACAGAAAATCACGTAGCTTAGCGACCACGTTTTCACCAAAGATGCCCAGCGTTGTGCCCGCAACAGCACTAAAAATGGCACTGAGAACGAACAACGCCAATACACCCACCACCAACATCATATTGACGTGATGACCAAGCTGATTGATCAGCTGTTGGGCGATTTTTGGCACCAGCAATTGCATACTCGTCGCAATTAAGCCTAACACCAAGCCCACCACAAGCTGCCAATAGCGCGGCTTAACGTTACGGATCAAGCCCAAGAATCCTTTAAAATCAAACCCTGACCGCCGGGGTGGGCCTTGAAAGTCTTGTCCTGGTTGCGGGCCTTGAAATTGTCGCCCGCCACTTTGAAAGTCTTGCTGTTGCTCAAATTTTTGTTCTTGCATATTAATTGCCTTCTTTCGCCGTTAGCGGCGGTACTTATTTTTGTTCAAAACCAAAGGGCCAGCCATTGTGACCGCCAAAATCTTCTGGACCATTCGTTTTAGGTTTATTATGGGGCGTTGTTGGCCCCTGCCATGGCGCTTGTTTACCACCACGGTTCCAGCCTTGCGCCCAGCTATTATCTTCAGCCGGCAGCGCGGCTAATACTTTTTTTAGTAGCGTACTTAACTGTTCAACTTCGGCTGCGGACAAACCGGCCAACGTTGCAGCCGTGTACTCGTCTTGGGCATGCAGTAATTTGCGGCCAGCTGTCGTCAACGAAATCAGCATGACTCGCTTATCCGTCGGCGAACTGTGGCGCTCAATCATGGCCACTGCTTCCAACCGACTGACCAATGCACTGACGGAGCTAGGTCGAATATCGAATGCTTCCGCAATCGCTGTATTAGTTAATTCACCTTTGTCCGCCAACAACTGCAAAACCCGCAGCGGGCCGCGCTGGTTTTGTTCCTGGCGCTGTTCTTTCGACTGGGTGCTGGTGATCGCAGCCCCAACAAAACCACGGTGCTGGAATAACTGGCCAAATATTTTCATTAATTCATCTGTTTTTTCAGTCATCATTTAAACTCCTTTTGCTTTTCTATTTAGTTAGTTTTGTTTATATGGCTAACTAACAAAATGAAGTTTACACCGATAGTTAGTTTATGTCAACGATTAGCCTAACTAATTTTCAAAAAGTTTTAAATTAAAACCTTTGTGTTGACGATTTAATTTTTTCGGTGTACTATTGCTGATAATCTATAGATAATAAATATCTACGGATAGAAGGAGATAATGATAATGCCAACTAAACAATCAATTGTTGATCAAAAAGTAACTGAATTAGCCCAGCTAACGCCCCAATTAAGCCGTGCTATGGCCAATACAGGCAAAGAGCTCAATAGTAACGCCATTATTGGCGATCGAAATTGGGCTTTAAATACTTTAGCCTTACTAATCGGTATGGGTGATATGGACGATCAGCTTCAGGTCTACGTTAAGGCGGCCACTGATTCCGGCGCTACAGATAATGAGATTCAAGACGTTTTGAATCTAGCTAGTATTTATACCGGTAACCCCCGCGCAGTTAATGCGGCGCGGGCAATTGCGCCTTATTTAAAGCAAGAAAGTGACCGTCTACGTCCCAATGTTAAGGAAGAACTAATCAATGTCGGTGATCATGAAACCATGGTGTGGGATAACCACGCAGCAGGTTTCCCGATTATCTTAATTCATTGCTTAGCTCTAGATCATCGGACGTGGCGTGAAGTTTACCCTGAATTAGCTAAAACTGGTGCGCGGGTAATCGCTTATGATATTCGCGGCCATGGCTGGGCCCGCAACGCACCGGTAACTAAAGATTTAGATCAATTAGCCCAAGATCTGCATCAACTATTAGTACAATTAGATATTAAACAAGCCGATATTTATGGTGCTTCTTATGGTGGTGCTGTTGCGCAAGCCTTTGCCACTGCTTATCCGGAAGCAACTCGTTCCCTAGCTTTGATTGCCACTGGGTTAAAAGGGTTCCCAGTTTTAGCCCAACGTGCGGTTGCCGCAGAAAAAGACGGTATGGCCGCCCAAGTCGCTGAATCCTTAATTCGCTGGTTTACACCAGAAACTATTGCTCGTAATCCTTGGGAAGTCCGTTATGGTCGTGAGTGTGTCCTACACATTAGCGTCGCCAATTGGGCTGCAGCTTGGCGTGCCATGGCTGCTGGTGACGCCACTGAAACTGCCGGTGCCCTTAAAATGCCCGTTTTAGCCTTAGGTGGGCAACAAGATGCCTCCGCTATTCCACCGATTATGCAACAACTAGCTGCCGCTTACCCGAATTCAAAATTAGTTTCACTGGATCCCGGCACGCACATGATGCCTATGGAGCAACCCCAAGCTGTAGCGGAACAGCTAACCAAGTTCTACCAAACAGTTGAACAAAATAACTTCCAAAAGGATTGATCGTCGATGGCTAAAATTAAGTATTATGTCGTGACCTACACCCATGATGACCTAGTTGGTTGGACCAAGCATTTATTTGCCCACGTCCGTTATTTAAAGCGTCAAATCAAATTAGGTAACTTAATCGTCTCTGGTCCCAGTGATGGCGACCACAAGCGTCAAGCAATTTTAATTTTTGCCGTTAAAAATCAGACAGAACTAACCCAGCTCATTCATTTAGATCCCTATTATCGTCACGATTTAATCACAACCATGACGATTACCCCGTGGAAACCACAGTTTGGTGAGCTAGGCTAACCAATTACAATGCAAAAAGAGAGTGTGCCATAAGACGGTTAGCTCCTGAGCATTAGCCTACTACTCCGCAATTGTAGATATATTAGCAAAGTTCGCTAATATATCCTAGATGCTACGGTCGATGACCATTCTTGTGGCAAAAGCCTTGCCGCAAGAAACATGGCAAGCGGAGGGAGCTGCGACTTGAACTTGCCGTACTTCGGCAATAGTTCAATCGACAACGGGAAGCACGTTCTGCTTAGCGAATAAGTGTTGATTTTGATACTTGGCAAGCAGTGTTTTTAAGAACGAGCGACAGTGTCTTATGGCACACGTTTAAGCTATAATATTTGGCAATAAAAATGGGACTGCGACATAATATTACTTATGTCACAGCCTCGTTTTTTTCTTAATCTGGCGCATATGCTTACTCTTGAGTGGTGATTTGCCGCCAATCAACATAGGCCGCCGCCTCATCGCCTAATAACGCCGCGATGCTAACCTGAGCCAACGTCTTTTTATAATTATCTTCTGCCTGTTGAAATTGATGTCCCACCTCATCGTACTTCTGATTAAACGCCTGCCGATCAAGCTTTAACACATTATCGCGTAAATTATTCCATGAAGCAAAGGTAGCCGCACCCTCAATTGCTTGAAAAACATCTAATAAAGTGATATCAGTCGTTGGCCGCGCTAAAGTTAGCCCACCAGTTTTGCTAGCAGCGGTAGTAATAATTCCCGCCACGGCCAGTTGATGCGTAATTTTATGTAAGTACGAGTCTGAAACCTGCAAAATCTGGCTCAGTAGTTTACTTTTTAAGGGCTGGTGATCAATTTGCCGCGCTAAAATAACCACCACATAGATGGCTTGTTCAACCCCAATTTTAAATTTCATGGTCATTATCCTCTCTAATCGACTGACTTAAGTATAGCGGAATTGCGATACTAATAAATAACACTGGCGCAAAATAACCAATTAAATCAGCTTTCACCACCACTTAAGCCAATTACTTCATTCGAACCAGTCCGGTATGATTGCTGTAAGATCGGCAACCAATGCATCACTAGCTACTGACTTATCGGCGTATAACCCAACATCCGTGAATTCAATAAAGCCAAAAATAAGACTCAACAAGACCTGTACGCGCTGTTTTATCTTTTTTGGATCAGTCTGACTTCTTTGCAAAATCAGCAGCGGAATTTCACGTAATTCTAATATTTTTTCACGAATGGCTTGCTGATCATTGATTTGACTGATCAGATAAAGCATCCCACTAAACGCGTGATTCTGCCGGGAAAATTCAAAGGTGGCGCGGGCAAAAGCCAGCAACGCTTCCTGTCCACTCATGCCGATCACCGCCGCTTGCGCAGTCGCAATCACTTGATCTAAAAAGGCTAAAATCACTGCAATTTGTAACACCTCAATATTGGCAACATACCGATATAGCGTCTGTGGTTGTACCTTTAATTGGCGGGCTAAACCGCGGTACGATAGCGAATTAAAGCCCCCAGCTTGCACCATTGCTAACGCCTCTTGCACCACCATTTCCGTGGTTAAACTTGCTTTACGACTCATTGATCATTACTCCAATCTTTTTGCTTGACTATTTCACACCGTGAGTTTATTATACACGGTGTGAGTTAATTAATTCAACCTTTTTAAATCTAAGGAGGACCACTAATGTACCGTAAAATTGATTTCCACGCCCATTATTTATCTCCGGGTTATAAAAAATTTCTGAAAGATTACTTTGACGATCACGGTGATGGCGTTAAAACCCCTGAATACACGATCGATACAACCTTGGCAACCATGGCCGCTAACGATATTACGTATTCGCTAATTTCCCTGTCGTCACCACACATTGCCAACGTTCAGGATGCTGGCCTTGCAAGTGAATTAGCCACTGAAAGCAACGACTATGCGGCTAAACAACAAGCTACTTATCCGGAACAAATCGGCTATGCGGCCACCTTACCCCTACCTTATGTCGATGCCAGTATTGCTGAAATTAAGCGGGCGCGGCAAAATAACGCCACCGGCTTCACTTTACCCACTAACGCCGCTGGGACTTACCTAGGTGATCCTAGGTTAGACCCCATCATGGCTGAGTTGAATCAACAACCAACGCTAGTGATGTTACATCCTAATGAACCACAACCAATGATACCAAACGTCACCGCGGAGCTGCCAGCACCCATCATGGAGTTCTTCTTTGACACCACGCGCGCAGTGGCTAACATGGTACTGCAGGGTATTTTCACCCGCTACTCTAACATTAAGTTTATTATTCCGCACGCCGGCGCGCTACTGCCAGTCATCGCTGACCGCATGAGTTTGGCGCAAAAACTTAATCCACAGCTAACCGATGACCAAGTGGACTTAATTAGCACCTTGGCGACCCAATACTTTGATGTTGCTGGCCTAGTTTTACCGCATCAGTTACCAATTTTACAACAGATGACCGACCCAACGCACCTCTTGTACGCTTCGGATTCACCATACACGCCGGCGCCACAGGTCAAGCAATTAACCCAAGCGTTGGAAAACAGTGGTCTTTTATCCGCTGCCACTAAACAAATGCTGTTCTACAAAAATGGTCAGCAGCTATTAACTGAACTCAACCAAAATAAGGCCCAACTTTAACTTAGCGATTTTTACCTAAGTTGAATAGGCATGATCTGTAACAGCCAAGAATTATAAATTATATTATATAGAGGAGATTTTTAATATGAGTGAATTAGTCTTAGACGGTGCAACATTACACTATGAAACAATCGGTAACGGTCCAGTGTTGATTTTTGTTCCTGGCGCTAACGGCACCGGTGATATCTTCCGTGGAGTAGCTGAAAGCCTTAAAGATCGCTATCAAGTCGTCATGTACGACCGGCGCAATTTTGGGCAAAGTAAATTAACAGCGCCACTACCTGATGAAATCAAAAACGTGCACAGCACTTACCGCTTAAAAACCGATGCTAGTGACTTGGCCGCTTTAGCTAAAGCAGTCAGTGACGACCCCGTTTCGATTCTGGGCAGTAGCTCTGGCTCAATCGTCGTTATGGAGACGTTACAAGACTACCCTGATATTTTCAATAAAGTCATGTTGCATGAAACACCACTGAACACTTTCTTACCAGATAGTGAACAATTACAAGCTGATAATCAAACCGTCGTTACCGTTGCCGAAAAAGATGGTATGATGGCCGCGATGCAAACCTTTGGTAAATTTATGCGGATCGGTGCGGCCGACGCAAAAGCAATGTCCAAGCCAGCAACCAAAGTGGCTGATCTTAGCGATGCCGCAACTAGTGCTGCTGACGCCAAGACACGGAGCCAAGCGTTCTGGTTTGAAAATGAAATTCGCCAATATACCAGCCGTAAAATCGACTTCGCCGTACTTGTTGCCCACAAAAATCAATTAGTTTTATTTGTCGGCGACGCTTCTAATGGTTCCTTCCCAGTCGAAGCCACCACTGATATTGCCACAAAATTGAACGTTCCCCTTACTCACATTCCCGGCGGCCACTTAGGCTATGCGCAAGATCCTAAAGGCTTTGCGGCAGTACTCGCAACCCGTTTATAATAAGAATTCCATAAATTAGTCGCAAAAAGTTGGCCTAGTTCATTAACTAGACCAGCTTTTTTAGTTTAACTCGCTTTTCCCCACCGTTTAGTCTTTAAAAATCACTGCCGGTAACGGCACCATTTGCGCATACAGCTGTACCAAATCTGCTTTAACGATCTGCGGTTGCTTCAGCATTAGCCGTGCAAAATTGATGATACCACGCGCCGTCATTTCAGCAATAAACGGTTTATGCCGCGTTTGATCATCCTGAAAGCCATAGACGCGCAAAATATCGCCAGTAATGTACTGTATAACTGCTTCGTCAACCTCACTCCAGAACATCACCGCCAATAACGACCGTTGCTGATCAAGTGCATTTACCACTAGTTGCGCCGCAAGCCGTGCCGAATCACGGGTGTGATCAACCTGCTGCAAAAATTGATTGAGCATTCTAACGCAGCTGACTTCAACCACCTCACCGATGTTGCCGTAATGGCGATAAAAAGTCTGCCGCGTCAGCTGAGCATCGCGGCACAACTGACTCACACTAATTTTAGCGAATTCAACTTGAGCGTCATAATAACGCATCAATGTAGCAATTAATTGATTTTGGGTCTGTTGCAGGCGTTGATCGACATGCCGGTTATACGCCAGTTGCATTTTGATTGAATTCATGAATTCCGCCTCTTTATGTTACATAGTACCCTATTTTGACAACAAAACAAAGTATTAAAACGCCACGCAATCCGCTAGTATTAGATTTATCAACTAAGCAAGCATACAAGGAGGAACCACCATGAAATTTATTACCTTAGAAGAACATTGGGAATCAGAACGCGTCAACGCCGCCGCAAAACCATATATGCCAGCACCAATTAACCCGCATAAAAACCCCGCTGACCACAGTATTGCCGAATATTTAGCTAAATCAAAAAAAGATAATACTGCAATAACTAGCGTTGGCACCAAACGCCTCGCCTTTATGGACGCCAATCAAATTCAAAAACAGATTCTCGGTTATGGCGACAACTCACCCCAAAATCTTGACCCACAAGTCGCTGTACCGTTAGCAAAAATGGCTAATGATGATTTAGCCGCAGCTATTGCCACCCAGCCTGATCGTTTTGGTGGCTGGGCCGTTTTACCAGTTGGCGACCCCGCAGCTGCCGCAGTTGAACTAGAGCGGGCCGTCACACAAAAAGGCCTACAAGGTGCTATGATCCATGGCTATTATGCTGGTCGCTTCTTCGATGATCCATTTTACGAACCAATTTTTGCTAAAGCCGAGCAATTGGATGTGCCGTTGTATTTTCATCCTGCAGTTATTCCTAGCGCCATTGACGAGCACTACTATCAAGGCAGCGGCTGGTCAGAACTGACAGCCTTCACCTTTGCTGGCGCTGGTTGGGGTTGGCACGAAGATTTAGGCGTTCAAATGATTCGGCTTATTTTAGCCGGCGTATTCGACCGTCACCCTAATTTACACATCATCACCGGTCATTGGGGCGAAATGGTACCTAATTTCCTTGAACGATTAGACCAAACCCTCGGCTTAACTGTTAAGCTCAAGCGCAGTATCAGCCAAACCTATCGGGATAATTTTTACATTACTCCCAGTGGCATGTTTTTCCCAGCGCAACTACAACTGGCACTGACCGAAGTTGGCAGCGACCACTTAATGTACTCAGTCGACTACCCTTATAATCAGCCAACCGGCGCCACCACTTTTTTAGCTGACGCTGGCCTTAACACAAGTGACCAAGAAAAAATTGCCTATGGTAACGCAACTAAATTATTGCATTTAGCGTAATAACTAAATAACGCAGACTTTGAAAATAATTTAGGAGGTATGTTTATATGAAGGCTAATTATCTTTTCTTCGGTATCATGTTGTTACTTTTCTTAGGTGTTTGTCTACTGGATTGGCGCGGGAAGCCCTTCGATATCAACCGTCAGTACGTCAGCCTAAAAGTGTTAGGCATCATTCCCGCACTGATGTTTATCGTCATTCTTTTCACGTCAGGGACTAAATTCTCTGGTGCGTTAGGCGTGCTTTACCATTTGATCATTATCGCGATCATCCCTAGATTAAAAGCCCCCACTTGGGCTAAAATGGCCGGTTATGGCTGGATCACTTTGGATGTTGCTTGTGGCATCATGACCATGGCTAACGTAGCGGCTTCAATTGCCATGCCGGTACGCCTTGGTGGCCATGTGCTTTGCGCAATTTGGATCATTAGTGTCTGTCTCTTCACTAGGAGCAAACTTTTGAAATATCTAGGCTTCTTCATTGCCGCTTGGTTAGGCGTTTATAGCTTCTTTGGCGGCGTTTTACCCATGTCTTACCTTGCTATTCCTGGTCTGTTAGTTGTTGTCTGGTTAGCACTGTTAGGCTTTCTGTATCAAGAAGCTTAGTTACGGTTGGTTTACAAAAATAATTATGTACCTGAAAAGGCCCAGTCAATGACTAGGTCTTTTTTAGTCTTTCTATCGTCATTAAATAATTTAGATTTATTTCTAACAGTTTCATTGACAACTATATAACATTGTATTATGATAGTTTTTGCGTTAAGTTGTATTCTAAACTATTCGCTAAACAACATTAGTGATGATTATTCAATTAATGGCTACTTTTGTTTTCCAAGGAGGTCGATAAATGACAACTGTTTTCGAGCATGAACAAGCTTACCTCAAGCAAACTTATCAACAATTACTGCATAAACAGACCCAGTTACAAGCGCAACAAACGGCAACGCAAACAAAAGCCTTAGCGGCAAAAAGTAATCTTGGTTCAGATATCACCTTGAACTTTGATACTGATATTAAAACGATGGAAACCCTAGCTGATATTGAGTCCCGTAACCGCGAGATCGACACTTATAATTTTGATCGCGATATTGCTGCAACCACCTTAGCACAGCTAAAACTTTTATTAGAGCAACCCTATTTTGCTAAGGTGCAACTACAATTTGCGCCGACGGAAGCACCAGAAAATTTCTATATTGGCACTGTGGGCATGACGGATGAAAACAAGGCGCAAATGATTATTGATTGGCGCTCGCCAATTGCGGAAACTTACTATAATCAAGCCAACGGACCAACCACCTATCATGTTGGTCAACGAGTTGTTGCCACTGATTTAAAGTTACGGCGGCAGTTTGAAATTCACGGTGATCACTTACTGGCTTACTTTGATACAACCATTGCGCTTGAAGATCCATTGTTGCAAGCATCACTTTCTAAGCATCAAACCGATCAGATGCAGTCGATTACAGCCACTATTCAAAAAGAGCAAAATACGATCATTCGTTATCCAGACGTGCCGGTGCTACTGGTCAATGGTATCGCTGGTAGCGGAAAAACATCCGTCATGATGCAGCGCATTGCCTATTTACTCTATCAAAAGCGGACTGAGTTAACGCCTGATGCTATTTATCTACTCACACCAAACCCACTGTTCCAGCACTATATCAGTACCGTCTTACCTGATTTAGGCGAAAGTAATCCAATTAACCTGACTTGGGTCCAATTTGTTGACCAGTTGGCGCTCCCAACTGAACAATTTACGCCAGAGCCAACGACACGACAACAATTAGAGCAGATGGCCACTGACTTAGTTGATTTAGATTTACAAGCCGCTGATTTTCAACCAGTTATGGTGGCGCGAAATACTCTGCTATCCGCAGATGCATTGGCCAAAATCAATACCCAATTTACCCATCTACCTTTAGGTACAAAACGGATGACGGCAGTCCAGGCAGCCGTTAACCAAGCGCTGCAGCGAGAATTAAACCGCTTAGCCCAGACTGAAACCGTGCAAGATGAACTATTGGCGCTGGATCAAACTGAACAAAAAAAGTATTTTCATCACTTGATTGATCCAGAAACCAATCGCGCTAAAAGACAGTTAGCCTTGCATTATTTACGAATTAAATACACTGACACGATCAGTGCAGTGGCTAATTATAGTTGGCTTAACCTGACTCATATCAGTGTACGACTAACCGGTACAGGTAAAGTAACACGCCTGCAGTGGCTTTATCTGCGGATAATTTTAACCGGTTATGGTAATTCTAAAGCAAAATTCGTCATGATCGATGAAGTGCAAGACTACTCCGAAGCACAATTAATGATTTTAAATCAGTTTTTCAAAAAAGCACACTTTATGTTATTAGGCGATGAAAACCAAGCCATCGAGCCCGGTAAAGCTACCTTTAAGCAAATTGAGGTGCTTTTTAACACCAACAATAAAAAAACAACGACGTGCCACCTGCTGACTAGTTATCGCTCAACACCGGAGATCACCGCTTTATTTTCGCGTCTTGCCATAGGCGACGCGCCGGTCAAAGCAAACTCAGTTCAAACTGCTGGGGTTATGC
The DNA here is from genome assembly GCF_003946445.1 of Loigolactobacillus jiayinensis. Classification (GTDB taxonomy): domain Bacteria; phylum Bacillota; class Bacilli; order Lactobacillales; family Lactobacillaceae; genus Loigolactobacillus; species Loigolactobacillus jiayinensis. Next base: position 11,100 of record NZ_RHOF01000008.1, on the reverse strand, counting down.
CCAGCATTGAGGTCGTGTCCGCTAAAGATAATTATGGTCACGCACTAAAGAAGCACATCGCTAAGTTGACCACGGCAACTGGTTTGACCGCGATCATTGCCGCAAATACTGAACAATTGGCGTGGCTAGATCAACAATTAGCCACAACCCCACATCAAGTGATTACACAAAAAAGTCACTTACCCAGCCATGGCACTATTTTGCTAACGTTAGCGCTGGCCAAGGGACTTGAATTCAATAGCGTGATCATCCCTGACCAAAAGCAAGCCTTATACCCAGACACACCACTAGCCCGACACCGTCTTTATACAGCAATTTCTCGTGCCACCCATCACGTTAGCATTTTAGCTGATCAGACTTTAACCCCATTATTAAATTTAAAAGGAGCGTTTTAATATGCCACAAAAAATTAGCCAAGTTACCAGCGAAACATTATACGAGAGTTATACCGGTTTACACGATAGTATTTATGATGACCAAATGGTGACGGTTAGCGGAATTGCAATTTATGTTGGTCCTGACTCATACGGCCTACCTTGCATTGAACTAGGCAATCCAGTTGGTAATAAAACTTGGGTCGGCTGCGTTGTCCCTGACATGGGCGGCGTGCAAACGGGTGACCGCGTTGTTATCACCGGCAACAGTGAAGGCTTCACGCAAGGCATGGTGGTCTTAAAACATTGTACGATTGAAACTGTGAATTCATAGCATCAAAAAAAGAAGGTTATTAGCTCGTTTCTAGGCTAATAACCTTCCTGTCTGTACAAATACACTAGCGTTAACTTAAGGCTTGTTTAATGCGATCGAGGTTTTTGATAAAGTCAGCCCGTTCAGCTGGAGGAATCGCGGCTGTGATCTGCTGCTCAAGCTCAGCAAAAATCAGGTTGATCGAGGTGATCAACTCTTCGCCTTTGGGCTCTAAATAAAGCTTTTTCTGGCGCTCATTATCCACTGGAATTTTTCGCGTTAGATAACCTTGTTTAACCATTGCTTTAAGCATATTGGTAATCGTGGCATTTTGTCGATTTAAAAAAGTGGCCACCTCTTTTTGAATCACGCCAGGATGCTCGCTCACAAATTTCAACAACCGGGCCTGCTGATTATTAAGTCCAATGTGCCGCAGTTGTCGATTGACCAAATCAGTTTCTAATGCCACAGCTTTGTGTAATCGATCTGAAACATTATTTGGATCATTTGTTTTCATTTATGTCGCCTACTCTACTTTATTTTTAACTTAAGTATAGTAATTAATTAGTTGTGAAGCAAACACTTCATTAATTATATAATTACAATGCATAATTTTTCGATAAACAACTATCTATTCAAAGGGGTGAATAAAACGGCAACTTCACATGATAACCAAGGGCAGCCTTTTAACCGCACCCTCTTCTTGATCATTATTATGATCGGCATGTTTTGCAGTAATTTTAACCAAACTATTTTAGCCGTTGCGCAACCAACGCTAATGCACACATTTGGGGTCACGGCGGCAACCGCGCAATGGCTGTCGACTGGTTATTCTCTAATTGTGGGCATCATGACGCCAGTCACTGCTTGGCTAGCTGATAATTTCAGCTCTAAATGGTTGTTTGAATTTTCGATGGGCTTTTTCCTCATTGGCACCACCAGCTGTTATCTGGCTAATTCTTTTAACGCATTATTGGTTGGCCGCTTAATTCAGGCCATTGGTGGTGCCTTACTGGCCGGTATCGGTACGACAATGCTGTATTCAATTTATCCCGCCAAGCAACGCGGCACGGTTTCTGCATTAATGGGGATCGTGTTTGGCTTAGCACCAGCGATTGGTCCGACCTTCTCCGGCTGGGTGCTTGATAATTGGGACTGGCATAATATTTTTGGCGCTTTAATTCCCTTGATTTTATTGGCCTTCATCCTAGGTTTCTTCGGTCTACGTGATGTGGTGATGGAAAATAAATCCCGCCTCGATTGGCCATCTGTTATCCTCTCCACTCTCGGTTTTGGTAGCTTACTTTATGGCTTTGCCATGATTGGCAACTTAGGTTGGACTAATTGGCAAGTCAGCACTGGTATTATCGTTGGCAGCGTATTAGTTGTTTTGTTTATTCGCCGCCAATTGCATATTACCAACCCGGTTTTAAAATTAGATATCTTCAAATCACATAACTATTCGATTTCGGTATCGATCACTTCAATTTCACAGATTGCTTTTGCCGGTTTCGAATTTGTCCTACCGCTTTATTTACAAACTGTTCATGGTTTTTCAGCCATGGAATCAGGAATGTGCTTGATTTTAGGTGCTTTAGTGAACGCAGCCATGAGCCCAATTACCGGCTACGCACTCAATCATTTTAACGGTAAACGTATGATTCGCGTCGGTTTAGTCATTATGCTTCTGGGCACGTTGCCTTTTATCTTTGTAACACCAACCACACCATTAATTGAAATAATTTTGCTTTACGCTGTCCGTAGTTTTGGTTTTTCTGCTGTCCAAATGCCGGTAACGACAATGGGAATCAACGGCTTAACTAAGGATTTAATTTCCCATGGTAGCTCAGGTAATAATATGATGCGCTTTACCGCCTCGGCCATTGGTACCGCAATTTTGATCAGTGTCCAACAAGATGTCGCTAATCAAAAAATGCTCACACAAGCATCCAAAACTAGCGCGTTGCTCAGTGGCTATCACGTGGCCTTCGCCATTGTCTTTATCCTGCTGGTTTTAGGCCTGATCATGGGCCAAATGTTAAAAGAGAAAGAGGTGCTGAACAAATGAGTATTTGGCTGTTAACCATCGCCAGCATTGGCTTATTTTTCAGCTATGTTTTTGTAACTAAAAAACAACGCCAGCATAATTTGAGCGCATTATTTTTCCTAATTTGTGCCATTATCGCCGACATCAGCCTGATTCTGTAAGAAAATATCGCTGCAACAATCAAACACCACATAAGTAAATAACCATTCAATTAGGTTTGTCGCTTGAAAGTGATGACCGCTTAATTTTGCATAAAAGAAAAGAGCTAATTGATATGTCTGCCTTAGAACCCCTAGAAATTGTCCAATTAGAAGATGATCTGTATCAATTGCAACTTGATTTTGTTCACGCCTTTTTAATTCACGACCCAATTGATGGCTGGATATTGATTGATACTGGTTATCCGGTTAAAAGAGGTCACCCTAACATCGTTATCCGCGCCCTTCAGAAAATGAATCTGACCACCAGCGCTATTAAACAAATTCTAGTGACCCATGGCCATCCTGATCATGTGGGTAATATTGGTGAAGTTGAAGCGCAGTCACATGCGCCAATCTGGATGAGCCAACAAGATGCCGCTATTTTAGAAGCTTTCATTCCCGTACGACCGATTTACACGCCTGCTGGTGATCCAGGTAAACAGATTCCGTTCTTTAGTCCGGCGCCGGTCACCCACCGTTTAGTTGATGGTGAACAAATTCCTTTAGCAGGTGGCATTACCGCCATCGCTACCCCTGGCCACAGTGCCGGCCAGTTGTCCTTTTTGTGGCATCGCCATCACAATATTCTTTTTGCCGCGGACACGATCACTAACGTTGATCATCACGTCATGATTGCGCCTAGTAATGAAAATTACACCACAGCACGTGCAAGTTTAAAAAAGTTAGCTAACTATTCCTTCGACCAACTACTAGTCAGTCATGGCGCTGATTTATTAAGCAACGCTGATCAAATTTTCCAACAAAAATGGCTACCTGAACTGATAGCCCAAACACTTAATAGCAAACAAAAATAAAGGAGCACTTTCATATGCCAGTAGAAAAAATCCAGAAATCAAACACCCCGAAGCACCTTTTGACTTTATCAATTTATTTGAAATTGCCGCCGCTGATATGGATCAGTTTATTGCTGATTGGCAGCGCCGCTCAAAAATCATGGGTCAAGAAGCTGGCTTCATTAGCGCGGATCTAGAAAAGTCCTTACTAAAAGATCATCAATACCAAATTATTAACGTCGCCCACTGGCAATCATATGATGCTTGGGTCGCTGCCAATAACAATCCAGACTACGCTAAAAAATTAGCCAGTGATTTAGGTGGTACTGCTAACGTAGTGGTTCACCGTGGTTTCTTCCGCCCAGTTGCTTCATATACACACCTGTATGATTAAGTGGTACACAAAAAAGTTGGTCCAGTTCATAACTAGACCAACTTTTTTTACTATTTTTTAATCAAGAACAATTATTATTTATCCGCTGGTTTAGTAATATCTGGCACTTCCACATGATTGCGTAATAACAACGCCGCCCCAACGCCACCAACAATAACAACGCCTGCAACTGTAATACATACAGCGGCCATGCCGTTATGATAGGCGGTCACCACAACATGCTGAAAGGCTTTAGCAAATGGTGCTTGACTCACGCGTTGTGAAAAAGCAATCCCATGACCTGAAAATGGTCCAGCATCGAGCAACGCCTTTTTAAGCCCGGTTACAGCAGCGGTTGGCATATTGATCTGACCCAGATGCCCATTAAGATAGTTTTCATACTGCGCGTTTTGAATCAAGCCTAAACTAACGACCCCAACTGTGGTTCCTAGCTGTCGGAACACATTTAACAAGCCTGATGCCATCCCCATTTCACTAGGAATAACGCCTTCCATCCCTGTTGTGTTCAGTAATGGATTGACCATCCCGTTGGTGATCCCAATTAGAATCATGCCAGGCCATAAATCAACAAAGCTGACCCCAGGACCCATGGCGTGGCCGATCCATAAGAAGCCAGCCCCACCAATGAACAAACTGATACAGATCATCCATTTCTTAGAATAACGTGCACCGAGAATACCGACAACGGGCCCGAGAATCAATGACCACGCACTAATCGTCAATTGGCGCACGCCAGTTTGGACGGCTGAATACCCAATATAATTTTGCATTAGTGGCGTTAGGTAAGCGTTGAATGCGTATATACCAGCGCCTAAAACAAACGCAACCAGCACAATGCCAATAAAGTGGGGCCGTTTAAACATGCTAATATCGACCATTGGATCCGCAACGTGTAATTCTACAATGACAAACGCAATTAGCAAAATTACACCACCCGCGAGCCAGCCACTAACTTGCCCACTAAGCCAGCTTAAATGCGGATGTCCTTCCTTAACGATCAACCCATAAATAATGGCAAATAATCCGGTGGCAGACAGGAACATCCCAGCGAAATCAATCCGCTGATTTTTACCGTAGCTCGGTGTTTCCTTAACATAAATCACGGTTAATATCACCGCTAAAATACCAAATGGCACATTAACATAAAAAATTGCGGGCCAGCCAAATTGCTCGACCAAATACCCACCGATCAGCGGGCCTGAAGCTGTGGAAATACCCATGATCGAGCCCAGAATACCTAAGGCTAATCCGCGCTCACGACCAGCAAAGTTAGACGCCACTAACGCCATCGATAACGACATCATCCCGGCGCCACCAAGGGCTTGAATCCCACGACCAATATCTAAAACTAATAAATTAGTGGCCATCCCGTTCACAGCCGAGGCAATAACAAATAAAATCAGTGACCCAAGAAAAATCTTTTTTCGGCCATACATATCACCTAACTTGGACATGATCAGTAAGGTGACCGCGTAGACCAAGGTATAGGCATTTAAAACCCATTGTAAATTGGTAAAGGTCGTATTAAAACTACGAACCATTGTTGGTAACGCGACATTAACGACGGTTACATCCAATAGACCCATAAAAACGCCTAAACTCATTGCGACTAAGGCAATCCATTGGCGGATATTATGCTTGCTTTGTTGCATGCTGATTCTCCTATTCCACAATTAAGGTATTTTATTAGCTTAAAACCGCTAATAAATTCTGATGTTACAGGCGGTGTCCATTCTACTACGGCTCAGTTCGCCTAGTAGAAGTATGGCCCTTTAACTTAGCTTGATATTGCTTAGTCCAAGCTTGCTTAGCGTGGCAAATCGCAATGCTTAAATCCAGAGCCCGCGCCCCAGTTACTAACGAGGTATTTGCGGCTAACTCCACGCCCACTTGCGCTTGAACATGGGTCTTAAAAGCCTGATAACTGTCTAGATCCGCTTGCGTGGCCGCTGCATAATCTGCCAAAATAGCTTGTTGTGTGGCCGTATCGACACTGGCCATCCCCCTGAATTTAAAGCGATAAATAGACTCTCGCTTCGCATCCATCGCCACCGGCTGCGCCATTAGTTCTTGGAACCGCTGGCGTCCTAGTTCGGTGATCTGCACCATTTTTTTATTACGATGCGTATTCGGTTCAGCCGCTATTTCAATATAGCCTTGCTTGGCCAAGCGATTAAGTAAGGGATACATCACGCCATTAGAAATTACTCGGCGTGGCTCTAGGCTACTTTCCAGTACTTGCGCCAACTTATAACCAGACATGTTGTGGATTTGCAAAATACCTAAAATCAATAACTCGTACATGATTCCTCCTATATGTCGTAGCGACTGATTAAGTATACGTCGCTACGACATATAAAACAAGCTTTTTTTCAGAAAAAAGTGTGCCATAAGCCGATCAGCTCCTGGGTATTAGCCAAATACGTCGCAAATCTGCGACATTAAAATAAGGCTGTGACATAATTTTGCTTATATCACAGCCTCACCTTTTTAAGTTAAGATTATAAAATAGCCACCACTTTACCAGGGCAGGGACCCTTCATTTTCTGTAAAGGTGCCCGTTTGTGGATCATCTAATGGCAAGCTAGCCATTTTAATGATTTGAGCGGCACCAGTGGCAACGTCTTGCATCCCAGCTGGCTTAGGTGCATCACTAGGCCGTCCGCCAAAATTAGTGGCCGTCCAACCGGGATTAACCGAATTAACGGTAATACCTGCAGCTGCCAATTCCTTACTGAGCAAAATCGTGGCAAAATCAACTGATGCCTTGGTTGCTTGATAACCTAATGAACTGACTTTATAAAATCGCGAATTTGGATCAGTCGCAAGGCCCAGCGACCCCATATTACTAGAGACATTAATAATTTTTGCTGGCTGGCCGGTCTTTAATAATGGAATCATTGCTTGGGTCACATCAACCAAGCCGAAGAAATTAACATCAAACTCCTGCCGCATCGTGTCGGTACTCATTTGCGAAGCCGGTAAATGATTACCTAATGCGATGCCAGCGTTATTGATCAAGATACTCAAGTAACCGTAGTCGGCCTTAATTTTTTCGGCTGCTACTTTGATTTGAGTCTTATCAGTAACATCAAGTTGGATAAAGGTTACCTGTATACCAGCAGCCTTAAGTTGCGCCACGGCCTGTTCGCCACGTTGTCGATTGCGCGCACCAATTAAAATCTGTTGTCCCTTTTGGCCTAATGCCTGCGCTGTTGCAAACCCGATGCCCTTATCTGCACCGGTGATCAATGTAATCACTGGTTTTGTCTGTGTCATTATTTTTACCTCTCGTTTCACCGATTACGCTACTGTATTAATCTTATTTACTAATCATTTTCGTGTAACCATTTTTCGGAATTTTCATATAAATTATTTTCATCTTGCGCACGGTCTGTTCCCAGTAGATCTTGGCTGATCGTACCCCCTGCATTTTGGCGAACATACGCTAAGTAGCGGTAACTACGGCGTAGATTAGCCACTGCTTCTGGCTTGATTTTTAAGTCTTGACCTGGGATGGCTGGCGTCAGCTTGTCACTTTCATCGATCGACGTTAGATCAACAATTTTCCACTCACCATTTCGTTTCGCCACTCGATAAATTAGGCGCATATAAGATTCTAAAACAGCTTCTACACCATTGACTAATTGCCACCGATTTGTCGTCGACGATAATTCAACATATGCCCGTGTCTCATTTTGATGGACAATTGGCGTGCCAAAACGACCTACGATGGGCATGCTGTTATCAACTTCAACTGGTTGTTTGCCAAGAAAAGTCGCTACAGGGCCACTTTGCCAACTAGTGGTCACTGTGGCGTCAGAGAAATAACAGTCGGCTAAGGCCTTAACATGCCGACCACGATACATTCGTTCCCGCAAAACCAACTGACTGATTGCTTCAAAATCGTTCATTATTTAGTCGCTTTCCCTTCAAGTTGTCCCTATTATCAGCTATTAGGTGATTACTTGGTCAGTTTGAGCCCAAATAATCGTCTAAAATTAATGTTTTACATTTGACAATCATCTACTTTAAACTCATAATTGATATCTGTCAATGATTAACGTACAACAAATTAGCTGGCGCTTTAATTCTTTAAAAGTAGCTAAAAATAGAGGAGCAATGCACTATGACCGCTAAAACTAGTCAATCACAAAGCTTAGGTGAAATGTTTTTTAATTTAAGCCAAGCAATTACGCAAAACCGTTCACTGGAGGAATTCAACTTAACTAGACTACAGGCAATGACACTTAGTAAAGTTTATCAACATCCTGGCGTCAGTATGAGCCAACTAGCCACCAATACTGGAATTTCGCGCGCCCAATTAACGCGGCTGATCACCACCCTTGAAACCCGCCAGTTGGTACAGCGCAAACATAATCAAACTAATCGCCGGATAGTCAATGTTTACGGGACCCCTAAAGGCCAAACTGTTATCGCAAAACACATGCAACTCATTCAAGACCGTATTGATGCTCACGTGCAGACACTGCCCCCAGAAGAGCAAGCAGCCTTAAGCACACACCTCCATGAAAGTATGCGCCTGATGATCAAAGCTAAAATTATTGATCCAGATACAAAAATGTCGCTATTTAAAGGCTAAAATAAGACTGCACCAAACAAACTCAAAAGTAGTCAAGCTACAAACTGATCAGCTAGTCGCCCTTAGCTTAAGCCACTCATGCTTTATAGGCTATTAGGTAATAACTGCTGGTACAATTTAAGCGCAGTGGCCTTGGTAATTGGTTCCTGAACCGTAGCAATTTGTAGCGCAAAGTTGAGAATAGCTGCGCCGAGAAACCCACTAACAAAGTTTTGCGTTGCTTTAGGATGATCACGCAACATTAAAATTTGTTGCGCCGTCCCACTGAGTAATGCTTGTACCTGTGCTTGTGCCCCGCTCCACGGCACCATTTTGATCAATTCAAGGTTTGTATAAATCGTCGCCACAACAATTTGGCTACTATTTGCAAAATCTGCTTGCGTCAACGTATCAATTTGCCGCTCAAAACCTGCGATCACAATCAAAAATTGCACTACTATAATGTCGGTCAGTGTTTGATGATGGCGATAAAAAGTCGCTCGTGAAACGCCTGCGCTACGACAGAATTCTGTGATCGCAATTTGTTTAAAAGTAGCGCCAGATCGATATTTTCGTGCTAATGCGTTGAATAGCTTCACTTCACTTTGGTGCTTCCGCTGATCTATTTTCACCGGTTGATACAAAAATCCTTTTGCCATTTTATTAAATGCGACATAACCTAGTACTATGTCGCTTAACCACCTTTGCTTTAAGTTTCTTGCCTCCTATAATACTAACTGTTAAGTCAAAGTACAATTATCAATTGACTCAAGGTCTGGGTCAACGACTTGTTTTACGCAGCCTAAAGGAGCGTTCTCTATGAAAATTATTACGGTTGAAGAACATTATGAATCCGCTAAAATTACGCAAGCAATTAATCAGTCAGTTGGTAAGGCGGCAGCCCCTAATTTAAGTCCGGACATGTTGCACTATATGCGCACCTCCCTACCAACACCAGAAATTATGCAAGACTTTACCGACCAGCGCCTCACTTTCATGGCGCATTATGGTATCGATCAACAAGTGCTGTCTTACGGTAATTCTTCGCCGCAAAATTTAGCACCTGCGCTGGCAATACCATTATGTCGCCAAGCCAATGACGAATTGGCGCAAGTCGTTGCCGCTAACCCTACCCGGTTTGGTGCGCTGGCAGCATTGCCCGTTGGCGACCCCGCTGCCGCTGCGGCTGAGTTGAAGCGTGCTATCACGGAACTGCATTTTAATGGGGTATTGCTTAAGGGCAACTATCAAGGTAAATTCTTTGATAATGCCTTCTTCTTCCCCATCTTTAAAATGGCCAGTGACTTAGATGTGCCGATATATTTCCATCCCTCATTTATTCCCAATGACATCACCCAGCATTATTTTGCTAGTGCCGGCTGGTCCGACGTGGTCACCGGTATTTTTTCCAGCGCTGGCTATGGTTGGCATATGGACGTTGGGATTCAAGTCATGCGCATGATTATTTCCGGAATTTTCGACAAATTACCTAATTTGAAACTAATCTCCGGCTACTGGGGCGAATTAGTGCCACAATTTCTCGAACGTTTAGACGATGAGCTCGACGCTTACGCTGGTTTAAAGCACTCATTTTCCGACTATTACCGCCAGAATGTTTACGTCACGCCCAGCGGTATTTTAAGCCAACCGCAGTTAAACTTTATCTTAGCGGAAATGGGGCCGGAACACCTGATTTATTCAATTGATTATCCGTACAAGCAGCCGGCCAATACGCGGACGTTTTTGGATAACACGGCCTTAACCTCAGCACAACTAGAAGCATTTAGCCACGGTAACGCCGAACGTGTTTTCCATTTGAAATAGCGGGTATTTGAAAGAAGAATAAATTTTGCCTGCTCCTTGCTTCTCAGATCAGGTGAAGTCCACTTCTCCAACTCAATTCACACTAATTAAATTTTAAAGGAGTTACTAAATATGTCATTAAATCCACAACAAGTTAAGAATACCATCAATGAATTACAAGAAAATTTTAACCGCAGTGGCCTAACCAAGGAACAAGTCGCCGCTGATTTGCATATTAGCCTGGCCAAGTTGGAGCGGTTATTTACACTGACACAAAGCTCCCTCAATGACCCGTGGATCTTGCGCAATTATCTCATTGAAAAAGTGCAAGCAAATGGACAGGAACCAGTTGCCTTTACCGCTCTAGTTGGCGATTGGCACCAATATTGGTTTTTGAATAGCCGCGCGATTGATCAACGTAAAATTACGGCCGGTGATAATTAAGCACCAGTCAAAAACAGGCAAACTCCCCTTGAGGGCGTGAGTGTCTGTTTTTTTTGACCCGTATTTTTAACTATCACGTCAGCCCAGCGTAAAAACTGCCGGATTTAAAATAGAAGTGCAACATAAATAAAACTAGACCAAAAGGGCCA
>NZ_RHOF01000079.1 GCF_003946445.1 Loigolactobacillus jiayinensis | reverse complement strand
ATGGAGGATTCCATTACTTGGGTAACGCCAGTAGTGTCAACGGCAAAGTTGACGCCATGACCATTAGTCAGTGCTTTGATAGCTGCGACAGGGTCTTCAGTCTTACTATTAATGATATCAGTTGCGCCTAATTCTTTAGCTAAGGCTAAACGATCATCGACGATATCCACGGCGATAACTTTGGTACAGCCAGAAATTTTACCAGCCATCATGGCCGCTAAGC
>NZ_RHOF01000078.1 GCF_003946445.1 Loigolactobacillus jiayinensis | reverse complement strand
GGCCCTTTTGGTCTAGTTTTATTTATGTTGCACTTCTATTTTAAATCCGGCTAAATAGTAAAGATATCAAAAATGCGACATAATCAAACAAAAAAGGAGTGATTAATGCGATAATCCCTTTATGGTTGTCAGATGAAATACTATAATTCATCTGACTAATCATAGGGGGATTTTTGTATGCCTAGAGCTAGACACACGCTTCAGGAAAAGTTGGCGCTGTTAGCTGAATTCAAGCAATCAGGTTTATCAATTGGGACTTTTACCAGACAACATGGTATCCATCGAGAAACGCTCATGCGTTGGCAGTCGCGCCTTGAACGTGATGGGTTGGCAGGGCTCACGGAAGCGCACACAAATAATCATTATTCCAACGAATTGAAACTTAAAGCTGTTCAGGCTTTTTTGGCCGGTGAAGGGTCACTGCTGGATTTAGCCACAAAATTTGGTTTACGTTCATCAACACAACTCGACAACTGGGTTTCCAGGTATAATAGGGATAAAACCTTGACGGCCAGACCGTCTAGAAAGCGGGTCCCTACCATGAGTCGGCAAACAACTTTTGAAGAACGCATCAAGATCGTTGAATATGTGACTAAAGCTAAACACTCGTATACCGAAGCCGCGGATCACTTTCAAGTCTCCTACCAACAGGTCCGTACTTGGGTGATCAAGACTAAAAGTGGCGGCTATGAAGCGCTCGTAGATAACCGTGGGCATCGAAAAGCCAATCATGAATTAACCGAACTAGATAAGGCTAATCTCCAGATCCGAGAACTAAAAGCACAACTGGCAGATAAGGAACTCTACGAGGCCTTCATAAAAAAATTTCAGGAACTTCAGCGCAGGGGGTGAACAAACCACATCGACTGGCTTACCACACTATCAAGGTAGTCAGCCAAGGTAATCATGGTGCCGTAACGAAACTTTTAACCGTTATCGGCGTCAGCCGACAAGCTTATCATAAAGGGCTTAGACGACAGGAAACAACATGGGAAAAGCACAATAAACAACTCAAAACACGCACCCAATATTGGTTTGATTTTCACCACCAAGGTATCGGTGCTGGAAATCTTCTGACTAACTTACAAGCGGATAAACTAATTGATTTTCCGGTAACTTTGAAGCAAGTTCGCCGGGTCATGCGTGAACTTGATATTCGCTGTCAAGTACGGCCAAAGAAGCATAAACGGGCCAAACAAGCTGAACAATATTTACTCGACAATGTTTTAAAGCAAAACTTTCAAGTGACAGCGCCCAATAAAGTTTGGTTATCTGATTCAACTGAACTAACTTATGGGCTTAGTGGTGAGTACAAAGTCCGCTTAAGTGGTGTCTTGGATTTATATGGTCGCCGATTCTTGGCATACAATCTCAGCGCCACAGAAACGAGTGCCGCTGAGATCCAGGTTTTTCAGCGTGCCTTTACTGCAGTTGGTAAGGTCCCATCACTTATTCACACCGATCGTGGTTCGGCGTATACCTCAAGAGCGTTCAATCATTTCATCAATCAATTTGAGATCACCCGCAGTATGTCGCGTCCAGGAACACCATATGATAACGCCCCGATGGAGCGCTGGTGGAATGAATTTAAACTTCGCTGGATGGCGCGTCATCCGCGAGCAAAGACCTATCAAGAATTAATAACGCTCGTTGAATCAGGAATCGAATATTTTAATCATGACAATCGCTCAGCACAAAGAAATGGCCTCACCCCGGATGAATACTGGAATGAAGCCATCTAAGTGACCAAAAACTTTATATTATTTCATTTGTCAACTTGACAGGGCCTAGTGCAGATCCGGTTCCTTTGTTTATATCTTTAACATGCAAATTGCAAATTAGTACGTTTTTGCTTTTTTATGGTAAGCAAATCTTTCTCTCCAACTTAACCGTTTTCTTTCTTATCTGGTAAAGCTAACCATTTTGAAGTGTCAGACCGCTTTTAGCATCAAACAGATAAATATTAGAATTACGAATATAAAGATCTAATTTTTTGTGGCTATCATCATTAGGAATTCTTTTAGGCGTTTGAGTCACAATATTAACACCATCTTTAGTTTTTAGATAGACAAGCGTATGGCCGCCCATGTATTCAGCCAGATTTTTACTTGCAGAAAGTACAAAAAATCCCTCTTTTTGTGCAGAATTTTCAGGAGCTGTATCATTATCTCCTGACTTTTTTACCTGCGTTACTTTCTCAGGCCGAAAGCCAAGTACAATCTCTCTTTTATCCGTTGGCAAAACTTCTTTTTTCACGAATTCACTAAGGTCATAATTTACACCACCTGAATTAAAAATTCCCTTGTTCGAAAGAGTACCCTTTAAAATATTCATGCTGGGAGAACCGATAAAACGAGCAACGAAGAGGTTACGCGGGTTATCATAAAGTTCTTCAGGTTTACCATACTGCTGTACCACTCCGTCTCGCATGATCAAGATTTTATCCGCCATTGCCATCGCCTCAGCTTGATCATGCGTTACATAAATCGTTACAGTTCCAAGCTGCTTATGTAGCTCGATAATATCCTGCCTCGTTGAAACACGTAACTTCGCATCTAAATTAGAAAGCGGCTCGTCCATTAAAAAGACTTCAGGTGCGCGCACCATTGCACGCCCTAAAGCAACTCTTTGTCGCTGCCCACCAGAAAGCTGCGCGGGTTTACGAGCCAAATAGTCTGTGAGATTAAGCTTTTGTGCTGCTTCCTTGACCCGTGAATCAATTTCACTTTTAGAAAATTTACTAAGTTTTAAGTTGAACGCCATGTTATTGTAAACAGTCATATGTGGATATAATGCATAATCTTGAAAAACCATTGCAATGCTGCGCTTTTGCGGTGGAATATTATCGAAGCGCTTTCCATCTACATTAATTTTTCCCTTTGTAACTTCTTCCAAACCTGAAAAGCAACGCAATAGTGTAGACTTACCACAACCTGATGGTCCAATAATTGCAACAAATTCCTTGTCATCAATCTCAAGATTGATATCCTTTAGGGTATCATTTTCCGCATTATCATAACGCTTATAAAGGTGTTCGATTTGAATCTTACTCATAAGAAACGCCTCCTCGAGTTTATTCTTTGCTTTTGTTTCTGCAGTAATTCATAATAAAAACATAAAATTTAGGTAAGAAAGAATGGTGCTCTTGACAAACAATTGACAATGAATCGGGGCGGAAGACATGAAAAAAAGATTTTTTAAAATCGCTAAGCTAACTTTTATGTTGAGTTTATCATTAATTGTCTTAACATGTTGTAGTTTTAGCTCGCAAAAGGGAAAAAATTCAAAAATTACACTTAACTTTTTTAATCAAAAGCCTGAAATAACCGCACAATATCAAAAATTAGCGCGGATGTATCATGCTAAACATCCCAACGTCAATATCCAAATTACTACTTCAGGTCAAGGCGGTGGGGCCGCTGCTTTACAAGCGAAGTTTGCCTCTGGGGAAGCTCCAGATATTATTATGCTTGGCGGGCTACCTGAAATAGATCGGTATAAGGATCATTTGATTAATCTAAAAGATCTTAAGGCAAGTAAAAACATAGTACCAAATCTTGTTAGCGGTGGAATTTCAAATAAACGTATGGTTGGAATTCCAGTCGATCTTGAGGCTTATGGCTGGTCGTATAACAAAGCTGTGTTCGCTAAGGCTGGGATTGATGCCTCAAAGATCAATAACTATTCTGAATTTTTGAAAGCGGTTGAAAAACTCAATTCAGAAAAAAAGAAGATTGGAATCGATGCCGTTTTCGGCTTTAACGGAGCTGATACCAATTCAATTGCTTCTGTTTCAGCACAATTTACTTCTCTGCCGTACAACAATAATCTTGTCAAAGCTTTCAAAAGCAAAACTTTCCCTTGGAAATACGAGAGGCAAATGAAAAATTATTATGATCTCGTAAAAAAATATAATGTACAACCGATTCTTTCAGTTAAATATGATCCTTCTGTCCAAGACCTTTTTTTCAATGGTAAAGTTGCTATGATACCTCAAGGAAATTGGATTATTCCGACGCTTGATGGTCTGGAAAAGGGATACGTGCAAAAAAATCTTGGCATGTTACCGTTCTTTGTTAAAAATGATGGTACTGACCGTCTTTTGACCGGTTCCTCATGGTATTTAGGAATCACTAAAGATCATCCCAAGCGGCAAAAAGCTGCTAAAGATTTTATTAACTGGATGTATACTTCAAAAGAAGCTGAGAACGTAATCATTAACGAAATGCGTTTCGTTCCTGCAACTAAAAACTTTGATGTTTCGAGGCTGCCTGATGATCTTTCTAAACAAATTTATCGGATCGGCACTTCCAAAAACGCACAATCTCCTGTTCACAAACAGTACCCGAATGGCTTTACTAACCAAGCACTTGGGCCATATATACAGCGCTATTTTGTAAATGGGATCTCTTGGAAAGAATTGAAAAAGGAAACATCGGCTAAATATCGACAGCTCAGGGAAATCCAAAGTGGGGAGTGATAAAAATGCTTATCAAAAAACATCAATATCTGGCTTTTGTTTTACCAGCAGTTTTCTTTATACTATTGATTATTGTCGTACCATTTCTGATAGGAATTTATTATTCCTTTACCGATTCCAATGGTTTACGCTCTTCTTTTATTGGTTGGAAAAACTTTGAAGTCCTTTTTCAAGACTCCACCTTTCTGCAGAGTTTTTGGCTAACAGTTAAATTTTCTTTTGTTTCAGTAATTCTAATTAACTTAGTCGGTTTGGCTTTTGCGTTAATCGTCACCAGTCACAACAACAGACTCACAAAATCACTCAGAACCATCTTCTTCATGCCAAATCTGATCGGCGGAATACTACTTGGTTTTATCTGGCAATTCATTTTTACTTCTGCTTTTCAGGCAATTGCCGCTGCTTTTCATCTTGACTTTTTCAAAGGTTGGTTGAGCAACCCTTCAACAGGCTTTTGGGGGATAGTAATTCTGTTTGTTTGGCAGATGAGCGGTTATATTATGTTAATCTATATTTCTTTCTTGAATGCAATTCCTAAGAATACCATTCAAGCAGCTGTTCTAGACGGTGCAAAAGCAACCCAGATTTTCTTTTTCATCAAGCTGCCACAATTGGCGCCAGCCTTTACAATCAGTCTATTTCTAACACTTGCCAACTCGTTTAAACTCTATGAGCAAAACTTAGCACTTACAAATGGTGGCCCATACCGCTCCACAGAGATGATTTCGATGTATATTTATAATACTGCTTTTGTAAACTTCCAGCAGGGATACGCTCAGGCAGCCGGAATTATCCTTTTCCTTTGTGTAACCATTGTTTCCTTTATTCAATTAGCACTTTCAAGAAAGCGGGAGGGATAGAAGATGAAAAAATCAACTAAAATCTTACTTGGCTTTCTTTTTGGAATCATTGCCCTATTCTGGTTCTACCCCTTTATCATTGTTATTATCAATGCTTTAAAGGGAAAAAGGGGAATTTTTCAAAACCCGTTATGGTTTACACGGGACTTTACGTTTTCAAATTTCAAAACTGCTTACCAGGCGCTTGATTTTACAAGCAGTTTCTTTAACTCTTTAGTTATCACAGTAGCCAGTGTCATTGTAATCACATTGGTTTCGGCAGCTGCTGCCTATGCTCTTTCTCGTGTTAAAGGGCCTTTCAGTTCAATTCTCTACTATCTTTGTGCCGGCACTATGCTGATCCCTTTTCAGTCAATTATGATCCCGCTTCTTTCACTTTTTGGCAAAGTTAATTTCCTTAACAGAACGAGTCTGGTCATTATGAACACCGGGTTATCAGTAAGCCTCTCAATTATTCTTTTTTATGGGGCTTTTCAAGGAGTCTCAAAAACTCTTGACGAAGCTGCTGCTTTAGATGGAGCCTATCCTTTTAAAACCTTTGTTTATATTATCTTTCCAGCGGTCAGCCCAATGACAGGTACAGTTGTTATCTTGAATGCAATGAAAATATGGAATGACTACCTGTTACCATCACTAGTCGTTAATAAAGATGGCATGTACACGATTCCACTTAAGATGTATTCTTTCTTCGGTGAAACAAACAGCCAATGGCAATTAGCCTTAGCCGGACTTGTTTTGTCAATGGTTCCGATTATTATTCTGTTCCTCCTATTGCAAAAGCAAGTCATGACAAGTGTGACAGAAGGAGCTATCAAGTAAAGATTGGATTTAATCTAAATAAAAATAGTACAAGAGACCAGGTCAATCTGACCTGGTCTCTTGTACTATTTTTGTAATGTTCATATTATTCAGCAGTTGGATCCTCTGGACTTAATTACTCATAATTAAACTCAGACTATGTGCATAATTTACCATTAATACCTTCCTGTTAACCTTTGCGCTTGTTATTTATAATCAACATCTTACGATCAAATCAGTAAAAATAATTTGTATTTGCGGACTTGTCTCGACTAAAAATTCTGGGCGCCTTTGAAGAACCAACACTTGCTGAGAATCAATTGATTTTAATGCTTCAATAACCCCATTTTTAACGGCTGCAGTAACTTTTAAGCATTCGCCCACATTTTTTGCTGCTTGATGATATCGACTATTAACAATTAGACAATAAATTTTTTCTTTCTAAAAGGCTGCAATTTTTTCGGATGACAATCCAGTAATAATTTCTTCTACTAGTTTGACTGTATCAGCAAAATCTTGGTAAGCTACCATTCCATAATTAGTATGTTCATACCTGACTGGAATTCCGATACAGATTGTTGGAATCCCCTCGTAAGTAAGGATTTCACTGCCATCTATTCCCCCGCCAGTTCTTACCGCTCGCGTATATGAAATTTGAGCCTTCTTCGCAGTTTTTGCAGCAAATTGCTGGAAGCTTGGATTAGCAATAAAAGATGGAGTTAGTATAAATCATGGACAACTTTTGATAGAATATCTTTATCAAGATTGGAGATATCCTATATGGCCAAAAAATATGATATTGATTTTAAAAAGATGATTGTATCTCTTTATCAAAATGGGGAAAAGGTAAAAGATCTTACCAGCGAATATGGTATTTCAGATAAAAATATTTATGCTTGGATTAAGCGTTATGCTGAAGATAAACAAACTGGCATCAGCCAAGATGAATATCTTAAATTGAAAAAGAATTATCAAAAAATTCAAGAGGAGGATGAAATCTTAAAAAAGTCTTAACCATATTCGCAAAAAAATAGATTCAAACTCATTCATTATTACAGCTCATAAGACAGCTCAAGGTCACAATATAAGTGATGTTTGTCATGTTCTTAAAATTCCACGGTCCACTTTTTACAAAAATTCTAATAATCATGTATCAATTCAGAAAAAGCGTCGTAAACGTTTTAGAAAGCTGATTAAAGAAATTTATTTTGCTTCAGGATGTCGTTACGGATCACCTAAAATTGCTAAGAAGCTCCAACATTGTGGTGAAAAAGTTTCTGAAAAATTCATTGGTAATTTAATGCATGAATTAGGATTGTATTCCATTATTCGGAAAAAATATACTTGGCATCCAAAACAACAAAAAATTGAAGAACGAGAAAATATTATTGATCGTGACTTTTCAACAAAGACAATTAATCAAAAGTGGGCAACAGACATAACTTATATTCATACCTTGCGCGATGGTTGGCTGTATCTTTCATCAATTCTTGACTTGCATACGAAAAAAATTATTTCATGGGACCTTGGTTTAAACATGACCAATGAACTAGTTCTAAAAACTATCAACCGTGCGGTTGATAAATATAAACCAAGCAATTTAATTATCCATACAGATTTAGGATCTCAATATACCAGCGATGATTACAATCAACGTTTAACTGAACTACATATCCGCCACTCATACAGCCGTAAGGGTTGTCCGTATGATAATGCGCCAATGGAATCCTTTCACGCTTCCCTCAAAAAGGAATGTGTTTATCCAGTGCCGGTCTTTGAAGATTATGAAACTGTCGCTGCCGTCCTTTTTGAATATGTGCATGCTTTCTACAATAGGAAGAGAATTCATAGTTCACTGGGCTACCAGACCCCCTTACAAGTTGAAATTGCAACACTTACGAGCCAAATGGCCGCCTGATTTAATGCTTTCCAGGGTTCAAATAAGTTATTAATCGCAATTAATGATTTATTTGAGCTGTGGAAGGTAAACGCGGTTCTGAATGTCTCTTAAAATCTGTCTCAAATATTGACTTCAATCCAGATACGCATCAAAAAAAGCGTATCATTGAAAGCGTAATGATTAAAACGTTTTTTACAAACGTTATAGAGGGGAGAAGTTAATATGGACTTAGTCGAAGAACTAGTCAATGTTGTTGGTAAAAAAAATGTTATTACTAACAAAGCAAAATCTTTACGTTTTAGGAAAGGGTACCGCTCAGGTAAGGGCGATGCAGTTGCAGTCGTATTTCCAACCACTTTAATGGCAATGTGGCGTGTGCTTAATGTTTTGCATGATAACAATATTATCATTATTATGCAAGCAGCCAACACTAGTTTGACTGAGGGATCCGTACCAGCCCCAGGTTATGACCGTTCTGCAGTTGTTGTGAACGGCATGAAAATTAAAGATTTACAGTTAATCAATAATGGGGAACAAGTACTAGCATTCCCCGGTACGACACTGTTTCACTTAGAAAATGAATTGCGACCACTTAAACGTGAACCACATTCAGTCATTGGCTCATCTAATTTGGGTGCATCGGTCATTGGTGGTATTAACAACAATTCTGGTGGTGCTTTGATCAGAAGAGGTCCAGCTTATACAGAGCTATCATTGTATGTTTGGATTGATGAACATGACGAAATGCACTTAGTTAACCATTTAGGCATTGATTTGGGCAAAACGCCCGAAGAGATTATTACTAATTTGCAGAACCGCAATTTTGATTTGAATCAAGTACCAGCTACTGAACATCATGCTTCAATGTTCCATCATGAACAGGTTGTGCGTGACGTTGAATCTGATAAGCCTATTCGATACAATGCAAATCCTAAAGAATTGTATGAAGTATCTGGATCGTCCGGTCACGTTGCTGCATTGGCTGTCCGCTTAGATACATTCCCAATGGATAAAAAAACACAAATGTTTTACATTGGAACGAATAATCCCGATGAGTTGGAAGATATTCGTCGCCATATTATGACGACATTCAAAGAATTGCCTGTTTCTGGTGAATATATGCATAAAAATGCTTATAAATTGGCCAAGAAATATGGTAAAGACTCACTAATTGTGATTGAAAAAATTGGTACGGGTCATTTGCCCCAAATGTTTGCGCTAAAAGCATGGGGCGAACGCTTTTTGAAGCACATTCCGTT
This sequence comes from Loigolactobacillus jiayinensis, assembly GCF_003946445.1. Lineage (GTDB taxonomy): Bacteria > Bacillota > Bacilli > Lactobacillales > Lactobacillaceae > Loigolactobacillus > Loigolactobacillus jiayinensis. Next base: position 2,358 of record NZ_RHOF01000078.1, on the reverse strand, counting down.
TTTCAAACCTTATTTCCCAGATCGTTTGCTTCAAACATTAAGTAATTTATTTCCTAATCAAATGCCAAAGCGGTTAGATGATTATTACGAAAAGTACGACCATTACCTACAATTGAAAATGGCTGGTAATGGTATTGAAGAAGCGCGAGAGTATCTCAAATCTTATTTTGACAAAGCCAGTGGCGACTACTTTGAAGCCGATGCCAATGAGACCAGTAAAGCGGCAACTCACCGCTATGTAACAGCTGGGGTTGCGATTCGATATCAAGAATTAAAACAGGATAGTATTGACATTTTGCCACTAGATATCGCGTTGGCAAGTAATGATTATAAGTGGTTCGAGCATTTGCCTAAAGAGATTGAAGACAAAATAGAACACAAAATTTATTATGGTCACTTACTTGATCACGTTATGCACCAGGATTATATTCTACAACCTGGCGTCGATGCGCATGAACTTAAAAAAGAAATGCTTAAAATTTTGGATGAGCGTCACGCTGTTTATCCAGCCGAACACAATGTTGGGCATCTATATTTGGCAGCACCGGCCTTAATCAAGCACTATAAGAAAAATGATCCAACTAATAGTTTCAACCCTGGCGTTGGTAAACAAACAATGTCTAAATATTGGGGCGAATACTAAAGATAGATTGTAAAATTTAAGTTGAACATATTAGTGGACAGAAAAACCCATAAAGGTCTTTAATGGTGTCATCACAACATTCCACTAGAAAGAAGGACCTTTATGGGCACCACTATTTTATCATTTGAAGACCGCGTTGTCATCGAAACACTTCATCATGAAAGGTAGATTGTAAAATTAATCCGACGCTGTTCGGACAAAAAAGATCGGCTCCTAAAAATGGGTTTGTGATAAACACCATTTTAAAGGAAGCTGGTCTTTTTTGTCCAAACACTGGTCAGACAATTTTGGGGCCTATGATATTTGGTGTTGATAGATAAAATTCATCAACACTATTCTTATACTTAAACACCAAATATCATAGAACCATAATTAACAGAGCAAATCAGGTCACAACTTAACAGTTGTGGCCTCTTTTTTGATACTGTATAATTAAAGGGTTAGAACCGTGTCATTACTTAATGACATAAGTAAGGAGATAAAAAGATGAAATATGGCTATGCGCGGGTCAGTACCACTGATCAAAAATTAGCAAATCAAATTGAGTTACTAAAATTGGCAGGAGCAGAAAAAATCTTTCAGGAAAAGTTTACCGGCACAACTACTGAACGACCGGAGTTTCAAAAACTGTTGCGCGTTCTAAAAACAGGCGATACTTTGATTGTCACTAAGCTGGATCGGTTTGCGCGGAACACGCGCGAGGCATTAGCCATTATCCAAGAGTTGTTTAAAGAAAATGTCAAAGTCAACATTTTGAATATGGGCTTAATTGACAATACGCCGACTGGCCAATTAGTCTTTACAATATTTAGCGCCTTTGCGCAGTTTGAACGCGATATGATTGTCACGCGCACACAAGAAGGTAAATTGTATGCCAAGCAACATGATCCGTTGTTTCGGGAAGGGCGACCGAAAACGTATTCTGATGAACAAATCAGATTTGCTTATGAGCTGCGAAAACAAGGCATGACCTACAAGATGATTGAACGAAAAACGGGGATTAGTAAACGCACGCAGCAGCGACGGTTTAAGTTAATTGAGAAACCAAGTGATACTTCTAAAATCTAAGACAGGTGAAAGATCATGAAAAAGGATATTTTAAATTATTTCCTATTTTGACTGATCTTTAATAATCGTGTGATGTCCCTAATAGTTTGATTTTTACTGTGTATGGTAAAGTGTTTATATACTATAATTGAAAAAGTGTTCTGGACGATTAATATTCTTATTTGGTCACAAGATAGCTGTCGTTTTTGCTTGAATCTAAAACAATTCATCAGGGATAGTCGAATTAGCTTACGATCACAATATTGTTTTTTTTAATCCGATAACATTGTTAGGAATCAATAAAAGCATCATCATCACTTAGAAAATGTTAACTGCCCTTGGAACTTTGACAGCACGCTTGATCGATATGGTAGTTCTTTTTAGTTAGCCATTCTATGGTAAGATGATCATCGATTTTTAATAACTTAATTTACAAACGAAAAGTCATAACAATGAGTATAAAAATAGAAGCCATCTGTCAAAAGGAAAGAAAAAATATTATGTCAAATGGTAGATTGTAAAATTAATCCGAACGCTGTTCGGACAAAAAAGATCAGCTGCCTTTAAAATGGTGTTTACCACAAACCCATCTTTTAGGAGCTGATCTTTTGTGTAGTATAACCTATTCCGAACGAATTAAAATCGAAACCTTTTGTGAACTAGGGCTG
>NZ_RHOF01000077.1 GCF_003946445.1 Loigolactobacillus jiayinensis | reverse complement strand
TAGAATACCAAGGAATTGGTGGGCTTCATAGACGGTCTGTTATTTACTGCTTACCTTTGAGCAATCTATCAACAGGATAAAGTATAGAGCCGAACATAAAGCCAGCTTACCAGCTGGCTTTTTTGATTCCCGGAATTTGGCCCCGATGAGCATATTCGCGGAAATTGATTCGCGATAAGCCAAACTTACGCATATAACCGTGGGGGCGACCATCAAGGACGTCGCGGTTGTGCAATCGTGTTGGTGACGCATTACGCGGTAGTTGGCTGAGTGCAGTGTAGTCATGCGCCGCTTTTAATTCAGCTCTGACTGCAGCATAGCGTTTGACGGTAGCTGCAATTTTTGCAGCTTTCGCAATTTTTGATTTTTTTGCCATTAAATAATCTCCTCGAAAAAATGATGACAATTTGAATGTTCCTCGCAAAATTGAGCTTAGTTAGTGTACCATGCAAATTACTTTTCGCCAAAGACTTAGCTCCTAATTGCTAGTTGACAAGACACCTATGTGTGCTATGCTATTAGCCATTAGGTGACAAGACACCTAAAATGAGTGAAAAGTAGGCGGAATATGGACAAGGTTAGTGAAGGTAAACTGCTGACAGTAGCAGGATTTGCGTGGCTATTTGACGCGATGGATGTCGGCTTATTGTCGTTTATTATTGCCGCGTTAAAAGGTGAATGGCAACTCAGCACAGTCCAAATGGGCTGGATTGGTAGCGTCAGTTCAATTGGTATGGCAGTGGGGGCATTATTTTTTGGTATTCTAGCTGATCGAATTGGGCGGCGTGATGTTTTAGTTTTAACGTTATTATTATTTTCAATTGGCAGTGGCATCTCGGTGTTAGCAACTGGCTTCACTATGTTCATTATCATACGTTTCTTCATTGGTGCGGGGCTTGGTGGTGAATTACCGGTGGCTTCAACGTTAGTTTCCGAAAGTGTTGCGCCGGAAAAACGTGGTCGTATCGTCGTTTTACTAGAAAGTTTCTGGGCAGGTGGTTGGATCATTGCGGCGTTGATCGCTTATTTTGTCATTCCACGTTTTGGTTGGCGAATTGCGGCGCTAGGGACTGCATTAACTGCTGTTTATGCGTTGTATGTGCGCTGGCAAATTCATGAACCAGTTAGGCCAGTTCAAACGAAACAACCGACGCTATGGCAAAATATGCGTGCCGTTTGGTCAGCGCCTTACGCAAAAGCCACGTTAATGCTGTGGCTTTTATGGTTTGCGGTCGTTTTTTCCTATTATGGGATGTTTTTATGGTTGCCCAGCGTTTTGGTATTGAAAGGTTACAGTTTGCTAAATAGTTTTGGCTATGTATTGGCAATGACCGTGGCACAGTTACCAGGATATTTTACTGCCGCCTGGCTAATTGAAAAGTGGGGGCGTAAACGAGTACTGATCGTCTATTTAGTTGGGACAGCGTTAAGTGCGTATTTCTTTGGTAACGCTACGGGCTTGGCCAGTATCCTAATTTTTGGTGCCTTGCTCTCTTTCTTTGACCTTGGTGCATGGGGCGCAATGTACGCCTACTCGCCAGAACAGTATCCAGCAGTTATTCGCGGAACTGGAACGGGAATGGCCGCTGCGTTTGGACGAATCGGCGGTGTTGTGGGGCCGTTGCTGGTTGGTTACTTACTAACCGCACAAGTCAGTGTCAACGCAATTTTTGTGATTTTTACTGGCGCAATTGTGGTTGGTATTATTGCAGTGGCAATATTAGGTGAAGAGACACGCGGCCGTGTGTTGGTTTAAGCGGTTAATTATTGAAAAAGTGTGGCTAAAATAGTCACACTTTTTCTTGTGTTGTCTGTTATACATGATATAATACAAATAGAATAGGAAAGCGGGTGAATCGATGCTATTAAAAATTGACGTGGCAAGTACGGTACCGCTGTATCAGCAGATTCATGACCAAATTATTTTAGGCTTAGCGTCAGGCCAGTTACAACCTGATGAGGCGCTGCCGGCAGTACGCCAGCTAGCCGATGAGTTGGCGGTAAATATGCTGACGGTGGCCAAGGGCTATAATTTGTTGAAGGCGGAGGGCTATTTAATCAGTGATCGGCGCCAAGGAACACGAGTAGCGGCTAATTTCCAAGCAGACGCGGTATTTATGCAGGCCCTGCAAGAACAACTACATCAATTGACAGCAGCGGCAAAAATCCGTGGCTTAGACGTTAAGGATGTGCAAGAACTAGTCGCGGCGCAATATCAATCGTTTGAGGGGGAATAAATATGCTAAACTGGCTTTTTGTTGGCATGACCATTTTTGTAGCGGTGACGATGGCAGCGACTACTATGTTGCCAGCTAAACCACATAAGAATGTTATTTTAGAAACGACATTACCACACGAACAATTAAACCATCCCGCAGTCCACGCCTTAACCAAAAATTTTCGCAAACAATTATGGTGGCTGGCATTATTTTTTAGTCTAGCTGGCTTACCAATCATATTTATTCACTTTGATTCATTAGCGCTATTATATTTTATGCTATTATTATTCGGATTGATTGGTGTTTTTTATGCCACTGAAGTTCGGTTTATCCATAAAATGAGCCGACTGAAGCAGCAACATAATTGGTTACAGAAACAAAATACTGAAAAAGTAGCTGATACCCAACTAATTTTAACCAAAAATCGCCGTTTACTATCGATGCAATGGTTTATTGGCAGTGGTGGCCTATTGGTGATTGGTTTAGTGAGTAATTTGTGGTTGTTGGGCTGGGGAACCAGCTGGCCATTATTATTAGCTTTAACGTTGGGTTGGGCCTTGTTTCTACTATTATATTGGGTGATTGCTGCCTTACCAGTACGTGTTCTGACCGCCCAACCAGAATATGATCGTGTCTTAAACGATTCCTACCGCCAAACTTGGTCACGCCAAATGGTGTTAGGCAGTTACGTGATTGGCAGCTTACCGCTGATTATTAGCATAACGACAATGGCCTTTAGTTTGATTTATATCTATTTCATCATAGTGACCGCATTTTGCATTTACCTCATCTACGATTTGATCCGTGAACGTAACTTTGAAGATCAACTACTCGGCAACTTTTCGCCACAAACGACTACCGACGAAGATCGTTATTGGCGTTATGCCATGTACATCAACCGTGACGATCATCGTTTATTTGTACCAGATCGTGTTGGTGTGAATATTTCGTTAAATTTAGGGCGCCCAGCCGGTAAATTGATTGGTGGCATAACCGTAGTGCTAGTGCTTGGTTTATTATTTAGTGTTACTGGTACCTTACTAGCATTGGATTTTGGTGGTAATAGCATTCGTGCCAGTGCCACGACGCAAACAATCACATTGAAGGCGCCAGGTACCACTACGACCCAGATCAAACGGCAGTCGGTTCAGCAGGTACGATTGCTTCAACAGTTGCCAGTTGGGGCAGTGCGCGTGAACGGTATCGGTACTAATAACTTTGCAATTGGTAACTTCCGCGTCGACAAGCGTGCTGCTAAGTTATATGTTGTGCAAGATACCGGGACAGTCTTACTGTTACAAACGAATCATCGCGATTATTATTTTGCCGCTAAAAATCCAAAAGAAACGCAACGATTATATCGCGCGTTACAATAAAAAAGTAGCCGTATCCATAAAGGATATCGCTACTTTATTTTTTGCCTAAACCAGTAAACATCAATTGTTTATAGGCTTCAACACCGGGTTGATTGAAGGGATCAACTTCAAGGATCAGTCCAGAAATAAAAACGGCGTATTCAAAGAAGTAGAATAATTCACCGAATGTCGTTAAATCTAGCTTAGGCAAATGTAATTCGATCACGGGAACGCCGCTTGCTTGGTGAGCAGTGATCGTTGCCTTTTCAGCAACTTGATTAATTTGGGTCAATGTTTGACCAGTTAGATAATCAAAATCGTCGGTAACATCGCTTGCTTGAATAGATAAATCATGTCTAGGCTGGTCAATCACTAACATAGTTTCCAGCAGTTGGCGCTGTCCTTGCTGAATGTATTGCCCCATTGAGTGCAGATCTTCCGAATAGGTCAACGCCAATGGTAACAGACCCTTATTGCGTTTGCCTTCACTTTCAGCGAATAATTGAGTCCACCAGCGGCCAAAGAAATCGAGTTGTGGTTCAAAATGACCTAGTACTTCGACACTTTTACCTTGTTGGTGTAAATAATTACGCAGACTAGCATATTGAAAGGCGGGATTATTACCGCCATTGTTGGCTTGTAATTGCGCGCGCATTGTTTGAGCACCTTGGACTAAAGCTGTAATGTCGATGCCAGCCACAGCGATTGGGAACAGGCCGACATCACTGAAAACGGAAAAACGGCCACCAATATCGGTGGGAAAGGTCAGGAATGGATAACCTTCTGCTTGGGCTAATTGTTCTAAATGACTCCCCCGAGTACCAGTAACAAAGAGATGCTGAGCATAATTAGCACCATACTTTTGTTGCAGAAATGGTTTGAAAATACGGAAACCAATACCAGGTTCCAAGGTCGCAAAATTCTTCGCAATCACGTCAACGTAAACTTCCTGCTCAGCTAAGTCATTTAATAGGCGTTGATAATAAGCAGCTGATAAATTGGTACCAGCATAAATGATTTTAACCTGACCATGTTGTTGTGCGAAGGCTTCGATCACGGCACGGGCGGCTTGGTTAGAGCCACCAACACCAACGATAACCAAAACATCAGCAGTTGCTTGAACCTGGGTAGCCAAGTTTTTTAAATGGGTAAGTTGAGTAGCATCAGCCCATTTATCAACCGTCAGCCAACCAAGATCGTTATGCTGCAAGTCAGTGTCTGGTTGGGTTTGTTGAACTTGGTGCAATTGTTCTAAATGGGCTTGTTGATAAGCAGCGAAATCAGTGGCGGAGAAATTAATTGTCATTTTAGGGGTAATTGTTAGCATAGGGACAGCTTCCTCTCATGTTTTCTCCTATAATAATGCCGCTAGCTTAAATGGAACTAAAAAACTCAGACCAATAAAAGTCTGAGTTTTTAAATAACGATGATAATTAGCGCAAATTTAGCTATGAACAGCTATCCTTTAATTTTGCGCTAACTGGACGATTTTAGTTGATCGCTGTGGCTGTGGTTGTGCGGGGACCCCAACTGCAGTATGACCAGCTGCGACATTTGTCAGCACTACGGCACCAGCACCGATTTTAGCGTTATCGTGGATCGTGATTGGTCCGAGGATTTGAGCGTAGGCGCCAATCAGCACGTTATTGCCGACTTTAGGGTGCCGTCGACCTTTAGTGGCATGACGTGAACCGAGCGTGACGCCATGTAGAATCGTAACGTTGTCACCAACAATTGCGGTCTCACCGATAACGACACCAGCGCCATGATCGATGAACAGTTGCTGACCGATTTGGGCACCGGGATGAATTTCAATACCGGTAACTTTTTTGGCTAAGTGGGCGCTAAGGCTGGCGACTAAATAGAAGTGCTGTTGGTACAACCAGTGTGAAAGACGATGCCAGCTCAGCGCATGTAACCCAGAGTAGGTCAGTAAAACTTCCAGCAAACTATGGGCCGCCGGATCGCGCCGTTGAATGGCTTTTGCGGTGGCAAACATGATGATTCCTCCTTTTAAAGACTATAGTGCAGCAAAGGCTTGATCTAGATCAGCAATTAAATCGGCAATATCTTCTAAACCAACGGATAAGCGAATCAATTCGTCTTGAATCCCATTAGCTAGCCGAATTTCACGCGGAATTGAGCCGTGGGTCATGACGGCAGGGACTTCAATCAAGCTTTCTAATGAACCAAGGCTTTCAGCCAAAGCCACTAATTTCAAACTTTCGACAAAGGTTTTGGCACTTAAGCCAGCTTGTAATTCAAAGGAGATCATACCGCCAAAACCATCCATTTGTGCTTTGGCAGTTTTGTAATCTTCAGTTCCTGGTTTGCCTGGATAATAGATTGTAGCGACTTTTGGTTGCTTTTCTAAATATTGGAAAACTGCTTTGGTGTTGGCTTCATGAGCACGCATCCGGACACCTAGCGTCTTGATACCACGTTGAAGTAACCAACTATCTTGCGGGCCGAGGATCGCACCGATTGCGTTTTGCAAGAAGCCGATTCGTTCGCCCAGTTTAGCGTCGTTAGTAACGGCTAAGCCAGCGACAAGATCACTATGGCCGCCAAGATATTTCGAAGCACTATGAACAACAATATCAGCACCAAGTTCCAGTGGCCGTTGGTTGTAAGGTGTGGCAAAGGTATTGTCAACGATAGTCAAAAGGTCATGCTTTTTGCCTAAGCTACTTAAGGCTTTCAAGTCGGAAACGTGGAGTAGTGGGTTCGTTGGTGTTTCTAAATATAGGGCTTTAGTGTTGTCTTGAATCGCGGCTTCAACAGCGGCTAAATCGCGGGTATCGACAGCAGTAAAAGTCAATCCTTGACGCACCATAACTTGGTTAAGCAGGCGGAACGTACCACCGTAAACATCGTTACCAACAACTAAATGGTCACCTTGAGAAAATAGCGATAAAACCGCGTGGATTGCAGCGGAACCTGAGGCAAACGCAAAGCCAGCCACACCGCCTTCAAGATCGGCAATTAATTTTTCCACCGCATTACGGGTTGGGTTGCCGGTGCGGGCGTATTCCCATTTTGGCTCGCCACCGAGTACGTGTTGATGGAAGGTTGAGTTTTGATAGATTGGCACGCTAACTGCACCTGTGTCTTTGTCTTCGCTAACGCCGCCGTGGATCAATGTTGTGTCAAATTTCATGTTAATTTCCTCCTATGAGTTTAGTCTGAGTAAATGTTTTCGCTGAGATAGCGTTCGCTACTATCTGGGAAAATGGTAACAATGTTGCTGCCAGCGGGCAATGTTTCTGCAACCTTTAAGCTAGCTGCAAGGGCTGCGCCACTGGAACTACCAACTAACAAGCCGTGTTCTTGAGCCAATAATTTAACGTTGGTGAAGGCGTCAGCGTCGCTAATGGTGTAGATCGCATCAATTTTTACATCCTGGAAAAATGGTGGGATGAACTCGACACCAATGCCTTCAGTACGGTGGCTGTGCTCTGGCCCACCGTTGAGAATCGAGCCTTCAGGTTCTACCGTGTAGGCCTTAACCTGGGGTAACTGATCCTGTAGATATTTTGCAATACCGGCAAAGGTACCGCCGCTACCGGCACCAGCCACAAAAGCGTCGATTTTAGTACCAAGTTCAGTCGTTAGCTCAGGGCCTAATGTATCGTAATAAGCTTTGGGGTTGGCTGGGTTTTTAAATTGCATAGGAACAAAACTGTTCGGTGTTGCGGCAGCAATTTCTTCAGCTTTGGCAATAGCACCTTTGATACCCGCAGCAGTTGGCGTATTGACCAACTTAGCACCTAAGGCTTTCATCAGCGTTTGTTTTTCAAAGCTGAATTTCTCAGGAACAACCAAAATAACTGGTAAATGATGCTGTTGCGCAGCAAGGGCTACGCCGATACCGGTGTTACCGGCAGTGGGTTCGATGATCGTAGTGCCGGCGGTGATTTTACCTTGCTGAATACCAGTTTCAATCAGCGAAACACCCAAGCGATCCTTGATACTGCCACCAGGATTAAACATTTCCAGCTTAGCAAAGATATGGCTATTATTGGGCACCGGTAAGTTAAGCTCCAGCAGCGGCGTATTGCCAATCAATTGATAAATATTTTGATATATCATCGTGCTTCCTCTTTTCTTAGGCCGAATTTAGGATAGAAAAAAGGCGCGGATTTGATTAAACAAATCTGCGCCTTTCTCGATTCAACTGATTAATTGTGGCTTGCTAACCGACTTTATTTTTGGGTAGCACAATCAGTGTATCGCGAAAGACGCGGTACACAACAACATACGCTAGCATTAACAAACGTTAAGTTGAACATAGATTGTGCCTCCTTAGTTTCAATTGATTTTATTCGTCCGTATTGATTACTCTTTCAGAATACGAGCCGGCTGAATGATTGTCAAGTGAAAAATTTATTTTGTTAATAATTTACCGCTTTTTTGATACTGACCAAGCGCAACTAAGACATCACCAAGACATATGCCGTAACGCCGCTCTTGCTGGCTGTTAGCCGTTTGCTGTAATGCTAAAAAAGTACAACTTATCGCGTTTTTTACGGCTTGAGAAAAAGTTTTTTCGTAGTGTAGAAAGCCAGTTAATAAAGCTGTAAAAACATCACCACTACCAAAAAAATGACCAGTGAGTTGTGCTTGTCCGAAATAGTTAACTTGATCGTTAACTAACCAAATGCAGCCAACCTGTTGCCGCCTAGTAACGCTAGTGATTACCGCATGACCATTTTTAGGTAACTTGTGTTCAAGTACTTTTAGTAAGTGATATTGTTCTGCTAAAGTTGGCTGTGCGCTAACTGAAATACCAGTTAACAGTTGGGCTTCAGTTAAATTAGGCGTCACCACGGTAGCGTATGTTAGTAATTGTGTTAGTGCTTGTGGATAGTCTTTAGGTAAACCGGGATACAGGGCGTTTTGATCAGCCATAACCGGATCAACTACGATCAACGGTAATACTTGTTGCCGAATAAGTTGTTGCATTGTCGTCATTAAGTCAGTTCTACCCAAGTAGCCAATTAATAGGCCAGAAAAAGTTAACTGTTGTTGTTGCCAGTGCGTAAAAACTTGTGGTAACCAGTGATTTAAATCAACCTGAACTGGCGTTGCAAAGCCTTCTGTTTGTGTGGATAATAATTTTGTCGGTAATACAGCCTGCGGTAAATTGAAGGCGGCTAAAATGGGAAGGGCCACTTGTAAGGATAAACTACCAATAGCGGATAAATCTTGGGCGACGATCAGTGGTGCGGTTTTTGGCATGATGTTGACTCACTTTCTACTCATAATTTCAGTGGCTGACGTAATTTTATTGTTAACGGTAAAGCGACCACAGCTCCAGCAAGTACTTGCAGCGCGTTTGTTGGAATACCGACTAGACCTGGTGTTAACGAATATAATAGGGTGTCAGTGAGAAAATAGCCGGCGATAACAATTAAACCACCAATAAACAGCGCCGATATCTGAATTTTACGGCTAGCTTGGTAACCGATCCAACCGACAATGAAGCCCTCTAAGCCATGAACGACTAATGAAAAAACCATATACTGTGAATAACCAGAAATTAAATCGAGCAAAAAGCCGCTTAAGCCACCGACAATTAGGCCAGTACGTCGACCGTAAAGTAAGGCCGCAACGAAAATACCGGCATCGCACAAATTAATATTCCCGTGTGTCATCGGAACTGGAATAATAAAAAACCGTGCAATCACCACATTAAGGGCAATTAAAAGTGCTGGCAAAACAACGCGTTTGGTTAATTGATTGGTTTGCATAGGAACACCTCCCTTGATTAATAATATTATGAAATTAGTTTAATTCAATTCTTTTGACAAGTAAAAAAAGTTTAGGTATGCTTAAATATAACTAAATAACAGTAGGTAACGTGTTTAGATTTCAAACATTTTTCAAGCGTAGCCTAGATTTAGTATAAGTGTGATGCAGCAGTCCTGCTTGATCATGCTAACAAATAAGAAAGTAGAGTGTTCCTGTGATAATACGTGAAGCAACACCCGATGATGCGGGCCAGATAGCCCCCTTAATCAATCTGATCTACGATGAAATGCAACTAGACGAACTTGAAGACGTTCCAGAAGGTGACTTGCTGAAGGTCATCAGGGCAGCTTACCAATTACCGACTTATTTGTCGGGTATGGCAACTACCGTGGTGGCCGAAATCAACCAGCGAGTCGTTGGTGTGGCGTTTGGTTATCCAGATAAAAACGAGGATAATGTCGATGCCATCTTAACCAAGATCTCGCAGCACGTCAAAAGTTTTCAAAAGCAACCATTAGTTCCAGATTCGGAAACATTCAATAATGAATGGTATCTTGATTCGATCGCCGTTGACCCTAATTATCAGGGACAAGGGATCGGTAGTCAACTACTCAAAGCTTTACCACGATTTGTTAAAAATAGTGGTATGACCACAATTGGCTTGAATGTTGACTTTACTAACCCTGGTGCAATGCGCTTGTATCAAGGCCATGCCTTTGAAACAGTTGGGACTATGATGATCGGGGATCACCAGTATTATCATATGCAGGCTGACGTTAAACAGACTGCTATTGCGAGTTAAAAATGCCATAAGATAGGGCTTTACCGATTTTAGGTTAATGCTCAAGGGGTATCTTATGGCATCCGCTTACTGATAATGTTCAGAAATACAAGCGGCTGCGACATAATTTATTTGTGTCCCAGCCGCTTTTTTTATGCAATTGAGGTACTGTGTAAAGGTTGTTTACGTTCTGGATAAAGTGTTTCGGCAATATGATTAATGGCGGTTGGTGCTTCGCCAAAGCCAGCGGCAATCAATTTAGTTTTGCCAGCATAAGTTACTGTATCGCCAATGCCATAGATGCCAGGGATACTCGTTGCCATGTTTTGATCAACCGGTAAAGCGCGGTGTTCTAATGGCAAGCCCCAATCACGTAACACATGATTATCGGCGGTGAAGCCGTAATTGACTAATAAGGCATCAACGGTTAAGCGCTGTTGCTCTGTACCTTTTGCTTGTTTAAGTTGGAGTTCAAGGCCAGCTGGCTGTTTAGTCAGTTCACTAAGGTTAAAGGGCGTGACCAGGTCAACATTGGAGGCTTCTAATCGTTTGACGTTAGCTTCCAGGCCGCGAAAGCGTGGGCGGCGATGAATCAGGTATACTTTTTGGGCCACTTTTTCCAGAGTTAACGCCCAGTCGATTGCCGAATCACCACCGCCAGCGATGGCAACCGTTTTGCCAGTAAAATCAGCCACGTTTTTGACAAAATAGAACACTTCTTTACCATCAAGTTTAGGGTCATACTTAACTGCTAATGGGCGTGGTGAGAAAGCACCGCCACCAATTGCGACAATAATTTGGCGCGTGTGGGTCACGCGCTTAGTTGTGGTCAGCACAAACTCGGTGCCTTGTTTTTCAAGGCTAAGGACTTCTTCATCGCAGAACACTTGTGGTTTGAAATCGGTGAATTGCAGCATTTGCTCTTGTAGGCTGTGGACTAACTCGCGACCTTTAATGTGAGGAAAACCCGCCACATCGCGAATGATTTTTTCTGGATAAAGCGCCGCTACTTGACCGCCAAGTTGGGGCAAGCTTTCGATCAATTGAGTATCGAGTTCGCGTAAACCGGCGTAAAAGGCGGCAAACATGCCGATAGGGCCACCACCGATCACAGTTAAATCGTACAGATGAGTATCGTGCTGCATTTGTTTTTCCTCCTCTAAATCTGTGCCAGCGCCTGATCCAGATCAGCAATCAAGTCGTCCACATTTTCGATCCCAATTGATAACCGAATCAAGTCAGGGGTGATCCCCGTCAATTTCAACTCTTCATCGTTTAATTGGGCGTGCGTTGTTGAAGCAGGATGGATGATCAAGGAATGAGCGTCGCCAACGTTAGCTAATAAGGAGAACAAGTCCAAATGTTCGATCAAAGCTTTACCAGCCGCTTCGCCACCTTTTAAGCCAATGGTAAAGATTGAACCAGCACCCTTAGGGAAATACTTTTCGGCTAGATCATGATAAGGACTATCAGCTAATTCTGGATAGTTGACCCAAGCCACCTTGGGATGTTCATTTAAGTAATTAACGATTTTACGGGCATTACTAACATGGCGTTCAACGCGCAAGGATAGGCTTTCTAACCCTTGAATCAACAAGAATGAGTTAAAGGGACTGATCGTACCACCGAGGTCCCGTA
>NZ_RHOF01000076.1 GCF_003946445.1 Loigolactobacillus jiayinensis | reverse complement strand
TATGATACCGCGATTATTGGCCGATTCATATCCGGTCTGTTATTAGGTGCTTACAATTAAAAAAATTCGTCATCAGCTGATTAACTGGTGACGAATTTTTTTACGCACTGGTAACTGCTTTACTATCTAACGCTTCAACCACGGCATCCTCAAATGATTCTGGCGTTGTGGTCGGCGCATAACGATGAATCAGTTGCCCATCGCGCCCAATCAAGAATTTAGTGTAATTCCACTTGATCCGCCCATGACCAGATTCATCCTTCAAGTAACTGAATAACGGATCAGTACCATCACCGTTAACGGCCACACGCTTGGTCATTAAAAAGGTGACCCCGTAGTGTACTTGGCAGTATTCACTGGCTTCTTCGTCGGAAGCTAACTCTTGCCGAAATTGATTGGAGGGTAAGCCAACAACGACTAATCCTTTATCTTGATACTTATTGTGTAGGGTCTCTAACCCCTTGAGCTGTGGTGCAAGTCCACATTTACTAGCAGTATTAACGACTAATAAAACTTTATCGCGAAAACGGTCCAGTTTGAAGGTTTCACCTTCCATGCTGGTAATTGTAAAGTCATAAATTGACGTCAAATGATGACCTCCCTTTGTTTGTTGAGATCAGTATAGCAGAAGATAATGAATATTGTGGGTAATTAAATTGATAAACAACTGCGAATATAGGGTAATTGTGCGGATGATAATGCAGAGAAATCATGAACGACTGTGTAAAGTGATTTTTTAACTGTATATCGATAACTTATTGTTGGTACTGATGTGATAGACGAGTTTGGTTAAGCACTTTTCCTTTAAATGATGCATTATTGATCTTATATTAATAAATTAAAATGTAATTCTAGCGATTCTAACAACCCAATCAGTACCGTACATAAATCCGGAGGCATCAATGGTAAGTAGTTTTTCTGAAACATCTTGCATAAAATTGAGTGTTTTACTATTGTCTAACCAGGTGATTTGCTTAATTTTTTTATTAATACCGGTAAAAGAACGTAAATTATTCCCTTCACCACCTAAAACAACATTTTTATTTCCGACAATTTTTAAATCAAAAATAAAAAGATATATATTATTTTTGTCAACAACTGCAAAATCTCTGTAGCGATTATCAGTTTTTAAATTTTTTGTTGGTTTGGGCTTATATAAAGCGGGAGCTGCCATTTTGGTCCATTGACCAATTAAATTCATGTAATTATGATTGATTGAAGGAATGGAACCTTCTCCTGTTAAGCCAACATTGATTAGTATATTAGCTCCAACTTGACGAGCATGGGCAATGTTTTCAATGATTTCTCGCGGAGACTTAAAACTGAGATCATTTTTAGCATAACCCCAGTGCTGATTCATTGTTAAAGAAATTTCACCAGCAACATATTTTTCACCAGATAAACCATGGTTGATAGCGCTGGGCGTATTACGCTCGTATGTCACTACATCTATTTCTGGATTGCTAATTTTCCCTCGATTTTTTAACCCAGTATTATTCACGATTATTGCTTCGGGTTGATATGTTCTAATTGTCTGGTAGAGTTCATCTAAATGCCAGTTAGCATCTTTCTTATTCCAATTACCATCAAACCAGAAACCACCAATTTGGCCATAATTTCTACATAACAATTCAACTGACTCTTTTAAATAGCTAAGATATTTTTTAAAATTTTTTGTGTAGAGTGGGCTATGCCAATCATAGGTGGCCATATAAAAAAAGGGTTGGATACTTTCTTCATGACACGCGACAACAAATTCCTGAATTAAATCACGATTTGCTGGGCTGTGCATTACATCAAAATCGCTAAGGCCCTTTGTATCGTATAGAAAAAAGCCTTCGTGATGTTTTGTTGTTAAGACGATATATTTTGCTCCCATATTCTTTGCAGCACGGACAAGTGATTTTGCATCGAATTTAGTTGCAGTAAAGGTATGGATTAACTGTTCGTATTCTGCCTTATTACGCCCGTGAATAAATTCCGACCATTCTCCAACGCCTAATTGCGAATATAGTCCCCAATGGAGGAATAACCCTAATCCAAGATCTTCATATTGTTTAACGCGCTTTAATGATGTAATCAATTAAATCATCTCCTTTAATTGATTGATACAATAACTAACCCAATGCGTTAAGGATACATACAGCTTTTTTAATGTTAGATAGTGTTGTACCAATGTTTATGCGAAAATATCCTTTTCCATTAGTGCCAAAGTCTCTGCCCATCTGGATGCCAATGCCACCCTGAGTGACAACTTTATAGAATGAATTATCGGTATATTTATTTGGAAATTTGATTAGAACGAGATAGGTTCCTTGAGATGGGGAAATGGTAAAACTAGAATTTAAATTATTTTTTAAATAAAGATAATTAGCATATAAATAGTCATTTAACTCATCGACGTAATATTCACATTGAGTGTATGCAGTAATCGTTGCTGTAATCGCTAATGTATTTAATTTTGGATAGTTTCCCTCGGCGTGTAATTGCTGGAATTTGATTAGAGATTCTTTATTGCTGCTAATTAGAAAACTACTTTTTAATCCGGCGATATTAAATGTTTTAGTTGGTGCTGATAGTGTATAAATATATTTATTACTACCAGTTATTTGCAGTATAGGTGTAAAGATTTCACCTGGGAAAATAAGATCACTATGAATTTCATCGCTAATAATAGGAATATGATATTTAGCTGTTAAGGCAGTAAGTTGTTTTAAGTCTTTAGCTGTCCAGACTCTGCCACCAGGATTATGTGGGTTACAGAGAAGTAAAAGATGGGGTCGTTCATTGGCTATAAGTTTTTCCAACTCAATGAAGTTAATTGTTAAACCATGTTCAGTAAAATTGAGCTTGTAAAAAAGTGGTTGTCTTTCCAGATTTTTAACGGTTTTGAAAAATGGAAAATAAATTGGATTAAACATAAGAATTTTAGCGTTCTTTTTGGTTAGAATACGAATTAATAAATTCATTGAAGACATCACGGTTGCATTTTCCTGAATATTTTCGGGAAGAACAGTTACTTGATGACGCTTTTGATACCATTTTGAAATTGCGGAGTAAAAGTTATTTGGAACAAAAGTATAGCCTAAGGGCGACTGGTGTAATCGAGTGACTAACGAATTTGTGATTTCTTGTGGTGCCATAAAGTCAGTATCAGCAACCCACATTGGAAGAATATTTTGATTGTTGAAGACTGACTCACGTAAATCCCATTTTTCGGAATTACTATTAGTACGATTAATTTCAGTGTCGAAAATTGTGGTCATATTATACCTCTTTAATAATCTTTTGCTTGAAAAACTGTGGAAGCTTATAGCTTTCAATATATTCTACCGGGCATTGTTGACCAGGTCTTTTGGTAATGCGATGTTGCTGTAGTAACAATGTTGCGTTTTTTAGATTAAATAAATTTAGAATTCGGGGGTTGTTAATGATATCAATCGAATTAATTTGTTCGTAAGAAAGTAGGTAAGGATTAATATTAAAATCTTTTCTTAAACGCTCATAGATTGAGATGTAGTTATCTTTATTTTTTACCTTTTCACTATTAACTAATTTTGTGGGGATATAAGAAAAGGAGACATCTGCTATTGTGCTGCCTCGATTTTTAGTTCGAATAAATCTAAAGTAAGTTTCGTTTACCTGTAATTTCAGTTTTTTTAAAATATGAGCTTCATGTGCTTCAGTAATGGAAACAACAGTTACTTTTTCCACGCTGTTAGGAAATTTTTCTATATCATAAAGATGGATTAATTCGTCTTTACTTCCCTTAGAGACATAGCTTCCCTTACCTTGAATGCGGACAATAATGTCTTTACTAGCTAGCTCGTTGAGTACTTTTACAGCGGTGGTTGAGCTAACGTTATATAAGCTTTTGATTTCTGACTCACTGTAAAATTTATCGCCCCTTTTGAAAAGTGAATTGGCTATTTTACTGATCAAGTCATCAACAATTAAGGCGTATTTAGGTTTATTCATGGAATGCCTCCTTTATGCAAATAGTATAACACGAATCAAACATAATGCGTTGACTAGATTCATTTAAATAAAGCGCTTGCATTACCTTCATAATAGTGCTAAATTATATATATTAAATACTTAACATGTTAAGTCCTATTGGGGGTGATTGCATGGAATACATTGTAGCGGCACACGGGAAGTACGCAGAGGAGATGGTAAAGAGTTGTCAGTTAATTACTGGAGCGACAACAAATTTTCATTACTTTAATTTTATGCCTGATATGAGTTTAGACGATGTAATACAAAATTATACGGAAATAGTCAGTAAGTATAAGCTTGAAGACGTTTGCTTTTTAACGGATATTAAATCAGGGACCCCGAATAACGCTGCGTTGATTTATACACAAATGGTTGGTAAAGGTATAGTTTACACGGGAACATCATTAAGCGTTTTAGTTTTTCTTGCGACGGGTGAAACTTTAGAAAATGTGTTTGAAAGTATAGAAACATTTACGGGACTATCAGAAATGGAAAACACTAATAATGAAGGAGATGAAGAGGATGAGTGAATTAACAGATAAGGGAATTGTTAATGTACGTGTTGATGAACGATTGATTCATGGACAAGTTGCAACAATGTGGACCAATAGTTTAAAAACTACACGTATTATGGTTGTAGATGATAGGGTAGTTAAAAACAGCATCGAAAAAATGGCGCTTAAGACGGCAGTACCATCAGGAATCAAACTAAGTATTCTAACTGCTAAAGGAGCGGCAGAACGAATTAACGCTGGAAATTATATTGGACAGCGTGTCTTTCTGTTGGTAAAGGCACCACAAACGCTGAAAAAATTATTAGATGGTGGTGTGCCACTAGAATTAGTTAATGTTGGCAACATGTCACAAAAAGATGGCGCAAAATCAGTTAAGAAGTCTGTTGCAGTTACAGATGATGATATTGAGACGTTTCATTATCTAGATCAAAAGGGTGTGCGGTTAGTTGCGCAAATGGTTCCTTCAGAAAATGCAGAGGACTTCATGAAACTATTGAAGTAGGAGGAGGTAAGACGATGCATATCGAAATATGGCAAATATTATTATTAACAATTTTGGCATTTTGGATGATTATCGATCAATTGACATTATCTGTTATAGGCAATTATCCTTTATTAGTTGGTTTAGTAACTGGTATTATTATGGGCGATATTACAATTGGTTTGGCTGTTGGGGGCACTCTACAATTGATGGTACTGGGGGTTGGAACATACGGTGGAGCAAGTGTGCCAGATTTTCTAACTGGTGCAATAGTTGGTACTTCATTTGCAGTAGTAAGTGGTAAAGGGCTTGATTTTGCAATTGGTTTAGCAGTTCCAGTCGGGTTACTAATGGTACAACTAGATGTTTTAGCAAGATTCAGTAACACTTTTTTCTTACATCGAGTAGACAAAGGAATTGCTAATAATAATACTAATGCTGTAGAACGCAATATTATTTTGGGCGCATTACCTTGGGGTTTGTCACGAGCAATACCCGTTTTTGTGATGTTAACTTTAGGCAATGGTATTGTTAATAATATTGTTAGCAATTTACCGGAGTGGATCACTGGTGGGTTAAAGGTTGCCGGTGGAATACTACCAGTTGTTGGTATTGCAATATTACTCCGCTATTTACCGACCAAACGTTTCTTAGCCTACCTTATTATAGGATTCGTACTAGCATCATATATGAAAGTTCCTATGTTAGGCGTTGCTTTAATTGGTGTCGCATTAGGTCTTGTTTATTTTGAAAATCATAATAATAAAGCTAAGCCATCTGCAACCACAACAACAGGGGAGGATTTAGACGATGGAGAATACGAAGACTAACTATAAAATCACAACGAAAGATTTGCACCGTGCTAATAGACGCTGGCTTTGGGGAAGTCAAATTTGTTGGAATTATGAAAGAATGATGTCAACTGGTTATTTATATGCCATGTTGCCAACACTACAAAATTTATATTCTGGCGATGATTTAAAAGAAATGATGACAATGCATAATCAATTCTTTAATACTAATCCATTTGTTGGTCCACTTATTGTAGGTATGGATATCGCAATTGAAGAGAAAGATGGTATACGTTCAAAAGAAGCTGTAACTGGTCTTAAAACAGGCTTAATGGGACCATTTGCAGGTGTTGGTGATACAATCTTTGGTGTAATTATTCCAACAATTTTAGGTTCTCTGGGTGCGTATATGGCCTTAAAAGGGAATCCAACGGGTGCTATTGTCTGGTTTTTAGTTAACGTAGGTATAATTTTCATTCGTTATCCATTAATGCGACTAGGTTATAGTCAAGGAGCAAAAATCGTAAGTGAATATAACGAAAAGCTAACTCTGTTAACAGATTCAGCAATTCTATTAGGGGTAACCGTAGTAGGCGCATTAATTCCTACGGTTATTAATGCCAAAGTACCATTCGTGTATCATTCAGGTAAAGTGACCTTGAAAATGCAAAGCATGCTTGATCAGATCATGCCGAGCCTTGTGCCTGTTCTTTTAGTAGCCTTGGTCTACTGGTTACTGGGTAAGAAGAAAGTTACTTCGACAAAAATGATTATTTTCGTTATGGTGCTGGCTATTGTATTACACGCAGTGAACATACTTTAGGAGTGATTTTATGAGTTTAGAATTCTTTGACAAGGCGCGTGAACTAACAGATGTTTTGGAGAAAGAGGAAGCTGAAAATATTCATAAAGCGGCAAAAATTGTGGCTACAGGCATTATGAATGGTGGTATTACTCAGGCTTTTGGTAGTGGACATTCATATGCTGCTGCAATTGAGGTTAGTGGACGAGCTGGTGGTCTGATTCCCTCCAAAGTGATCGAAGACCCAGCTGGTGGTTACTACGAGCAATTTGAAGGTGTTGGTAAGCATTTAATGCATCGAGTCGATTTACAAAAGAACGATGTACTATTTTTAATTTCTAATTCAGGTCGTAATCCCATGATTCTAGAAATGGCTGATATAGCTAAGAAAAAGGGCGTTAAGATTATTGTTGTTACAGCGTTAGAATCTTCTAAAATGTCGACTTCACGTTCATCGTTGGGTAAATTGTTATATGAATACGGTGATGTTGTATTGGATAATCATTCAGGTTATGGCGATTCCGCCTTAACAATTTCGGGATTAGATACAAAAGTATGTGGTACGTCTTCATTTTCAGCGGTATTGTTACTACAACAAGTTATTTATGAAGCAGTAGAAATAATGGTACAGAAGGGACATATACCACCAGTTTACCAAAGTGCCAATATTGATGGTGGTCCAGAATTTAATGAAGCTATTGAAGATAAGTTTGCAAATCGGATTTTTCACATGTAAAAAACTTATTCTTAAAAAAAATCAATATTCAGGCCTGTATTCAGCGTGATATTAAGATGTATAGAACTGAATAAGAATCATGAGCACTATTTAATGGCCTCACACCGTACTATGGTGGGGCCATTTTTAATTTAATAATTTAGAAATGAAAGGCAAGCAATATGAAATTAGAAAATTTAGAAACAGAAAAGGTTAATAGGGATTCATATAATATTGATCGAATTTCAACTTATGAAATGGTTAAAATTATTAATCATGAGGATCATAGAGTGGCAGAAGCTATTGAAAAAATACTACCTACATTAGCAACCGTAATTGATCGGATAAGTGAGCGCTATAATAAAGGAGGACGATTGATTTATCTAGGTGCTGGGACATCTGGTAGATTAGGAATTTTAGACGCTGCTGAATTGGTGCCGACGTTTGGGATTGATGCAACACGTGTTGTAGGGTTAATTGCTGGGGGTCATAGCGCAATGTTTCAAGCAGTGGAAGGTATCGAAGATTCAACGGTGGCAGCACAAAAAGAATTAAAAAATTTATGCTTAAGTTCAATGGATACAGTTATCGCGATTGCTGCGAGTGGCCGTACTCCTTATTGCCTTGGTGGGTTGAGCTTTGCTAATACAATGGGTAGCCTGACAGTTGCATTAACTTGTGTAGCTGAAAGTGAAATGGGAAAATTAGCAGATTACGAGTTAAACCCAATCGTTGGTCCAGAAACGATTACAGGATCCACTAGGATGAAAGCTGGGACGGCACAAAAAATGGTATTAAATACTTTATCAACTGGAGTTATGATTCGTGCTGGTAAAATCTATCATAATTTAATGATAGATGTCCTGCCAACAAATGAAAAGTTAACCCAGCGAGCACAAAGAATCATTGTAACAACCACTGGCGTATCATTGGCAACTGCACAAATAGCGTTGCTTCAAGCTAAGAATGAAGTACCAACAGCTATTACGATGTTGAAAACTGGCAAGAATTATACACAAGTTAAAGAACTACTTAAAGAAAAAAATGGCCAAATTAGTCAGGTATTAGCGGATGATTAATGATAAGAGGGAAACAAATTTATATCAATTCTTAAAACAAACAATAAATCAAAAAATGGTTAGTGGTATCTCGTACTCAGTATTAAATCAAAATGAGCGAGATCTGTTTTATCTTGGTAAAGTTGGACAAAAAATATCAAGCTCAAGCTTAAATCCTAATATGATCTATGATTTAGCATCTTTAACTAAAGTAGTTGGAACAACGACTCGAGTATTACAATTGTTAGCAAATGGACAGATTAATTTATTTGACTCCGTGAGTAAATACGTACCGAAATTTCATCACTCAGAAATTACGATACAAAATTTATTACTCCATAATAGTGGATTACCTAATGATTTAGCTGATGTTCATCAATTAACGCGGGCTACTTTAATCAATAAAATTTTTAGTACTAACTTAAAAAGCCAACCAGGGTTGTTAACATGTTATTCAGATTTAGGTTATATTTTATTGGGTTGGGTAATTGAGAAAATTGATAATTCATCATTACAAGATAGTTTTGCTAAGCATATTTTCGTGCCATTAGAGATGAAGGATACAGGATATAATCTGAAACGTGATAAATCACTGTTTATACCAACGGAAATTCAAAAACAGCGTGGTGGATTAATACAGGGAGAAGTGCATGATTATAAGGCCCTTTTACTCAATGGGATGAGTGGACATGCTGGACTATTTTCGACATTACTTGATTTATGTCACTTTACAACCATGCTCTTAAACGGTGGTGTTTATAAGAACAAAATAATTATTCCTAAAACAGGTATGGAATTATTAAATAGAATTCAGTATGGTGGACGTTCATTAGGTTGGTTATGCAATTTGGAGAAATCGCAATATTGGCATACCGGATTTACGGGCACTTCAATTACTTTTAATTTAAAACAACAACAAGCGTTTATTTGCTTAACTAACAGGACGTATCCAACTAGAAGTAATACACAATGGATTGATGCACGAAAGCAAGCTTTTGCTATCTTTTTTAACGATTCAAAAGAGAAATTTTAAAAAGGAAAATGAAATGACAGAAATTAAACGAATTACCACTAAAAAAATTTCGTTACCATTAAAAACACCGTTCAAAACAGCTAAACATACTGTTACATCGGCTGATGCTATTTTAATTGGAATAGAAACTAATAATAATGTTGGATACGGTGCAGCAACTCCCAATTTAGTTGTTACGGGGGACACGTTATTTAGCATAGATAATATAATTACAACTGTTTTAGCACCTAGGCTAATAGGGCAATCATTATCGGATTGGCACTATATAGATAGTATTATCCAGAAGACTGTACAATATAATTCTAGTGCTAAGGCAGGATTAGAAATTGCTTTTCACAATCTTTTGGCAAACGAGCTTAGTTTACCGTTAGTTACTATTTTAGGCGGTAAAAGGCAGCCTGTTGTCACTGATTATACGGTTAGTATTTCTTCCGCTGAAAAAAATGGCGATTAGAGCTAAAGAAATGGTTAAACTAGGTTTTAAATCAATAAAAATAAAAATTGATGGAGATTTAAATCAAGATATTCAAAGAATTGAGGCAATTGGACAAGCTCTAAATACTAATATTAGTTTACGAATTGATGCTAATCAGTCTTTGACTTATAAAACTGCGCGTCAATTAACCTCATTATTGAGCCAAGATAATTTTAATATTGATTTTATTGAACAACCACTTCCTGCTGCTGACATTACGGTATGATTAGACTTACTCATGATTCACAGTTGCCAATCATGGCAGATGAAAGTGTATACTCTCCTAATGATGCGGTTCAGCTACTTGCTAATCAAGGTTGTGACTTTATTAATATTAAGCTCATGAAGGCTGGTGGATTGAGTATGGCAGAGAAAATTAATACCCTAGCTGATAGTTTTGGTGTTCGCTGCATGATAGGTTGTATGATTGAAACACCAAATAGTATTGCTGCCGCAGTTGCATTTGCTGAAGCAAATCCTAATATTGTATTTGCTGATTTAGATTCTGTCTATATGTTAGCGTCACCGGAAACTGAATTCTCAAATCTTAAAGTAATTGGTTCTGAATTAAATAGCTAATGATAAGTTCTCGGCAGATAATACGGGAGTTAAAAAACGATGAATCATTTAGAAAAAGCGCTAGATGAATTAGTGTCAACGTCCGATGGAAAGATATCTTTGATGGTACAATCCTCTACAGGTTTTAAATATGCGTATCAAGCTACTGATATATTTCCGGCTGCAAGCTTAATTAAGTTAGGTATCTTACTATATGCAGAAATGTATTGGCATAAACATCCAACGTGTTTAAGTTTAGAGCTACCAATTGATAGAAAAGTATCTGGTGCAGGTGTATTAGGATTACTAAATATCTCTAGGCTATCAGTTCATGATTTATTGGGCTTAATGATTAGTATTTCCGATAATACGGCGACCAATACTTTAATTGATTATTTTGGGTTAAATAATATTCAGCAATGGCTACAGCTGAATTATCCACGTGCTACTTTACAACGTTATATGTTAGATACAACAGCAAAAAATGATAATTTAATTGATGCTACAACTGCTTTTAAAATGATGGTAGATATAATGGAAGTACCAAAAAATGAATTTATTAAAAATGCGCAAAATTGGCTTAGACATCAACAATCACAGTATAAATTACCAGCCTTTATTTCAGATGTTTCTAAATCAATACAAATTTATAATAAAACAGGTGAGTTATCAGCTTATGATCATGATGTTGCTTGCTTTAAAAAGGGCAGTTTAATAATTTATGTAACAGTACTTTCGCATTTTAATATCTCACGTCAAACAAATTTAAATCGAATTCAGAATATTGGAAAAGTAGTAATGGCTAATTGCACAAGATAATTGTATGAGTATTAGAGTAATAAGATACATACAATTACCTAAAAGTAGTAAGCACTATTAGTATTAAAAAGACTATACCTTCAATTAAATATAAAAGGGTATAGTCTTTGAATTTCTATATCATTACTTATTATTTACATAGTTTCGCAATAAAATTTTAGTTATCATTATTTCCCAGGTTGGTACTCAGGATCAATCACCAATACAGGCTTGATCGTTTTACCACTGATCGAG
>NZ_RHOF01000075.1 GCF_003946445.1 Loigolactobacillus jiayinensis | reverse complement strand
GTTCCAAGTGTCCACGTCAATATGATGGGCAGTAACGGCGATACAGGCGGAGACGCCGCCTTGTGCTAAGGCTTTAATGGAGGATTCCATTACTTGGGTAACGCCAGTAGTGTCAACGGCAAAGTTGACGCCATGACCATTAGTCAGTGCTTTGATAGCTGCGACAGGATCTTCAGTCTTACTGTTAATGATATCAGTTGCACCTAATTCTTTAGCTAAGGCTAAACGATCATCGACGATATCAACGGCGATAACTTTGGTACAGCCAGAAATTTTACCAGCCATCATGGCCGCTAAGC
>NZ_RHOF01000074.1 GCF_003946445.1 Loigolactobacillus jiayinensis | reverse complement strand
GACCAATTATAAGTTAATTCTAGTAAGTGTTGCACTTGGGTTGACAATTCGGGTAGATCAAATAACCGACATACGTCGAGAAAAACAATCCGACGATTAAGCCAATTGCACTACTACCGAAAGTTATCCATTTGACCATTGCTGGTGCATCAACCAATAATTTCTTAGGTGGATAAATAAATGCCACAAAATAAGACATCACCATACCAACTACTAAATATAAAGCCACCCAAATTTTCGTGTCATTAGCACTTACTTGCTTAAACCATTTTTTCATTTTATTTTCCTCCAATTAAATTATGTGATAAACCCGCTTTTATCTTAACGAATGATTTCAATAAGGTCTTTTCGGCTAGCAGCATTGGCTGGCATTACACCAAAAACTAAGCCAACGGCGGTGGAAACCCCGAAAGCCAATGCAAAACCACCAAAACTAAAGCTAGCTTTAAACGGCATCACTGGTAATGCGCTGACACCCAATGCCAGTAATACACCAAGCCCATAGCCGATAAAGCCACCTAAAATTGTTAAAGTTGCACTTTCTAACAAAAACTGTAGTCGAATATCTTGTTGTCGCGCGCCCATTGCACGACGAATCCCAATTTCTGTTGTTCGTTCAGCGACTGAAATGTACATCATATTCATCACACCGATACCGGCGATAAATAGCGAGATCCCTGCAACGGCCGAAACAAAGTAGGTGATCGCATTCAGGACTTTACCGAACGTATCTGCTTGCGCTGTTGGGTCGTTACTTTGATACTCTCCTTGACTGCGCATACTGCCTTGTGTTTTTAATATATGCAGCACCTGTTTATTCACATGACTCGCTTTCGCCCCTTTAGTTAGCGACAATGTCAATAAATCACCAGTGCGCTCGCTACGAGTATAGTACTGATGCACTTTTCTTGGAATCGTAATGTTTGTTGGAATCTGACCACTCATGGCATCAGTAAAATTAACGCTGCTGGCCACCGAACTGCGGACACCAACAATTTCATATAATTGGTCGTCAATGGTAATCCCATGATGTAAAGCGTTAGTTGTGCCACCAAATAGACTTTTGGCCAAACTAGCATCGATCACTGCAACTTGATTACCAATTTCATTGTCCATCGCAGTCAAACGACGACCGGCGATCACTTTACTACTTTTACCTTTGGTGTAATGTACCAGTACACTTTTGGTCTTATTCTTTACCGGTAACGTGAGCTGCGCGTAATCCGAATCCGAACTACTTTGCTTCACTCTGGCGATACCTTTGACTTGACGCACTAAAGTCAGATCACGCTCATTAAAGGGTTGTGCGCTAGTATTGGCAGTATCGTTGGGCATATAAACAATCTGGGTTTCAACTTTACCAGATTTATTGCTAGTGATGCTTTTAGTCACCCAATTGGAGAAGCCATCGCCGATTGCTAAAATCGTAACAACTGCCGCAATCCCGATAATGATCCCTAGCATGGTCAAAATGCTGCGCCGCTTATTCTTTAGGATTGAACGCAGTGCGGTGGTCCAAATTTCAGAGAAGCGCATGCTGCGTCACCTCCTCATCCGCCGTGATTGCACCATCAAGAATCTTGATCAACCGATCACCATACAACGAAACTTGTGGATCATGAGTCACTAAAACGATCGTGGCCCCTTCGTTACGATTAAGATCACGAAAGATCTGCATGATTTCCGCAGAAGTCTTGGTATCTAGCGCGCCAGTTGGTTCGTCAGCGATGATAAATTTAGGTTGATGCACTAATGCCCGCGCAATAGCAACCCGCTGTTGTTGCCCACCAGAAAGTTCACTAGGAATTTTTTGACTACTATTAGATAAACCGACGCGGATCAATGCCTGTTCAACAACCGGTTTAGCGGCGCGTTTGGTCATGCCACCATAAAGTAACGGCAGCTCAACGTTCTCTAAAATCGTGTTGTTACCGATCAACTTAAAATTTTGAAAGACAAAACCGACACTCCGATTACGAATACGTGCTAACGTATTATCGCTTGCTTTTTGGTAGGAGTCACCATTAAATAGATACTCACCTTTATATTGACGATCAATAAAACCAATTAAATTGATCAATGAAGTTTTACCCGCGCCTGACGGTCCCATAATCGATAAAAATTCACCGCGATCGATGGCTAAATTAATATCACGTAAAACATGAAAGTTTTGCGCCCCATTTTGATAGTACTTATTGACAGATTTTAACTCAATCAGCATTGACCGTCACCTCTTGCCCATTCTTTAAGTGATGATCAGGATTGGTAATGATCGTTGTTTTAGGTTGTAGTCCTGACATTAAATGCCAATAGCCATCAACTTTTTTAACCACCACCTTTTGCCGATAAGCTTTATGCTTTTTAATCGCATAAACATAACGCGTACCAGCTTTTTTAACTAAGCTAGCCGCAGGTAAACGAATCGTATTCTGCGGAACGCGAATTTGCACATTAAATCCATTAGTCAATTTATGATCGATTTTTACAGTAAATTGATAGGTTGCAGCTTCACTGCCACCAGTTTGCGCTGTGCCCGTTGTTGGTGCAGCCGCTTGCGGTGTTTGATCAATGGTCACAATTTTACCATGATAATGATCGGTATTGCTAACAGGCATAACCGTAACTGCCAATTCATGTTTGAGCTTGGCATAATCGTATTCAGTCACTTGACCATCAATGATCTGACCATCGCTAATGATCTGCATATCCGGAATGCCAGTATTACTATTATTTGTGGTATCCAATGCAATCGTACCAGCAATTTTGGCCGTCACTTGTGGGTCTAATTTTGCTTGTAAACGCGTCAAACTATCATTAGTCTGTTGTAATGCCAATTGGTCCGCCGCCAATGTATTCCGTGCTTGTTGCAGCTGATCAGCAGCTGCACCTGAGGCAGCAACCGCACTATCAATGTCACTACCAGTTACTTCTGTTGTCGGCTGATTTGACTGTTTTTTCAACGCTGTAATAGCCTGCTGATCATTTTGAATCGCCAGCTCGGTTTTCGCTACAGATTGATTAGCCTCATCAATCTGGCCTTGTACTTGATCATCATGAAAC
The DNA here is from genome assembly GCF_003946445.1 of Loigolactobacillus jiayinensis. Lineage (GTDB taxonomy): Bacteria > Bacillota > Bacilli > Lactobacillales > Lactobacillaceae > Loigolactobacillus > Loigolactobacillus jiayinensis. The sequence continues at coordinate 9,447 of NZ_RHOF01000074.1, read as the reverse complement.
GTCATCAATACAGTGCCAGGATCAACGTGTTCTCCATTTTTAACGTTGATCGCCGTTAATGTTCCTGTACTGCTAACACCAGTTTCAACCGCAACCGTATCCTTCGCTGCTACTTTGCCCTTCAGTAGCAGCGCACTATCACGCTTGACCCGATAGGTCTGGTATTGCTGTTTTTGCGCCGCCCGCTGGCTATTCGCTTTCACTAAGCCCACCGCGACAATCACACCTAAAACAAGTAAAACCCCCAAGATGATCCAAAAACGTCCCCGAAATAATTTCTTCATCCAACTCTGACCTTGTTTGCTCAATATTTAACTTTAAGTTACTAGCAAACATCCTTTCCTGTAGACTTATTTATACACAGTTTAATTATACATGTATTTGTAATTTACGGAAGGATCAATCACAGCTGTTCTATATTGTGTAAATTTTATTAAACTTATAGCTTATTTTACTAAAAGGAAAACTATAGCTCATAAAGATATGCTTCAATTTCAGATCTAATTATCGCTCCTTTTTTGCTTGAATATATTTTGTAAGCTATGTCATTTGCATAACAACATTTCATTCGTCATAGCCAATCATCATAATTGCGACTATTTATTCTGTGCAGTGACATTAAAAAAATTTCAGCAAGGGGTTTTGATCAAAAAAGTTATAGCCCCTTTATGGTTGACAGATGAAATAATATAATTCATTTGTCGATCATGGAGGGATCTTTATACGCCGAGATCTAAATATACAGCACAAGAAAAACTAGCTATATTGACAACATGTGAACAGCCAAAAATACTAGCTGGTACCTTTATCAGGCAGCACGGTATCCGTGATTTTCATCTCAATGCTGATACGGTCGTAGTCTACTATCGCATCGTCGCTGAGCAGATTCAAATTTTAGACGTCGGCACTCACAGTAAACTTTTAAATAAATACAAAAATTTTTAGCCATGATTCGGCCCTGCTAAGTCGATCCGACTGATACGCGATATCTGGTAGTATTGGCGCTATACTTTTTCCTGTTGCTAGATTGACCAAAGTAGTAATCTAGCAACAGAATTTAACAAAGCGCCAAAATAAAAGGTATGTCCCCGTGTGAATACCGAGAACATGCCTTAACAGCACAGAAATATTTACTTTTGTATTGCCCTTCAGACGTCTTTGTATAGCGGGCATATTTGAATTTTGGTTTACAGTATTTTTCTATCTTACAGTCTGCATAGCTGAATACAACCATGCCGATCTATTTTGGTTCATCCACCACGGCTTGGGCAAAGGCAGCCGCCTGCTGCAGTTCCTGGGCATTAGGCTGGCCTTTATGTATTGCAGCAAATTCACCCCAGCAGCGAAAATTGCGATCTGCGACTGGTATATTTTTAGCGCGAACAAGCTTATCAACTTCCTTGTCCAAATCTTTCTTTAACGCTGAGGTCCCAAAAGTTGCGACCTGCCCTATTTTTTCAGGATCAAGTTGGGCGATGAATTGCTTTAAATGTTTATCGATACCCGCCCAATAAACAGAACCGCCTAAGAACAGTAAATCAACTGGCTCGCCAATAGCCACAGAGCAGTCTTGCGCCTCAACACCAACGGCCTTAGCGATAGCCACAGCTACTTTTTTTGCGTTACCGCCACGCGAATAATATCGGACTGCAATTTTCATACACGCCACACCTTCCTGTATCAGAAACCAATTTTTATCAAACTAGATACAAGTTCAGTATAAACTAAAAAGCCGCCCATTTCTGGACGACTTTTCTCATACAGTCTAGCGACGGATTTCTTTGATCCGAGCAGCTTTACCATGCAATGCACGTAAGTAGTATAATTTAGCACGACGAACTTTACCGAAGCGAATAACTTCGATTTTAGCAACCCGTGGTGTATGGATTGGGAAAGTACGTTCAACACCGACACCGTTACTAACTTTACGAACAGTGTAAGTTTCGCTGATGCCTTCGCCGCGACGCTTGATAACAACGCCTTCGAATAACTGGATACGTTCACGAGTGCCTTCAACAATCCGGGCATGAACGCGAACAGTATCACCAGGACGGAACGTTGGGATATCAGAACGCAATTGTTCTTTAGTGATTTCGGCAATTAATGGATTCATAAATATTTCTCCTTTTCTACAGACATTCTTGCCGCAAGCGCAGCAGCGGAATATCGTGATCAGTGATTTATCATCACAAAAATAAATTTTAGCACATATATTTCGCCCTGTAAAGGCTAAATCCTTAACGCAGTTGGTTCATTTTGGCATCAGGCCATAAAAAGTTAACCGCCAGTCGCCGTACACGCGGATTACGCCGCACAATTAGATGATGACTGGCTAATGGACCATGCACCAAGACTTGTCGGTACGTTGAAAAACGGCCACCCAATGCTGGTACTAGCGATTTGCTGGAAACATTGGTTACACGCGAATCTGAACCATTACCCACATTACCCATAATACTAAGCACATGTACGCCGGGTGGAAATCTTTTTCTAGCCTGAACCAAGTCACGGTAGGCACTGTGTCGAAATTCTGGCCGGCCATTTGCCATAAGGCGATTCTGCAGCGTGTCCCCGCGTCCTAACGCGCCATCAGCTGGTACTGAAATTAAAACGGCCCGCTTTAGGATCAATGGATGCTTGCGACTGTACGCAATCAACAAATCAAGATTTCCACGTGAATGGGCAATCGCATTGAAACTCCGAATGTGGTAGCGTTGCTTTAATTGTGTCAACAATCGATTCAGCCAGATTGCATTTTGCTGCCACGACGCCCATTTATTGGCAAAAACAACTTTGATCAACGGGTGCTGCTCACTGGGCTGCCAATCACCAAAATATTGAATTGTATCAGGTTTAATCACAGCAGTGAGTACATAATGGCCGTCATCGCGTTGTTCAGCATGATCAATTAACCGATTATAGGTTCGTTTACCGGCACCTAACCCAGCAATCAGTAAGGTTGGCCGCTGATATTGTGAATTAGCGGCGACATGGTCTTGCCGATTAGTGTAAAATACACCAAACAACAATAGCGCCAATAACACACTAAAATAAGCGATTCGTCGCTTCATGATGCCACCTCCGGACAGCTAACTGGCGGTCATAATTTCATACGTTTATTTATTAGTTTTCCTCGTGTTTAACTTGGGCTAATAGTTTTTGTTGTTCTGTAGTTAAAGTAACTTTTTTCAACAAATCAGGTCGGCGTAAATAAGTTCGCCGTAATGATTCCTTCTCCTGCCATTGGGCAATCAACTGATGATTCCCGTTAGTAAGCACTGGTGGCACCTGTAGCCCATTAAAATCAGCCGGCCGCGTGTATTGTGGGTGCTCCAGTAGTCCATCAGAAAACGAATCATGCTCGGCGGAACTTTCGTTACCTAGAACACCAGGCAGCAAGCGAACCGTTGTATCGATCACCACCATCGCCCCTAATTCGCCGCCAGTTAACACATAATCCCCTAATGAAATCTCGTCGGTAACCAAGTTGCGAATACGTTCGTCATAACCTTCATAATGACCACAAATAAAGACTAAATGGTCGCTGGCTGATAAATCTTCAGCGACACTTTGGTCAAACTTTTTGCCGGCTGGATCCAGTAGAATGACACGCTTAGGTCCTGGTTGCTTCTGCTCTAAATCAGCCATTGCCGCAAAAATTGGCTGTGGTTTCAGTAACATCCCTTCACCACCGCCATACGGGTAGTCATCAACGGTATGGTGTTTCACATCGTCAGAATAAGCCCGGAAGTCGGTCACTTCAATATCCAACAAATGACGTTCCTGCGCTTTACCGATAATCGATTGCTCAAAAACACCAGTGAACATACTAGGAAATAAGCTTAGCACATCAATCCGCATCGTCGATCAACCCTTCTGGCAAATCAATAATAGCCTGTTTAGCTGCTAAATTAACGTCTAAAACAACTGGTTTGATGTAAGGGAGATACCAATCCTTTTTGCCAGTGCGTGCGACCACCCAAACATCATTAGCGCCAGGACTAAGGATCTCTTTAACCGTGCCTAAATCAGCCCCAGACGTCTGCTCAACAATCTTCAGGCCAATAATATCGCGATAGTAAAAGCCATCGTCAGTTCCAAGTTCCTGCTGATCAGCTTCAGCGACGTATAGCGTTTGTCCCTTTAACTGTTCAACCGCTGTGAGATCCGGTAATTCAACAAATGAGAGCAAATTGAAGTTTTTATGCAAACGATGCGTTTTCACTGTCAGTGCCTTGGTTTGACCCTTAGGCTTAACGTATAACTTATTGCCGGGTTGGAAGCGTTCTGTAGGAAAATCAGTAGTCGCCATCACGCGCACTTCACCCCGAATACCGTGGGTGTTAACGATTTTGCCGACTGTATAATAGTTTTCGCTCATACTAGATCCTTTCTACTTGCCGCGTCATTTAATTGACTTTAATTGGGTGAAAACGTGCTTATATAGACAATCTTTTCCACGCAGCTACATTTGCCAAACGAGTCGTTACATAACTCTTTTTGTCAAACTAGGCTGATGCTCGAAGCCTAATCGTCTATAATAAGCACTCTTCAAAAGAAAAACACCTCATAAAACATTACTGTCTTATTGAGGCGTTTAGCTATTTTATTCAATAATGTTAAGCCGCACCCGCTTGTTACCCGGTACTTTCACACTATAAACGATTGTTCGAATCGCCTGTGCCACCCGACCTTGTTTACCAATGATGCGACCAATATCTTCATGGTTGACCTTCAAATCATACTCATGAAACCGTTCCGTTTCGTGTGTCGTGACCTGAATATCATCAGGATAGGTGACGAGTGGTTGAACAATCGTAATAATTAGTTCTTTCACATCAGTCATCATTTAATCCCTACTTTTTAGCAAACTTTGCTTCGTGCAATTTTTGCATGATGCCATGATTGGATAAAATGTTACGTACTGTATCAGAAGGCTGCGCACCTTTTTGTAACCAATCAAGGATTGTTTCTTCTTCTAATTTAACTTCGGCGGGATTAACTAATGGGTTATATGTGCCGACGGTTTCGATGAAACGACCATCACGAGGTGAACGTGAGTCTGCCACAACGATACGATAGAATGGACGCTTTTTAGAACCCATACGCTTTAAACGAATTTTAACTGCCATTACTGCACCTCCTTAACTTATTCAACGCTAATAAATATACCAGTTATTTGGACCGTTGTAAAGTGTTTTTTCTTTACACGGCTAAATACTGGTATAACGGCGTTTGCATACTAGATCACGCTTTTTAAAGCCTGATTTTGTATAAATCAACTAAAAATAGTACAACACTTGGCGGCTTTTCAGCCTTGCCAACCACAATGTTGATGAATATAACAACGTTTTCCCGCTGCAAATGCGCTTGGTGTTAATTCGAATTTAAAGCCACAGTTAGCAACATGCTGAATTTGTAACGGTAAGTGGGGATTGCCACTGTAGGTGCCAACCCAACTATAATCAGCCCCATCAGTAGCAGCCGCTAATACCTGTTGCGGATAATCTAACGCTTTTTCATCCATTGTGTGCCCTCACTTTATTTTTAAGTTAAGTTTATCATAGAACTCGTGAACGCGTGCCGTGATACGCGGTAGATAACGTGTTCAATAGCTTTACCGCTTAATTGATTGGCGTGAAAGGTTACAGTCACATAGAGTTGATCTGCGCACACCTGTAACCCTTCAATCTCTTGATCGGCAAAGCGTGCCGTTAAATCAGGGTGGTGTAGTTCAAATGCTGGCAGCCAGCCTTGATGCCAGTTGCCAGCACTAATATAGGGGATTTGCCCAATGCCACCACTACTGACATACAATGTTTGATCAGCAGCCAGCGCTAAACCCTGATAGGAATTATAGGGTACCCAATTACCTGCGCTTTTGGCATAAGAGCCTGTGCAAGCCGCCACTACTGCGGGGTCAGAGCAAGCTACTACCCTTTGCTGATCTAATAACATGTTTAATTTAGCCGCGTTATACTGGGCAAATTGCGCGCTTCCAGCTTGATTTTTAGTCCATAGCAACAACTGCCCATCACTAGCTAAAGCCGCCTCACAACGCAAAATTTGCCCTAGTGCGTGGCCTGTTTGGTTAGCGGCATTTAATTGCGTTAGGCGCGGTAACCGGGTAGTGCCGCACACGCGCTGATTAGCCTGATATTGCAAGCGGCCAATTTGGACACCCCAATTGATCTGCCGTGACTGCCACCAGCGCTTGCTCGCCTGACACACGACCCAAAAATAGTCCTGCTCACGATGTTGAAACCACTGCAGTGTTTGTCCATGACCAAAAAAGTGCAACGTCATTGAACTTTCTGCCGTAGCAACAGGCCCTTCAATGCGACATTTGGTGATGACTTGACGCGCATCACGCCACCGATCAGTGTATTGACAAGCATAGATGTAATCACCGCTAACATGCACCGTTTGTACCACATTTGGTAACGGTAACCCTTGTAAGGTCAGGAAACCTTCGCAAGCAATTGCCAGAGTCATTAGCTTACCTCATTTTCGTCATTTAATGCTAGCTTATAATATTGTTCTGTCCTTGTCACATTTCCGGCCCGCTTTTACGCATATTACTCGCACCAATCCCAGATTATTGCGATAATTTAATTATCCAGTAAAGGAGGTGTGCGCCATGAATAGTAAGATTGACAAGTTAAAAGGTAAGATCAAGGAAGCAACTGGTAAAATTGTCGACAATGATGAATTGACTAGTCAGGGCCAACAAGAACAAGATCTAGCTAAAGCCAAAGAAGACGCCAAACACCTTGCCGAAGATAAGACACAAGACAAACGAGAAGCCATTCAGCGCGATGCAATTGATGACACTGATAAATAAAACAGAAGCGAGGTTACACCATAATATCATGGTATAACCTCGCTTTTATTTTGCCTAATATTAAGGCGTATTTCAGCTGTCTATTCCGGAACACGATCATTAATTTACTTACGTCGTTTCCGCGCTTGCTTTAGCCGTTTTTGCTTCTGTTTCTTTTGTTTACGTACCATTGAACCCATAGCCATTTTACCTAGACGACCAGACATCCCCTGACCAAACATCTGATCCATCCCAGCAAAATTACCATTAGACATTTTACTCATCATTTTGCGTGATTCTTTGAATTGCTTGATCATGCGGTTGACTTCTTGAATCGGCCGCCCAGCGCCAGCCGCGATCCGCCGCCGCCGACTTGGATTCAGTAAATCAGGATCAGTCCGTTCACGAGGTGTCATTGAATAAACAACTGCCTTCATGTGACCCATTTCAGTTGGTCCCATTTGAATCTGATCTAAACCAGGAACATTGTTCATCCCCGGCATCATTTTCATAATATCTTTAATGCCACCCATTTTTTGGACTTGATCCAATTGATCGATAAAGTCATTAAAATCAAAGGTGTTCTCCTGCATTTTTTCAGCTAAATCAGCTGCTTTTTTCTCATCATAATCAGTTTGTGCTTTTTCAATCAAGGTCAGCATGTCACCCATGCCCAAGATACGATCGGCCATCCGATCTGGATGGAAGACATCTAGGTCGGTCAACTTTTCACCTTGACCAGTGAACTTAATAGGCTTGCCCGTGACCGCACGAATAGATAACGCAGCCCCACCACGAGTATCGCCGTCTAATTTAGTTAAAACGACCCCAGTGATGTCCAATTGCTGATTAAAACTTTCAGCAACGTTAACGGCATTTTGCCCAGTCATTGCATCGACGGTCAGCAAAATTTCATTCGGGTGGGCTAACGCTTTGATATCCGCTAATTCTTGCATTAACTTTTCGTCGATCTGCAGCCGACCGGCGGTATCAATGATGACGTAATCATTTTTATTCTCTGCCGCTTGTGCCAAACCTTGGCGGACGATTTCGCGCGGATCTACATCGGTACCTAGCTGGAAGACTGGTGCCCCAACTTGTTGTGCCACCACCTGCAATTGTTCAATTGCGGCTGGACGATAAACATCGGCAGCGATAAATAGCGGCCGCCCGTGCTCATTTTCCTTTAAAGAATAAGCCAGCTTACCCGCTGTGGTTGTTTTACCAGCCCCTTGCAGCCCAACCATCATAATAATGGTTGGAATATGTGGTGCCTTATTCAGTGGGACTGCTTCATCGCCCATAACTTTAGTTAATTCTTCATCAACAATTTTAACGATCTGTTGTGCTGGCGTTAAGCTGTCCAATACCTCAGAGCCAATTGCCCGTTCACGCACCGTTTTGACGAAATCTTTGACTACGCCAAAGTTAACATCGGCTTCTAATAATGCCAACCGAATTTCGCGCACTGCGTCACGAACGTCGGCCTCCGTAATTTTACCTTTACGGCGTAATTTGCTCATCGCGTTTTGTAAACGCTCAGTTAACCCTTCAAATGCCATTATTTCACCCTCTAGATTTAATTAATCTGCCTCATCTTGCTCTAATTCACTAATTAACTGTAACAGTTGCTGATCCGCCGCGTAATGTTGCTGTGCATAAGCCTGCAAGCGATCAGCAATATCATTGCACACCTGAAAATTATGATACAGCTGTAATTTCTGCTCATAGTCTTCCAGAATCTTTTCCGTTCGCTTAATATTATCATAAACCGCCTGCCGACTGACATTGAACTCCTCAGCAATTTCACCCAGTGAATAATCATCAGCATAATAAAGCTGCAGATAATGATATTGTTTTTTCGTCAATAACGGCGCATAAAATTCAAACAACGAATTGATTCGATTATTTTTTTCGATTTCCATTTTAAGCTCCACATTTCATTTTCTGCATACCCATTAAGACTAACCTAAGCGGAAAATAAAATCAATTGTCTTAAGGCCAATTTTGTGGCGTAGCACTAAACTATTTTGAGTGCTATAGGTTGCGCTGCTAATGTTAACTTATTTTTAGTCATTCAATGGCAGTCAATTGGCTCTAAACGGACTTAAAAAAGTACTCTGTGAGAATATGAACAATTTACTGATTTTTCAACGAGAATCTGCTAAAATATAATTAATTGGTCTGCACCATGCAGACAACCTTTAAGGGAGGTTATGATGATGGTACCTGTTATTATTTATTGGGGCGCCGTTTTAGTATTGGCCATCTGGTTGATCTGGAACGTCGGTTTTTCACTCAAATATTTAGCCAACGGTGAACGTGGTAATTTATGGGCGTTTATGTTGCTGAATGTATTCGCACTTATTGCTGGTTTATTAGTCGTTTGGGCATACGGCGACAATGGTTTCCTCAACTGGGCCTTGGCGACATCCTCAAGTAAAATCAACCAAACTGGTTGGTTGACGATCAACAACTGGATCAACGTTGTCTTGATCATTGTTCAGTTCTTCTTGGGTCGTGTTCGTGCACCCCAAACCACTAAATAGCAAACAAAAAAGTCTTAGTTACGGCTCTATACTTTATCCTGTTGATAGATTGCTCAAAGTGGTAATCTATTAGCA
>NZ_RHOF01000073.1 GCF_003946445.1 Loigolactobacillus jiayinensis | reverse complement strand
CACTACAGCGTCATTTGAAAGGATATGAAGACCAATGAACTCTATTGACCATTATATAAAATTTTCACTCAGTATTAAAGACAAAAACGTTGTTTTTTTCGATTATGACTATCAAGTAATCAAATCACGCCGCGCCAAGGTCTATCGAGCCAATGTGAAAGTGGCCTGTGAACGGTGTCCCCAGTGTGGCTTTGACCATCTCAGTCATAACGGTCACTATAAATCACGCGTTTTATATCCAGCCGCTAACG
>NZ_RHOF01000072.1 GCF_003946445.1 Loigolactobacillus jiayinensis | reverse complement strand
GATCGATAAATGAATTATATTATTTCATCTGTCAACCATAAAGGGACTATAACATAGTCAATTTATTGACTGCTAGCTTATTTTTTTAGTATAAATAGATATAACGGCAGGCTAAACGGGGGTAAACAGTGCGCTTTGGTCAAATTCAGCCGTTATTATGGTCATTAGTGCTTTGTATTTTAAAGTAATTTTGAATCATAAAAATAAGTTGATGCCTATAACAACAGGCTTATCAGGAAAATCCTGACATTTGCTAAGGTCTATGTTAAAATGGTGACTAGGAAAAACAGTCGGGATGCAATACTGCTTTTGTGTTGCATCCATTTTTAACGGCCTAATCTAGAGCGTGTTTGGAAAGTTATTTCAGCTTTTACATACTTTTTACGCCAATGGTAGCAGTCATTAGGCGACAAAGTAAATTGAACTTAAAGTGTGCTCAAGGCATTAGGCTTAGCTATTAGTGAGGCTAAACCTAACAACAAGCTTTTTTAAATACGGTTACATTAAATTAATTTTTAGATACAGTTTTGTTAAGGGGATATGATCGTGCAGAACATCGGGATTCAAGCCGTGGTCACATTAGCATCTTATTTTATTTTTACTGGTGTTGCTTTTTGGGCCTTGCAGGCAGTTCGCTTTGATCATTTGCTACGTGCAGGCCATGTACCACAGGCCCAGACACTATTTGTGATTTTGGCAGCTGTTTTAGGCTACTTATGCACTAGCTTTTTCTTGAGCTTTATCGACAACACACGTAACTTGATCTTTTTGTTACGTTAATCCTAGCTAGCTTGACGGAGGGAAAATTCCATGGAAAAATTGATCGTACACGGTGGTCAAACATTGAACGGCACGGTTGAAATCGAAGGCGCCAAAAATGCAGTATTGCCAATTTTGGCGGCTAGTATTTTAGCCTCAAGTGGTCGGATGGCATTAGATAATGTGCCAATTTTATCTGATGTCTTTACGATGAACGAAGTTTTGAATGTGCTGCAGTTGAATCTTGAATTTGATCAGCTACATAAGACAATCGTGTTAGATGCTACTGGCGATTTATCCTTTGAAGCGCCGCTAGAATACGTTTCGAAGATGCGCGCATCAATCGTGGTTTTAGGCCCACTTTTGGCTCGTTTAGGTCACGCTCGAGTAGCAATGCCTGGTGGCTGTGCAATTGGTACTCGGCCAATTGATTTGCATTTAAAAGGTTTCGAGGCCTTGGGTGCAACAATCGAGCAACACGCAGGTTACATCGAAGCACGAGCTGATAAATTAGTTGGCAGTCATATTTACTTAGATTTTCCAAGTGTTGGTGCAACCCAGAATATTATGATGGCGGCAACCTTAGCTGAAGGTACAACCGTGATGGAAAACGTTGCCCGTGAACCCGAAATCGTCGATCTAGCTAATGTCCTCAATAAAATGGGTGCTAAAGTTATCGGTGCTGGTACTGATACATTGAGAATTGAAGGTGTCAAAGCGTTACATGGTTGTAGCCACAGCATCATTCAAGATCGGATTGAGGCGGGTACATTTATGGTTGCGGCGGCAGCCACTGGCGGTAACGTGTTGATCAAGGATGCAATTAAAGAGCACAATAAGCCTTTGATTGCTAAACTTGAAGAAATGGGTGTTACTGTTGTCGAAAGCGATGCTGGTGTGCGGATCATTGGCAACCAGTATTTGCGACCAACTAGCGTTAAAACACTACCACATCCAGGTTTTCCAACAGATATGCAAGCGCAAATGACGGTTCTGCAATTAGCAGCTAATGGCACCAGCTTAATGACGGAAACGGTATTTGAAAATCGGTTCATGCATTTGGATGAATTACGGCGAATGAATGCTGATTTTAAAATTGAAGGTCGTTCTGTTTTACTTTACGGGCCCACAAAGTTTACTGGGGCGGAAGTGGCGGCCTCCGATTTGCGGGCAGCTGCTGCACTTGCAATTGCTGGTTTAGTGGCTAAAGGTTATACACGTGTGACTAACTTGAAATATTTAGATCGCGGTTATTATCATTTTCAACAAAAATTGCGTGCGTTAGGCGCACAAATTATTCGCGTAACCGAGCCGGAAAATCAGGAGATCTTGAATGCTAGTACGTTTGCTAAGGAATTAGCTTACCAACAAGCTCAAGATAAAGCACAACAAATAGCGACCACAATGAGTAAGCAATAATTCTAGAGGCTATTCACCGTTTCAGCGGTCGGATAGCTTTTTTCATAAAATCTTTACTTTTAAACTGTCACGAGAGCGCTTAGCAAGGTTTTCGTCCTTGTGAAGTTATGCTATAATTCATTATTGATTGGGCTAGCAAATTAGCCCGCAACCTGAGTAGATTTAGCTACTCGGTTCATGTGAGAGGAGAAATATAAATATGGCGAAAGATATCGGCATCGACCTAGGCACCGCTAACGTTTTAATTCACGTTGAGGGCAAAGGCATTGTACTTAATGAGCCCTCAGTTGTTGCAATTGACACGAAGAGCGGTAAGGTACTTGCCGTGGGCACAGAAGCATACAAAATGGTTGGGCGGACGCCAGGTAACATTCGGGCAATTCGGCCGTTAAAAGACGGTGTCATTGCTGATTTTGATATTACCGAGGCAATGTTGTCCTACTTTATTGATAAATTGAACGTAAAAGGGGTACTTTCGAAACCAAATATTTTGATTTGCTGCCCAACCAATATTACGTCGATCGAACAAAAAGCCATCATTGAAGCCGCTGAAAAATCTGGTGGCCGGAATGTTTATTTGGAAGAGGAACCAAAAGTTGCAGCTATTGGTGCTGGGATGGATATTTTCCAACCACAAGGCAATATGGTGATCGATATTGGTGGTGGGACTAGCGATATTGCAGTTTTATCCATGGGTGATATCGTAACGAGCCAATCATTACGCTTGGCTGGCGATAAAATGGATGCTGAGATTGCAGCTTTTGTTAAGCGGGAACATAGTCTTTTGATCGGTGAACATACAGCTGAAAAGATTAAAATTGAAATTGGCGAAGTTTACGGCCAAGATGCTGGTAAAACATTAGACGTTCGTGGGCGTGATATGGTGACTGGCTTACCACGAACAGTCACGATCACGTCTAAAGAAATTGAATCGGCTTTACATGATACGATGATGGTGATCGTTCAAGCGGCTAAGGATGTTTTAAACCAAACGCCACCAGAATTATCTGCCGATATTATTGATCATGGTATTATGTTAACGGGCGGCGGTGCCTTATTACATGGGATTGCCCAGTTATTTACTGACAATCTGAAGGTACCGGTGATCGTAGCTGAACGGCCATTAGATGCCGTTGCTTTGGGGACTGGGGTCTTACTGGGGAACATCAACAAAAAACGTTAAACTGAGGTGATATCATGCACAATGATTCCAAGCGCTTTGATTTTTTTGTTAGACCCGTTTTGATTCGCATCTTGTTAGTGGCAGTCGCCATGACAATTGCTATTGTGATTGGTGCAATGATTGGCTACGCTATTGGTGGCAGTAATCCGTTTCGAGTCTTCTTGCCCAGTACTTGGGGCCACTTACTTGATTTTGTGCGCTAATGTAAAAGAGGCTGAGCAGCAGCTTAGCTTCTTTTTGCCGTAATTTGTTGTCACAGGATAAGTGAAAGTGAGGTCCAGCTAATGCAAGCCTTGGTACTTAGATTAATTAGGTGGTACCAGCGTTTTTCGGCGCGAACACCAAGTCATTGCCGTTATTACCCCACGTGCTCCCACTATACGCAAACGGCAGTTCAGCGTTTTGGCGTGATACGTGGCTTATTAATGGGCACTAGCCGTATTTTGCGTTGTCAACCGTTTATTAAAGGTGGCATTGATCCAGTTCCACAGCATTTTAGCTTATGCAGAAATAAAAATGTAACAGAAATAGCGAAAGCGAGTGAAAAATATTATGGCGAAACAGCCCAACAAAATTGAGCTTAATATCGAAGAAGAGACCCAAGCAGATGAAACAATCAGTGTGGTTTATGATGGTAAAAAGCGAATTGGCACTATTAAACCGGAAGCAACTCAATTTGTAATTGAATTGACTAATGGCGAAATTTATCGGGCCAAAACTTACGATGATGGTTTGAATACGCTGATCATGCAATATCATTTGCATAAATAGTTGTGTGCAGATCAGTAAACGTGAAGGAAAGGTGAGTTAATGAATCGACAAGCAGCTCGTGACGAACGCGAGAACTCACGAATTGATTACGGTATTATATTTCCCATTATGATGTTAGCCTTAATTGGCTTAGCATCGATCTATGTTGCGGCTAGTAATGATACTAAAAGCGTTAACGTGGTTAAAATGGTGGTTACCCAATTAATTTGGTACGTGATTGGTATTGGCATCGTGGCTATTATGATGCAATTTGATTCTGAGCAACTCTGGAAAATTGCGCCTTACGCTTATGGTTTTGGGATTTTCTTGATGATTGCCATTTTAATTTTTTATAGCCGTGCCTACTACGTTCAAACTGGGGCCAAAAGTTGGTTTGCACTGGGACCATTAACCTTTCAGCCTTCAGAAGTGATGAAGCCTGCGTTTATTTTAATGGCGGCGCGGGCAGTACGGGGCCATAATGATAAATATCCCAATCATACTGTTCAATCGGATATGCTTTTATTAGGCAAATTAATTTTATGGACGTTGCCAATTTTACTATCTTTACACTTTCAAAATGATTTAGGAACGACCTTGGTTTTCCTAGCGATTCTTGGTGGTGTGATTTTAGTTTCTGGTGTGACCTGGAAAATTTTGGTGCCATTGATCTCAGCGGTTACCGTCATTGGCGGGACTGCCTTAACTTTTGTAACAACAACTTGGGGTCGTAATATTTTAACAAAATTGGGCTTTAAGTCTTATCAATTTGCCCGAATCGACACATGGTTGAATCCATCCAACGACACTAGCACCTCTAGTTATCAGTTGTGGCGTAGTATGAAAGCAATTGGTTCTGGGCAAATTTTTGGTAAAGGTTTCAATCACGTGGAGGTCTACGTGCCAGTCCGTGAGTCCGATATGATTTTCTCAGTTATCGGTGAAAATTTTGGCTTTATTGGCTCAACTTTACTGATTTTGTTATACTTCTTGTTGATCTACCAAATGATTCGGGTTACTTTTGATACGAAAAATGAGTTCTACGCGTATATTTCAACCGGGGTCATCATGATGATTTTATTCCATACTTTTGAAAATATTGGTATGAACATTGGCCTATTGCCCTTAACGGGTATTCCGTTGCCCTTTGTCTCGCAAGGTGGCTCGGCGCTGATTGGTAATTTAATTGGGATCGGCATGATTATGTCAATGCGTTTCCATTATCACAGTTATATGTTTAGCGCTGATAGTGAAAAGTTCAATTAAAAAATCAGGCAATCAACGGTTGTGACTTGACACTGATTTGTAATCTGCTTATAATTGGTAACAATTCAATAAAACGCGTTGAAAGAAAGACGCCAAGGTACCATTAAATAGTGAGCTGTTGGTTAGTGGAAAACAGTAGTGGCCTTGGTTGAATGGTTCTGGAGCGTCGTCAAGTGAACACAAGTAGCTTGACCCGGTGAAGCGGCCGTTATCCGTTGAGTCATTGACTCATTAAGGTTGGTGGAGTAATCCAGCAATAAATTAAGGTGGTAACACGTAAAGTTCAGCTTTTCGTCCTTGGACAGCTATTTAGTCCGGATGGAAAGCTTTTTTGTTGCCTTGAAAGACAAGTATATAGAGAAAGAGATGATCAACGCGTGATTGAAATTAAGGACGTCAGCAAGTTATATCCAGGTAAACAAAAAACCATTACCGCTGTAAAAGACGTTAACCTAACGATCAATGATGGTGAGATCTATGGTATCGTTGGCTATTCTGGTGCCGGTAAAAGTACATTGGTGCGAATGTTTAACGGGCTAGAGACGCCAACCAGTGGTGTAGTCACCATCAACGGAACAGTAATGAGTGAATTGAAGGGTAAACCATTGCGGGAAGCCCGCCAGAAAATGGGCATGATCTTTCAGTACTTTAACTTACTTTGGTCACGAACGGTTTTAGAAAATGTGACTTTTCCGTTGGAATTGATTGGGATGGACAAGGCAGAACGAATTGCTAAAGCAACTAAGCTGATCGATACAGTTGGCTTACAGGGTCGTGAAAATGCGTATCCGAGCGAACTATCTGGTGGTCAGCAACAGCGAGTAGCGATTGCACGCGCTTTGGCCAATGATCCCCAGCTACTTTTATCCGATGAAGCCACCAGCGGTTTGGATCCGAAAACCACTGATGAAGTGTTGGAGCTATTGCTGAAAATTAATCGTGAGCTAAAAATTACGATTATTGTGATCACTCACGAAATGCACGTGATTCGTAAAATCTGTGATCGGATGGCAGTTATGGATGAGGGGGCCGTCGTTGAGGAAGGCAACGTCTTCGATATTTTCCGCCATCCTAAAATGGAGATCACGCGGCAATTCGTTTCCGAAGAAGAAACACCGCAGTTAAATGATACAACGGTGGTTATCAATGAATTATTGGCGCAAGTGCCCACGGGAAAAATCGTTAAATTGACGTTCCATGGTGATCAAGCAAAATTACCAATCATTTCAGAAATGCTGCGCCAGTTTCCCAATGTTGACTTGAATATTGTTGATGGGAGTATCCACCAGACCCAAGAAGGATCGATTGGGACGTTATATCTGCAATTATTAGGTGACGACGATGAAATCGCCGGTGCTACTGACTATCTCCACAAAATGCGCGTCGGAACGGAGGTGATTCGTGGTGAGTAGTACAACTGGATTTTCTTCATATTTTCATTTTTCACAGGTGAACTGGCCAAGTATGTGGTCGGCAACGGTGGAAACGATTTGGATGACGATTTTTTCATTAGTTTTAGTTGGTATTTTAGGGATCTTATTAGGACTACTCCTATTTGAAACCACCGGCAGTACTAATTTTTGGGCACGGTTAGTTCACTGGGTAACCGCCTTGTTCGTTAACGTTTTTCGTTCGGTGCCATTTATTATTCTGATTGTGTTGTTACTGCCTTTAACTAAGAACCTGGTGGGGACGATTATTGGTCCTAAGGCTGCCTTACCATCATTGATCATTTCCGCAGCCCCATTTTACGCGCGGATGGTTGAATTAGCCTTTCATGAAATTGATCATGGGGTTATCGAAGCTGCAGAAGCAATGGGGGCAACGCGCTGGCAAATTATTTACAAAGTTTTGCTGCCTGAGAGTAGTCCAGCATTAGTTTCTGGCATTACGGTGACGGGGATCTCCTTAATTGGGTTTACGGCGATGGCTGGTGTGATCGGTGCTGGTGGGCTAGGGAACTTGGCCTACTTGGACGGGTTCCAAGCTAGTAATAATACGGTGACCTTGGTCGCAACTATTATTATTTTAATCGTGGTTTTTATTTTTCAAACACTTGGCGATCTGATTGTGGATAAGCTAGACAAACGAGTCGCTAATTAAGTTTTGGTTATTAACAGTTTTACGAAAAATGGAGGGATTTTTATGTTAAAGAAACATCGTTTAATTCGTTTGGTTACTGCAGCTGCAGTACTTGTGTTAGGGGCAAGCACACTTAGCTCCACTGCTGAAGCAGCAACAACGTTAAAGGTCGGGGCAACAAAAACGCCGCATTCAATTATTTTGAATCACGTTAAGCCACAATTGAAAAAAGAAGGCGTCAACTTGAAAGTGACCGTCTTCCAGGATTATTCATTAATTGATAAAGCCTTGGTCAATAAAGATTTGGACGTCACTTATTTTGCCCATAAACCATATCTAGATCAAGAAATTGAAAAAAATGGTTATAAGATCTCGGATATTGGCGCGGTTCATTTGGAACCAATTGGTGCCTATTCGAAGACAACTAAGAACTTGAAGAATGTTAAAGATGGTTCAACTATTTTAGTTTCAAATAACCGTCCTGATTATGGCCGGGTGTTACAGATTTTAAAGGATGCTAAATTGATCACGATTAAATCAGGAACCAAGTTAACTGATGCTGATTTCAACGATATTGCATCTAATCCTAAACATCTGAAATTCAAGTACAATTATGATCCTAAATTGATGCCTGAATTGTATAAGAATAACGAAGGAGCTGTCATCTTTATCAACGCTAACTTCGCCGTTCAAGCTGGCTTGAATCCAAAGAAGGATGCCATTGCTTTAGAAAAGAGTTCATCACCATACGCTAATATTTTGGAAGTTCGCAAAGGCGATGAAAACAAACCTGCTGTTAAGAAGTTAAAGAAAGCCTTGCTATCAAAATCAACCCAAAAGTGGATTGGTCAACATTTCAAGGGCGCCGTCTTACCAGTTAAATAGACAGAGCGAAAACTACGTGTAAACGTAGTTTTTTTTATTAATTTAGGAAAACGCTATCAAGATAACTGATGATACAGGTAACCAATAGCATAATCTTATTTAATTTTAATTTTGTCATAAAAATCTTTGATTTCGCTATCATCTCGGTGATGATAGCTTTTTGAACGTGCAAAATTATTTAAGGAAGTCAGCAGGGGTTATTGAAAAAGATTCTCAATTACGTTAGAATGAGTATTGTTTAATATTGGAAACGATTTTCAGTTAAATCGCTTTCACTGGGTATTAACCAGTAATTCCTGATATCGGAGGAGAGCACATGTCAAAGTTAGAAGTAAAGAATCTACACGTTGCCGTCGTTGATGAAGATAAAGGTCTACAAAAAGAGATCCTTAAAGGGGTCAATTTAACCATGAATACTGGCGAAATTCACGCCATCATGGGACCAAATGGTACTGGTAAGTCGACCTTATCACAAGCAATTATGGGCAATCCTGCATATAAAGTCACTGAAGGTGACGTTTTGTTAAATGGTAAGAGCTTACTCGACTTACCTGTAGATGAACGGGCACGTGCTGGCTTATTCTTGGCAATGCAGTATCCAGCTGAAATCGCTGGGGTCACGAATGTCGAGTTCATGCGGGCTGCAATCAATGCGCGCCGTGCCGATGATGATCAGATTCCCGTATTAGAATTCATGAAATTCCTCGATAAAAATTTAGATATTCTAGATATGACTGATGATATGGTTGAACGTTATTTGAACGAAGGCTTTTCCGGTGGTGAAAAGAAGCGTAATGAAATTCTACAATTAATGATGATCCAACCGAAGTTTGCCATCCTTGATGAAATCGATTCTGGGCTAGATATTGATGCCTTAAAGGTCGTTTCTAAAGGGGTCAACTCGATGCGCGGAGCAGAATTTGGTTCATTGATCATTACCCATTATCAACGCCTGTTGAATTACATTGTTCCTGATACTGTCCATGTTATGATGGATGGTCGAATCGTCGAAAGTGGCGGCCCAGAATTAGCTGAAAAGCTTGAAGCTGAAGGCTATGCTGGTGTTCGTGATGATCTTGGATTAGATGTCAAATTAACGGACGAAATTTAAGGAGGCGCGGGTTATGGAAACACAAGCAGAAATCGAGTTTCAATCCGCAGTGTCGGCCTTTTCCGCAGCGCATAATGAACCTGATTGGTTGCGGGATCTGCGCCTAACAATGTTGGCTAAATATCCAGCCTTAGCGCTACCTGTATTTGAAAAAATAAAGTATCAACGTTGGCCACTAACTGATGTTCATGAACCAGCTGTCCAAGATTCAAGTGCAATTGATTTGTCTAGTTTAGATCTAGATTACGCTGAGGCCAAAAACGTCTTAGTGACAGTTGGCGAATCGGTTATTGCAACTAGATTAGATCCAGCTTTAGCGGCTCAAGGCGTCATTTTTACGGATTTATTTACCGCGGTGCGTGAACACCCAGACTTGGTCCAAAAGTATTTCATGACGACTGCTATTAAGCCTGACGCTAATCGTTTAGCTGCCTTTAACACCGCCTTTGTCAACGGTGGGGCATTCCTCTACGTACCTAAGGGCGTAACGGTTAAGGATCCAATCCAGGGCTATTATATTCAAGATAGCACCCGGACTCAAGACTTCATTCAGCATGTCTTAGTTGTTGCTGAGACCAATAGCCAAGTCACTTATTCTGAAAACTACGCAACAGTCGGCGAGCAAGCTAATTTAGCTAACGTTATCGTTGAAGTTGTAGCTGCAGATGACGCGCATGTACGTTTTTCAGCTGTTGATCAATTAAGCAAAGCAACAACTGGTTATGTTAGTCGTCAAGGTAACCTAGCAAATGATGCAAAGTTAGACTGGGCTGTCGGGATGATGAACGATGGTAACGTAGTAGTTGATTTTAATACAGATTTAGTTGGTCACGGTGCTCACGCTGAAGTTAAAGTTGTCGCCGTTACAACTGGTGAACAGTTGCAAGGTATCGATACCCGCGTGACTAATTTAGGCCAGCACACAGTTGGGCATATCTTACAACACGGGGTCATTCTCGAATCATCAGCATTGATTTTTAATGGTGTGGGTCATATCGTCAAAGGCGCACGGGGTTCAGATGCTCAGCAAGAAAGTCGTGTTTTGATGTTGTCGACTCATGCACGTGGTGACGCCAATCCAATTTTGTTGATCGATGAAAATGACGTTACCGCTGGCCATGCTGCCAGTGTTGGCCGAGTTAACGAAGAACAAATGTATTATTTAATGAGTCGTGGAATCGACAAGAAGCGTGCTGAGCGTTTGGTTATCCGAGGTTTCTTAGGTAATGTTTTAACTGAAATCCCTACTAAACGTGTACGGGATCAATTAACTGCTACGATCGAGAGGAAGTTAGAAAATGGGCAAAAATCTGAATGACATCCGTGCTGATTTCCCGATTTTAGATCAGCAAGTTAATGATGAACCATTAGTTTACTTAGATAATGCGGCGACAACTCAGAAACCTAAAGCTGTCGTTGAGGCTTTGACGCACTATTACTATAACGATAACGCCAATGTTCATCGTGGCGTGCACACCTTAGCAGAGCGGGCAACTGAAGACTTTGAGGCAGCCCGTGAAAAAGTACGTGCCTTTATCAATGCGCGTTCAACTAAGGAAGTTTTGTTTACTCGCGGGACAACCACTAGTCTAAATTGGATCGCTGCTAGTTATGGTGAAGCTAATATTACTGTTGGTGATGAAATCGTAATTTCCTATATGGAACACCATAGTAATTTAGTGCCATGGCAACAGTTAGCACTGCGTAAACAGGCAACTTTGAAGTACATCAAGATGAATGCTGACGGCACCTTAGATATGGCAGATGCACAACAGCAGATCACTGATAAAACAAAGATTGTGGCTATTGCCCAGGTTTCTAACGTTTTAGGTGTGGTTAACCCAATCAAAGAATTAGCTAAGTTAGCGCATCAACATGGTGCGGTTATGGTTGCTGACGGTGCACAATCACTGCCTAACATGCCGGTTGACGTGCAAGATCTTGATTGTGATTTCTTGGCTTTCTCGGGTCATAAAATGCTGGGACCAACTGGGATCGGTGGCTTATACGCGAAAGAAGATTTGTTAAACGCAATGGAACCAATTGAATTTGGTGGCGAAATGATTGATTTTGTTAACTTATTCGATAGTTCATGGTCTGAATTACCATGGAAGTTCGAAGCCGGAACGCCCGATATTTCTGGGGCAATTGGTTTAGGTGCTGCCATTGACTATTTAAATCAATTTGGCATGGCCGCAGTCCAGGAACATGAACAAAAATTGGTTAATTACGTGTTACCTAAGTTATTAGCGATTGATGGGCTAACCGTTTACGGGCCCCATGATCCAGCTAAACATACAGGCGTGATTGCCTTTAATTTAGAAGGCTTACACCCGCATGATTTAGCAACTGGCCTAGATATGGAAGGTGTCGCTGTTCGAGCAGGCCATCATTGTGCACAACCATTGATGAAGTATTTGAATGTGCCGGCAACAGCGCGAGCAAGCTTCTATATTTATAATACCAAGGCCGATGCTGATCGTTTAGTTGATTCAATTGTGGCAACAAAGGAGTTTTTCAAAAATGGCACTATCTAAATTAGATAATTTATACCGCCAAGTTATCCTTGATCATTCAGCCCATCCGCACCATCACGGCCATTTACAGCAAGCAACTAATGAAATTGAGTTGCGCAATCCTACTTGTGGCGATGTACTTCAACTAGAAGTTGCTGTGGCTGATGGTAAAATCAGTGATGTCGCTTTTTCTGGTGATGGTTGCACGATCAGCCAAGCATCAGCGAGTATGATGACCGATGCCGTTATCGGCAAAACACCGGCTGAAGCAGAACAAATGGTTCAAGTTTTCTCCGAAATGATTATCGGTGATAAGCCTAATTTGGATTTAACCGTCTTGGGTGATGCGTCGATTCTTGAAGGGGTAGCTAAGTTTCCTGCACGGATCAAGTGTGCGACACTGGCGTGGAAGGCGTTGAATAACGCCTTAACTGGTGACGATGGTAAGGGAATGGCGCACTTATTGAGCTCACATGAAGAGTAACATTTGTGCAACAATCGGATTATATTTATTGAACGGGGGGACAGCTTATGCCAATGCCTGAAACTGAAAATACGAAAAATAACGCTACGATTGCCAGTAGCGTTGACGAATTAGGATTAGATAAAGATTATGATTTTGGTTTTCATGATGATGTCACACCAGTTTTCTCAACTGGTCATGGTTTGACTGAAGATGTGGTACGCGCAATTTCTAAGGAAAAGAACGAACCAAAATGGATGCTCGATTTCCGTCTGAAATCATATGAACTATATAAAAAATTACCAATGCCTAAATTTGGGCCTGATTTATCAAAGCTTGATTTAGACAATATGTTGTATTACCAAAAAGCAACCGATAAAAAATATCGTGATTGGGAAGAAGTTCCTGAGGATATTAAAAATACCTTTGATCGCTTAGGGGTACCGGAAGCAGAACGTAAATATTTGGCTGGTTCTTCAGCGCAATACGAGTCTGAAGTTGTTTACCATAATATGCGGGATGAATTTAACAAGTTGGGGATTATCTTTACAGATACCGATACTGCCTTAAAAGAATACCCAGAGTTATTCCGGAAATGGTTTGCTAAATTAGTTAAACCATCAGACAATAAATTTGCGGCGTTAAACTCAGCTGTTTGGTCTGGCGGCTCATTTATCTATGTGCCTAAAGGCGTTAAAACGGATGTGCCAATTCAATCTTATTTCCGTTTGAATGCTGAAAATTCAGGGCAGTTTGAACGGACATTGATCATCGTTGATGAAGGGGCCAGCATTCAGTACGTTGAAGGCTGTACCGCGCCTAATTACTCATCTGACAGTTTGCATGCGGCTGTAGTTGAAGTCTATGCGCAAAAAGATGCCTATATGCGTTATACAACGATCCAAAACTGGTCAAATAACGTGTACAGTCTAGAAACAAAGCGCGCACAGGCAATGGAAAACTCAACGATGGAATGGGTAGATGGTAACTTAGGTTCTAAGATCACAATGAAGTATCCAAGTGTTTACTTGGATGGTGAAGGTGCTACTGGAACAATGTTATCAATCGCCGTTGCCGGACATAATGTTGACCAAGATGCCGGCGCACGGATGATTCATAATGCCAAGAATACTTCTTCTTCAATTGTCTCCAAATCAATTTCCAAAGATGGCGGGGCGGTTGATTACCGCGGAACTGTTCGTTTTGGTCGCCATTCTGACGGCTCAAAAGCGCATATTGAATGTGATACCATTATTATGGATGAGGAATCCAGTTCTGATACAATTCCTTATAACGAAATTTTAAATGGCAATGTTTCGATGGAACACGAAGCCAAAGTTTCAAAAATTTCTGAAGAGCAATTGTATTACTTGATGAGCCGTGGTATTTCGGAAGCTAAAGCAACTGAAATGATCATCATGGGCTTCGTTGAACCATTCACTAAGGAATTACCGATGGAATACGCCGTTGAGTTGAATCGACTGATCGGTTACGAGATGGAAGGAACTGTCGGATAAAAACAGATAAGCCCCTAATTGCCTTGATATGATAGGCTTTTAGGGGCTTATTTTTTGGCTCTTTGTCAAATCCTGTTGATAGCTAATTTTGGACAGAACTGGAA
>NZ_RHOF01000071.1 GCF_003946445.1 Loigolactobacillus jiayinensis | reverse complement strand
AACAGATAAAAGTTTATATTATTTCAATTGTCAACTTGACAGGGCCTAGTACAAGCCTAACTGTTATTATTAAGTGACAGATTTAGCTGACATTAATTGAGTAATGAAAGAAGAGAATAAATGATGAAAATTGGCATCATTGGTGCTACAGGCCGTGTTGGTAGTGCTATTTTAAATGAAGCAGAAGCACGTGGTCATAAGGTTACAGCGCTAGTTCGTAACGCAGACAAAGCAAAGGAAATGTTTGGTACGGATGCGGCTATTATCGAGAAAGACGCGTTGGCACTTGATGCTACGGATTTAAACCAATTCGATGTGGTCGTTGATGCTTTTGCATCGCCGGAAGCCTATCAACATTTAGACTTGGCAACAAAATTAATTAGTCTTTTTCGTAATAACAAGCAAATTCGATTAATGTTCATTGTTGGTTCAAGTTCCCTTAAGAAGGCAGATGGAACCAGAATGCTTGATGATGTTTTGAAAATGTTTGCGAACGAACCATGGGTGGCGACGCCAATTCAACAGGTTCATGAATTAGAGTTTTTACAGTGGGTAGACAATGTCGACTGGAGTGCCATCTCACCACAGGTTAACTTTGAACCCGGTAAAAAAACGCAGTATCACGTGGGTACCGATGAAGTGATGGAAAATAAAGCGGGTAAACAAGCGGTTTCTTTTGGCAATTTTGCTGGTGCATTAGTTGACGAACTGGAAGCACCACAGCATAAGCAACAACGTTTTACAGTTGTCGATGATTAATTTTTTGATTCGGTGTTGCTGCGGGGGCTTGCTGTTTATGATTTAGACGACAAGCCGTTGTTAGTAAGAAAAGTTTAAAGCAGTAACTGTAGTAAATATTCCTCAATCTGAGTTGGCGGAACGATTAAATGACTGATGAAGAAGAAGCTGAGCGAAGGCAACGCGCAATTGCTGGGTTGAAATAATATAGATGATTTCAAAATTAAAATAGTAACTGCATGAAAATAGGCTTTCCCCGTTACTGAGGGAAGGCCTATTTTGGGACACTTTTTATCATTGGTACACGTTTTGGCTACTATGAACTAAAACGTTGTGCCAGTTAGAATAATGCGTGGCTGGCGAGATCTATTTTTCCGTCCACTGGCGACAAAATGGCAGCTAACTAGCTTTGCTTGCAGTTGAACTTCAGAAAGTGCCAGTGAAATTATGCCGTGGTCTCCTTTTACTCTTTTAAAATCTGTTCGGCAATAAAATCAGCGTAGTGTTGTTTACCGACTTCATTAGGGTGGACCTGATCGTCATAGAACCAATCGGGATGATTATTACTGTAATGATACCAATCAATAATGGTTAAGTTAGGCCACCGTTTAGCTGCCCGCTGTAGTGAATCATTGACTGTATTTTGCCAGCTACGAGTGGGAACACGGACATTGATCCAGAAAACAGTGCGCTGTTTACCCAGTGTTTGCATAATGGTATCTAATTGAGCGTCTGTGAAGGCGCCATTCGTACCTAAACCAATTAAAACGGTGTTAGCCAGTACGCCTTGACTAGCATAGCCATTAAGTATGGCTTCGCTACTATTTGCTTGCCGGCCGACAGTTGCGTCAATGATCATTTGCGGAAAAACTTTTTGTAGGCTATCCAGTCCATCAAGCATGACTGAATCGCCAATTCCTACCAGTGGTAATTGCTGTGCTTTTTCAGTTTGTGCAGGCGTTAAATCACCGACAGCTCGCGGCGGCGTCTTGGTGTTATTAACCGCGCTGCTCGAACTTGACTGCTTTGCTTGTATTTTGCGCTTTTTGGCGGCAGCAATCAATTTAGCGTTGCGGGCTGTGTTCGCTTTAGCATTTTGGGTGATCTTTCGTGCTAGCGGTGTTGGCGTGGTGTTTGCACGTGCTGGTGCTTTGATTGCACCGAATAGGCCAATACCTAAAATTGCTAACGCGGGAACAACCCACAAATGGCGCCAGCGTGAAGGTGAATAATGGCGCCCAAGGGCCTGCTTTTTAGGCTTTTCAACCAAGCGATAAGAAAGTTCGCTGATCAGTAAAATTAAACTGAGCTGAATTAAGTTATGCAACCAAGGTAAGTGCGCAATATTTTTGATCTGATTCTCATAAAAAATCATTACCGGAAATTGATAGAGGTAAATGCCATAACTACGCTTACCTAACCAAGTGAACAGTGGGTTTGTCAGCCAGCGGTTAACGTGCGCGCCGGGATGGACGGTCACTGCAGTTAGTAAAGTAATAATGAGTGTAAACAATAACATCCCACCGCGATAAACGAAAGGACTTTGTGCATCTATTTGAGTATACAAGATAAGCGTCATAATAATTGTAAACAAGCCGATGCCATCTAAAAGCCAGACTTGCCCACGTTTGAGCTTAGTTTTTAAAGCGGCGCTGGGCCAGATAATTGCCAGCGCTGCGCCTAATAAAACTGCGAATAAACGGGTGTCAGTGCCATAATAGATACGACTTGGATCAGACCCTGGATGGTAAAGCCAAGCCATTAGTAATGCGGATAATAAACTGAAAATAAGCAAAATGACTGCAATGTGCTGCTTTTGCTTAAATAGAAAAAGTAAACCAATCATAACCAGTGGCCAAAATAGGTATAATTGGCCTTCAATTGACAATGTCCATAGATGCGTAAACGGCGATTCGTTATTTGCAAAACGGTCGAAATATGATTGACCATGAAGAATTTGCCACCAATTATAAACGTAGAGTAAGTTACTCCAGAGAATTCCCCGTAATTGCGTCAGTAATTGGTGCTGAAACAACGTGATGTAGGCAGCGGTAGAAAATAACATGGTTAATAATGCTGGATACAAACGAGTTAAACGCCGCCGATAAAATGACCATAAGGCAATACGACCATTTCGTTGCCATTCTTGCACTAATAGATCAGTAACGAGATAGCCGGTTAATACAAGAAAAATGACAACCCCTAAAAATCCACCTGGCACTTTATACGGCACCAAATGATATAAAATAACCCCAACAACAGCGATTGACCGTAAGCCGTCGATACCCGTAATATACCGGCGCTTAGTCGATCGTTTTTTTTGCTCCATACACGCTCACGACCCAATATATAGTTTGAATGACGCATTAGTTTCCAGTGATCAGAAAGTATATAGTGTGCTACCGGTGATGATAAAAATGGAACCAGTAAAGTTAATTACAATACATCTAAATGATTACTTTCACTATTGATATAAATTTTAGCTTAAATTGATTATACTTAATAAAAACTCAGTTGTAAACGTATACTGTCGAATTTGTTATTTTTAATATTTATATAGTTACGATAAGGACTGTTTTATAGCTTTAAAACAGAAAAACGCTAACGTCCTTAGTGTTTTATTATGATAACAAATAGCTAATTGTGACTGGTATATTATTAATGGATTCAATAATAGTAATGCATAAAGACTAATAGCTATATAGCCATAATGACTAGCTATTGATCTTGATCAATTATTGATATAGCAAGCTTGCTTAAATAAGTCGTCATCTAGAAAAGCGGCTAATTAATATAAGCTAATCGCGCACAGAATAATACCGATAAAGACAAAATTATTTTAAAAAATACTATACTAGATTATGATACGAACAGTACAAAGGCGAAAATATGAGGTGATAAAATGAATACGGTGAATAAAAAGCAAGTCATTTCAATCATTGGTTTATTTTCATTTTTAAGTAGTCTATCCGGCTCAAGTGTTAACCTTGCGTTACCTAAAATCAGTATTGCCCTTGGAATTTCCAACAGCGCTTCGACTTGGGTTTTGCAAACTGGTTTAATTACAACTGCGGTGTTGTTGGTATTTTTTGGTCATTTAGGTGATTTGATTTCCAAAAACCTAGTCTTCATTTATGGTGGGGTATTCTTTATTGTTGGTTCTGCTATCAATGGTTTAGCGCCAAACTTTGTGATTTTGATCGTTGGTCGTATCATTCAGGCAATTGGCTCGGCAATGATCATGGCCAATACAATGGGCATTATTACTGAGACATTTCCGGACAAACAACGGGCAGAGGCTTTAGCAATCAATTCCATGTTTATTTCAGTCGGGGCAATTTCTGGGCCGGCAATTGGCGGTTTGATCATGGGACTTACTTCATGGCGGGGCATCTTTTTGATCAACATCCCTGTCGGTTTAGTCATTTTATGGTTAGGTTTTAAAGTTTTACCGCGACCTAAAAAATCAGTACATTCTTTGTTACAGGTCGTTGGTCAGGTTAATTGGTTAGGTCAGTTTCTTTTCACACTCGGCATAATTATTCTCTTTTTAAGCTCTAATTTATTTCAAAAGGGTGCAACTCATTTACTATTAGGAACTGGCATTTTGTTATTTGGGGTTGGTTTAACAATTTACGCGTTTGTTCAGGATGATCACGCACGCCAACCGTGGATTGCACCAGAATTACTGCACAACCCAACCTATATGCTTTCGATCACGACGCTCTTTTTAGCGATGATGGTCAATGTTTTTTCAAATGTGTTATTACCTTTCTATTTGCAAAGCTTTTTAGGCTTGGGGGCGCTAAAAAGTGGGTTGATCATGGGTGCCCAAGCGCTGGTCATGTTAGGTGTTTCACCACTAGTTGGTTATTTTGCTGATCGCTGGAATCGTATTACCATCATATTGGTGGGCCTGTCATTATTGTTGGTATCACAAATTGGCTATGTTATTTACCCACTAAGTTTTAACTGGCTACGCATATTAGGGTCAATTGTGTTAAATGGGATTGGAATGGGCATGTTCATCTCGCCTAATAACGCTTTGACAATGGGCGTGATCGATCCGAAATTTGCCGGGGTGGCTGGCTCATTTAGTTCGTTTGCGCGGACGTTGGGCATGTCGCTAGGTGTCAGTTTAGCGTCTACATTACTTTTTCTACAGCTTTCTGGCGTTAGACAGATCACGCCTGCTTTAGGTGATAACTTTATGCAAGCTTTTCATTGGGTTTTCGTAGTTGCTGCTGGGATCAGTGTGGTGACAATTTTGTTAATGCTTTATCGGGCACTGCAGACCAAGCACACGAAGAAAGCGTGACATTAGCTTTGTTATACACGCACTAGAGCACGCTATAATCATTAGACGGTTTAGGTCGATGATTTATAGGGTGCTTTTACTTTAGATCAATAATTTATAGGCCAGTGGCTAAATTATATTAGTGCTAAGCGCGGCCGACGATATAGCATTTGTTGGTAGTTGAGTATATGACGCTTCATTTTTATGCTTGACGCTTACATAGATAATGGTCTATATTATAAGCATAGATACGTATCTATCTTTATAAAGGGGGCTTATCAATGGATTATCAGAATTATGTACAGATGCTGAAAGCCATGGCTGACCCTAATCGGCTTAAAATCATTGATTTACTCTCATGCGGTTCGCTTTGTGCCTGTGATATTTTAACGCATTTTGACTTCTCACAGCCGACATTATCGCATCACATGAAGGTGCTACAAAGTGCAGGTATCGTGACTGCGCGTAAAGAAGGCAAGTGGCAGCATTATACGCTGCGAGCTGAGTTTATCGATCAATTTAAACAAGGCACTGATCAACTATTAGCTGATGACGGATCGTGTATTTGTCGCAGTGATAATTGTGCGGACTGCCAAGCAAGTCATTCAGGAAAGGTTGTTATCTCTAATGAAAAAAGTTGAATTATTTGAACCAGCTATGTGTTGCTCGACTGGGGTTTGTGGGCCTTCTGTTAATGAAGATCTATTGATGATCACGGCGGCTTTTGAGGCGTTGCAAGGGGTTGATAGCGTTGAAGCTGATCGCTATAACCTAAGTAACAATCCAGATGTTTTCAGTCAACGGGCTGATATTTTAGCAGCAATCAAGGATGGTGCAGATGCAACCTTGCCAATTACGGTTGTTGATGGGCAAATCGTTAAAACCGGCGCATACCCAACAATCGATGAGTTATCGGAATATACGGGCTTAGTCTTTGTACCAGCTAATCAATCTGGTGGTTGTTGTGGCGGTAGTGGCTGTTGCTAAATCTTATAAAGTGAGAAATGGCACAGCCGTTTCTTTTAGACTATATATAGATGATTATCAATATAAGGAGAATGGCGATGCAGAATTATCAACCTGAAAAAGCTAACTTAACGCACTATCTATTTTTTACAGGCAAAGGTGGCGTGGGTAAAACGACTACGGCTAGCGCGACAGCAATTAATTTAGCAGATGACGGTAAACAAGTGATGTTGGTTTCCACGGATCCAGCAAGTAACTTACAAGACGTTTTTAAGACTGAATTAACTAATAAACCGAAAGCAATTGCTGGTGTACCTGGATTGTTTGCTGCCAATTTTGATCCAGTTACCGCAGCAGGTGAATATCGGGAGAGTGTTGTTGGCCCTTACCGTGGCGTCCTACCTGAAGCTGCGATCAAGAATATGGAAGAACAATTATCAGGTTCTTGTACAGTCGAGATCGCATCGTTTAATGAATTTGCTAACTTCTTAACTGATCCTGCAGTTGACCAACGTTTCGATTACATTATCTTTGACACTGCGCCAACTGGGCATGCACTACGGATGCTGCAACTACCATCCGCTTGGAATAACTATTTAGCCGAAAATGATCGTGGTGCTTCCTGCTTAGGTCAGTTGGCCGGCATGGGTGATAAAAAAGCGATGTACGCAAAAGCAGTAGCAACCTTAAGTGATGGTGCCTTGACTACGTTAATGTTAGTCACCCGACCACAGAAAGCATCGTTGCTTGAATCAGCGCGTGCAGCACAAGAATTAGCTGACATCGGCATGCTTAATCAACAGTTGATCATTAATGGGACGCTACAAGAGCCAGCCGATAAGGCATCACAGGCTATTTTTGAACAGCAACAAAATGATCTCCAACAGATGCCAGCCAGTTTGCAAAAGTTAGTTCAGTTTGAAGTGCCATTACGTGCTTACAACGTAACTGGTTTGAACAAACTTAGATTATTGCTGAAAGCGCAACAGCCAAGTTTAGCTACTTATCCAGCCATTGAAAATGATTATCCTGATCTTGATGTTGTGGTCGCTGATTTGCTACGGACTAATAAAAAAATCATTTTTACGATGGGTAAAGGTGGCGTCGGCAAGACGACTGTTGCTGTGCAGATCACGAAGAAATTAGTGGCACAACATAAAACGGTTCATTTAGCGACGACTGATCCGGCCGATCATTTAGACTTTTTTAACACGGCTGATCCAGCTGTCACTATTAGCCATATTGATGAGCAGCAAGTACTAAAAGACTATCAAGCTGAAGTGCTAGCGACTGCGCGGCAAACCATGAAATCGGCTGACGTTGACTATGTGGCTGAAGATTTACGTTCGCCATGTACTCAGGAAATTGCTGTTTTCCGGGCATTTGCTAATATTGTGGCACAAAATGATAGTGACATCGTCGTCATTGATACAGCACCAACCGGCCATACGTTATTGTTGTTGGATTCAACGCAAAGCTATGCTAAAGAAGTGGCGCGGACAGCTGGTTCAGTTCCTCAATCCATCGTCGACTTGCTCCCACGGTTACAAGATCCTAACCAAACGGAGATCGTGATGGTCACGTTACCAGAAACAACGCCAGTTTATGAGTCGCTGCGACTTAATGCTGATTTAGATAGAGCCAAAATGGCCCATACTTGGTGGGTCGTTAACCAAAGTATGTTAGCAACCAATACAACCCACCCATGTTTACAGGCACGGGCGCAAAATGAAGTTGAATGGATCGAAAAAGTTAAGGCGATTTCCAATGATCATTTTGCAGTGGAACAATGGCAACCTGATTTTGAGCAAGTGCTGTTAACGATATAATGAATGGATATTATGTCTAAATTAATTATTAGAAGCAACTAGAACCTAAATTAATATAAATTTTATAGTTAGTATCAGCCATCAGGATATTACTATCCTGATGTTTTGGTAATTGGAGGAGAATTATGCAGGTCTTTTTTGCAGTTGTTATTTTTTTACTTACATTATTGTTTGTCATTTGGCAACCAAAAGGGTTATCAATTGGTTGGACGGCAATTGGTGGGGCAGTATTGGCGTTACTATTTCGTGTGGTGACGTTCAGGGATGTTGGTACAGTAACTGGAATTGTGTGGAACGCCACATTATCATTTGTGGCAATTATTTTAATCTCGTTGATTTTAGATCAAATCGGTTTTTTCGAATGGGCTGCTCTACATATGGCACGTTTAGCTAAAGGTAATGGTGTGCGCATGTTTATTTTGATTGCTGTGCTAGGCGCCATCGTTGCCGCATTATTTGCCAATGATGGCGCGGCATTAATACTGACACCAATCGTTTTGGCAATGGTGCGGGCACTACATTTTGATGAGAAAAAAGTTTTTCCGTTTATTATTGCCAGTGGTTTCATTGCGGATGCGACCTCGTTACCATTAGTCGTCAGCAATTTAGTTAATATTGTTTCGGCAGATTTTTTTGGTATTACATTCTCGGAGTATGCATTACGGATGTGGATACCAGATTTATTCTCGTTAGTAGCTAGTATTAGTATCCTTTATCTGTATTTCCGTAAGGCTTTACCGACTCATTATGATACGACACAAGTTCCTGAACCTAAAACTGCAATCAAGGATCCGCGGTTATTTAAATTTTCTTGGGTGATGCTAGCGGCGTTATTGATTGGTTATTTCAGTAGTAGCTTTTTAAATATTCCAGTATCATTTATCGCATTGCCGATTGCTCTGATTTTCTTACTGGTAGGCATGCAAAGCAAATCAGTTAATACAAAAGCGGTTATTAAGGGCGCACCATGGAATATTGTTTTCTTCTCGATTGGGATGTACGTCGTTGTTTATGGTCTACAGAATGTTGGCCTAACCGCTTTGTTAGCTGGTGTAATTAGTAAAATGGCAACGGGTAGTCGTTTCTTAGCTACTATGGGGATGGGGTATTTAGCCGCATTCTTGTCTTCAGCCATGAATAATATGCCAACGGTTATGATCAATGCCTTATCGATCAAAGGGGCAAATGTATCTGGCTTAATGCAGCAAACACTAGTTTATGCCAACGTGATTGGTTCTGATCTCGGTCCTAAGATCACCCCAATTGGTTCCTTAGCTACTTTGGTTTGGTTGCACGTGTTGTCGCAAAAAGGGATTAAGATCACGTGGGGAGCTTATTTCAAAATTGGCATCACAATTACAATTCCCGTGTTATTCATTACGTTATGTGGTTTATGGTTGTCGTTAACGATTTTTGGTTAAGATAATATTAAGGAGACTCTATGACAATAATTAAAATTTTTGAAGCAGCACAATGTTGTGCTAGCGGTATTTGTGGTCCTAGCATAAGTAAGGACTTGATTCAAACCACTGCGATTCAACGCCATGTTAATGCAGCAGGAAAAAATCAGATGGAACGTTATAATTTGGCACAAAATCCTGATGTATTTGTCCAAGAACAGCAGATTGCTCAATTAATAAAAATTGAAGGTATCGCTACTTTGCCGATTACTATGATTGATGGCAAAATTGTCAAGAAGTACAGATATCCAACATTTCAACAGTTTTCAGATTATTTACAGCAAGATTTAGAACAGGCACTAGTCCATTAGTCTAGTAACTTAAAACCTTATTAAGGAGTACTTAAAAATGACCAATGAAACAGACCATTTATTAATTATTGGCGGCAGTGATGCTGGCATTTCTGCTGGGCTCAAAGCCAAAGAATTACAACCAGACTTAGAGGTGACGATCTTATTAGCCGATGATTATCCCAATTTATCGATTTGCGGGTTACCATACGCAGTGGGGCGGGAAGTCGCTGACTGGCATGCCTTAGCTCACCGTGACCTAGCCGAATTGACGAGTACTGGAATTAAATTTCAAATGAGTACGGTGGCAGATCGGATTGATCCAGCTAAACATGAAGTCCAAGCCCATTCGCGTACTGATGGCGAACACAAGGTTTATCAGTATACTAAGTTAGTTGTAGCCACTGGCGCACAGCCTAAACTTTTGGGGATTACCGGTGTATCGCTAGCGACTACTCAACAGCCTGCAAGCAAAGTAAGTGTTTTGCACACAATGGCCGATTATTTTGCGCTAGAACGCGACTTAGATGCAGATAAAGTTCAGCATGTCGCGGTTATCGGCGCCGGTTATATTGGCATTGAAATGGCGGAAGCTTTACGGCATCGGCACATGAACGTCACTATTTTTCAACGCGGGGCCGAAGTTTTAAGTACAGTCGATGCTGATTTAGGCCAGCTACTGCGCCAAAAATTGGTTGCAAACGGGGTGACCGTTTTAACTAAGACCGCAGTTACCGCAATTGAAGCGACTGCTACTACGGCAACCGTTATCGGGGCGGATAAGCAAGCTTATCACTTTGATCTTGTTTTAATTGTTGTGGGGGTGCAACCTAATACAAAATTGCTAGTACAAGCAGGCGCTGAGACAGGCATTGCGGGTGCTATTAAGGTGGACGAGCATATGCAAACGTCGTTACCGGATATTTGGGCGGCAGGTGACTTAGTTGAGACGAAGCATCGTTTATTAGGGACAACTTATTTGCCTTTGGGCACCACAGCGCATAAACAAGGCCGGATAGCGGGTTATAATCTTGCTGGGGTAACACGTACCTTTAAAGGTAGCGTTGGCACACAGGTATTAAAGGCGTTTGATCTCATCATAGCTAGAACAGGTTTACTGGCAAAAGAAGCCGCGCAGGCAGGGTTTGTGCCCCTGACGACTACAGTTGATGTTGATGACCACAAAGCATATTATCCGGGCGCACAAAAAATTAAGATTAGAATAACAGGTGATCGGAATACCGGCCAATTGTTAGGTGCCCAGTTAGTGGGTCATTTTGGCAGTGAAGTGGCTAAACGTAACGATGTGTTTGCAGCAGCCATTTTTAACAAAATGAAGGTAGCTGAGGTTTGTGATCTTGATCTCTCGTATTCGCCACCGGTAGGCTCGCCATGGGATGCCGTGCAGTTGGCTGCACAAGATTGGGAGCAGCAACAACGCCAACTGCTGAAGTAGTAAGCACCTAGTTGGTTGCTGCCTTAGCTGGAAAACCAGCCAAATAATTGTAGCAAAATAGGCATTTCTCTTTTGTGGAGAAATGCCTATTTCCTTTTTGATCATCCAAAATAGTAAAGCAAGCTTTAGCCATGATGCAATTAAAAACTAGCTTTAATGGTCATCACCTATAGAATCTGCTTTGATAATGTTAGCTTTCACCATTAAATTAATGCTTGTTTGGAGGCTAAGGCTGAGCGTTTCACGATCTTTTACACCTAAGGTATCGATCTGTGCTTGAATTCGTTGTTGAACGAGTTGCATATGTTGCTTGACAACGGCTTCACCTTTTTCGGTTCGGTAAACATTGACGATCCGCCGATTTTCCTCATTATGTTGTCGACGAACTAGGCCGCGTTCTTCAAGAATACTGATGATTCGGGTCAATTGTGGCCGCGTAATACCAATTGTTTTGGCAAGTTCAGTCATTGTGATGCCAGGGTGTTTGTAGACATTTCGCAATGCAATTGCCTGCAAGCGAGTTAGGCCAAATTCTTCTAGAAATCGATTTTGTGTCATTACTTGTGCAAGCGTCATAAATAATTGTCCGAGTAATTCACTGTTATTATGATCTTTATCCATTGGTACCTCCAAGATTAATTTAAAAATTAATCATATACAATAGTTGACAATTGTGAATTATGCCATTATAGTTGATACTTGTCAAATGGTAATTATTTATATCTCAATATAAAGGGAGACCTGTCAGTGTTAAAACTAAATCATATCAATAAATTCTATCACGTTGGCGATACTGTTACGAAAGCACAAGATGATGTTTCCGTCGAGTTTCGTAAGCAAGAATTTGTTGCCATTCTCGGGCCAAGTGGTTCTGGGAAAACGACCATGTTGAATATCATAGGTGGGCTAGATCGATATGACTCTGGCGATTTATTAATTAAAGGCAAATCAACTAAACATTTTAAAGATTCCGATTGGGATGCTTATCGGAATAACTCAGTCGGCTTTATTTTCCAATCTTACAATCTGATCTCACACCTTTCAATTATGGAAAATGTTGAGATGGGGATGACCTTA
The DNA here is from genome assembly GCF_003946445.1 of Loigolactobacillus jiayinensis. Classification (GTDB taxonomy): domain Bacteria; phylum Bacillota; class Bacilli; order Lactobacillales; family Lactobacillaceae; genus Loigolactobacillus; species Loigolactobacillus jiayinensis. The sequence goes on along the minus strand of NZ_RHOF01000071.1, from coordinate 3,256 downwards.
AGTGGTGTGGCCAATGCAAAAAAACAGCAGATGGCCACAGATGCTTTAATTCGAGTTGGGTTAAAAGATCAGATGCATAAGCAACCTAATCAGCTTTCTGGTGGCCAAATGCAACGGGTCGCGATTGCCCGGGCAATTGCTAATAATCCAGAAATACTATTAGCTGATGAACCAACGGGGGCTTTGGACTCTGAAACCAGCGAAGAAATCATGCAGCTGATTCGCGATTTGAGTAAGGATCGGCTGGTAATTATGGTTACCCATAACCCTGATTTAGCACATCAATACGCTGATCGCATTATTGAATTCGCGGATGGTAAAATTCAAGCTGATTCCAATCCCTTTGAAGAAGCACAAACGCAATCTGACTTTACCTTAAATAACACTAAGATGAGCTACTGGACAGCGATGAAACTTTCCTTCACTAATATTCGAACCAAAAAGGGCCGAACTTTTCTAACCGTTTTTGCCTCGAGTATTGGTATTATCGGTATTGCAGTTGTCTTAGCACTTTCAAATGGGTTCCAGAAGCAAGTTGATCAGACTCAAAGTGACGCCTTGTCGACCATGCCGGTTACAATTTCGCAGGTTAGTACTGATCCTAGCGCCTTAGCTTCAAATAGTAATAGCAAAACTAAGGCCGCTAAGGGGAACACAATCACAGCCGAGAAGAGTGATCAAGATAAGGCGCAACACACTAATAAAATCACGAGTCAGTACCTTGACTATCTAAATAAAATGCCGAAGAAAGATGCTAAAAACATCGCCATCAGCTACGGGACAGGGATGAATTTACTACGTCAAGTTAACGGCCAGTATAAGCCAGTGACGTTCTCAAATACCAATCCTGAAAAAGCGACCGCAAATACTATGATGAGTAGTGGTGCTAGTGGTTTGAACGGCAGTGTTTATCCCGTTGATCGTGATGGCAACCAATCTTTCTTGAAGAATTACTACAAGGTTGTCGCCGGTAGTTATCCGACTAAAGCAACCGATATTGTCTTAGTCCTCAATAAAGACAACACGCTAAATATTAACGCTTTAAAGAATCTTGGCTTTAGTGTTAAAGAAGGCCAGAAGTATAACTATAAAGATTTAGTAGGAACAACAGTTAAACTAGTTGCCAACGATGATTACTATACTAAATTACCAACTGGCAATTATGTGTCCGGAACTGATTATTCAACAATGGCTACCAAAGCAGCGACTAAAACGTTGACGGTCAAGGGGATTATTCGAGTTAAATCTGATGATTCGGATGGTATTCTTGCCAGCGGTGTTGCTTATAGTGCTAATTTGACCAAAGCAGTCTTAGATACTAACCAGAACTCGGCAATCGTTGCGGCACAAAAAAATAGCAGCAACAGTGTCATTACTGGTCAAAACATGGATCAAGCAGCACGCGAAAGTACATTAGCTACGCTTGGTGGCACATCAGAACCAACCAATATCCAAATTTACCCAACCAAATTTAAACAAAAAGATAAAGTCCTGGATTATTTAGACAAATACAATAAGGGTAAAAGCAAAGCCGACAAGGTGGTTTACACGGATCTTGCTAGCACCATTTCAACCATGACTGGTGGCATAATGGACGCCATTACTTACGTCTTGATCGCATTTGCAGGTATCTCATTGGTTACTTCAATGATCATGATTGCGATTATCACGTACACTAGTGTCTTGGAACGGACAAAAGAAATCGGTGTGCTGAAAGCTTTAGGTGCGCGGAAAAAAGATATTACCCGTGTATTTGACGCCGAGACGTTTATTCTTGGCTTTGGTGCAGGTGTATTTGGGATATTTGTTGCTTGGGTATTAACTTTCCCAATCAACGCTGTCTTGGCCAACGTTACGGGATTATCCGGTGTTGCGGTGCTTAATCCAACGCAAGCCATCGTTCTAGTTATTGTTTCCACCGTATTGACCATGCTAGGTGGACATGTACCTGCACGAATGGCGGCTAAGAAAGATGCTGCAGTTGCGTTACGAGCAGAATAAGGGATTATCTTTAAAAGAAGGCAACTTAAAAAATGACATTTGAAAATCAACGACCAACCACTAAAACAGTGGCAGAAATGCTCGATAAACAACAAATTACTGAACTGGTTCAGTATGAACGCTACGCCCGCGACTATGGGCTATGGGATGGCATGGCGACATGCTACACAGATGATGCAACCATCGAGATCTCCTGGTATAAGGGAGACATTAAAGGCTTCTTGGCTGCATCTAAACCATCACCAGACGCGCAAACCGATTCATTACCAGCGCACAAGTTACATGAAACATTAGTTTGGTTAAACGGTGATAAAGCAATGGCGATTATTGTTACAACAATGACTGGCCGGACGCCAGTACAAGGGAAAACGATGGATAACTTGATCTATGTGCGGTTAGTTTATTCATTGAAAAAGGTTGCTGGCGAGTGGAAGATTTATACAATGACGCCGATTTATGAGCGCGATACGCTATTACCCGTTACGCCGGCTGATGTTAAAGTGGTACCCGGTGCCCGTGATAGTTATAAGAATTTGGCGATTGTATTAAAGAATCTGGGCGTTAAAGCTAGCGATGATCTCCCTGGTTTAGATAAGCCAGAATCAGTCACCAAATTTATGACCCAGGTTAACGATTGGTTAAATGAATAAGTAGTTAGCAGACAAAGATGAAGTGCAATATTCACTCATTTTTGCTGAAGCTGAAAAGTTAGATGTATCGCTTTATCTGCACCCAAGATGATTATGGACGTGACCTGCTTATCGAAGCCCAGCTTATTCAAATAGTGAAAAACTGTTCGGTTTGAACTAAATTAATAAATATTACGAGAAAGACTGGCGAGCATCAATAAAGCTGCGGTCAATTTTGCAACTGTTGATTTAAGTAAAGAATTAGTGGCCGCTGATATTACTGTTAAGTCAGTTAATCCGGGATTGACGGCGACAGAGCTTGGTGACCGGCCTAAAATTGGGTTCAAGATTCCTGGAATACAGGACGTTGCCACCGGGGCAGCTCGAATCATTAAAATGGCTAGCCTACCCGCTGACGATAAAACAACGGGGACCTTTTCCGAAAATGACGGTGAGTTACCGTGGTAATCTGCTTAAGTATTTAAATGGTTGATTACTTACTAGATAAATTAACGTAATGAATTTTTAGCAGTAAAACAAAAATATCACCTTATTATTAGTGTTCAATAACTGCCGAGTTTACAATTGAAGTGCAACACCCAATGAACTAGACCAACTATAGACAA
>NZ_RHOF01000070.1 GCF_003946445.1 Loigolactobacillus jiayinensis | reverse complement strand
CTTAACTTCCAGTTCTGCCTAAAATTAGCTATCAACAGGATTTGACAAAGAGCCACATTTATTAAGTGGATAGGTAATCATGGTATCTATCAATTTAGTCATTCAGGAATTTTTCAATCAGTTGATTTAGGAGCTAAGTTTATTAGTCAATATGCATCTGGTGCACCAATGGGTTGTGAGGCAGCGGCTTTATTAGAAGGTTTACAGACAAAAGGATATGCCACTAATCTTTCATTGAAACAGTTACTAAAACAAATGCCATTAGCAACGGATGGTAATCCTAATTATGGTTTTGGTGGGACACCATACAAAATTATAAACGGAACCTATCAATCCATTTATGCGGCACAACTAGCAAAATGGGCGCGCTCTTACGATAGTAAGGTAGCTGATATCAGCGGTACTAATACCGACGGTTTGAAGAATGAATTGCGCAATGGTAACCCGATAGTTGTTTATGTTACGTATAAATATACTGCTCCAGTGTGGAGAAACTATAATTTTGGTCATGCAATCGATAACGCACACGTTGTTCTTTTAGACGGATACCGTAATGGTAGTTATCATATTGTTGATCCTGCGGGTAATCAAGATGGTCTTGCTAGTAGTTATTGGATTTCAGCAACTGATTTTGAAAATAGTTGGAACGCACGGCGAAGTGCCGTTGCAATTCGATAATAATATTTTTGGTGGCTATTAAAGACGCCTGTATAAAGCGGACGTTTTTTGTTGTAGAATTTTTTAAACTTAGCTTTGATGGGAGTTAAAAATTAGTAAGTATAATTTGAAATAGTTATTTATAGGATTCATATTAATTGTAGTATAATAAAATTGTGTAAAATTAGGAGGTATTGGGTTATTGAATGAACAAGCAAAATTACGGTTTAAACTTTATAAGTCTGGAAAGATGTGGTTAGTTGCTGGAATTACAATTATCGGAATTGGGCTTAGTGTTGCGCTACCAAGTGCTAAGGTTAATGCTGCAACAACAGCACTTGAACAGCCCAACAAAGTGGCCGTTAATAGTGATACAGTTGCTGTTAGGGCAACTAGTGGTGCGGCAACTAATGCAATTGACAATTCAGTTAATTCAACAGCTCAAACAAGCAGTGAAGCAGCTTCGCCCGTTCAAGCTGACGGTAACAGTTCGCTGCCAACTGTAGCAGATAACACGAATAATATAAATGTAACTAATATAAATGCAACTAATACTTCTGCGCAACCTAGCTCAACAGCTGAATCGACTGTCACTAGTTACAGTTGATTCAGCTGCTGAGCTAGCAGTATTGCCTGTACTAGTGGCGCTAGACGTATTAGTAGTGGCTGCATCACTGGCTGTAGCTGATGCAGCATTTGTAGTAGGAGTGGTAACTGTACTAACTGTACTATCTTGTGTTGTTGAATTTGCACTTGCTGCACTAGTAGCCATATCAGCAGTGTTACTTACTGTCGAATTATTGCCACTTGTAGCCGCAGCGCTAGTGGTTGGAGAATTAGTTTGTGTAACTGTACTAGTTGTAATTGCCGCATTACTGTTAGTCACTGTAACGCCAGATTGCGTTACGTCAGCTGTATCAGTAGCCGCAGCATTAACTGTGTTTGGTAATGCTGCACCTAACCCGATACCAGCAATGGCGATACCAGCAACTAACCAGCGCTTACCGGCCTTATATAGTTTAAAGTGCAACTTTGGATTATTTCTGTTCAACATCATGTCTCCATTCATAAATATATGATTACTATACCATGCAAAGCACCTGATAATTGTTACAATTCTGTATTAAAAACTAAAAAGTTTGCACTAAATAAATAAAATAGGTGCAAACTTTTTGACCAAATTGTTATTGCTGACCGGCATTAGGGTTATTGTCGACTTTATTATTATAGCTATCAGATGGGCTATTCTGCATCATATTTTGGGTGCTGCTGCTTGCTTGGTTGGATGTCGAACCAGCATTAGCATTATTATCGACCTTGTTGTTGTCACTATCACTAGGATTATTTTGCATCATATTTTGTGATTGTGAACCACTTTGATCATTTGAACTGCTACTTTGTGCAACTGCGGATTCACTTTGACTAGAACTACTGGCAGCGTCCGTCGAACTAGTGGATGCCGAACTAGAACTAGAGGTGACACTACTGGAGCTAACTTGTTCTGATTTTTGGCTGGCACTACTAGATGAACTGTTATTTGTACCAGAATTATTACTACAAGCGGTCAAACTTAAGGCCGCCAATAACATGATAGCTGCGGTTATTCGTTTCATGATAATCACCTCGTTGAAAGTTATTTTTCAACTAGATTATATCACGAATACGGTTTAAGATAGCAAATTCACGTCTAAATGACCCAGTTCTAAATTAGTTATGATTGCTGTGCTGACGGTTAACTGTTAGCCGCGGTGTCCAATCTTTTTGCGCCTAACAGTTTTAAAATGAGTTCGGCTTTTGCTGAGTGATGGCATAAGAGTTGCAAATACATCAGAAAATCAAGGGCGTCTGCTTGCCGATAAAAAAAGACACCTAAGCAGCAGATTTTGTCATCAGCGGATAATGGCCGAGCTAGAAAATCATGTTTAACTGATTCTAAGCGGGTACCAGTCATTGAAGTAGCTAGGGTCACCGCTTGTTTTAACTGCTCTTGTGGTTTAGCGTGTAATTTTTTGGAGTTACTTTTAAATTTATCATTCAAAATAGTTTTACGCCTTTCTATAAATCTAAATCTTGATCGAGCAAATGTTCCAATTCATTGCGCCATTTATGAGCCGCAAGTACAACAACACAATTTTTGGTGCGCATATTGCGAATAATCAGAGCGTCGTCGTTACGATCTAATTCACGGACAAGCCGGTTTAGGTGCGTTTTGGCGGTACTGACGGTAATTGTGTTGATCATAATTGGAGCCTCCTTGGTCTAATGTTTAATCTCTGGTGGAATAACATCCTGTTGCATGGTAAGCTGACCGTCGCCAACCGTAACGTTAGTTTGTTCGATGAACTGGGGTGTAAAGTGCATCTGTTCAGGTTCAAAGATGAAATTAAGTTCAGTTAAGCGGCCGGCACGATTTTTACGAAAAATCAGATTGACGTGGCGACTCGTTTTATGCTCTTCTTCGGTACTGATTGGGTAGAGAAAGCTAACAATGTTCGAATCTTGTTCAATGCTACCAGATTCGCGTAAGTCGGCTAATTGTGGTGTACGGTCGACGCGCTTTTCTAGCTCACGATTCAACTGTGAAAATAAAATAATCGGTATGTTTAGTTCATTGGTCAGTAATTTCAATTCACGGGTAATTGTTTCAATTTCCTGGCGCCGGTCATGGCGAGCGGTGATGCGATCAAGACTGATAATTTGTAAATAATCGATCACTGCAATGTAATTACCAGTAGTGGCACGTTGTGCATGGTCGCGGATCACTTTAACAATTTGCGGCAAAATAAGTAATTTATCGTGTAGTTGCAAATGTTGATGGTCCAGTTGTTTGATTGTGGTGCGAACTTGCTGCTTTTCAGCGTCATTGAGTTTAAAGGCCGGGTCGGTGAATTTGCCAACTGCAACACCAGTTTGTAATGCAACTGTCCGTTGATAGTTGTCCGTTGCAGTCATTTCTAGCGAGAATAAGTCGATATTTAACTCTGGCTGATATTCTAAAGCGCGTTGAATGAGATTGATAGCAAAAGCAGACTTGCCAATACCAGGACGTGCGCCAATCGTCCACAAAACACCGCCACGTAAGCCGCCATTTAGAACTTGATCAACATTGATAAAAGTTTTGATGCCGCTGGGCTGGCGTGTTTCCAGCGCTTGACGTAAGTCAGTACCATGTTCTTTAATGCTGCGGGTCGGCAGTTTAGGCTGATTCAGCTCAGCTAATTGACTGCTTACTTGCTGTAATAGCGCTAAATTGTCCGCACTTGGTAGTTTAAAGTAAGCTTGAGCGGCGTCTTGTACTTGTTCTTGTACTGACCAGAAGTGGAGCGTGCGCAGACTGTCTTGAAAAATCGTTTCATTATCAACTGGTTTTTCCAGTTCTTGCCATTCATTGGCCTCAAAGGCTAAGGGATAAGCCGCTTGAAAACGGCGTTGTAATTCAATCCAATTGCGGTAAGGACCTGGTTCGGTCAGCAAAAATTGAATAAATTCGCGACAGCTTTTAACGGTGAACCAGCTGGTATCAATGGTAATTGTTTTTAGTGTTTCGGGATGATGTAATAAATAATGCACAATATTAGTGTCCAAGGGCATGACCAATCACCTCCATTTCCGTACGATCAGTGGTCACTGCATCATCTGCTGCACGCCGAATTGCTAGCTCAATGTCGCCACTACAAACGTTGAATAGGATTCTTAAATATTCTTCGCGTGTTTGACCTTTTGTGTGGTGGGGTTGCGGTAAGGGTGGTGCCTCCAATAAATATTGTTTAAACTTTGGGCCAAATAGCGTTTGTGGGCGAACAAATTTCCAATAGTCACTATCACGCCAATCTTGAATTTTCCAGTCGATGACTTGTTTGATTTGCTTCATTGTGACCTTTTGACTAAATAAGTCAGCTAACAGAATTTGGACTGATTCCGTCGGTGTAAAGGCTTTGCCAGATTGCTGTTGTAAATAGGCGAGAATTTTTTTCGTGCTGGCTGCTAAACGTTTGCGTTGTTCGGGTGTATAGTATTGCAATGCCAGTGGTGCTACTCTAGCTGGCAGGGTTAATGGCGTAGCTGTAGCTGGTGGTTGCTTTCCGGCAATACTAAATTTCACTAAACCATCATAATTAGCTGCTAATTCAGTGGGGACAAGATAGCGTTCCCAATGACAAATGTGATAATGCCCGTTTGCCGTTTTTTTGATCAAGTCACACTTACTAAGCAGATTCAGTAATGGTAAGATACGAGCGGTGCGCCCCAGCGATAACCATTGTGCAAAATCCATTAACGTTAAGGGCTGTTCACTGTTAAAAGCAATCGTGCCGTTGGCTTGCAAATGAGCAGCACAGCTCAATGAACGAACCCAAAGCGTGATACACGCCAGTTCTTGGTGGCTACTGGCTAAGTGGTGTAACTGTTTGAATTCCGGTTGTTCGTAGAAATTACTTGGTAAAAGAAATAATGGTGTCAAAACCAACAACTCCTTATTTTGTCTTTCACTTATATATACGTTTGAGCAACCGCATTTGGGACATACTTTTTTTCACAAAAAAATAAAGGTCATATTAAAACGCTGTTGTAGTGCGCTTTATTACCTTTATTTTTTTTGCTTAATTTTTGTTATTTTAATTAGACGTGACACTTATGACAATTAGAGATGTCAAAAACGACAATTAATGTGTTAAAAATGACAATTGTATTGTCAAAAGTGTCAAGTAGCTGTGTCAAAAATAGCACTTCATTTGCTGTTTTTGACAATTCAGTCGCTTGATTTGTTGTGAGCTTTAGGGTGTTGCTTTTTTGCTAATAATTTACGGCCACGAGTCAGGGCACGTGGTGGTCGTGAAGTATAATTAGCGGCTGCAACAGCACTAAAAATGCTGAAGTCCTCGTGGCTATGCTGATAGGTTTCTGAAATGCAGCAGATATCCTCGGCATGCTGTTCATAGCCAAACTGCATTAGCTGGGCTGCCGTGACTTGTGGCAACTGGATGCTGGCTAATTCTGGTAAATTAGGTGGGACACTCGTAATCAACTGATTGCAGGGTAGCTCATCGTTGATTGTACTTGCTAGAATATGATTACTAGCCACGATCATCGCGCGGACGATTGCTAATCGTTCTCTTAACTGTGCCTGACTTATTTCAACGCGAATGACAACTTTTTGGTGTTGTGCTGGGCAAGCAAAGGTGACCAATGTTGCTGCTGTAACGGTTCGCATATTGGTGTACCAACGGGAACCAATCCAGGCTGGTTGTTGGCGTAATTGACTACAATTGGGGATGAATGAATTAACGCCACAAAAATAGGGGATCTGTTGGCGCTTCAGTTCATGAGCGACCCAATGGCAAAACCGCAGGCTGATGACTTTACGGCTACTTAGTTCAGCAATAATATCATTAGTTGTTTGTGGACAAAGTACGCTACTGCCGTCAATATCAACAATTAGTGTGCGGTAAGTGTGGCCGGCAATCAATCTTTCCTCGACAAGTGGACCAATAAAAATTGTTGTCGGTCGTACTCGACCTTGGTCAACTAGATCAACTTGACCGATAAACGCGTCAAGCTGATTTAAATCGTAATAAGTGACGTTAGCACCAACTCCCATTGGATGCACTAACTTAGTTTGATGTTCCTGCATAGACTCACTCCAAATTGATATATTCACGCTATATAATAGCATGAATACCAGTATAAATGAGAAAGATAACCGATTGTATTGGAATAAACTGATATTTTTATAAAAATATCATTAATACATGATTAAAAAGACCATAATCAACAAAATAAAGGCTTTAACAGCAATAAAGCGTAATTATTAGCGTTGTATTTCAATGTTTTTCGTTGTTTGCGCTTTCATATATTTGACAGTTATGCTTATTTCTGTCCTAGACGTCTGGGACCACTAACAAAAAAGGTTGTGGTCCAATGACAAATCAATTGAGTAAAGTCGCATTTAACGATGCGCTCCAGAATAAGAAGCTAATTTTCGGCGTTTTAAAACAATGCCATATTACCCGACAACAAGCTGATTTTGATGATTACTTTCAAGAATGCTTATTAGCCTATGTTGACGCGTACTGCCGCTATGAACAAGAACAACCGCCAATCAGTCGCAAAAATTATCTATATACAAAATTATGCCAACATACTATTGATCTCTGGCGCAAACAAACCCGGTATCAACAATTTTGCGCTACTAAGACTGATGAAAGTGGCTGCAATGGCTTCCAGCAAGCAACGATGCGTTTAGAATTGAAAGACTTATACTGTGAATTAACAATCGGGGAGCAGCGCGTATTAGAACTCTTTTACCTTAATAATTTTTCACAAGCGGAAATTTGCCAGAAATTCAATGTTGATCGCCGGACAGTTTATCGCTGGCGTGTTGGGCTTTGTGCCAAGGCGGCCAAGTTTCTTTAAAAATAATGTCCCAAATCGGCTTGCTCAAACGTATATATAAGTGAAGGACAAAACAGCGGCCGCTTTTGCCCTCAAACTAACTCAATTTTAGGAGGTCATCACATGTGGCTAAAAACTAACTTGGAAATCAAAACCGTCGGCGACAACATCGACGGCGAAGCGACGCATAAGTTCGTCAACGTCAAAGAAGATACGACCAAGGAACAAATCGACAAATTCGGCAACACCATCGGCACCCTAGCCGACGAAGGCTACAGCGCCGCCGTGACGGTCACGTACGACCGCCAGAACTATACGGTGCCAGCGAACTAGCGTGCTCATTTACCATTACGTCACCTTGTCCCAGTGCTGTAATGGTTTCAACCACAGCCCCCAAGCTGCGGCACATAAGCGCGCATGTCCTTCCCAGCATGCCCGCTAACTGCGCCAGCCTAAGCCAGTCCTCCCAACTAGCTTAGTCCTGGGCTAACCACCCTGCTGGCGCGCTATTTGGC
>NZ_RHOF01000007.1 GCF_003946445.1 Loigolactobacillus jiayinensis | reverse complement strand
TTTGTCTATAGTTGGTCTAGTTCATTGGGTGTTGCACTTCAATTGTAAACTCGGCGATTTTATTATTTTGTAAATTCAAAACTAAATCGGTCATTTTTTGTAGTGACGTAATCTTGGCGCCAAATAGTTCTTTTTGCGCTAATTCTTCTTGGAAGGATTGCTTCTGTACGCCAACCTTGACACCCTCGTAATCACTGGATGACCTTAGTTTACCAGCATCTTCTTTTTTCGCCATCACTACCTGCTTAACATTTAAGTAGGACTTAGAAAAAGTAACTTCCTTTTCCCGTTCTGGTGTTTTGGACATGCCAGAGATGATCATATCAATTTTACCGGTTTTTAATGCCCCTAACAGCGCATCGAAACCCATTTCATTAACTTTTAATTTAACGCCAAGATCCTTAGCAATCTTTTCTGCAATACTGATATCAAAACCAACAATTTTATCTTGGCCCTTAATTGTTTGATGAAATTCATAAGGCGGGTAATCCGCGGATAAACCGACTGTGATGTACCCCTTTTTCTTGATTGAGCTTAAATGTTTATCAGTCAATGTCGTCTTTTGTGTTGTCGCTGCATTGGCCGTGTTAGTTACACTTGCCAGCGGTAAAATAACCGTCATGATAACAAGTAATAGCATTAATAATCGTCCTAATTTTCTTTTCATGCGTACGCCCCTCCCTAATCCTTGATCCGTTTTAATGATTAGTCATAGTATACGCATTTCAATACTTTTATGCAAGTAAATTCATAAATATTGCTTAATAAGTTATTTTATTCATTAAATATGTATATTTGGCATTTTCCGTAGACACTGGTAAAATAAGTGCAGCGATAGTAAACTTTCGAAGGGAGTGATCACAGTGATTAAAAAAATTAGTTGGGTTAGCTTAATTATTTCGTTTGCTTTCGCCTTACTGCTTGCTTTCCTTTCCGATAAGGGCACCCCGCTACTAAATCTTTCGAATAATTTATTTTTGATCGGGTTATTTATTCTGATTATTGCGATCATCCTTTATTTATACGACGCCCATCTTTTTCGTCATCTTTGGTTACGGCGGCATAAAGAAGCTGATACAACCCCAGCTACTGCTGAACAGCCCGCGTTTTACACTGAACTGCGGCGTGTCTTTTTATGGCTGGGCCTTGGTGAAATTATTGTTAGTATCGTGCTTTCATTTTTATGATGAGATAGTAAAAGAGATTAGCCTTAGTCGGTTAATCTCTTTTTTGGTAGCTTTATAAGTTAAAATGCTATTCTCGGTTCATTTTTAAATTACGTTTGTGTCGGGGATGCGAATAAAAGCCTAAAGTATTCATTAGCGATAAAATCAAGCCGGCCATTACAATGGCACTAAGTACAAAAATCATTGGTGAGTGAAACGTCAAAATGCCATAGAGACACGCTAAGATAATGACTAACTGCACAATTGATTGTGTCATACGTATGTGGGGCGGTCTGGGTTGATCAGATTTCATCTCAGCCTTCATTCCTTTTCGTTTTAGGATTATTGATACTTGCATTGTAGCATATTTTTAGTCGTCTGCAAATTCTGGTGCCGCTAACAGAGCTAATGCGGCAGCCAACAAATGTTCTTGCGGCGCCGGCACTTGAACCGCTAGGCCTTGTTGCCGCAAGACTTGTGCTGTTGTTGCGCCTAATGCGACAAACCTTGGTGCAGGCTCATGCGGATGGATTTGCCAAAAGCGCGTGAAATTTGAAGGGCTGGTGACTAACACACGATCAAATTGCAGCGGCGCTAAATCAGTTTGTGCTTGTTGCGCCGCAGTGGCAGACCACTGATTTTGATAAATGGGCAATAAGTTCCAACCAGCACGCACTTTTAATTTAGTTAAATTGCCAACTAAGGCAACAACTTTTTGCTGGGGTTGCCTTAGCACTTCTAAATACGTGACCAAAGCCTGTTGATGTGGTTGTGGCGCAACAAGAATTGACTGACCACAGCCAGCCACTTGCTGCGCGAGCTTGGTACTCAACACAATTAGCTGAGCCTGTTGCACTAACTGGGCATAATGTTCAACTAAACAAGCTGCCGCATAGGCGCTGGTCAAGACTACATAATCAGCCTGCTGCAGCGTATGCTGTGCAGTTTTGGTTAGCGGTTTAAACGTTAATTCACGAAACGGATAATAAATTACCGGTGCAATTGCAGCTAATCGTTGTTGCCACACTGGCGCAATCTTCTTTTGTGGATAAGTAATTAAAATTGCCATTAGCTGACCTCACTTTACTTTCAAACATTTCGGGCAAGTAACGTTGCTTGCTCATTTTGCCAATCAATCACAGTATACTGGCCAGCATTAAACCGAATATCCCAAAAAACTGCATCACTGGCAAATAAATATTGATCTAATACCCGTAGTGTACCTAAATGGGCAATCAACACTAAATTAGTGGTCGTGGTGGTGGTTAATAATTGTTGCCAGCCGGCCAGCACGCGCTGTTGAAACTGCACGAATGATTCAGCTTGCGGTGGCGTGTAACTCAATGGTGCCGCCAGCCAGGCCTGCCAGGCTTTGGGATAACCCGCCTGAATTTCATCAGCGTCCAGGCCTTCCCACGCCCCAAAGCCTTTTTCGTTAAAGGCGGCTTGCTGCTGAAATGGCTGGTGATATTTAGTCACTAGGGGCATTAACGTCTGTTGCGCCCGTAATTGGCCACTGCAACAAAACGTTGTGGTTCCAGTTAATTTTATGCGTTTTGCCAGCTGTTGTGCTTGCGCTAACCCTTTGGTTGTCAACCCGACATCCAGTGTACCGTAAAACTTATGTTGCAGATTCAGCGGCGTTTCCCCATGCCGGGCTAAATAAAGTTTCATCCCAACCACCGACTAAAAATTAAATAGGCAAGGATAAAAGTCATTTGCGCGACTTCGGCAAATGCACCAATAGTATCACCAGAAAAACCACCAAGAATATGAATGATCCGCCGCCGGTAAGCATAAGCTACCACCAAAATAACTAAATAGCTCAAAACGCCACTTATCCCTAATGCAAGCGCCATCACAATAACAGAAAATAGTTGCGCCACAGCAATTTGCCACGTTTTGACTTTGACCCAAATACTAGCTAAGCCGTGAGGTGACCCGGCATAAACCATTTTATAAAATAAAAGCGAGAGCCCCGTTTTAGCCAACATCGTTGTAATTGCTGCAACGAAAGCCAAATGTAGTGGGGTAACTTGCTGACTGAGCGCCACACCACCACCAAGCATGATGCCATAAAAATAAATCAGCGCTAGCGTACCCATGGTTCCAATACGACTATCCTTCATGATCTCATGCATTTTATCTGGTGTGCGCGAGGAAAAGAGCCCATCAGCGCTGTCAGCCAAGGCGTCAAGATGGAACCCACCAGTTAGCAACCCATCACTGATCAAAAATAACCCCCACGCCAGCCAAACTGGCATTAACAACTGCAACACCCAAAAAATAGCTGCTTCCAAAATACCTAATAATAAACCAAACACAGTTAAATACTGAATATTACGGCGAAATTTTTCTTCAACATCATCGATCATCACTGGAACATTGATCCGCGTAAAAAACTGAATAAATAAAATTAAAGCCTGACCCAAATGATCGCCTCCACTCACTTAATTTGTTGCGGTAAGCCACTGATAACGAAATAAACTTGGTCTGCGGCTTGTGCTAAATATTGATTAACATCACCATAAATATCACGTAATAATCTTGCTTGATGGGTTGCTGGTACCACACCAAGCCCGACTTCATTGGTGACCGCTAGCAAACGCTGGTTAGTCGTATGCACAGCCGCTATGATATCATGCCACTGTGTCAGAATTTCTTGCTCAATTTGCTTAATTTGCGGATTAGTCATTTGCTCAATATAGTCATCGTAAGCAGCTGGTTTGATATCACCTTGCTGTGCAACTAAGTGATAAAACAGATTTGTTGTCAACATTGTAACGTCATCCAATAAATACCCAGCAAATTGATGTGCTTGTATAAATGTGGCCACATCTAAGTAGCGTTCTTCAGTTTGCCAATTAGGTGAACGGCGGGCTTGATGGCGCTCGATGCGCAACGCCATTTCTTGATCCGGCGCCAACATCACCCCCGTTGCAATATAGCAAATCGCTTCAGTAGCCGTAAATTGTGCTTCCGCAAACGCAGATTTACCACTCCGCGCGCCACCAGTAATTAATTTAATTTGTGCCATTAGTCGATCTCCCTGATTTCAATTTAGCAAGTAACTGAATTTTTGGAAAGTCATGTTTTAATTGAGCCTGTGCTTCTGGTTGCACCGCAATTAATAAGACCGTTGCTGGCCCAGCTGACTGCTCTAAAATTGGCTGATCAGCCACCAGTAACTGTGGTGTTAACCTTTGCGTAGTTGCCATTTGTTCTAGCTCATAACGAATACCTTTAGACCCAACCGGCAATAAATCGACTACACCAACCTGTTGTACCAGCTGACGAACTTCGTTATACGCAAAAATCGTATCTAAGTGGGCCACAACTTGTTGGCCAACATATGGCGTGCCTAAGCGATAAACCATTAACTCAGAATATTGCGTACGTGGTTTAATACCCCTTTTGCCGATTACAGTAACCCCTACTGATGTGGTTACTGTAGTCATATTGTCTTCAGTACTCCCATTTAAAGGTAGATCAGCTAAAGCAGCCTTGGCTAATTCTTGCCGTAAACCTGCAATCACACGTTCACCGGTGGGTTGCATTTCATTACCAACCGTGTCCACCACTAGCAGCGGTTGTGCCCCAAAACAGAGTAACTCCAGCAACGGCACGCGTAAACAATAAGCAGACATAACTTCGGTGGGAACCGAAACCATGTCTGCTTGTTTAGCGCCAATTCCTGCACTACTGTCGCAGGCAATCACCAGTTGTTCAGTTGCCGATAATGGCAGTAAAGTTAAATCACGAAATTGGCTACTCATCGACTCACTCCTGACTAACAGCTGCAAAAGCCCGTTCAAACGCGGCAATCGTTTGATCGATTTCTGCATCTGTATGTTTGGTTGAAATAAAGTTAGTCTCAAATTGTGACGGTGCCGTGTAAATACCTTCTTGTAACAAGGCTTTATAGAACTTGGCAAAGTAAGCCTGATCACTTTGTTGTACATCAGCAAAATTTTCAACGTCATGCTCATTGAAGAAATAACTCCACATCGTGCCAACATGATGAGTCACGATTGGTACCTGATATTGCTTAGCCGCAGCCGCAATTCCAGCCATCAAACGTGTTACTTTTTTGTCCATTGCTGTATATAAATCTTCATTTAATTGTTGAATCGTACTGATACCACCAGTCATCGCTAATGGATTCCCAGATAAAGTCCCGGCATGATAAATTGGCCCATCAGGCGTAATTTTATGCATAATATCACGGCGCCCGCCGAAGACGCCAACTGGTAGGCCACCACCAACAACTTTACCTAAAGTAGTCAAGTCTGGTGTAATACCATACAAAGCTTGTGCACCATGGAAAGCCGCACGAAAGCCAGTCATAACTTCATCAAAAATCAACAACGCACCATGCTCACTTGTTACCTGACGCAAAGTTTGCAAGAATGACTTTTTAGCTGGCACCACACCCATATTGCCGGCAACTGGTTCCACGATCACGCAGGCAATTTCATCACCATGAGCGGCAAAAACATCCTTAATTGCCGCTTCGTCATTATAGGCAACCGTCAAGGTATCATACGCTAAAGCTTCAGGCACCCCTGGCGATTTAGTAATGTTGAAGGTCGCTAAACCAGAACCAGCGTCCACTAATAAGGAGTCACTGTGGCCATGGTAATTACCGATGAATTTAACAATTTTGTCACGATGGGTGTAACCGCGAGCTAAACGAATCGCACTCATGGTAGCTTCGGTTCCTGAAGAAACCATCCGCATCATTTCAATTGATGGTACGATTTTTTGCACCATTTTGGCTAATTGACTTTCCAACAAGGTTGGTGCGCCATAACTAGTTCCTTTAGTCACTGCTGCCTGTAAGTCAGCGACAACTTTATCGTCGGCATGACCTAAAATTAGCGGTCCCCATGACATGACATAATCAATATAATCGTTGCCGTCAATGTCATAAATGTGTGAACCCTTGCCGTGGTCAATAAATAATGGATCGCCACCGACATTTTTAAAAGCACGCACTGGACTGTTGACCCCACCAGGCATTAACTGGCTAGATTCAACAAAAGCTTGTTTAGATTTAGTAAAATCACGCATGTTTTTTTATTCCCCCTACTACTTAACTAGCCGTGCTGCAACGTCTTTCGCAAAATAAGTGATGATCAAATCGGCACCAGCACGTTTCATCCCCGTTAAAATTTCATCAACAATTTTAGCTTCATCGATCCAGCCATTAGCGGCAGCGGCCTTAACCATTGAATATTCACCAGAAACGTTATAAGCAACTAATGGTAAAAGTGTTTGTTCACGAACATCGCGCATAATATCACCAAATGCCATTGATGGCTTGACCATTACCATATCAGCGCCTTCTTTTTCATCACTAGCCACTTCACGTAAGGCATCTAAGCGATTAGCTGGATCCATTTGGTAAGATTTACGGTCACCAAATTCAGGTGCACTGTTAGCTGCATCACGGAACGGGCCGTAGAAGCTAGAGGCATACTTAACGGCATAAGACATAATTGGTGTGTTGACAAAACCAGCTTCGTCCAAGCCTTGGCGAATTGCTGCTACAAAGCCGTCCATTGCGTTAGATGGCGCAATAATATCTGCGCCGGCCTTAGTTTGGCTAACGGCAGTTTTGACGATCAGTTTCAATGATTCATCATTTAAAACATACCCATTTTCATCCACTACACCACAATGACCTGTCGAAGTGTATTCACATAAACAAGTGTCGGCAATAATAATCAAGTCAGGATAAGCTGCTTTGATTTTCCGGGTTGCTTGTTGAACGATACCATCATCTGCCCAAGCACCAGTGCCAACATCATCCTTGTGGCTAGGAAGACCAAACAAAATAATAGCTTTGATCCCAAGCTCAGTAATTGCTTTAATTTCACTTAAAATGGTGTCTAAACCAAATTGATAAACACCAGGCATTGAGCTAATTTCTCTTTTGCCCTTTAAATCCTCCACAATAAAAACTGGCATGATCAGATCGTCGCGAGTTACCCGATTTTCCCGAACTAAATCTCGCAATGCTGGTGTAGTACGTAAACGACGATGACGATCAAATTGAATCATAATGAGTTGACTTCTTTCTTTTATTTTTTATTTATTCAACGTTCAATGCAGTTAGTGCGCCTTGATCAATTAAGATAGCTGCAGCGGTCGCCCCTAATTTAGCGGTTAAAGGCCCACGATTTTCAATTGGATACCATTGGGTGCCATCCTGTGCAGCAACCAAACCCTTGAATTCAAACCCTAGTGCATTTTGTGTCGCGTAAGCACCAATGGGAAAGTTACAACTCCCACCTAATTTTTTCAGAAAGGCGCGCTCAATTTGGACACAGTTAGCAGTATGCGTATCATGGAGCGCAGCAAGTAACGCCAAAGTATCCGTATCTGCTTGGCGACATTCAATCGCCAACGCCCCTTGGCCAGTAGCTGGCAAAATAACGTCTTGTAGCGAGTACCGATAGTAAGGTGCAATATCAACTGCTAAGCGATCCAAGCCAGCTTCAGCTAAGACAATACCAGCCAAATGTTCACTGGCAATTTTAGCCAAGCGTGTGTCCACGTTGCCACGAATCGGCACGATTTCCAGATCTGGCCGCGCATGTAATAATTGACCTTCACGCCGCAAGCTATTAGTACCGATCCGAGCGTGTTGCGGTAAATCGGCCAACGATTTCAGTGGTGCTACTGTAATCAAGCAATCAAAGGCTGAAGCACGCTGCGGTATCGCCCCAATCGTCAAAGTGTCCGGCAATACTGGTGGCACGTCTTTCAAACTATGCACGGCAAAATCAATTTTGCTGGTCAGTAGTTCATGCTCAATTTCTTTGACAAATACGCCTTTACCGCCAATCTTTTGCAAGCTATCGTGTAAATTACGATCTCCTTCAGTAACAATTGGTTGTAGTTGAAAATTCAGTTGTGGAAAACGCTCCTGTAGTTGCTTTTGCACTAATTGTGATTGACACATTGCTAATTTACTTTTGCGGGTGCCAATAATAAATGTCGATTTCATTTAGCAACCTCCTTTTTGACGGCTGCTTCATCAACCTCAGCCAAACCAAAAATCTGCTTGAAGAAGTCAATATCAACATCAGCATCTGATGTAATTGATAATTCCTTAATTGTTTTAATTGGCTGCTTGATCATTTGATTGACGATGCTCTTCATATGCTTACGAATCACTTTTAACTCATGCTCATTCAGTTCAGGTAACTTATGCTGTAAACTGGTTAAGGCCGTATCTTGAACTACTAAAGCAGATTCACGTAGTTCCTTGATCACCGGCACAATATGTAGCTGCCGTTGCCATGTGTAATACTCTTGAACCGCAACTGGAATTTCAGCAGCGATTTTTTTAACCAACTGTTGGCGCAATTCGTTATTGGACTGGACGATTTCAGTTAATTGATCAATATTGTAGTAATGTAACTGTTCAGCCAATTGCGGTGTAATACGAATATTCCGCGGTACACCAAGGTCGATCAAAACTAAATTCGGCTGACGGACTGTCAGCGCCTGGGCATCGATCAACGGTTCTTGCGTTGCGACTGCCGTGATGACAGCATCTGATGTCGCCAAAACGTCTGGTAGTTTAGTCAACGGTGCCGCACTTACTTGACCACCGAAATTAGCAGCTAAATGTTGTGCTTTAGCTAACGTCCGGTTGACCAACACAATTCGACTAAAGCCCATGTTATAAGCGTTATCCAGCGCTTGGCGGCCCATTTCGCCTAAGCCAACGATGGCTAACTGCTTGTCCTGTAGTGATTGTAAGTGTGCCTTGATCTGGTGTAAGCCGGCTTGGCTAGACGAAATCGAGTGTTCACTGATTTTATATTCGGTGTGCATCCGCTTAGCGAAAGTGATCACCTCTTGGAATAAGTGATTAAAAATGGCACCAGTTGTCGCATTTGCTTGGGCAGCGAAAAAGGCGCGCTTTACTTGACCTAAAATCTGTGGTTCGCCAATAATCAAAGATTCTAGACCACTGGCAACACGGAAGAGATGGGTAACTGCCGCTGATTGCTCCTCAATCATAACATAGTCATTAATTGTCGCTAAGTCAACCTTGAACCAATTAGCTAAAAAGCGTTTCAAATAATAGCGTCCAGTATGAATTTGATCAACTACCGCATAAATTTCGGTACGATTACAAGTCGATAAGATCACATTTTCCAAAATACTTTTTTCTTCATTTAATTGTTGATCAGCTTGTGCCAGTTGCTCCGCTGCAAAAGAAAATTGCTCACGTAACGCCAGCGGCAAAGGATGGTAGTCCAGATTAACATAAATAATAAACATTATTCGTTTTCATTCCTTCCCTTTTTGCCACGGCTTGGCCTGCAGCCAAATCGTTAATAATTGCCGAATTTTTTTAGCCAGTTTGGGTGAACTGCCATGAGTTGAAACAGCTAACGCCACTTCATCTTGTTCCACCATTGCCATATTATAAAAATCCGAAGCGTATTTATCACTGGTATTATTGACCAGTTGGCCTGGCCCAGCATCTTGCCGTACCTGCGCATTGACCGCTAAATTATTGGTACAAGCGATAATCAAGTCAGCTTGCGCTAAATCGCCAGTTTTATAAGTCCGTGTAACCCAATTAAGCTGTTGCCGCTCAATTTGTGGGCTTAAGGTGGGACTGATCACCGTGATCGTTGCCCCCGCAGCCCGTAGCGTCTTAATCTTGCGCGCCGCCACACGACCACCACCGATCACTACAACTTGCTTATGCTGTAAATTTAACATAACTGGATACATGAAATGCCTCACTTTTTTGAAAGAGTGGTTAAAATAGTACCACTGATTAATACAAATAGTGCCGTTGTCCTAATTTATAGAACATTTTACCAAACTCATTATATCCCTTAGTGTTCACTATCCGCCAAAATTTGATAAATTGCCGGCATATCAAGATGTTGGCGTAAGGTCGCTGCTAGTTTATCATACTGCTGTTCCTTATAAACATTCAAGGACACACCCGGCGTATAAATCGGCTCTAACCCTTTACGCTGCCGTAATTGATTTAGCAGGTGCCGAGTCCATAATTGATTATCGAAAATACCATGTAAATAAGTACCAAATACGCTACCGTCAGCATTAATAGCCCCATCTAAGCGTTCTGTTTTAACGCCATTATTAGCGACAATCTTAGTGTACGGTTGCGCTTGTGGTCCTAATTTTGTCGTACCCATATGAATTTCATAACCAGTCAGTTTGAAATCATCATGCCACGCTTCTGCTTGGGTCGTTGTTTTAGTCGGATTAAAATAAGTCACTGCATCAACTAAGCCCAGGCCAGCCTGCTGTTTGATTGCTGATTCAACCTGTTGCTCATCATGCAATTCACGGCCGATGATTTGATAGCCACCACAAATACCGCAGACCATACTGCCATGCTGATGGGCTTGCTTTATTGCCTCAGCTAAGCCAGTTTTGGTTAAATAAGCCATGTCTTCGTTGGTATTTTTACTGCCCGGAATGATCAATAAATCTGGCTGGCCTAATTCTTCTGGCTTTAAGACATAACGCACGGAAACATCAGGCTGCAACTCCAAGCTGTGAAAATCGGTGAAATTAGAAATCTTAGTTAAGCTGATCACAGCAATATCTAAGGCTTTACTGGTATCAACTTCACGCGATTTTCCAGTTAAAGCCACGCTGTCTTCTTCATCTAAATCAACGTCGCTCATTGGAATCACACCTAATACTGGTACACCAGTTAAGTCCTCGATCATTTTATTACCGGGCGTCAATAAAGTTTCATCCCCACGAAATTTATTGATCACGATACCCTTGACTCGTTTTTGGTCAGCTGGTGGTAATAACTTTATTGTACCGTAAATTGCGGCAAATACACCGCCTTTGTCAATATCGGCCACTAAAATTACTGGTGCATCAGCCATCCGCGCCATACCCATATTAACTAAATCGTGTTCATTTAAATTAATTTCCGCCGGACTGCCGGCACCTTCCAGTACCACCACATCATTTTCTGCTGCTAAATCTTGATAAACTTGTTGCACTTTATCTTTGAGTTGCGGTTTGAACGCTTGATAATCGACTGCATCCATATCAGACAATACTTTTCCTAAAAATACCACCTGTGAGGCCTTGTCAGTGGATGGCTTCAGCAAAATTGGGTTCATCCGTACATCAGGTGCCACCCCAGCAGCCTCTGCTTGGAAAACTTGTGCCCGCCCCATTTCATTACCTTCCTTAGTAATAAATGAGTTCAACGCCATATTTTGTGATTTAAAGGGTACCACGCGTAAGCCATCATCACGTAAAATCCGGCACAAACCTGCAGCTAACCAGCTTTTACCTGAATCAGATGCCGTTCCTTGAAACATAATTGAACGTGTCATTCTTTTTCCTCCTCACCAGACAAATCCAACTGAGCTAACTTTTTCTGCAACGCCTTATCCGCAAATAATTCTGCCGGTGTTGCATATAATGGCAAATGTAGATCTTCATGTAGCCGGACTAACCACGGTTGCTCCAACTTAGCTGCTTCAATCAGCGTACGTTCACGAAATACTGATTGCTTATCACCGCTTTTGACAATTTTACCATCTTGCAAAATATAGAAATATTGACCGACTTCATACATAAAATCCATATCGTGACTAGATAAGATAATTTTTTGCCCGTTGGCGATCAATTGATGGATCAAGCGGACCATCCGCCGCCGACCATCAGGATCTAGACCAGCGGTTGGTTCATCTAATAGTAACCACTCAGAATCTAAAACTAAAATACCCGCGATTGCCACACGCTTTTTTTGACCCCCACTCAAATATTGGATCGGTCGTTGCCGTAGGTCGCTAATATCTAGCTTAGCCAACGCTTGGTCAACGCGCGCATCAATTTCTGCTTGTGGTAAACCTAGGTTATGTAGGGCAAAGGCAACATCGTCCTCTACCAATGAATAAAATATTTGTTGCTCTGAATTTTGAAAAATAATTCCGATCCGTTTGCGCAACGCTAATAATGACTTCTTATCATAACGTAATGGCTGACCATCCAATAAAATTTGCCCACTGTCTGGCCGCTGAATACCAACTAGATTCAAGAACAAAGTTGATTTACCAGAACCATTAGGCCCGATAATTCCAATCACCTGTGCCTGATCCAATTTTAAATTGATATCATGCAAGACTTCTTTGCCCGGTTCATAACTAAAATTTACATGTTGTAATTCAAGCATTATTGCCGCTCCGTTCTCTCGTCGTAATTGGAAATTCGCCATGATAAAGTTTAACCGCTAATGCATTGTCCATTTCACGGTAATTATAAATGATCTGTTCAAATAGCAACTTGATCAGCAAGCTTAGTGAATGAATGCTGGTATGGAAATTGCGATAGCCAAAGCGCAATTGCTGCGCGTGATAGATTTGCTCCCAAGCCGCGATAAAAATAAAAATAAAGCGGTACATCAACATTGTTTCTTCTATTAATAAGCGTGGTAAATGTAGCTTGACTAATAAATAAACAATTTGTTGAAACGGTGTCGTCAATGCTAGAAAGTAAGTACACGTGATCGCACTTAACGCCCGCAAACCAATCGTTAATCCTTGTGGCAACATCACTTTGGAAATCCCGAAATATTGACCAAATACTGGCAACGACCAATACAAGGTATGCCGGCTCGGTCCCACTGTTAAAATAATTCCTAAAATACTCAACGCTAAGAAAGGCAAGATGCCATAATACCAACGTAAGTATTGGTGTAACCCAACACCAGTTACGTACAGTGTTGCACTAACTACGCCAACTAATAGCAACAGTTTTAACCAAATCAACGGTTGGAACGCCAAAATCATTCCTAACAGCCACAAACACCCTTTTAAAACAGGTGACCAATGAACGATTTTGTTTTGGTAAGCATATTTATCAATTACTAACATGGTTCGTTCCTCCGTTCAATTTAGTTACGACTGCCAGCTATGACTTGTTTTTAGCATTTTGCTGTATTTCTTGGCGGGCTTTACGTTTACCATGGGCATTACCGATAATATAGGCAATGATCCCTGTCCCAATACTGCCCTGCACCGTAAACAAGAAACTCTCAACCTCGGCTGAAGGCGGCGTCCATAACGGGTGAATCCAAACCTTGTAACTGGGATCATTCTTATGGATCTGTTCAGTGCCTTGATCATCACTACCAGTAAAGCTACCATTTTTAGCTACGAAAAACGGAATGACACATAAGACGATCACTAAGCCAAGTAAAATCCAGTTTTGCAACGTTTTGCGTTTCATCGTAAGGCCGACTCCTCCCACAAATGATTACTGATCACTAAGTTATAAACTAACACCGTCAATAGCCCTTCCGCAATCGCTAAGGGAATCTGCGTAACAGCGTAAATACTGAGAAACTTAATCGCCGCCCCCAGCACCCCATTATTGGGATCCGGGTACACCACGGCTAACTGAATTGAAGTCGTGACGTATGTGATCCAATCAGCAAACACCGCACATAGGAAAATGGAAATACTGCGGTTCATCCGTAGCGCGCGGCATAGGCGCCAAACGGCATACCCAACAAATGGTCCTACAATAACCATTGAAACCATGTTGGCACCTAATGTGGTCAAGCCACCATGAGCTAGCAATAAAGCTTGGAATAGCAGCACAATAGCGCCTAAAACACTTAATACACCTGGGCCAAATAAAACAGTTCCCAAGCCAACACCAGTCGGATGAGAAGATGACCCTGTCACTGATGGAATTTTTAACGATGAGAGGACAAATACAAAGGCCCCACATAATGCCAGCATAATTTTAGCGTTTTGATTGGAATCACGAACAATTTGTCGCATCCGGTACAAGCCATAAATAAAGAATGGCGCTGCCACTGCAAACCAGAAAATACACCAGCCTGGTGGCAACATCCCTTCCATGATATGCATTGCGTGGACGGTAATTGGATAATTCAGACTGACTAGTAACACCGCCACCGCGACAATGATCAATAAACGTTTAAACTTACGTGCTGATAACATGCTACTTTCACCTACTCAATCAATATATTTCTAATTAATAACGCCTTAACCGAGCGTTTGGTGCTTCTTCACTAACATTGTGGCAAAATATGGCAATTTACTAGCCGCCGTTAATTGGCTGACTGGCGTAATTGCTTGTTGCGCCATCGAAGCGTTAGCAACCACAATCGCATGCTCTAGCAAATTAGCATCCGCTAATAAGCGATAAACCATTTGCCAATGCGTTGCCACTTTCATAATGACCAAGTTATCGTTTAGATCCAAGGCACTTTTCAAGGTTGCTTCATCAGTTGTTGCAGGTACGACCGTCAATAACTCATCATCTAACATTAATGGCAGCGATAGACTAGCAGCAATTTGTGAAAATGATGAAATACCAGCAATGGTTTCGACTTCAATCTGATCTTGTACGCGCTCTAAAATATAACTATAAGTACTGTAGACAGAAGGATCGCCTAAAGTCAGAAAACCGACATCGTGACCTGCTTGGACATCGCTAACGATTTCCGCTGCAATCGCCGCCCAACTTTTTTCTTTAGTTGCTAAATCCTTAACCATCGGAAAGTGTCGTTGCTTGATTTCCAGTGTTGTGGGCAAATACGGTTGGGCAATTTTTTCAGCAACACTAATACCACCATGATGTGCCAGTGGTGTATATAAAACGTCTAACTTTTTGATGCGTTGAGTTGCTTTAACCGTTAATAATTCAGGGTCACCAGGACCAACGCCAATACCATAAAATTTTGCCATTTGCTTACTCCTTTGCCTGATCGATTGCTTGCTGTAAATGCTGAATGAAGCGTTGCTGGACTGCTGAAATTTCGCCTAAACCAATTAAATGACTTTCGGTCGTAAAACCGGCTGCTTCCAACTGTGAACGCCATGATTCAGGCTTAGTTGATGACATATCGTTGGTGGCGTGATTGCCAGCAACCAACATCAATGGCCATAGATGAACTTTTTTGATGCCATCTTGTTGCATTCGTTTAATTTCCAGCGCTAAATCTGGATAACTTTCTACTGCACCCACGTAATGGCGCGTACCCATCAACATGTGATCCAAACAAGCATACGCAGTAAATTGATTATCAGCAGTACCATGCCCCATAAATAGAACACCTTCATCCGCTGCTAGATCAGGCGTTAACAGTGGTAATTGCGCCACTAACCATTGATAGTCACTGTAATCATTTAGTAGCGGTTGGCCAATGATCAATTCAGTAAATTGATCCCGATAACTGCTTAGTTGGCTAAGCAGGCGCTGATATTCAATGCCGGGAATAATATGTAGCGATTGAACAATGACGCGGGTAAAGCCAGCTTGCTGAATTTTGCGTAAGGCCTGGCTAGGTGTATCGATTTTGATTTGCTCTTGTTCGCGAATTCGCTTGATCACCACATTGGATGTAAAGGCGCGAAAAACGGTTGCCTGCGGATAGGCCTGCTGAATGGCAGTTTCCGTTGCGGCAATTGTTTTTTGCCGGGTTTCAGGAAAAGTGGTGCCAAAACTGACGACTAAAATAGCTGTTTTGCTCATGCTTGATACCATCCTTCAATTTTATCTAAAATAGCTGTATAACTTGGTTGGCTGGTATAAACCCGTTGTACACCTTGAGTAATCAGTGCAGCAGCAACCTGTTCGCCCATAGCAAAGCTTGGTAATTGCTGTAGCTGTTGCCGCTGACTAGGCCGCACACTGTTAAATAAATCAGTCACCGCTTGTGTGCTAGGAAAAATTGCCGCTTGGTATTGCCGTGGCTGTAAACGGTCTTGCTGTGGTAACTGATGCCGGTAAAGGGCTAACCATGTGGCACCTGTTGTTACTAATATCGGCGCCGCGCCAATTATCAGTAGTTGCGGATCACTTAAATCCAATTGCTCAAGTGGTGTACACGTATCAACCAATAAACCATGTTTTTCTAATCCTTTGGCCACACGTTGACTAGTTGCGACTAGCTTCAAAGACGCCAATATCCGCAAATCTTGCTTGACTGTCAATAACTGTTGCTGCAACTGCTCGAAGGCAATAATATCGGTAACCACCAACGTTTGATAAGTCGTAAAGTCAGGCAAGTTCACTGTTAACGCTTGTGGCGTGCTACGTTCAAAACGACCAACAAAAGCGCCACGGTCACTGAGCAACTGTGCTAAGCGTGACGGCTGGGCGGCAGGAATTAAAATATGCCGCCCAGTTAATGGTGTTTGTGGTGCTTGTAAAACTGCCCGTAATTTCACCACATCGCCGACTACGATCAAGCTTGGCGCCCCAATTTTTTCTTGACGCACCGTGCTAACGATTTGTGCTAATGGTGCAGTCACCACCCGCTGATTCCAATGTGTCGCCCATTGAATAATCGCTACTGGCGTGGTCGCTGGCTTACCATGTTGCCGTAATTGCGCCACAATTTGTGGTAATTGGCCCATGCCCATTAGGAAAACTAACGTGCCTTCTTGCTGGGCAATATTCGCCCAATCAAGACCACCATTAGCGGCTTGGCGATGCCCCGTAATAATATGGAAGCTGGACGCATAGTCGCGGTGCGTGATTGGAATCCCGGCAGCAGCTAACCCAGCAATTGCACTAGTGATACCGGGTACAACTTCAAAATTGATACCGGCTGCTACTAAGCATTGACTTTCTTCACCGCCACGCCCAAAGACATATGGATCGCCAGCTTTTAAACGCACAACGCGTTTATTCTGCCGGGCATAATCGATCAGTAATTGTTCGATTTGTCCTTGCTTGACCTTATGGAACCGCGGTAGCTTACCAACATCGATCAATTCAGCTTGCTTGGCTAAGTGTAGTAACTCGGGATCAACTAAGCGATCGTAGAAGACCACATCGGCTTCTTGTAGCCGGCGCTCGCCTAAGCGGGTCAAATACTCTGGTGCGCCTGGCCCAGCACCAACTAATGAAACTAAACCACTCATGCTACCACCACCTTTTAAAGTTTTGCTAATGTAGTTGCCAGCTCAGGAATTGTTTTGACAACTACTGGGTAATTGACTGCTGGCCGTTTAATAATAATGCAGGGAATATTTAACTGTGCGCAGGCAGTAATCTTTTCTTGAATACCACCTTGGCGGCCACTTTCTTTCGTCACCACTGCACAAGCATTGACCCGCTTAAAGAGTTCCACGTTAAGTTCAGTCGTAAAGGGGCCACGAATACCGTCAATTTGTTCAGCACGTAAGCCTAGCGCTGTCAACTTTTCAAAAACGCGGGTAACTGGCAAAACTCGCACATGAATCCGCTCAAGGCCCAATGCCGCAATATAGTCACCCACTGTTTTACTGCCGGTCGATAAATAAACAGTACCATCAAGTTGTTTAAGCAGTGCGCACGCTTGATCTAAATTATCGACAAAGCGTAGATCCTGGCCCGCTTCTGCCACTTGTTCGCGTTCAAAACGAACATACGGAATACCCACTACCTTAGTTGCCGCAATCGTATTTTCCGACGCCACTTTAGCGAAGGGGTGCGTTGCATCAATCACTAAATCAATTTGCTTAGCGCGTAGAAATTCCGGTAACTGTTCCGCATTTAATGCCTGCTCCGAAACCACTGCAGCGTGCTCTTGGGCTAATTCAGCCCCATATTGACTGACCACTGACAGAATGAAGGGACGCTGTTGCTGGGTGAGAAAATCGGCGATCGATAAACTTTCCGTTGTACCACCCATCAATAAAATCATAGTGTATACCCTCTTGGTGTGATCATCCGGCCATCAGCCACATAAGTATTCTTATTGCCGATAATCACGATTGTGGTCATATCAACATCTTCTTCATCTAAATCTTTGATCGTCGTGATCTTTTCAATCTCTTTTGGTCGTGCAACGTCCTTACCAATACCAACTACAGTGTCAGCTGATTTATATTTTAAAATAATATTTAAAGCTTCGCGTAAGTTATTTGGCCGACCCTTACTACGAGGATTGTACAAGCAAATGACAAAATCAGCGCTGGCAGCAGCGTCAACGCGCTTTGTAATTACTTCCCATGGCGTCATTAAGTCGCTTAAACTAATGTGGCAGAAATCGTTCATTAATGGTGCCCCTAATGCTGCGGCAGCACCGATACTGGCAGTAACACCAGGCACAACTTTAATATCGATCTTAGCACCTGCTTTACTAGCAAGTTCTAAGGCCAAACCAGCCATGCCGTAAATGCCAGCGTCACCACTAGAAACGATGGCAACATCCTTACCTGTCTGAGCAATTTCAATGGCTTTTTGACAACGTGCTACTTCACCGCGCATCCCTGTTGAAACGATTTCCTTATCCTTGATCAAATCACGAATGATTCGGATATAAGTTGAATAACCGACAATAATATCCGTTTTTGCGATTACAGCTAGGGCTTCCTGGGTCATCAAATCCCGTGAACCGGGGCCAATTCCTACAATATATAACATCAAATTTCCTCATTTCTCTAATTGTTTTAAACGTGCCAAGGCAAAAGTCATTTCCTGACTAGCAAACCGTGGCGTGATTGTTTGTTGACCGCTAGCTACTTCAGCACTAGCAGCCGCCACATTACCGACACCAACCGTTTTTTTGACAAACGCTGACTGCGGATAGTGTTCCGCAGCCGCGGTTAACTCAGCCGCTGTGTAGAAAGTTAAATCACAATTAAACGTTGCAGCTAAATAGTGTAATGCCGGTTCGTGCGCCTTTTTATCAATACTGGCAATTTGGATAATTGATTGCCAAGCTAAATTTTGTTGCTGGCAAAACTCTAGCCAGGCCTGTTGTGCTTGGGCAATGGTCACATTCTTACGACAGCCAATACCGAATACGTTACACCGCGGAATTAATTGAACAGTCTGGGCGCGTTTGGGAAAAACAGTGCGGTCAGAAATAATCACTGTCGGTGTGTCACTGGGCAATTCATGCCAATCGGCGACCACGGTGAACCCATGTAACTGATCCACGTAGGTGCGCAAATATGGTTCGATGTATAAAGCCACAGGTTGTCCTGCCGCCAATAAACCGTTGATCCACTTAGTATTGCGTTTAAATTCAGGATACCAACCATTTAATTGCTTCATCAATAAGTCTAGTGCTTGAACTTGTTCCGTATCGGTGGCGGTGGTCACTACTGGCTCTGCAGCTAATAATGTTGCCAGTTCCGTCGTCCACTGATTAGCGCCACCAACATGGCCTGATAATAGACTGATCACATGCTGCCCGCGCTCGTCTAAAACTAGCACAGCTGGATCGGTCGTTTTATCTTCAATGACTGGCGCCAAAGTCCGCACGACAATGCCACTGGCCATAATACAGATCAAGCAATCGACTTGTTTAAATAGATCTTGCACCACAGTAGTAAAGGTTCCCCGCGCAATTGACTGCGTTGTTGGCGCAGCAATTTTTGCTGGTGCGTAGATCGTCACTGGCTGGGGCCAAACCGCGGCAATCTGCTGGGCGAGCTTTTGGCCGATTGCCGTCACTGTAACGATTGCAAAGCGTTGACTCATTTTTTGCTGGCCTTGCGGTATTCATGGGTGAAGTGGGCATCATATAAATGTGAGTAATGGTACTGTTCACCGAGAAATTCGCCAACCATGATCAGAGCTGTTTTGCGGATGCCAGCTGCCTTAACTTTATCAGCAATATCTGCTAACGTACCGCTAACGCTCTGTTCGTCTGGCCAAGTTGCTTTGTAGATAACCGTTGCCGGTGTCGTTTCAGGATAACCGCCAGCAACTAATTCCTTCACAACCTTGCGCATGCCTTGTACCGACAAGAAAATAACCATCGACGTTTGATGTGCCGCAAAGGATTGTAATGATTCCCGTTCAGGTACTGGTGTCCGGCCAGCCATCCGCGTGATCACCACACTTTGGGAAACTTCTGGTACCGTATATTCAACGCCTAAACTAGAAGCAGCCCCTAAGAAGGAACTGACCCCAGGAATACAGTCATACTCAATATCACGCTTTTTTAGTTCTTCAATTTGTTCACGAATCGAACCGTAGATCGAGAAGTCACCGGTTTGTAGGCGCACAACGTTTTTATCTGCTTTAACCGCTTTTTCCATTTGTGCAATGATTTCGTCTAAAGTCATGCCCGCGCTATTAAACTTCTCAGCCGCTGGCTTACAGTAATCCAATAAATCCAAATTGATCAATGACCCAGCGTAGATGACCACATCAGCCGCCGCCAATAAACGGTAACCCTTTAATGTGATCAATTCTTTATCGCCAGGACCGGCGCCAACAAAACTTACAATTGCCATATTTGTTCGTCTCTTTTCTTTGTATTGTGCTTATTTACTTGCAGTTAGAATCATCGTTGGGTTCTGTGGCTGAAAATAATGCCCTGGACCTAACTTATGCCACTTTGAAATTTCCGCTCGGACCATTTCAATTTGCTTGAAGCCGGCTTGCTCAACTAACTGATAAGCCGCCAACGCATTTTCGAATAAAATGAAGTTCAACACGAATTGGCCCCCGGCAATCAAATGATCAGCCGCAAAATCAACGATGCCATCAAGTTGCTGGCCACTACCGCCAACAAAAATTGCGTCGTAGGTCTGTTCTGGAATTGCCGCTGGTGCAGCGCCATCGAGCAACGTAATATTAGCTAATTGAAACTTTTCAATATTCTGTTGCATAATTTCAATTGCCGCCGCTTTTTGTTCAATCGCCGTCACCTGTAATTGAGGGAAATCATGTGCGGCTTGCACACTAATACTGCCAGTACCGGCACCAATATCGAGCAACGTTTTTTTGTCGCTTAATTGCAACGCCGTAATACTAATGGCGCGCACCTCAGCTTTAGTCATTGGAACTTTGCTACGCAAGAATTCGTCATCACGCATTGGTAATCACCACCACATTTAATGCATAAGCGCGGTCTTGCACTTGCTCCGCGGGTACACAGGTTATTTTTTCTTCGGGATAACTTAACATTTCACCAATATAGATCAACCGCTTTTGTTGGTGGCTTAATACAGCTTGCGCAATTTGATAAGGCCCAATTTCTGAATCAGTTACCATGGCAACAGTTTCGTGTTGCAACAAGAAATCAAAATCTGGCACCCGCCCATGGCTACTGGTTAAATAGCTATCATTCATCGGTAAGCCGATTTGATGAAAACAGTACTGGATCGCACTGATACCCGGCACAATATGTACCTGCTCACGGGGAAACTGGTGTAACGCCCAATTACCAATACCATATAATAACGGATCACCTGAGGCCAAAACCGCAATTGCACGCTGCTGATTAGCTTGGAGAAAGACTTTCAATTCACTAAGTTTAGGTAGCACGTACTGCTTTGCAGCAGGCAGATCAAACAGTGCGAGTTGGCGTTTACTACCAACCACAACTTCCGCCTGAGCGATCACGGTTGCTACCTCGGCCACCATTAATTTAGCATCACCAGGGCCAATACCGACGATATTGATCATTGCCATTGCCCCTCAATTTCTGCTAATGGTTTAGTTGCCGCCAAAAAGCCAGTTTTATTGGAGAAAATAACCACATCAATATCAACATATGGTTTACGATGCGCCAATAGCTTATCCGCTCGTAATTTGATCTTGTCCACGATCATTTGATAAACGCCTTGATAGCCAGCTTGATTGATCAATTCAATCATTGAAATCGTGGTCAAACATTGATAGACCTTTTGCAATAGTTCGGTTGGCGCCCCCATTAATGCTAAGTTAGCCACCATGATTTCTGCCCGGGCATCGGCGTCCTTACTGTGTGTAGAAAAGATACCCGCCGATACTTTGATCAGCTTGCCTAGATCGCCAACAATTAACAATTTTTCAAATTGGAGCCGCTGAACTTCATGTAAGACGTAGCCAACAAAGTTACTCATTTGCACTTGTTTAGTGACGGGAATATGCATTTGATCCTTGAGAAAATCTTCACCGTAATTACCAGGCGTCAAAATAAGATCCTTGTCCCCACGTTTACGATGGATATTCATTTCAATTGTGATCGAATGCTTCCAACTTTCTTCAGACATCGGTGTCACAATACCACTGGTACCTAAAATTGAAATACCACCAACAATCCCTAATTTAGGATTGTAGGTTAACTTAGCGACCTCTTCGCCTTCTGGTGCAGAAATAATTACATTAGCACCGCGATCCTCACCTAAGGTTGCGCGAACACTTTGCTTGATCATTTTTCGTGGTGTTGGGTTGATAGCAGCCATCCCAACTGGGTTAGCTAAGCCCGCTTGCGTCACACGGCCAACCCCTTTACCGCCGTCAAGCACGATTTGATTATCGTCTCGTAACGTCACTGTGGCGTAGATCAGCATGCCATCAGTCGCATCTTGATCATCACCACCATCTTTTTGGATAGCAATGCTTGCTTCATGCTCATCAAAATGACAATCCTTGATTTCAAAATCAACTTGTTGGCCATTGGCTGCCGTGACCCGTACTGTATCCTGCGCCGTTTGATCAAGTAACGCTTTCGTCGCCGCTACTGCTGCGGCAGTTGCCGTAGTGCCAGTGGTGAAGCCTTTACGCAATGCGCGACCGTTATAATAAACGTACTTTTCTTCATCTGCCAAATTAATCACCGTCAATCTGATCTAAATTATACAAAACTGCATTGGTCAAAGCAGCCGCCAAGTTACTACCACCCTTGCGGCCATGGGCAACAATTGCTGGAAGATCACTTTCAAACAAAGCTTCCTTACTTTCCTTGGCTTCCACAAAGCCAACTGGTACGCCAATCACTGCATCGGCATGTAATTGACCAGCTGCTTGCATTTCCAAAATCTTGTACAAAGCTGTAGGCGCATTGCCGATAACGAACAATTTCTTAGTGTCACCCTTTGCGGCGACTTCAATACTAGCCATTGAACGCGTAATATCATGTGCTTTGGCGTAAGTAAAGATTTCAGGATCGCTGACGTAGCAATGATAGTGACAACCTAGTTCATCTAATTTACGTTTGTTAATACCTGATAATGCCATATGGGTATCGGTATAGATCGTCCCACCTTGAGTCATTACGGCCTTAATTTTCCGAATCACATCATGGGTGAAGGTCAAGCTGTCTAAATAGTCAAAGTCAGCAGTGGTATGTATTGCTCGTGTGATAATTGCCTTTTCAACTGGATTATTGAATTTATAATCTGGTCGTGTTGCGGCAATTTCATCATGAATCATACGGAAACTTTTTTCTGTAATTAAATTAGGTGTTGTAATATATTCTGTCAAAGGAAGTAACCTCCTTGAAATTTTAAAAAATTAACCAACGGCAACCGGCAAAAATTAGTAAGCCTAAAATTGCACTAACATAAAGCAATTGATTCGTAGTGCCAATATCAGCAGCAACTGCAGCGCGGGCGTCAACGCGACCGATAAATGGCTTATCGACACGCTCGCCAAAGTAATCGTGTGGCCCACCTAAACGTAAATCTAATGCACCAGCGACCACCGACTCGGATAAGGCGCTGTTTGGGCTTAAGTGCTGCAGTCGATCACGCCGACCAATTTGCCAAGCACCACGCACATTTAAACGCAAGAGCCAGCTTGCAGCCAACAAGAATAACCAGGTCAGCCGTGCTGGTAGCCAATTAAAAACATCGTCAAGCTGCGCGGAAATACGACCGATATCACGATATTTTTGATTACGGTAACCGACCATCGAATCTAAAGTATTGACGGCTTTATAAATCAAACCCAGTACCGGTCCGCCAATAAAAAGATAAAATAACGGCGCGATCACACCATCGCTGGTATTTTCCGCAATCGTCTCGATGGTGGCTTTGCAAACACCTTCCGCCGACAATTGCTGCGTATCACGGCCAACAATCATACCGACCTGCTGCCGGGCTTGCTTTAACTGTTGTTTCTGCAAACTCTGTTGAATTTTGCGCCCTTCATGCGCCAATCCCTTAACTGATAAAGTGGTGTAGCACAAGTAAACGCCAAGCGCATAATGCAACCAAAACCAGTGTTGTGTCAGTCCCATAATTGCACCCCCAATTACGGCCGTCCCGCCGACAATCAGCAACCACAGCCCCACGCCCGACCAAAATAGTTGCCGTGGCGAACGTGTGGTGCGATCAAACTTTTTAACGTAAGCCGCAATTGCACGACCCATTATTTTAACTGGATGCGGCCAACTGTAAGGATCGCCGATCAGCAGATCAAGCACAAAAGCTAGACCAATCATACTAATCAGTTCCACGGGTCACCGCCCCCATTTCCTGCAAAAGATGCTGCAGTAATTGTG
Source organism: Loigolactobacillus jiayinensis (assembly GCF_003946445.1). Classification (GTDB taxonomy): domain Bacteria; phylum Bacillota; class Bacilli; order Lactobacillales; family Lactobacillaceae; genus Loigolactobacillus; species Loigolactobacillus jiayinensis. Next base: position 61,215 of record NZ_RHOF01000007.1, on the reverse strand, counting down.
GATTTTGATAAAAGTGAACGTGAACGTAACTAGCAAAGGTCCGCCGAACTTGATAGCCACCAGTCCAATGATCAACAACCTGACCATCGCGTTCCTTAGTTAGTTCAAGTAAAGGTTGCACCCCCGTTGCGTGGAAAAGGGAATGATGAAATTCATGACCCGCAATTCGTTGTCCCTTGGCCACCAACAATGTATCTTGTTGTGCCGTCGCATAACAATAGCCAAAGCGCTTCAACCGTGGTGTCATTTCACTATGACCAGCTAAAACGCCAACCATCGGAAATTCACCAGCAGTCGTTTTTAACTTTTCACCAAGGTACATCAAGCCACCACACTCAGCATAAATTGGCCGATTCTGTTGTGAGAAATCAGCAATTGCTTGACGCATTGTCTGATTATTAGCTAATTCCGCGGCAAATTCTTCCGGATAGCCACCGCCAAGATAAAGCGCATCGACTGCTGGCAAATGCTGATCGTGCATTGGACTAAATGGCACCAAGGTTACGCCACAACGCTGTAGTAAATCTAAATTATCCTGATAATAAAAGTTAAACGCGTCATCACGGGCAATACCTAGGCGCAATTGATACTTTGGTAACTGAAAAGGTACTTGCGCTGGTGTCTGATCCAACGCTGCTAGTTTTAATAATTGTGGTAAATCCAGATGGTCACCTAATAACTTGGCGATGCGTTCAATTTTCTGATCAATATTCGCTAATTCAGCATCTGGTACTAAACCTAACTGGCGCGAAGGCAAACTAATTTGTGGATCACGCGGTAAGCAACCCAGTACTGGTATATCGGTGTAACGTTCAATCGCACCTTTGATCAATTTGAAATGATTGGCACTTAAAACATTATTGACGACCACACCGACAATATTTACCGCAGGATCAAAGTTAACGTAGCCCTGAACGATTGCCGCGGTTGACGTGGAAGTTGCTTTACCATCCAACACCAGTACTACTGGCAAATCCAGTAGCTTGGCAATTGCCGAACTAGAAGCACAATCTTTATCCGTGCCTAAGCCATCGTATAAGCCCATCACGCCTTCAACCACAGCGTAATCAATATCCGCCGTCTTTTGTTTAAATAAATAAGCTAAGGTCGCGCGCTGTGGTGTTAAGAAACTATCAAGATTACGTGACGGCCGCCCCGTGATCCGCGTATGGAATTTAGTATCCACATAGTCAGGCCCAACCTTGTATGGCTGCACCTGATAACCTTGCTGGACCAACAGCTTCAATAAGCCTAACGTGACACTAGTTTTACCAGCACCGCTGGTCACGCCGGCGATCATTAATTTACGCAAATTAGCCACCACCCATTAAATTTTCTGAAAAATAAAAGCGCTTATCTGAAAAAAGATAAGCGCTGTACTACCCAGCAAGACAGTATTTGACTGTACGCCAGAAATAGCAAAACTAATACCCTCAGAAGTTTTCCCGAACATGTAGTTGATCAGCCGGTCTTCTGGCTTAGTTTCATCCTACTAGCTGCCCTTCCCAGTAAATTTACCAGTGGGTCTTGTCGCGTTCGTCCACATCACAGTAGCTAGGGTCTGCAAAGGCTTTGCACCTTTTTCCCGGTTCTGATCAACATTTATTTTGTCTTAATTAAATTGTGTTACTTGAATATAACTTCGATAATAACGACTAAACGGTTGCTGCCTAAGTTGCTGCAATAATACTTTTGCAACAACTCGCTGCGGATCAAACAACAAACCAATCACCGTGCCAGAATGCGCCACATTTAAACCAAAAAATGGCTGAGTCTGCGCAAACTGCTGAATTTCTGCAAAGTATGGTTTCGGCAATATCTGTTGTCGTAGCTGGGCACTGCGAGTTGCTGCCTGACCTAATAACGATAATGAATGCGTCTGTACAGCCTGCACAAAAACTTGATAGGTTTGTGCAAACACATCTGCCTGTCTCTGTAATTGTAACACGGATAGTTGCTGATGAACCAGTGCAGTTGATAATTGCGGTGCCGGTTCCAAAATCAAACTGGCAAATAGTGGCCGCCAATCAGTTTGCCAATAAACCTGCCCAGTATGCGCATCAATCACGGTTAAGCCTTGGGCCAAGTAGGCAGAGGCATCGCTAGCTTCCACTTGCACACATAAAGCGGTAATTTCCGCAGCCGTTAGCGTACACTCGAATAATCTAGCAACAGCACGACAAGTCGCCACTAAATCAGCGGTACTACTAGCCATCCCTTTACCGATTGGAATCTTACTAGATCGGGTTAACCTGATTTTAGCGTGTGGCTGCTGCAAATACCCCAACAACAACCGACAAAGCTGATACATTTTTTGTTGTGTTACTGGAATTACTGGCCATGTTGGCACTAATTCAGCCGTCACTTGACTAGCTAAATCAATGCCGTAAGCAACTAATTTTTCTGAACCAGCTAACCAGCCCTGCAATAATTCGCCGCAAGTAGCTGGACAACTGGCACTTATTGATCGTAAATTCACTGATTCAGCACCTGATTCAATGCCGCTAGTAAGCGCAGGTTAGCGCCATGATCCTTAACCGCTACTCGATAATAATGCTCATCTAGCTGCCGATAATCACCACAAGTTCGAATCACAATTCCTAATTTTACTAACCGAGTAGCTAAATCAGTGAGCGGTGCCCAAAAAAGAATGTAGTTTACCTGACTAGGAAAAACCTTCAACTGTGGGATCTGTACTAATTGGGCCTGCAACCAAGGCTGTTCAGTAGCAAACCAGTGACGCGTTTGCTGGATATAATCCGTTAATTGATAAATGTGCTGCCCAGCAATATCAGCTAAACTATTTAAAGCCCATGGTTCGCTATAAGCCAATAAACGCTGACCTAATTGAACGTGGGGAACGATCGCATACCCTAAGCGTAAACCTGGGATCGCAAAAAACTTGGTTGCAGAACGAACAATCACAACGCAATCGTTTGCCTGTAACGTTGGCACCAAACTAACTGCCGCTGCATCAGGCAAAAAATCCATAAAGGCCTCATCAACCAACAACCAAATATGTTGTTGCTGACAATACGCTCGTAATTGTTGCATTGCTTGCCGGCTCAAAACTTGTCCCGTTGGATTATTGGGATTACCGAGACAAACTGCTTCGATCTCTGGCTGTTGCCGCAATGTTTCAATCAGCGCAGCAACATCGATCCGAAATTGCTGCTCCGGCTGTAAATCAAAATAAGTCACCGTCGCACCAATTCGCGTAAACGCCCGCTCATATTCCGCAAACGCTGGCGCTAACAACAGAACATTTTTAATGGCTAAGGTTGCCGCTACGTCAAACAAAAGTTGAACTGCACCATTGCCAACAAATACCCAATCAACTGGCACCTGAAAATGCTGACTTAATTGTGTCCGTAAAGTAAAGTAAGTTGTATCTGGATATTGAGTCAGTTCGTCTAGCCCAGTCGTCAGTAACTGACGCAGTTCTGGTGCCAAACCTAATGGATTAATATTGGCACTAAAGTCAACTAGCTGTTGCAGCGAAACTGACTGTGTCCGACTAACTGCAGCTAAATTACCGCCATGATGTGCAACCTTCATCTTGTCACCCCAAGAAAGCTTAACGACTTGATTCGCTGTGGTAAAGCCACATAAACGACTTCTGTTAACACTAAATTAGCCACAGTGGCAATGGTCAACGGAATAAACAACGCAATTACCGCTTGATGCATCAATGGATACAAGAATAATAAATCCAGTGGGACGTTGATCAAATAACCACAGACATCAGCTAATAAAATACTATACCAGCGCGATTTACCTAGCCGTAACCGAATAAAACCAAACACGGCCATACAAATCGCCATCAAAGCGGCAATGATCAGATGAATCGGTATTGTTAACGGAAACCCCGATAACATTGATGATATCAAATGACCAAATGCCCCTAGAAAAGCCCCGACCCATGGCCCGAATAATAGTGCACCTAAAAAGGCGGGAAAGGAATCTAAGGCAATTGAGCCCATTAGCTTAACGTTAGCCCCAACAACACATAAGGCTAGCAAAACAGCCACGGTGGTTAGTTTCCGAATCTTCATTTGCTTAATACTCCTCTCCAATCAAACTGTAACCATAACACTTTCATTATACTGCACCCCACCAACCTTGTAACGGCCAGCGGGTAAGTGAACAATATTTAATATAATGATAAGACGACAAAATATGATAAACGGGCTTAGCCTACCTAAATACCGGCCGACTATTACGATACAGCACGTCTTCAGTACCTTCTAAAACATTGGCATAACGCGCTACCGCAAAGAAATAATCAGATAAACGATTGATAAAAACCAGCACATCCTTATTAATTTCTGCTGTTCCTTGTAAAGAAACAACTTCACGTTCAGCCCGTCGTGTGATTGTCCGTGCAACATGTAACGCACTAGCTACTTGTGAACCACCAGGTAAAATGAATTTTTGAACTGGCGGTGCCACTTCGGTGTAATGATCAATTTTGCCTTCCAACCATTTAGTCGACTTAGCGTCAAAAATGTAATCATGTTTAGGATCATCAGCTGGTGTCGCTAGATCAGTACCAGCATCAAATAACAACTGCTGAATTTCTTGTAATTCGGCATGTAATTCTGCCGTTTTTTCTGTCAATTGACTATCAGTATAGCCAACCCAAGAATTCAATTCATCAACGGAACCATAAGCATTGACCCGTACATCATCCTTATCAACAACTCGCTTACCGATAATCCGCGTCTGTCCTTTGTCACCTGTTTTTGTATAAATTCTAACCATAATGTCCTCCTATATTGTGCTGCATTATGCCGTTTGTGATTGACTAATACCAAGATAATCAATGATCGCTTGAACGCCTTTGCCATCAGCAGCCGAAATTGAGAAAATCTTTTTTGCGCCAGCAATCCGTAACTGCTGCATCGCCCAATCGATCTGCTTCTGATCCTTAGCCAAGTCAATCTTGGTCACAATGCCGATTTTTGGTTTCGGGAACATGCTGCCAAAACCAGGTGAAAAAGTCTGCCGCCGGTCGCTGACACTCTGTAATAAAACAATTACATCTGCTTCAGCTGCCGTCACCGTCAATGCATTATAGAGCTGATGATGCTCCACAAATTCACCTGGTGTGTCGATCATGTTCTGATAGAATTCTACCGCTTGTGTCTTCCGATAATCAAGGGCCGCTCCTTGTAGTCGCTGGCAAAGTGTTGTTTTACCGCAGCCAATGGCCCCAACAAAAATTGGTTTCTTCATAAATTAACGATCAAAATTCGATCGTCCACCTCCTTGTTATAGCGGATAAGTTCATCATACACTATCTAACAGTGAAAAAATATAATATTTTATAGCGCTTTCAGCTAATACTCATTTAGTGCAAAATAGTGTTAATCACAAAATAGTACAAAAAGAGCCTACACTGGGTTACAATGTAGACTCGCAAAAATTATAACTGTGCTACCCGCATAACATCACGTGCAATCATAATTTCTTCATCAGTTGGAATAACTAATACTTTAGTTGTGCTATCTGATGTCTCAATTGACAGTGCATTAGCTTCATTTTTTTGATCATCAATTTTAACCCCTAAATAGCCGAGATTTTGACAAGCTAATTGGCGTACTAAGGCAGAATGCTCACCAACACCAGCTGTAAAGACAATACTATCTACACCATTCAATTCAGCGGCATAGGCACCAATGTAAAATTGGATTTGATGTGCAAAAACGTTTAAGGCAAGATCAGCTCGTTCGTGCCGCGCATCAGATTCGTCACCGGCAATTTTAGCTAAATCACGTACATCATTAGAAATACCCGATAAGCCCAGTAAACCAGATTGCTTATTTAGCATATCCTTGACTTCTTGCGCCGACATATTTTCTTGCTGTTCTAGATAAGGAATAATTTGTGGATCGATATCACCACTGCGTGTACCCATAACCAAACCAGCTAATGGCGTAAAGCCCATCGAATTAACCACCGATTTGCCATCTTTGATAGCGGTGATACTAGCACCGTTACCAATATGACATGAAATGATTTTTTGGCTTTTTTCTGGGAATAATTCAGCTGTCTTTAAGGCAATATATTTATGACTTGGGCCATGAAAACCATACCGCCGAATGCCATCTTTTTCATAATACTTATACGGAATACCATAAATTTGATTAACTTTTGACATTGTGTGATGGTATGCTGTATCAAAAACAGCAACTTCTTTGGCGTGTGGTAATGCAGACTCAACGGCCTTGATCCCAACCAAATTAACTGGATTGTGTAAAGGTGACAATACACTTAGTTGATCGATTCGTTTTTCAACATCGGCATCAATTATTGTGGCGTCACTATAGTAACGACCACCATTGGAAACGCGATGGCCAACACCAGCAATTTCATTGTAATCAGCAATAATATTTTCTGCTAATAATGTATCTAATACCAAATGAACGGCAACATCATGATCAGCTACCGGTTGTACATTTTCGTGCTTTTTACCTTGATAATCGTAACTAAAAATTGCATCATCTTTACCAACACGTTCAATTACCCCTTCGACCATTACTGTTTCGGCGGGCATTTCATATAATTTAAATTTTAGCGATGAGCTACCACAATTAATCGCCATAACCTTTTTAGACATCGAATCACCTCAAAATTTTATTAAATAAAAAACGTGAGGCTCAGGTTGCTCACTAAGAGAGGATTGGTTGCTACCAATCTAGACTAGATTTGAGCTAAATTCCCTGATACCCCACATTTTAATTACTGTAGATTAAACAAGAATGCGGCAATTGCTGCACCAACGATTGGGCCACACATTGGCACCCACGCATATTCCCAATGCGCTACTGTCTTGTGTGGAATCGGTAGAATTGTATAAGCAAACCGTGGACCCCAGTCACGAGCTGGATTTAATGCATATCCAGTGGTCGAACCTAGGCTGGCGCCAATTGCAAAGATAACAAAGCCAACAATAAATGGTTTTAAGCCAGTTGTAAAATTACCAAGATTAAACGTAATGTAAGTAAACGTAAAAGTTGCAATAACTTCACTTAGAAAATTAAAAACTGGATTGTTGATAGCTGGCTTAGTCGCAAAAATACCAACTGTGTTACCTTCTGCTTCATTTTTACTAGCTTTGAAATGGGGATAAAAATGAATAACAACGATTGCTGCGCCGACAAATGCCCCCAACATTTGTGCAACAATAAATCCTATTACTTGTGACCATTTGATCATCCCAGAAATAGCTGCGGCAATGGTAAAGGCCGGATTTAAATGTCCTGGTGCACCAAAAGATGCAGCCACATAGACACCAAACGCAACGGCCATACCCCAAGCAAAGGCCACATACAACCAGCCTTGCCCCTTAGCGTAAGCTTTATTCAAGTTGATACTGGCACCAGCACCGGCACCTAAAATAATCAAGATCATGGTGCCAACAAACTCACCTAAATAGGCATCCATAAACATAACCCTCCTCTGTTCCATACAGGTTCGGCAGTTAGTTTAACCGCCGTTTGATTTTTAACCAATCACTGCTTGGTAAACGGCTGCTAACTGTTCGTCTGTTGGAACGATTGGGTTACCAGGGAAGGTACCATCGGCCCGTGCTGCTTTAACAACGACATCAGTTTTTGCTTTAGCTTCAGCTGGGTCAATCCCGAAGGCCTTCAAAGTCCGTGGGCACCTCATTTGATCCATCATCTTATAAATCGTATTTTGCAGGCGTTTAACCTCTAGGCGTGGGCTTAAGTTAGCATTACCAATGCCAGCCTTAACTGCAGCTTTACAATACTTTGCGCGAACTTTAGGATCTTGAGCGTTGAATTCGATCACTAATGGCAACATCATGGCACAAGCTAAACCATGTGGCATATGGAACTGCGCACCTAATTGATGAGCAATTGAATGAGCAATCCCTAGACCAGCTGTATTAAAGGCGATCCCAGCAGCATTCGATGCTTCATGCACAATTTTACGTGCTTCATAATCATCAGGATGTTGATAGCAAGTGACTAAGTTATGCACAATAATGTCAACAGCTTCTTCTGATAAGGCCGTTGAAATCACGTTAGCGCCAGGATCGACGGCAACTAATGATTCTAAAGCATGGGTCAAAACATCTAACCCAGAAAAAGCCGAAACACTAGCAGGTGCACTCATAACCAAACGTGGATCAAGCAATGCAATATCTGGTGTTAAATGATCTTTAATAATTGGCATTTTAGTGGCATTTTTTTCGTCAGAAACCACCGCTGTGTTCGTTACTTCAGAGCCAGTTCCACTAGTTGTTGGAATAGCAATAAAACATTTAACTTCACATTTATTCAGCTTTTCACCGAAGAAACGAATCGCCTTGGCTGTATCGATTGCAGAACCGCCACCGACACCAATCATAACTTGTGGTTTAACCTGATTAAAGACCTCGACCCCAGCCATGATATTCGTCAATGGTGGATTAGGTTTAACATCAGAGAAAATCGTGACTTGATTACTACTATCAAGCTGGCCTTCAATCGACTTCAACCCAGGTGTTCCTGGTAAGAATGGATCACAAACCAACAGGACTGCTGATTGTTTGACTGTTTGCAACACGGTCAAACTATCGTCACCAGAATAGATCGTAGTTGGAATTGAAATTTTTTCCATACTAATCCCTCCAGCTTCTCAGTGAAAATCCTTCCGGTGAATTCAAACGACGACGACGAGTGAATGACTTAGCTGTAGTCGTACCTTCACCAGTTGGTGTAGCGATTGTTAATGCTGATGCCCCAGTATGGCCAACACCAGTGCCGGCATAAGTAGGACCATTAACAACGAAGATCGATGTGTTCATCCGATGTGCTGCCTGATTGATGTGCGGCAAGTTTTCGGAATGAATTGAAGCAGTATGATGATTGCCACCTTCAACAACAACAGCAGTCTTCAAGGCACTAGCGAAATCAGGGCAACAAACAACTGGTAAGATTGGCATCAACATTTCTGTTGTTACTAATGGATGATCAGCTTTTGCTTCCAACAAGATTTCTTTTGGCTTACCAGTATAGCTGATACCGGCTGCATCCATAATGAAGGTTGCATCCTTACCAACATACTTACGATCTGGTGTCCCTTTAGCTGTGATCGTCATGTCAACTAGCTTTTGAATGTCAGCTGGATCAGTGACTAAGAAGCCACCTTCAGCCTGCATTTTACGAATTAATTCATCCTTAACAGAAGCTTCAACAACAACTTCTTTTTCAGCAGTACATAAAATATCATTATCAAATGAAGCAGAATCAATAATGTTATGTGCGGCTAAATCAAGATTAGCTGTTGCATCAACAATTGCAGGTGGGTTACCAGCACCGGCACCAATTGTCTTCTTACCACTGATCATGGCTTGATGGACAACACCAGGGCCGCCAGTAACGGCTAACAAAGCGATATCAGGATGTTGCATCATTTGTTGAACGGATTCAATCGATGGTGTTTCCAATGTAACAACTAAGTTAGTTAAACCAGTTGCATTTTCAACGAATTCATTTAATTTTTGAATCGTCCATTTCGTGATGTTTTTAGCACCAGGATGAGCACCGAAGAACAATGTGTTACCGCCTGCTAACATCATAATTGCATTGGCAATAACTGTTTCAGCAGGGTTCGTTGATGGGCCGACTGCACCAATAACACCAAATGGTGCGTATTCGTACATAATCAGACCACCGTCACCAGTTTCAGCTTCTGGTTGTAAAATTTCAGGACCAGGGGTGTTGTACAAAGCATTATTCAGCTTAGCAACTTTGGCCTCAACTGTACCCATACCGGTTTCGGCAAGAATATCTTCAGCAATTTTTTGGATATGTGGCCGGAAGCCTTCTTTAATTGCATCGATAACTTTTTCACGAGTTTCAATTGTGCAGTCAGCAAAGTGTTCTTGTGCTGCTTTAGCCGCAGCAATTGCTTCATCAACTGTTTTGAAAACACCATGATCGCCGTTAGTAGCGGCTGGAGCACTATCAGTTGCCCCACTTTGTAATTCTTCTGCTAAAATCTTTCTAATTTGCTCTTCTAAACTAGCCATTATCTTTGTCTCCTTTGAAAAATGCGTTGACTGCTGTTTCGCAGATCAGTTGATCTTCTTCGACTAAGCCACCGCTAACACCGACGGCACCCACAATTTTATCATTCCAAGTCAATGGAATACCGCCAGAAAATGAAACCAAACGGCCATCGAGATTACCACTCATTTCGTAAAGTGGTCCACCTGGTTGAATATCGGGACCAATCTGCATTGTCGGTTCTTTCATAGCAATCGCTGACCATGCCTTTTTAGGCGCTAAAGTCCGTGATACCATGTTTGCATTAGGCATATGGTACATCATGCGCACATTGCCAGCCTCATCGGCGACACACATGGTGACGCCCACTTTTAGCTCGTTAGCCTTAGCCTCAGCAACATCAAATACCCGCTGCATGTTTTGCCGAGTAAAGAAACGTTCGGCGTTAGTTTCTGCCAAAACGGCTTTAACAACTCGACGAATTTCTTCTGTATTCACTCTGACTCACTTCGTTTCTATTTTGATTCAATTGCTTTGCGGTAGCGTTTAACAACTTCATCAACCAATTTCTGTTGCTGCGCATAATGATCTTCCGCTCGCGCTATGATATACATAAAATCAGATAACCGATTAGCGTATTGCTCAACTTCAGGACGGAACTTAACCGTCTCACTTAGTTGAACCAACCGACGCTCTGCTCGCCGACATAAAGTTCGGCAAACATGTAGCTGCGCCCCCGCCAAACTCATACCCGGTAAAATAAAGGTATCAACTGGTGGTAATTCAGCGGTATATTTATCAATCGTCCGTTCTAACAGATGAATATCTTCTGCTTCGATTCGTTGACTTTTACCGTAGAATTTATCAGTATCTTGAGTTGCAATCTCACCTTGGAGAAAGAACATTTTGTATTCAATTTGTTTCAGTAATTCTTTGTTTTCAGGCATTTGGCAATATTTTTCAGCAACACTGATTTGAGCGTTACACTCATCAAAAGTCCCATAGGTTTCAACCCGTAGATCATACTTTTTAACGCGGCCGCCATCAAACAGACTTGTGCTGCCTTTATCACCGGTTTTAGTATAGATTGCCATTATTCACATCCCTATCCATCACTGATCAAAACGATCAATAATCCCAACAATTGCTGCATCCATTACGTCGCGCTGCATATCTTCTTTTGAGCTATGGCGCGCACCGGCACCCTTAACCATCAAAACATATTCACCGATACCAGCACCAACCGTATCCGCAGCAACCTCTTCACGATTCATCGGGTTACCCTTACTATCAACTTGGCGCACGATCATTAATTTGCGGCCAATCAACGAAGGATCCTTTTGTGAGGAAACCACGCTACCGACTACTTTTCCCATATACATGTGCGATTCGACCTTTCTTGGAGGACGAGCTGGCGTTTGACCAATTCTTCTTGCCCCAACATTGTAATTTTTTGTGCATGTGTTTTTAGCACAACACTTTTTTGTGGTAATAAAACTAAGTCACGCCGTGTGATCTGTGTTTGCTCGAACGCAACGATTGGTTGTTGCTGATAAGTCCTAAACTTCAGGGCCCACGCAGTCAACATTGGTAACGGGATAAAGTCTAGTTGTTTAAAACTAACCGCTAACGTGATCTGTACACGATACCCAAGGCCAGTCAATAACCACTGTACCCAAGGATTAGTCGTATCCATTCGATAAAGATCACGAATCAAGGGAAGGGAAACGTTTTGAACGGTGACGCTAGCGTAATCATAATAGATTGTTGCGCTTGGTGCTGGCTGATCGGATTGATAGAAAAAATCGATCTTCTGTTGTTGGCGTTTTTTTAAACGTGCCAGCACTTGCTGGATGAGTTCTTCATTCATCGCAACCACCTCTACTTCACAAATACGGTTGTTTATTAGCTCAGTGCGCTAATAAACTTCTATGTTTCGGGCGATGTCCATTCAACTACGGCTCAAACCGCCTAGTTGAAACATGGCTCTACTTCACTGAATACGGTTGTTTATTAGCTCAGTGCGCTAATAAATTTCTATTTATCGTACATGGCAATGCCTAGTGGTGTTACAAATTGTGGAAAGGCAGGTTTCAGGGCAGAACGACCTAATGTATGACTAAAGGCCTTGACAAAATCTTTAAAATTAGTCGCCCCACCAACCACGATTACTGGCTCAGCTAATTGTGTGGCCATTACGTTCTTAGTAATTGTCGCCATTTTTTCCACAACCGGCCGAATAATCGGGAAATTAGCGCTATCTTTCTTGGGGTCACGCTTCATGAGTTCTGCATCGTCCGCTGGAATGTGATGATAGCCAGCTAGAACCAATGTCATATGCGAGCCGCCAGTTGGTTCATCAACAACCTTAACTAACCGCTTTTGCTTAAAGACACTAATACCAGTTGTACCACCACCAATGTCAACAACCGTACCTGTCGTTAAGCGAAGAAACTTCGCCGCCGCAGTTGGTTCATCAACAATTTCCTTAGCTTCCATTTCTGTAGCCTCAATCACGTTAGCCACCACATTAGCGCTATTTTCCCCAGTACCCGGGGGAATGGCCCCACAAGCACTGGTTAACGTCTGGCCTAACACATTTTCGGCCTGCGCTTTTAATCGCTTCAAAATCTGAATTGATCCAATGTAGTCCACAACAATGCCATCACGAACAACTTTGGCGTACTCAAATGCCCCATATAAGGGTTGATCATGTTGATCTAAAACAGTTAAAACAATTGAAGATGTTCCTAGATCCACACCAACCTTCAAAGGCTCATTTTTGCGCACTTTACGGGCGGCTTTATCGCCATTGACTAATTTAGCAAACTCTTTCAATGTTTGATTTGTGGTATCTAGCGACCACTGTTTCTTTCCTGTCTGCATCTGAGTACACCTCTTCATTTAATGATTAGATTCGCTTGTCTTTGGGAATGATATGTCCAACTGTACCAGGTCCAACGCATGCGGCATTGGCTTCGTCAACATCGATATGCATTTCCAAAACAAAGTCTGGATTTGGCCGTGCAATGACATCATCATAGATCGTCCGCCGACCATCAGTTTCGATGGCAACTTCAACAGTTTCACCATACTTAACGCCAAAACGTGCTGCATCCTTATCACTCATGTGGATATGACGCTTAGCTGCAATCACACCTTGAATCGTGATTTCACCGTCGTTGGTCTTAACTTTGATCGATGGTGTACCATCAAGTTCACCTGACAAACGAGTTGGTACATTGATACCTAATGTACGGGCATCAGACCGTGCTAATTCAACTTGCGAATGTTTGCGACATGGACCCATAACCCGAACATGCTGAATTTCATTGCCAGTTGGGCCAACAATTGTGACCACTTGGTTAGCTGCATATTCTTTAGGTTGTGTCAGCCATTTCCGCGGTGAAATTTCTTCATGGGGAAAGAGGACCTTGTAATCCGCTTCAGTTAAGTGGACATGGTGGTTAGAAACAGCCACTGGAATCCCTGGTTCTGTCTCTTCTTTAATAATTCTGCGAATAACTTTACGTAATTCTTCTTCATTCATAAGTCAATACACCGCTTTTATCTAAATTATTTTTCTGTGCTGCTTGGTAAAATCTTTTCAACATCGCTGTGTGGACGAGGAATAACGTATGAAGCGTAAACATCGCCGACTTGTTCAGCAGATGAAGTACCAGCATCAACGGCAGCCTTAACGGCACCAACATCACCACGAACCATAACTGTAACTAAACCGGAACCAATCCGTTCGTAACCAGTTAGGCTAACGTTAGCTGCTTTGACCATAGCATCTGCTGCTTCAATTGCTGCGACTAAACCTTTTGTTTCGATCATACCTAATGCGTTGTTCATAATGACAACCTCCTGATTATTGTTTAAAATTTGTTGCTGCTAAAAACGGCTTAGCAAGCAGCTTATTTTTTGTGTGTTGAATTATTTTTTTGCTCAGCTTCAGTTTCATTAAAATGAATACATGAAGCGCGCGGCTCACCTTTTTTGCGTGGGCAAGCAGGATCTTTACATAAGTTACACGTATAGTGGTCTGTAGCCTTGGGTGCCGCTGAATTAGCCGCTGACGTTGCCGTCGCAGAGCTTGGTTCAGCGATAGCACTCGTACTCGTTGATGCTACCGAATTGGCTACACTAGCGGGTTGGATCACTACTGTCGGTGCGGCCGATGTTACTGGCGTTGGTGTTGGCGTCACCGGTGGCTTCGGTTGCGGCAGGAAAGTTGAATCAAGGCCAGTACCCAGACGAGCAATCACTTTGGATGCAACATAAAGATGATTACGCTGTGCCTGTGCTGTACCAGCATTCACACTAGCCTCTACTGCTGAAACCGAACCTGTAACTTTGATGGTGAGCCAGCCAGAACCTTTAGCGCGCTGCAAGCCTTGAATATCAACGGCTGCAGTTTTTACCATTGTATCGGCGACGCTAACGGCACAGGCATATCCGATAACTTCGACCATGCCAAGTGCTTCATTCATTGCCGGTTCCTCCCTCTATCTTTTTAAACGGTACACCCTTGACCAAACGTGCAGCATCAGCACCAAGTGCCCGTAACTTCTGAACATCGCCCCAAGTCTCATTAAATAGTGGTTCAGCTTCCGGTAAGTTTTTGTAATGAACAACAATATGCTGTTGATCGTACGCAATACCTACCGATAGCGGTGAAGCAATTGCTGCTTCATGCGCAATACGCGCCAATGAACCCTCTGTCTCTAAGGGACGAATATCATATGGGATCTGTTCTTCTTCAATACCATGAAGCAACGGTTGTAAGCGTTGGTCATCATTCCCGCTTGCGATTACAATCACAGGTTTAACTGCCATTAGCTTACCCCCTTACTTCATCGGCGTAACGTAAAATCAAGCCAGTTGCCACAGCATTTCGTGGCCCTTCGACTGATCGTACATTACCCCGGCCAGCAACTAAGTTATAATGAGACAACTCATCAGTTACTAACTGTGGAATTTCGAAATCAAGCGCTGAGCCACCAA
Organism: Loigolactobacillus jiayinensis; assembly: GCF_003946445.1. Lineage (GTDB taxonomy): Bacteria > Bacillota > Bacilli > Lactobacillales > Lactobacillaceae > Loigolactobacillus > Loigolactobacillus jiayinensis. The sequence continues at coordinate 46,180 of NZ_RHOF01000007.1, read as the reverse complement.
CGATGACAACGAATGGAATATCGCGAATATTACCAGTTGGACTAACATGTTGCAAAGCCCGAATGGCATTGGCTACAAAGACTCGTTTCTTCGCTGTTTGCCGAACAATACGAATCTTTTCAATCGATAATTCACCAGGAATAGGTTCATAGCCAGTTGGTTTAACAACCACTGTCTTAGCAAAAATATCAGCCGGCAAAGCCTTTTCAAAAAACTGTACCGAGCCATCTTCATGCCGCAATTGGAACAAGTTTTCCACTTTGGCTAACGGATAGCGCTTGATATCCTCTGCTAGGTAAGTATCGTCCAAACCAAGCTCTGAATTGATGATCATGGTCACCATATCGCCAGCACCGGCTAAATGGATCGCCACAATCTTATTTTCCTTGTTGATAATTGAAGCATCGGTTGAACCAGCGCCAAGATCTAAAATAGCTATTGGTTTGGTAGTCCCTGGTGTCGTTAAAGCACCTAAAATAGCAGCTTCAGCTTCGGCACCGCCAATATCGACCTTAACGTTGAGTTCTTTTTCAATTTCTTTGGCAATTCGTGACATCTGTAACCGATCAGACTTAACCATCGAGGCAATTCCGACAGCTTGTTCCATTGAGAACTCACCAGCTAACCCGCCTTTGACGTTGATTGGTACGGAGGTATTGACCCCTAGTAAATCTTGAATGGCAATCTCATTTAATTGTTTACCAGTTAACTCTGCCATCGTTTGCCGTACTCGCTCCAACATACCACCAATATTGGTGCCTGCTTCACCAGTAACGTCATCGATCGTTTTGAAACTGGAAATAACCTTCATGATCTTATCTGCACCATCGGAAATACCAACCTTTTCAGTTCGACCATTATCACCATGAATTTCTAATGTTCCAGCTGGAATGACCCGCGCTTTAACATCGCCTTTTGGTGTTTTGATGACAACTGCCGAACGGTTGCCTATCAAGGCCCGCGCAACTGGTACAATGTTCTTCGTTTCCTCGGAATTTAAACCAAAAACTGTTGCGATCCCGTAAGGATTCGATAATTCGGAAATAACGCGGCCTTGTTCAGCAACTTCAACAGCAGCCAACATATCAACCGGTACCTTGTCAAGAAAGGCAACTTCGTCGACGATCGGAATTTTAGTATCCAAACGATTATCAACTAAGACACCATCATCACCTTGCATTACGGCGGCGGTGACTTTATAACCACAACCGATGTACATATTGATCAACTTAGCAGCATCAGCAAAATCGACACTGCGCGGAATCAGAACAATATAGCCACGTTCCTTATCCGTTTGCTTAATCAAATCAACAATGTTAATTGTATAACCAATACCTAAGCCTAAGCCACCAGGTGTCCGCGGATTATGTCCAATCATGGTTGATTCAGTAATAATGGTTTCTGTGATGGTCTCCATTGCGACATCACCAATAACTGGTGTTGCTTCGTTGACCCGAATCAAATCTACGTCGGTCATTTCTAAATGAGCCTTATGCAAGACACCATTTAGCGCACTGCGAATCCCAATTAGATTGCGCAACGTACCTTTGATTCCGGTCGTTTCGGCAATAGCTGAAGCGATGAATTCAACTGAACCATCTGTATCAACATTGGCTAAAGCAACTTCAGTTGATGAGTTCCCGATATCGACACCAATTACTTTTTCCATGAGAACTCCTCCTACTCAGAATTTAAACCTGATTTTCATGCTAGTAAACCTTGATTAATTGCAAAAGTCCTTTCCCAGCTATTATCAGCTTAACGGAACGGACCATTACAAAAATCAAGATCAGCCTAACATAAAAATCTCGTTTCAGTAACAAACTAACGCATTCACGCCAACATTTTACAACTATGTCAGCGTAAACATGACCAAAAAAGACAGATTCCAAGCTTACTGCTGATCGATAGTTAAAATGCCTATCGATCACCAAATTAAGCTAATGGGAGAACGCCTTTTTCGTATGTGCTAGTTGTCGCCTTTTAGCTTCTTACGGCTTTCGTAATTAGTTGCTGCTTCCCGGAACCAAGCTGCGCAAATTGGTGCGTTATACTTAGTTTCTAATTCTTTGGCAATGTCTTCCAAATCTTGTTTAGAAGAACGATATGGGCGCAAAGCACCATACATAGCCAAAATCTTTTCATCAGGAATTGCAGTTAATTCCGCAGCCCGTGCAAAGTTTTTCTGAATAGCGGGGCGACCAGCGTTTTTAGCGATTTGGCCTTGGTATTGCAGTGTTTCTTTAGTGATTCGTAAATCGTCAGCCTTAACGTTATCTTTCATAACGTCATCCAAAGTGATTTCATCCAAACCTTTACCACTTGGTGACTTGATCAATTCAGGATGCTTGGAAAATAACGGATAATCTGATGCATCCAATTCTTTTGTAGGTGCGGTTGTTGGTGCGCTAGCAGTTGTTGACTGCGTTGTCGGCGCATCGTTTTGCTGTTGCATCTGGGCCATGATCTTTTTGACTAATTCATCCATTTCTGCCACTTTTAACGCCTCCTAATCAAACGTTACTTGAATTTCATCAGCTGGTTTACCAATAACAACATATTTAGTTTCCCGAATATGCATTAGTGCGGAAAGTGCTTGATATTGCACCCGCGCCATTTGGTCGTTGACAGTTGGTACAGGTACTGGTGATTCGCCTTTCGCATACTTAGCGGCGTTTTTACCAATTGCCCGGTATGTTGGCAAATCAATTACTGGTGCCTGTGGGAATAATTCCAAGTTAGACAAAGGTTCTTGGTCAACTTGGTGAATAATAGTTGTCCCTTTAGACTGAATTGAAATCCCAATTCCTGAACCAGATAAATGATCTGCTTCAACACCACCAAATGAAACATCGGCAGTCCGGTAAACCTTAACGACACGTGCATGCAGACCTTCTTCTTCAATCCCAGCAATGACCTGACGGAGCACTTCTTTGTGATCCAGACCAGTCAATGTATGAGTTAAATGTTCAGCAAATCCAGGTTCAACCCCAATGACCACTTCGTCCTTAGATGTACCTGGTTTAGCGACGCCGACATGTTTGAACCAAGAAAGTGGTTTAGGCGCATCAGTAGCTTCTGGTTTAGCGGCTACTGCTGTCGCAGCACCACTACCATTTTTATCGCTGAAATCAATTTTAGTTTCGTTTGTATCTACTTCTTGCAAAACTTCTTTGATGATGGCACGCAGTAATGACTCATCAATTTCTGCCATGTTATTTCCTCCTTCAACTAAGTAGGTTGGATCGACCGATAAACGGCCTTTTCCGTAAACAATGCTTAATTACGCAATACGCAACCAGCGATTACAATTTAGCGTTCTTACCATCGACGGCAAATGGAAGGTCTTTGATCCGATCCCATTCTTCTTTGTCTTCCCAAAGACGATAACCAGTGCCTGGACCTTTGTAATCATTAGCATTGTTGATGGCGGAAATAACATTCCAATTCTCATCAAAAATAGCAGAAGTCTGTAAGAAGTCACCAGCCAAGCGTTGACGTAGCAAGTTCAAATAGGCAGTTGCAACATCAGTGAAACCATGGTTGTTTAATGCTTTAACAATATCAACACCAGTAATGCCGCGATCTAGAATATCTTGAGCACCTTTCATATCGGCAACCATATCACGATCTGGCATATCTTTAGAGGTATCAGCGTAAGTTGCTGCTTCAACTTCTTCATCTTTGATAGCGGGTAAGCCTAAATCTTCAAAGACAGCCTGTACGGCTTTGGCAGCGTAATTACGTGCCTTAATAATGTCATCTTCCTGAACAGGATGTAAGCCACCATTAACTGCTAAATCACGTTCCCAAACGTAGTAGTCATCATAATCATGTGCATCAACGTTAGAACCAGCGAAGACGTTATCGTAGTTAGGTGTGGTCGAATAACCGGATGAAATGTAATCAGTACCGGCAATAAATTGACCCATCATCCGTTCTGTACGGCGCATATCAGAATGACTGAAGGCTTGATCATTAGCAGAAGCACATTCTAGGTCGACCATCATGCAGACAAGGTTTTCACCAAGTACTGAACGAATACCAGATGGTACGGCACCAGGGATACCAATACAACTAACACCACCGTTTTGTAAACCTTGAACACCGGAAGCTTTGGTGATCAAGATACAACGACATTCAAGATATAACATTGATTTGCCTTCAGCGTAGCCCATCATAACTTCAGAACCAGAACCGGAAGTAAAGCGCATCTTCAAGCCACGTGAAGCATAACATGAAGCTAAGAATCCTTTAGACCAAGGTGTATCATCACCATCGGTAAAGACAGGGTCAGTCCCATAAACAGAAATTGTTTCAGCATATGCAGTGAAACCACGCATGCCTAGACTTAATTCGGCTGCTTCTTCAACTGAACACTGAGTCAAAACACCTGGACGAGCTGATTGAGCACCTGTTGTGATCGCAATGGCGTTTAATGGCGCATAACGAGCAATCGCAGTTGTTGTTTCTTCTTCAGGGAAACCACGCAATGCAGCATCAGCGGCATCAGCAGCAATTTGGGCTGGGTTATCACGAATATTGGTAACATGGCCTTGTGTAGCTGGTGTACGCCGTGGACGCATCTTCTGGGCTGCCATAATCATTTCAGCAAAGTTTAATTTACTGATGATTTCTTCCAATTTAGCTGGTGTGCAGGCAGTGGTAACATCGATGACTTCTTGCCGACTAACATTAGGATCACACAACATGTTAGCAATCTTAACGGAATCCATTTGGATGACTTCTTCAGCCCGATCCAAGTTGATCCCATATTTGGCAATGTATAAATCGATCAAATCAAAATCTGCGCGTTTCTTACCATCTAATTCGGTGACAACACCATTTTCGATTTTAATTGACGGTTTGGGATCGTTAGGACCCATCATGGCGATAAATCCTTCTTCAGGCCATTCCTTTACAAACCCGTCAAGATGAATTGGCCGCTTCTCTAATTCCTCAAATCTTTTTTGACGTTTCAAGTATGCTTCCTCCTTCTAAAACTAGGATAAATTCCTTGATCTGTAATTGCTTACTTACAAGTTAAACCTGATATTAGCTATATTTATAACTACGCTATCATTTTTGAAGTAACCAACAAACAATGATCACAGAATTACAACTTTTAGATAACACTTAATTAAATATATGATGGAAAGTCGTTCTTAGGTTCAGTACCACTTAAGTTAGCTAATAATACCTTACCAACTTCACGAGCAGAAATAACTGCCTGCCGAACGGCACCAGAATCACCGGTAATATGAACCATGGCTTCATTAGAAACACTAGTACCATGTGCTGGTGAAGCAACAGATAAAACTTCAACTGCTGCTGTTTTGACTGCAACATCAGCCATTACAACACCAATAGCAGCTGGCGAGCCACAGACTAAGCCGTATGCTTTGCCTAATGGTGCGCCAAAAGCTTTATGGACAGCTTGGCTTGCCCGAGCTGTATATTGGAATTCCAAATGGCCAGCATCGGTACCATAAACATCACCAAAAGTCCGTTTAACATCTTCTAGCGCAATGCTAACAGCTTGACGGACATCAGATACATCATCGCCACCAAAGACGATTAAAGATCCGTGACCGCCACCACCCTTAGTATCACGTGGTAATTCAATATCAACGACTTCAGTGTTAGTTGCTTTAACAGCCGTATCAGCGGCCATGATTTGTGGGCCAGCACCAGTCCGCGCACCTAAAATTCCTAATGAATGATACTTTTTATCCAGATGCATATTGTCCAAAATCTGCTGATCCACGTTAGCAATAACTAAACCAATCGTATCGCCAATTGGTGCTTTACCAACATATTCCGTCAATTTTTTATTTGCTAATTGATCAAGATTGTTCAAATTGCCACCTCCTAAAATAATGGCTCTTTTAAATGACTATCAATTAAATATACGAAGGATGTTGATTTTTTGGTTCAGCACCCATCGTACTCAACAACTTGATTCCAACTTCGCGTGCAGCAATTACAGCTTGCCGAACGGCACCAGAATCACCACTAATATGGATCATGGCTTCATTTGACAAGCTAGTACCCTTGCTAGGTGAAGCATAAGAGATAATGTCCACTGTAGCGGCTTTAGCAGCTACATCAGCCATAATGACGCCAATACCAGCCGGCGCCCCACAAACCAGTCCGTAAGCACGGCCAAGTGGCGCATTGAATGCTTTGTTACAAGCGTAACTTGCACGCGCAGTATATTGCATTTCAATATCACCAGCATCGTTAGCGTAAATATCGCCAAACATCTTTGGTGTTGCAGCTAAGGCAACTTCAACGGCCCGCCGAACATCCGAGACATCTTCGCCACCAATGGTAATTAAGGAACCATGACCAGCACCAGTTTTAGTATCACGTGGCATTTCAACAGAAATAACTTCTGTATTAGTTGCTTTAACCGCCTCATCGGTGGCCATCACTTGGGGACTAGCACCAGTCCGCGCCGAGATAACACCAATTGAACGATATTTAGGATCTAAACCCATTGCAGTTGCTAATTCAGTATCAACATTAGCGATAACTAACCCAATCGTGTCACCGATTGGTGCGGTACCAACAAATTCAGTTAATGCTTTGCCTTCTGCCGCCAAGCTACTGGCCTCACTTTCCGTGCTCGCCGTATCTTCTTTAGTAGTAGATACTGGCTTATTGGCTAAGATACGCGCCATCACGCGGTCAATAATTTCAGATTCATCTTTCATAACGATCACTAATCATTTTCAACGTTGACGTCGCCATCACCAACTGCACCTGGCGTTGGTAAAATCTTTTCTACATCTGTATGTGGACGTGGAATGACGTAGTTAGAAACAACTTCACCAACATTTTCTGCAGCCGCAACACCAGCATCGACAGCGGCCTTAACGGCACCGACATCACCACGTACCATAACCGTGATCAGGCCTTGCCCAATTTTTTCTTGACCAGTCAATTCGACATTAGCTGCCTTGACCATTGCATCAGCTGCTTCGATCGACGCGACGAGACCACGTGTTTCGATTAAGCCTAAAGCTTCTTGTTGCATAACGATTCCTCCTCAGATTGGAATGTAACTGTTTACAAACTCTAGTATAAAAAAAAAGAATGCGACATTGTTGCCGAATTCTGGGCTTTGTCAAAAAAATGATAGTGTATAATTAGTATTATCTTGCACTGCAAAAAAACACTTACATTTATCTTAAGCGCTTGCAGTCAAGGTTTACTAACTATCAATTTCAGACTATACTTAAAATTATATTTATTGTTTATTGCTAATTGTAAATTATTTTTTTACAAAATATTTTGGAGGTAATCAGATGCTCGAGCCGGAAAATTATTTTGGTAACAATCAGAAAATCCTCGATAAGATTTTACGTGAATTTGCTGAGGCAACAGGTCTACCCACGATTCTTGTTGATACGCGTGGTGACGAACTAACTTACGGCTATGGCTTCACCCCTTTTTGTCAGTTAATGCGCAATAACGAAAAAACACGACAACTTTGTCAAAACTGTGATATGTTTGGTGGCCGGCGCGCCGTTCAAGCTAAGCAATCACAGCCATATATTTGCCACGCTGGTTTGATTGACTTTTCTTATCCCATCAAGTTAGATGAGCAGGTCGTCGGCTATATTCTTTGTGGCCAAGCTAAGGTTGATGACACCTCAGAGTTCCAACCCATTTTAAATGAGCAAACGGATTGGCACAAAGATCCGATTCTCAGTGCAGCTTATGCTAACTTACCAACTGTTAAGCCAAGTAAAATTAAATCTGGCGCGGAATTGCTGAAAATCATCATTAACAATTACTTATCAAATATTGTTAATGGTACCTTTGAGGTCGATGCACCGGCCCCTGTCCCCGCAAAAATCAAAGCCAAAATAGGCCCGGCACCAGCTGATCACAAACAACAGGTTGCTAAAATTGATTTTTCAATTACCAAACAGCACCACACTAAACACGCCACACAGTCGGTGAAACCAGAAATCAAAAAGGCGTTGGACTATATCAATAAACATCTCAATGAAGTTATTAGTCTTGATGAAGTTGCCGAACACGTTTTCCTATCCAGCTACTACTTAAGCAAGCTATTCAAACGAGAAATGCAGATCAATTTTGTCGACTACGTTAATAACAAGAAAATTGATCGCGCTCGAATTTTGTTACAAGATTCAACTTGGTCAGTCGATAGTATCGCGCATAGCCTTGGCTTTTCCCAAACCAGCTATTTCAGTAAAACTTTTAAAAAGGCAGTGGGCGCCTCACCGAGCCAGTATCGTAAACAGATTCAGACACATTAGGATAAAAAAAGGCGCAACGGAGGGATTTCCGCTGCGTCTTTTTATAAACTCAAATAAACGCTGCGGCTTTTCTACTCCCGGAAAAGCTAGCACATCCATTCACCAAAATATCCTGACTTGATTTCAACCGCCGCATATCCTTCCAAATTAATGTGGTTATATGCATTGTCCATCTTACAGTTGCGGGTACAGCACTAGAGTTTCACTAGTTTCCTTTGGATTACTTGAATGGTCATAATTTAATTTTAGTTTTATTTTAAGTACGGGTGATCGCCGGTATCGAAAAATCAAGAATACTATGCAACTTTTCAATCACTTGTGTCAACGCTGATTCAACATCAGAAACATCGCCACAAATAACAACAGAACCGCTGAAACGATCGATAAAACCTAATTTCACATTACCAGCCTTAGTTGCAATATCACTGGCGATAATCGATGCTTCACTAGGTGTGATCGTTAAAATACCCAACGCATTATTATCGTCATCTAGCCCTAATTTTGCATAAATATCTTTATCTGGACTAGCAATAATGTGCGCCAACGTCACTTGTTTACCCGGAACATACTCTTGAATCATACGTTCAGGCTTTTTTGTTGTCCCATTCACTACCATTACCGACACCTCTCGCTTCTAAATTTGACGGAAATAAATCAACTGTAAAGCCTGCTTTAAGGCTGCTGTAAAAACTTTTATTTGATTATGATTATTAATATCACGGGGATATTTAGCTAAAACAACCTCATTAGCCCCCAGCGTGATCTCAGCTGTATCCGTCAAAACAAGCACCTGCTTATTAAACTGAGCTAATAATCTACGATAACTAGTATTATGAGCACTAACAAAATAGTACGCTGTCTGCTGAACTAAAGTCATTTTCGCCGTATCCTGAATAAATGCTGTGGCCATATCAGTAAACGATACTTGCTTAAAAAAAGTTTGGAAACAATAGCCTAAACCACCAGCTAAACCTGCCGTTGCTGTGGTACGACAATCGGTAAACTTAGCGGCTACCACTTGATCACTAAATTGTTGTACCTGTGCTTCCAGCACTTGGGCAATTTCTGGACTAGCACCAGTCAACGCTACATTCCTATAAGTAATGCCGGTTGCACCTAACAACGGCCCGCGTGCTGATTCAGTGGTATAGAAATGATAATGTAATCCTTGCCAATTACTTAACGGCGCCACATTGATCCGCTGCAGCCGACCAATCTTACCACCACCATGAATTGGTCGGCCTTGATCATCGGTCAGCTTGGCCCCTAATGCTTCCAAGGCACCTACACCAATATCATTAGTTATATTCACCAAGTTAACAAAAATATAGTCTGTGGTTTGGGTTGTCCGTGTTTTACGCATTAACTCACCCAGACCAAAGCTGGTTGCGGTCAATGGGCTGCGAGCAATTTCAGGAATTAGTTGTGGTCCTAGCAGACTTTGAACATCGATAACCACCGTTTTCCCACCGGCTAAAACACCATAACGCGCGGTAACCGGCATTTTCAGTGGCCCCGTTACAGTCATCGTTTGAACTGCTTGCTGATAATAGGTCATAATCGCAGTTAGATAATCATCATCGAGGTAAGGCAAACGTTGCAACGTAGCGGTTGGCGCTTGTTGCTGTAATGTCTGCTCCAATAAGCTAGCGACTCGATCATTAACATCTTGCTCGGTAGAGATTTGAGCAAAAGCATAACTATCATTCTGCGTCACCTTATACCCTCCCACTATGATTTCAACCTCAGAATAACACCCTGATACTCAATTAGCGTGTTTCCGCTTCCACTATCTATTTTAGCAAACTAAAAAAGTGCTTTCTTGACTACATTTAGTACTATTTAGTCCAATTGTGCTTGTAGCTTGCTTAAAGCGGTAGCTAACGCTTGTTGCACAACTTCATCCGTGCTTACTGCTTGTTGCTCTTGGAAAAACAATTGTAACGCCGCTTTATTATGCTGTGCCAACTCAGCCACTGCCCAAATGGCCGTTGCTTGAATCACCGGTCGTGGATCATTTTCGATAACTTCTAATAAAAGTGGTACCGCGCTACGATCCTTAACGTTGGCCAAAGCAATGATTGCATTGCGTTGTAGTGGTTTTTTACCCCGCCAAGAACCAGCTAAACGACCAAAACGCTGCTTGAATTCCTTATTGGAAATGGTCAACATCGATTGTAACACCGGCGTTACTTCTTCTACCTCAGGTTCCATCCGCGCGTGCCGGTGAAAATCCTTACCCCGATTAAAAGGACACACTAACTGACAAATATCACAGCCATAGATCACACTACGAATTTGCGGCCGAAACTCTTCAGCCATCATCCCTTTAGTCTGCGTTTGATAGGACAAACAGCGTTGCGCATTTAACCGTCCATCCCCCATCAGTGCCTGTGGCGGGCAATAGTCAATACAGCGGGTACAAGCACCGCATTGATTTTCCACTGGTGTATCCGGAGCAAAGGGAATATTAGTAATAATCTCGCCAATATAAACAAATGAGCCAAATTCTTCAGTGATCAATAACCCGTTGCGCCCAATAAAACCAAGTCCGGCGCGTTGTGCCACAGCAACATCACTTAACTCACCAGTATCGACCATTGGTTTAAACCGCACCTGTGTATCGGCACTAGCTTGAATAAAGTCCACTAATTGTTGCATCTTATCGCGTAAAATAAAGTGATAATCCTCGCCCCACGACGCCCGGGCAAAGCTACCACGCCGTTGGGTTCGATCACGGGGTGCTTTTTGTTGCATTTTACTGGGATAAGCTAACGCAATCGCAATAATTGACTGCGGTTGCTCGAATATTTGATCAGGGTATAACCGTTCCGCCAACACCTGATGTTCAAAACCACTAGTATGACCAGCCGCCTTTTGTGCTTTTAAACTTGCCGCCATCTCTGTAAAGGGCGCCGCTGTGGTAAAACCAATTTTATCAATACCTAGATCCTGACTCGCCGCAATAATTTTTTGCTTCAATTCTTCATACATCGCCTGAGGCCTCACTTGAATGGATTCACTTCTATTTTACCGATTCGTGGTGCCAAATAACAGCAGGGTTTTCCCGCAAAGCTTAGCGGACATTTACAAATTTACCTTTTCAAATACAACTTAGCTTGACGGTAACGACCAAAGCGTTCATCATGAATTTATCATCAATAATGGAGGCTAAATTTATGAGTGACTTTCGGCTTGAACATGATTCTCTAGGTCCCGTCAAGGTTCCAAAAACAGCTTTATGGGGTGCACAAACTGAACGTAGTCGACAGAACTTTCAAACTGGCGGGCTGATGCCTTATCCCGTGATTACTGCGTTATTACAAATCAAAAAAGCGGCGGCACAGGTCAACGCTGAATTAGGCGAACTTAGCGCGGCTAAAGCAACGTTAATTACTAAGACTGTCGATCAATTATTAAGCGCTGATCACCGCGCTGATTTTCCTTTGGTCGTCTACCAAACCGGCAGCGGCACGCAAACAAATATGAACGTTAATGAAGTTATTGTCCATTATGCCGCACAACTCCAGTCTGAGCTGGTACTATCACCTAATGACGATGTCAATCACGCGCAAAGTTCCAATGACGCTTTCCCAGCAGCGATGATGATTGCTGCCTATCAGGCCTGCCAGCAACTTTTACCAATATTACAAGAACTGATCACTGCCTTACAGCACAAACAAAAAGATTTCGCTGAAGTGGTTAAAATCGGACGCACACATTTACAAGATGCTACACCACTAACGGTCGGTCAAGAAATTAGTGGCTGGATCAGTGCCTTGAGCCATGATCAGCAGTATTTAGAACAGAATATGCCCACCCTGCTTGAATTACCATTGGGTGGCACAGCAGTTGGTACCGGCCTAAATGCACCCGTTGGCTTCGACCAAAAAATCATCGCCAAACTGGCTGCCACTTACGAAATTCCTTTTGTCGTCGCACCAAACAAGTTTCAGGGTTTAGCCCATCATAGTGGCCTTAATCTAATTCACGGCTGTCTTCGTACACTAGCTAGTGATTTATTGAAAATAGGTAATGATATTCGCTTCTTAGCTAGTGGCCCACGCGCCGGCTATGGAGAATTTACGATCCCCGCCAATGAACCGGGATCATCAATTATGCCCGGCAAGGTCAATCCTACCCAAGTTGAAGCACTAACCATGGTGGTAGCACGCGTTATGGGCAACGATACAACACTCAACTTTGCTGCCAGCCAAGGTAATTTTGAAATGAATGTATACAAACCAATCATCATCGCGACATTCTTGGAATCGACTGACCTACTAACCTCTTCAATGCAGTCATTTACCGAAAAGTTAGTCCAAGGTTTACAGATCAATGCACCGCGGATGCAAGAGCTAGTCGAGAACTCGCTAATGTTGGTCACTGCTTTGACACCGCACATTGGCTATGAACAAAGCGCTAAAATTGCACAAGCTGCACAACAACAAGGACTCACGTTACGCGCAGCCGCTTTAGCTTCCGGTGCTGTTAGTGCCGCTGATTTTGCCCGCTGGGTCGATCTCGCCGCAATGACGCATCCCCACCACTAGCATATTGTTTGACGATTTAGGCTTGTTCTCGCTATACTGAATCTAAGCCTAAATAGCAGAAAGGAAGCGACGGTAAAATGCAAAAAACTGACTTACAAAAGCATCTGCAGGCCATCAATGACCGTACTTTTAATCCAATTATCCTACAACACAACTCTTTCCGCGCTTGCCTTCACCGCAGCGCACAGAATCTGGGACTGATTAAAGATAATCACCTAACTGCCAAGGGACGTCAACATTTAACCTTACAATTTTAAAGTAATGCTTAAAGAGCCGCAAACCGAGTAATGGTTGCGGCTCATTTTTTAGTTTTAAATTCATAAGCTAGCGGTATTTGAAGCAGCATTTTTGCATAAGTAGTCGCATAGTACTTAGCCTGCTGCCATTCGGTTACTTGCCGTGGTGCCGGCGCTACACTGATCGTATGCCGAATACTATATTTACGAGCATAAAAACTAGCTTTGCGCATATGCCAAGGTACCGTCACGATAATCGCACGTGTCAACTGTAAATCAGCTAATAACGGTTGCGCCAAAGCAAAATTTTCACCGGTATGTCGTGCGTGCCGTTCCCGAATGATTGCTGCACGGGGAATGCCGCGCTGAATCAAGCCCTGCGCCATGACGTCAGCTTCAACCGCCGGCGTATGGATCGCACCTCCAGAAACTAAAATATATGAGGCCCAGCCGCGCCGATATAACTTAACCGCCTGATCCAGCACCGACTTCAATACCGGCGTCTCCTGCCCTGTTCTGGTAGCCGGGTGACCAGGCACAATAATGACATCAGCCCGCTGCTGCCGCTGTTGAGCTGCTTTTGGATAAGCAATCAGTGACGTTGTCAACAAGGCTGTCCCAACAGTTGCCGCTACCAAACCAACTTTTTTATATGCTTGCATTTTCATCACCTCAATTGATCCTATCTATTTTAGAATACCTGCTTAGCACACGAAAGGCAAAAAATTACCCCAACTATCAGTAATAGATGCTAAAATGGACTAAAAGATGATCTGTGGGGGAATTTTTTATGCATAAAATTGGTTTAACGGTAATGGCCTTATTAAGTGCCACATTATTACTAGCTGGTTGCCATTCACAAGAATCGAGTAACGGCAATGCAGCACAATCTTCTAGTACTAGTCGTAATATGTCTACCTATGAATTACAGCGTAAGTACGTTGCTTTAACTGATGCTACCATGAAACCAGTCACGCTAGTTAATCAGCAATCAAAAAGTGCTAGCAACCAATTGAGTGATGCACTTGATACCGCTACGCAAAGTATTGACCAGCTCAATACTGATTTAAAACGTAACCGTACGCAACCCAAATTAACTAAAGCGTTATTGCATTACAGCAAAACTAGTAGTAGCTTGCTAAGCAATATTCAAAACGCTGATAATAGTAGCTACTCAAAAAGTTTTCTGAATTTAAATACCGAAGCACAACAACTGGCGAAAAAATATTTTAATGGTGAGGAACCTGACTCATTAAAGGACGTATTAGCTTATCAGGCTGCTAACAATACTTACGCCTCAGGTAACACATTAAACACTAAAGATTTCCAATTAAAATTCAGTAAGATCCAAATTGTCAGCGACGATAGTAGTGGTAAGGTGATCCTCTTCACGTATACCTTCCAAAACAAGAGCAAAACTGCTCTAACACCGGCAACTATCTTACAACAATATGGCGATTTCCAGCAGGATGGCACCAAATTAACCGAAGGCGCCCCAGCGGCTAGTTATCAACAAAGCGAAACTGATTATGCCACTGAAAATACGCAAGCTAAAACCGCAGTTCCCGCTGGTAAAACAGTCACTGCTGTCGTTAGTTTAACGCTAAAGGATGAGACTAGCACCGTTGAATATATTGGCACTAATCCAAGTAACAAAGAATCAATCGGTACGATCAGCATCAACCTACAACAGAAAAATTCATAATTAAAAAGCAACTAATTAGGAACACGCTAGTTTTTGACGCTAGTTCCTGTTAGTTGCTTTTTTATCGCCCTTAAATAGCTAGTAAATCGCCACTCGCCAGTAAATAAAGATATTTGTGGGTCACTGGCCGCTGTAGAATTCTGGACAATGCCGCAGCGTACAAATTCAACTGGCCGGCATACCGCTGTTTCAACTGTTGCACTTTTGCCGCTGCGTTAGTTTGTGGAACGTAGTCCGTTTTATAATCAAATAAAATCACTTGTTCTGGTGTAACTAAATAGCCATCCATAATCCCATGAATTAGGATCTGTGCTGGATCTTCAGCCGCAAAATCAGTAAATAATTGAGTTGCTGGTAGTAAAAGTGAAAACGGTGCTTCCCGGACGAGTTGATCTGGCTGCGCTAACAGCTGTTGGCCTAAATCGCTGTCAAAGAACCGTAGAATATTAGCGGTTTTGATTTTTTCCGCGACTGTGTTCGTCAAAATATTCTTCGCCACTAAACGCTTGATCAATGCCGTAATACTAGCAGCAGTTGGCGGTGTGTGTAAATCAATTTCCTGAAGCACTAAATGGGTTGCGGTGCCGACCGCAGTTGGTGGTACTTGTGTCGTTGTCTGCATAAATTGTGGGACTGCGAAGTCTTGCGCCACATATCGATGAACGCCTTGTGTCTTTTCGTCAGCATCAACAATTAAGGCATTCATTTCACTATTAGTGGGATCATCAAATAATCGTTTCACTTCAGAAACTGCTTGGTAGGCAGTGGTTTCAGTTGCGGCTTGAAATGGGTAACGTAAATTGATAACTTGATCAAGCTGGTCCACATTTAAGCTAGTAAAATCACCCTGCTGCGCCGCCAGTGCAAACTTCTCCGGCCAATTCGTTTTATCCACTGCTGTTGTCATTTCCGCTGGTAACACGTCAGTGGCGCTATAGAAACGTACCTTAAATTGCGTTTTATCATTGTCTAAGCCCTTAAATTGATTGGTTTGCGTCAATAATTGTTGCTCAAACTTCGGGTGGCGAATCAAGCACATTCCCAACCAATCCATAAAATTATTAACGCTACTGCGTAGACTCGCATTTAACACTAAATGCTGACTTTGAAACGCCTTTTCCCAAGTTGCAATCGCCTTTTCACGATTTGGATAACTGCCAACGACAAATAATTGTTGCTCCGTCCGCGTGATCGCAACATACAATAAGCGCATTTCTTCAGCTGATTGTCGTCGTTGTGTCAGCGTTTGGGCAATCTTTTTCTGCGGTAAATTAATTTCAATTCGCTTTTCCGGATCTAAGTAGGTAATGCCAATACCGAAGCGATCATCCAAAACATACTGGCCCCGCGAATTAGCCTGGTTAAATTGATGCGTGGCGTCCATTAAGAAAACCACTGGGAATTCTAATCCCTTGCTACCATGTATCGTCATCACTGAAACGGCATCGGTTATCGCTTTAGCCGGTGCTTCACCTAAATCTTTGTCCTTCTCCTGCATTTGCTTGATAAAACGAACAAACTGAAATAGGCCTTTGAAACTGCTTGCTTCATAGGTATGGGCGCGTTCATAAAGCGCATGTAAATTAGCTTGCCGCTGCGCACCAGCTGGCATTCCACCAACATAATCCAGAAAACCAGTTTCGTTGTAAATAGTCCAAATTAGCGTCACCAACTGATTTTGACGTGCCAATTCACGAAATTGATTTAGCTGACCAAGAAAACGGTCGACCTTAGCGTACAGTTTTTGTTGGAACTCTGGCGCTGCAATTGGCAAAAAGTTTTGTTGAAAATCAAGTACAGCTTGATAATAGTCACCTGTCCGCCGGTTGATCCGCAAAAACGCCAATTCATTTTCGTCAAGACCAACAATTGGTGAACGCAGGACACTAACTAAAGGAATATCTTGATAGGGATTATCGACCACACTTAATAAGGCCATCATAATTTGAATTTCAGTGGTTTGAAAATAACTTTGCGCACCAGTCACAACAACCGGGATTCCTAAACGCTTAAACCAATCGACAATGATCAAATTATTTTTGCGGGTTGGCGTTAATAAAGCAATATCCTGATAACGAATTTTTCGTTTTTCACCACTTTTACGGTCGTAGATTTCCCCAGTGGCCATTAATTCCTGAATGCGTTGACCAACTAAAGCCGCCTGTCCTTGCGCCTTATCATCTAAAATAAATTGTTCAGGTACTGCAGCAGTATCGTCATCCGTTGTGGCCGTATCAGCCTCATAAACTAACAGCTCTGCAGTTACAGTAGTATCAGCTGGGTATTTAGCTCCCGCCACTAATTTAGCACTATCATCGTAAACCATCTCACCAACCGTTTCATCCATTAACTGGCTAAAAACTAAATTAGTAAAATCATCAATATTTGCGACTGAGCGAAAATTCTCCGCTAAAATAATGCGCTGATTCGGATTATCCATCTGTGCAAATTGGTTATACTTATGCAAGAAAAGGCTGGGATCAGCTAACCGAAACGCATAAATCGATTGTTTAACATCCCCCACCATAAACATGTTCCCGGGTTCAGCCTGAGCAACAGTGGTTAAAATTTCTTCTTGTAAGCGATTGGTATCCTGATATTCATCAACCAATACTTCGTTAAATTGCTGCTGCAGCGCAGTCCTTGTTTGCACACCACTGGCGTTGTCCGCGGTTAAAATAGCCAAGGTAAAATGTTCCAAATCACTAAAATCCAGCAAATGTCGGCGCTGCTTTTCGGCACGAAAAGCCTGACCAAAACTTGTAACCACTTCAACTAATTGCTTAACTAATTGTTCAGCTTGACCCATCACATGGACTAATTGTTCGGCAGTTAAGCCAAAGTAATCCGTGCCTAATGCGGCCACGCGCGTCTTAGCTTGCTTACGAAAATCCATAGCGGTATTTTTAGCCGCCTTGGCAAGCTCATCTAATTTTGTTAGTGATGGTGCGCGTTGCCACTTAAAGTCTAAAAATTGCTGGCGTAACTCATTCCAAGAAGTCGTTTTTAATTGCGCTAATAAAGCTGCAACCTGCTGCTGATCAGTATCTAAACAAGTCACTAACTTATCCAACTGTTGCTCCTCAGCAACCGCTTGGCCACTCTTTAGATCTTGCTGCGCTTGTGTTAACTCTTCTTGTAAAATAGCCAACAATTGTTGCTCAAAAAACTGGCCTTTCGTCGGCTCGGTGGTCGTTAAATGATAAGCTTGCGCCAACTGTGCCAACCATTGATCAGGTTCAGGATTAGCATTAGCAAAGTCATACAAGCGCATCACCAGATCAGTTAAGCCGTCATCACTACGATCACTAGAAAAATTAGCCGTTAGTTGAGCAAAAGCTGGTTGATCTTGGTATAGCTGCTCCCGTAAATCAGACCAAACATCCTCGCGTAATAACACCGTCTCCGTATCATCAGTTAACAAGCGAAATACTGGATCTAAATCGATCACATAATAATAACGCTGGATCATTTGTAAACAAAAGGCATGCAATGTACTAATGTGAGCCACTGGTAATTGACTAAGTTGTTGACTTAGATATTGCCGTTGCTGTGGCTCATCACTGTTGATCAAGGCTTGCTGTAAAGCAGTTTGAATACGCTCACGCATTTCACTAGCAGCCGCTTCAGTAAAG
Organism: Loigolactobacillus jiayinensis; assembly: GCF_003946445.1. GTDB lineage: Bacteria > Bacillota > Bacilli > Lactobacillales > Lactobacillaceae > Loigolactobacillus > Loigolactobacillus jiayinensis. The sequence goes on along the minus strand of NZ_RHOF01000007.1, from coordinate 27,754 downwards.
GTGACGATCAGTAATTTGTCAACATCAATTTTGTGTAAGATTTTTTGGATCACACGCTCAACTAAGACCGTTGTTTTACCTGAACCAGCGGAGGCTGACACTAAAATATTACGTCCTGCATCGTCAATCGCATGTTGCTGATTCGTCGTGAAGTGTGTTTGCTTAGCACTCATTATTTGTCCCCTTTACTTTCTTGTTCAGCCTTAAGCATCGCCAAAACCGCCGCACGATCCAATGCTTTCAGTTGATGATAATTATTTTCCGGTAGCATCGCATCAAATTGCATGATCGGCTTAAATGGTGAATATTGTAGTGCTGTCCTATTATCTGGCCATTTAGCAGGATTTAAATCGAGCTCACCCGAGAAAATCGCCAGCGCAGCCGCTTTGATCATCGCTTCATCGTGAGCCAATAAAAGGGCTAATTCTGACTCTGTGACTAACTGACTACTTTTAACCGAATAACCGGCCTTGCCCTTATATAATGGATAGATTTTAGAATAGCCGGTTCGTTCATTCAACTCATGATCTAAATTATCTAATAACGGTTCGTCATTTAATAAGAAGCCTTGGTATTTATTTTTGGTCAATAAAGCATCATCAAAACCTTTGCTCAGCACTTCAGCTAACTTTAGTTTGGGATTTTGTAAATGTAAATATAAGGCACCAGCTGGCTTCGTTTGTACGGTTGGCACATCTGCCAGCGTGGCTGAATTTTTCATCATGGCATCCAAATACGTTAACATTTGTAACGCCAAGCCATAATAAGCATCACGAAAATCAAAATCATGTGTGCCCGACTTATAATCAACAATGCCCAAATAGTGTGTATCACCAAGTACCATTTGATCAATTCGATCAATTTTTCCACGTACCTTAACTTGCCGACCATGGGGTAACTTAAATTGCAATGGTGCTAAGCCATCGTCGCTGCCGACATGACCAAATAAAACCTCGGTGCGTAATGGCGTCATCTTAGTTTGCTGTCCTTGATGCTGCAACGCATGAGCCACTTGTTTAATTGTGGCTGTCAACTGCCGCGCTAAATAAGCCATTCGACTGGAACTGGCAAGAATTTGAAATTGCGGTAACGTCGACATCTCCAATAAAATACTATCGATCAAGCGATCCACTTCGCTATTAGAAAGCGCCGTTAATTGCTGACCTTGAGCCTGCACTCGCTTCAATAATTGATCTAAAGCCATATGGTAAAATTCACCAGCGCTGGCAGGCGACAATTCAAAAATATCGCGTTCCTGTAATTTCAAACCGTATTTCAGGAAATAAGCGTACTGATTTTGGTAAAATTCTTCTAGCTTGGAAATTGAAGTATTGATTGTCTTACCGTATAAAGCCGCAACGATCTCTGGTCGTAATTTTTGCGGCACATTGCGGTAATTCAGACTGGCCAATAAACACTCAGTCAGTACCCCATAGCCGCCGTCTTTACGCAATAAACGATAAACGTAGAGCCAAATTGCTGGCAATTGTGTCTTCTGGGCCATAGCGTCACGGCTCACTTGAATCAAATGGGTTAGGGTACTACGCTTAGAGCCGACAAATGGTGCAATTTTGTTATCCGTGATCTCCGGCCGTGTTTGTCCCACTTGCTCTTTAAGTTTGAAATGCTGCAAAATACGTTCCACATACGGCGACCGCTTCAAAACGTTGCTATCATCATTCACTGGATAAGTGAAAATTAACTGCTCACGCGCCGCAAGAAAAGCCGTATAATTCAGGAACGGTTCGTTAGCCATTTGGGTAACCGCGTCATCTGCCAAGTACGCACCGTCAGTTAGATAATCTTTTAGTTGTTCCTGATCATTGTCGGATAACAAATGGTCACTGACGATTCGATCCGGCATCACTTGATCAGTACTCCCAATCATAAAAACAACTTTACGCATTGCAGTTTGCACCATACCTGATTCAGAAATCAGAACTTGATCCAGAGTTGACGGAATTTGGGAGTAACTAGCACCTTCAAAACCAACCTGTAATAATGCCAATAAATCAGTCGCCTGGAATGGCACCGCGCCTAAGATAGTGACATATTCGTCCAACATGGTGCAAAAAATCTGCCACGTTTGTTCCGGCTCAGCTGCTTGCACCAAATCACCGGTGGCCAATGACTGCTCCCGCCAAGCCTGTAATTGTGTTACCACACCCTGCTCAATCAAAAAATTATAGATGATCTGTGCCGCCGCTTGACCGTCAGCCGCGTGATCTAATTTTTTAAAGAAAGGTGGCAAGGTATCACGAATAAAGCGGCGAATTAAATTGACCTGCGCCGCGCTATCATTGTCTTTAGTTGACTCAGTACCAAAATCCTGATCCTCAAAACGATAGAATTGCCAATCCTCTTTTCGCAACCATTGCTTACCGGCAAAACCATACTTCAACACCATATTTTCGGTGAGATCGACCGCCTGACGATAAGCTTGATTAGTCATCGTTTGTCCCGCCACTTGCGGGATTAATAATTCTGTTTTTAATAGACGCATCATATCTTGGTAGCGATAATAATGTTGTTTTACTGCAAACAATGCATTGATCAATTCAACTAACGGATGGTCAGTCATATGATGCTGTAAATCATCAAAAGCCGGAATATCAAATTCCTTAAACGTCGGTGCTAAAATTGTTTCATAAGCATCTAAATGGCGTGTCAATACTAAAAAGTCCTGATAACGATAGCCCTGCAACGCAACCATTCGCCGAATTTGTGTGGCCACTTGCCGAATTTCGGTTTGCCGCGTATCTGCCTGGATCACTTGAATACTTTTAGTATTTTGTAGCGCTTCTGCTTGCAGCTTACTGCTACCAGCATTGGAACGCCGCCAATAAGTCTCTAAATGAATTAAATCCGGCACCACCCGCGTTTGCGTCACCAGTTCATCCTTAAGCACAGCCACTCGCAAGCCCCGTGCCACCTGATAAAGCTGATGATAAAGTTGGCCAGATTGAAAAAAGAGATTTTGTTTTTCCGGTGCTTTTTGTCGATAAGGCTGATCTAAGGTCAAACTAAGCGTCAGCTGCGTTGCCTTTTGCATTAACGTTAACAATAGGCGATTTTCTTGTGCTGATAATTGTGTAAAACCTTCAATGTAGAAATAAGTGTGGCTTAAATCTTGACGTTCCAAATATTGGCTTAACTCATTCAACAAATCAGTATTCTCAATATAGCTTCCCTGTAACGTCTGCTCAAACTTTTCATAGATCAACGCTAAGTCATGGGTTTTAGCACTTAGATCTGTTTCTTCACTTAATTGAGTCGCAATTTCTTGTAAATCACTGGCCGTCACACAACCAGACTTTAAAGCCAATAATTGTCTGACTAATTGCGCAACAAAACCAGGTTGCGCCAATTCACCACGGTAAATGGTTAACTGGTCCCCTAAATCCGCCATAATTTGGTAGACCAACATATTCAGGCCCGCCGTTCCAATCCGCGGAATTTGATAATAGGGGGTATTTTTCATAAAGTACCACGCCAAACGCGTAAACGAGAAAACCTGTAAGCGACTAGCTGCAAAAATTGGATCCGCACTATTTTGTTGTTGCTTTAGCGCGGTTAAAATATCAACTTCAGAACTGAATTTAATATGATTGGGTACGATATAAAAAAAATGACCTTCTGGATCAGCTTGCATTTGTTGTGCTAACTGACTAACCAAAGCCGCTCGTCGATTTGTACTCGCTGGTCCATAGACAAATTTTAGGCTCAAAAAAAGCACTCCCATCATTGATTGATTAATGTCTTAATTTTAGCACATTTAGCAAAAAATAAACATACGTTCGCAATCGGTGTTACTAATTTTATCATTCGCTAAGCTACATTATCATTGCCTTTAGTATAACAAATAGCGCCAACATCATTCGACCAAAAAAACAGATATCGCCTTTGAAATAATTGGCAATACCTGCTTTTGATATCAGTATTTTTAATGGGCCGTTTTACGGGCAAAAAAGTCGCCGACGACTTGTACGATGAAAACCATTAACAAAATAATGATCATCGAAATAAAGGTCACATCATTTTGAAAACGATTGTAGCCGACACTGATGGCTAAATTACCTAAGCCGCCACCACCAACTGCGCCAGCCATCGCGGTTAAGCCAATCACACTGATCAGTGTCACTACTGAAACACGAATAATTTCGGATAAACCTTCTTTTAAATAGACACGAAAGATAATTTCTAGTGGGCTTGAACCAACCGATTCAGCAGCTTCAATAATACCAGGGTCAACTTCAACCAACGCATTCTGAATCTGGCGTGCATAAAACGGTGCTGAACCTAAAACTAGTGGCACAATTGCGGCTGTGGTCCCAATCGAAGTACCAACTAATAATCGAGTAAAGGGCACAATGACGGCCAACAAAATAATAAATGGAATTGAACGGAATAAATTGACTAATTTATCTAGAACACTGTAAACCGTTCGTTGTGCCAAAATATGTCCTGGCTCCGTCACGGTCAAAGCAACGCCGAGAAACATACCAATAATACCAGCAATAATTGCGGTTGCAACAACCATATAAATAGTCTCCCAAGTACTTTGAACAAATTCATCACTAATACCAACCACATTGGGGAAATAATGCGCAAAAATAGCTACCATAACAAAGACTCCTTTTCTACTTTTAAATTCTATGCGTGTTCTTTTTTCGTTAATGGAATTACATCACGGCCAACCTTAATTTCACGTACATTGACCTGAGCTTGACGCAAATAACTAGTGGCCGCATTTAGATTTTTCTCCGTCCCACTTAACGTTACAATCAAGTTGCCTACAGGTGTGTTTTGTAAGATTTCCACATTGCCAAATAAAATATTGGCAGTAACTAAATAACGTTTGTACAATTCAGTAATAATCGGTTGATCTGTGCTATCACCAATATAAGAAAGCTGGACCAAGCGCTCATTTGATCGTAAGTGCTTGATTGCCGGTTGTTGTAACACCTTGCCTAAAGCTTGTTCAATTTGTGTTGCCGTATTAATAAAGTCTTTGGTCAATTGTTTTTGTGGTTGACTGAAAACATGTAGCAAGTCCCCACGCTCAATGATCTGGCCATTTTCCATCACTGCTACTTTTTGACAGATTTCTTTAACCGCCTGCATTTCATGCGTAATCAAAACAACAGTTAACCCTAGGCGTTGGTTAAGACTACGCAATAACTCCAAAATAGATAATGTGGTTTTAGGATCTAATGCACTGGTTGCCTCATCAGAAATCAGAATTTCGGGGTCATTAGCTAAGGCACGGGCAATCGCGACCCGCTGCTTTTGCCCACCGGAAAGTTGTGCTGGGTAGGCATTCTTCTTATCGGATAACCCAACTAGGTCCAATAATTCAGCAACCTTAGCCCGGCGCTGCGCCTTAGTTAATTTTGAACTTTTCAATGGATAATCTACGTTGTCAGCAATTGTCCGTGCATTCATTAAATTAAAATGCTGGAAAATCATACCAATCTTTTTGCGTGCCTGACGTAAGGCTTTTGGTTTTAAAGCTAATAAATCTTGCTGGTTAACTTCAACTTGGCCCTTAGTTGGCCGCTGCAATAAGTTGATCACACGGACCAATGTACTCTTACCGGCACCAGAATAACCAACAATACCGTAAACTTCACCTTTTTCAACCGATAATGAAACATCATGAACGGCTTGCACCGTCCGTGTTTTACTTTTAAAGGTCACATCAATATGCTCTAATTTAATAACTGCACTCATAAAAATTCCTCCTGTTTATTACTTTAGCCACTGGTTTGCTCAATATCTCTAGACAAAAAAAGACGCCCGCCTGAATCGTTATACGATTCTAGGACGGACGCCAATGCATTCGTGTTACCACCTAGTTTTACCACCACTTCATAGTGATGGCCTTATCAGGTACCAAAAACTAATACCCTGGCGCTATAATGGGCGCACCCATCGTCACCTTGTGTTACCACTCGCTGACGCTTTTTAAAAAGACCATCTTCAGTCGGCCAGATTTGTCTCCTCACACTCACTGAGACTCGCTAAAAAATCAGTTATCGACTTACTCATCTTTTCATTGTTTTACCGGATAATTAGCTTAATTCTACTTGTATTTTCATGTTTGTCAAGTCTCAATAAGTCATTGCTGGTGTTTCTTGTAATGAGCGGACCGCAATAATGCCGAGAAAGTCAGGCTTTTTTTGCAATAATTGCGCAATATTTTTCAGTTCACCATGATTAGTTAAAGCAATTGCAGTATAGAAATTAGCCCCAACCGTTGTGTACGCAACAACCTGCTTGCCTTGCCGCACAATTAAATCCATTGCCGCTGCTAAGTTAGCCGCGCGGACAAAATAATTACTACCATTTTTAGTTGATAAACAAAAAACCGAGAAGCGGCTATCAACCTTCACCGTACGCCGGCGCTTACGCCGTGGCTGCGGTGCTTCTGTCTGCTTTAACTCCGCAGTGATCTCATCAATGATTTCGTGTAGTACTTTTATTTCGTGACAGATCTGGCAGGTTGCGACCGCAGCCCCCACTTGATGCGCTTGATCAGCGCCACTTGTGCTGTGCTGCGTATATAGATCCGCTAAATAAACCAATAATTTATGTTGCTTATTTTTCAATTCACGCCGCTGCGTCAGCATGTTAATTCCTCCACTCTACTTCAACTAACGGAAAGTAAGTTATCACTAATATTACCTAAATTAGTACCTGCTATTTTAGGTTAGCTCCATTATGCCATAAAAATGACGAAAACGTTACAAAAATATTACAAAAATAACAAAATAACTCGCAAATTGAAATATAAGTGCAATAAAAGAAGGCCATGGCATAAGTGGATCATGTCATGGCCTTCTTTATTTTCGAATGCTTTTTTTCAACGTGTACCTAGATTAACTTAGAATTAATACAAAGCCAAAAAGAAGCTAAGTACGCCATACACGTTTTTAATCAGTTACTTAAAGGGCACGTACACCAAATGATGGCATGTAGTAACTGCTAATACTTTCAATTTCAACACTTTGACCAGGTTGTGGTGCAGCTACATATTGATTGTTCCCAATATAAAGGGCAACGTGATATGTGGCTCCAGCACTACCCCAGAATACAAGGTCGCCAGCTTGTAATTGGCTAACGGATACTTTTTGGCCAGCACTTTCCTGAGCAACAGTATTATGTCCAACTTGAACACCAGCTTGTGCTAATGCATATTGTGTTAACCCAGAGCAATCCAGCCCAACACCTGCCGTTGCACCACCCCAAACGTAAGGGACCCCAATTTGTGACTTAGCAGCATTAATTGCTGTTTGAACAGCACTACTGCTTGAAGTTGTCGTTGTTGTTGTCGCAGCCGGAGCAGTTGTTGCTGCAGCAGCAGTCGTTGTTGTCGTTGCCGCAGCAGCTTGTTGTGCTTGCGCCTGTGAAGCCTGTGCCTGAGCTGTGTTGCCATCTTCAGTCACATTTAAATACTTGCCTGGTACCCATTCATTATTTCCAATATTATACCAAGTTTCGCCAGCTTGTTGTTTTTGGCCTTCTATATTAACTGTTTGATCCTTCACCAAATAACGAATTGGTGATGGTGTATTTGAATTATCCCAAACAGTCGTTGCGCCGGGTTCGTATGTAACGGTTCCCGTTGTAGCGGCTTCTACATCTGAAGTTGTGGCAACGCTAAGCAGAGTTGCACCTGCGATACCAATGATGCCGGCAGTGACACCCTTAACTAATTTTTGTTTGCTGATTGTTGTCATTTGTGTACCCCTTAATATTTTTTTATCACTTTCACCAATCCCTATCATAAAGCATTGAAATTACAACGCAATTACCCGTGTATGACAACTTTATTACAATCTGAGCAAGTAAAAGAAAACACTTACTTAACCATAGCTAATGGCTTTTCAAAATTGACCTTTTTATCCTTTATAATCCAAAAAATAACAAAAAAATTGTTAAATTAGTTACTCAATTACTTAAAAGCGCTAATAAAAAAGCCAGCGACTAATTCAACGCTGACTTCTTCATCTAAAGTTTGGGTGCCCTCAGTTATCATTTCAAATGTTTCCTTAGATAACTTAATAGCTGCGCCTCGTTTGCGAAAACTCGTGGCCGTTTTTGCCCGTGCAAGCGCAAATCGATCTGAGTTACTTTCATTCGTCCGGTCCAAGTATAACTGTATTGAACGATATAACGATTATTCAAATGATTCTTGCCGAACTTCAAAACGTAATAGTTTTCCGGCGCGACTAAGGGCGAAAGATATTTTTTCTTATAATGGTACCCATTTGCTTTAAGAAAATTCTTTGTTTTTCTAAGCATTTCATCGCCACCTTATGTGTATTATCATACAAGAAAGCCACGGTAAAAGCTAGTGGAAACATCAACTAAACATTTTATCTAAATGCTTTGCATCCTGTTGGCGTTGACTAGTACTATGGCCACTATGCCCCATCAATTTTGCTAAAAAAGCCCAGAATGGCGGCTGAATTCCAAGTTCAGCACAATCAGCTGCACTGATTTCGTAGCGTAGCTGATCAATTTCACCAGCTTGTACTTTCTGAACCCAGTGTGGTTCGGCTAAACTTTCACGACCAAGCGCCGCTAACGGAATACCAGCAGCCATGACCTTCTCAACATCCGCTGGCGTTTGTAAATTACCGACTGAAATCAAGGGTAACTGTGTCCCAGTGACAGCCTTGATTTTTTCAATCAAGGGTTGCGGGTCACTTTTATCATTTAGTGATGTGCGCCAAGCGTTCCCCATGGAAACATGTAAGTAATCTAGCTTTTGTTCCCGTAAAACATGGATAAAAGCTAACGTATCCGCAATTCGAATACCTGGTTTTTCAACTTCTTCCGGCGAAATACGATAGCCTAGTAAAAATGGCTTAGTGGCATATTTAGCAATAACTTGTTGTGCACACTGAATAACAGCAATCGGAAAAAGCATTCTATGTTCCAAGCTACCACCCCAACGGTCAGTCCGTTGATTAGAATGTGGTGAGAAAAACTGTTGTAATAAATAAGTATTCGCGCCATGTAATTCAACGCCATCAAAACCAGCACTGATTGCGCGCCGTACGGCATTACCAAAATCACTAATAGTTTGTTCAATTTCACTTTCAGTCAACGCATGTGGTGTTTCTGAATGTGGTCGCGGTGCGGGGATTGCACTGGCACTAACTGGTTGTTGACCACGCAAAATTTGACTATTGCTCATCCGCCCAGCCGAAAATATTTGTAGAATGGCTTTGGTGCCATTTTGCTGAATAGTATGCGCAACTCGTGTCAAGCTGGGAATAAACTCATCGCCAGCAACACTTAATTGGCCCTCAAAGCCTTTGCCCCGTGCATTAACGTTAGCTACTGGCGTGATGAACATTCCCGCCCCACCAGTATGAATACTAAAATAATTCAACTCATCGCTGGTCACATTACCATCATGAAAACTCATTGTTTCTGTCATTGGTGGAATCACGATGCGATTTTTTAATGTCACACCAGAGCGAAAAGTATACGGCTGTAAAAAAGTATAATTTGCCAACCTTTTAACCTCTTTTCAAAATCATTTTTATATTGTAACTAATAGTGTTACAGTATGACTGTAACACGTATTCGCGTGCATGTAAAACGTTTACTTTTAATAATGAAGCAAATAAAAAAGCCCAGTTTTACCTGAGCTTTTTTAATTAAAGCATATCCCAGATAACTACTTCATCTGGCGTCACCGTATTAGCCGGTGTAATGGCATAACCAAGCGCTTTGCCAGTATCAATGACGCTACCATCGATCTGTAATAATTCTTTTTGTTTAAAAACCGAGTTGATTGCCTGTTGCGCTAATTCAACTGAATCGTATTGCTGATGATAGCTAGCGCGAACGCCACCATTAAAATAAAAGCTGATTTGATAGTATTTATTCACAATATTTTCCCCTTACTTACCTGAATTTAGACGTTATGATTGTCACCAGGCCAACGTTCGACCCCATTCACAATATGGATCAAATCATCTTGGCCATTATAAAACGATCCGATAGCACCATAAGCACACAATAAGACTAACCAACTACGAATCTCAATAATAACTAAATGACGTGGCACAATAATTGTTAAAACAAAGGCAATCATCACTGCCACCAATAAATTAAGCCACCCGGGCACACCTAAGAACCCCTTCAACAGTCCACCAAGATGATCAGGTGTCTGATCCTGATGTTGCTTAGCGACGCCCTTAACCACATACTGCCATAGATAATTAAAAACTACTGCAACGATCAAAGCCGTAAGTAACATTTCAAAGCTATTCATTTGAATCTGCAACAAATCATTGCGATAGCCTAAACGCACTGCCTTTTGTAACATTACGATCCAAAAAAAATCAAACAATGCTAGCGGTAATAGATACATAAAAAAATAAACGACAAACTTATTGGCTCTACTTTTCACACGCACCGGCCTCACTTTGCTGACTAAGCATTTTCTGCCTCATATTTGGCTTGTTTAGTCCGTTCTTGTTCTAGTTTACGCTTTTCACGCAAGGTCGCATATTTAAAAGCACCATGAATAAAAAGTGCTAACGGAACCACATGAATAACCGCTAATGGCAACAATAATTGGGGATGTTCTAATAAATAATGATGACCATGCATGGCATGACAAGCAGGTACCTGTGACTTAGTCGACTTTTCTTTAAACATATGCTTCGCCCCTTCTATACAATTAAATGACCAAAAAACCGGTTTGTAACTACATTTATTGTACCATGTTCTGCGCCTAACTGACAGCGCCCTCATACCTAGCTTTTTTAGTCTGGTACAATTGTTGACTTAACTGATCTTGTCCAGTTAAAGCCCACAGTAGCAATTGTTGCATCTCACTATCGCTAAATAATTTGTGGGGTACGGCTAAGTGTTGACAACGTTGAGCAAAAGCGCTGCTGATATCATCAGTCGTCATATGATAGTCATGCATGATCTGTTGCAGAATGTAATTATAAAAAGGCTCAACTTTATAGGCCGTCGTCTGCCAATCTAATGTTGCACGCGTTGCTTTTTCTACCTGTGTAACACCAGCCAGCTTTAAATAAATACAATCTAACAGCGCATTCAACGCTGTTCCAACATGCTGTCTTTGCCAAGCAATTTGAAACCGTATATGAGCGACATAGTAAATTTGCGGCCAATTGCTTTGTTGCTGCGCTTGCACCTGTGCCGCATCAAGTAACCAGGCCAAGGTGGCATCAAGGGTCAAATCAGTTGGTAACTGAGTCCGCTTTGCTGCCGTAAAATCGATGATTCCAGCCACATAATAGTCATGTAGCCACTGAACAGATCGATGCTGTTGTACTAACTCAATTCCAGCTGGAGTTAAGCGGTAAAATTGTTGCGGGCATTGTCTAACCAACTCAGCTGCCGTTAATTCTGTTTGTAGCCGGTTTAGTAGGTCAACTTTACGGCCACTAACTTTTAAATGATAGGTTCGTAATAATTGTTTTAATTGGGCTACTGTTTTTTGCTGTAAACTCAGCATAGGCGCAGTCGCTTGTTGTAACAAGCCGGCTTGTTCAAATTTAGCTAACCAGCCCTGTGTTTGTACCCGATAGCGATGCTGCCAAAAGGATTGTGTCAATGTAAATGTATTGGGCTGATCTGCCGCTAAAGCCAGCGCTAAAATTTTAATTGTTGTCAAAGCCGCACCTTCCTACACATAATACTGTCCGCTAAAATAGTTGTACAAAGCATAGCACAAAACGACTTATTTTTAAACGTACGTTCGCCTAACTTAATAAAAAAAGTTTGACTCCTATAGCCAAACTTTTCTGCAAAATGATCACATATATGCTTTTTCAAAATCAGTTGCCGTCAATGCCTTTTGTTCACGTCGCCGGGCTTGTTTGGCCTCTAAGTTGAGACTCATCACCCCAAAAACAACTAACGGTAAAGTCAAGATCGCCTCTAAGCCAAAGACCATCATCGCCAGCCCCTTAACTGATAGTTGCCTTTTATCCAGTTCAGCCACTTGTTGTTGCAATTCATTAGTGTGCTGCTTAGCCGCCTGAATGACTGCTGCCGAATGGCCTGAACGACCACGCCGACCACTATTTCCAGCTTTACCACTGCTGCCACTATTACCGGCCTTACCATCATCACTTTCTCCGACGATTGCGATTGAACTATCGCCGACTGGTACATTTGGACAAAATGAATCGATAGCGACAAACTGTAAGCCGAGAAATATTAAGTAAATGAATAAGATATTATGTCGATTAAACATGGATAAGCCCCCCAAGCTCCTATTGTAAGGGATATCATAACAAATTCAGATAATATTCTAGTAAAAATCAGATGAGAGCTTGCTCATTTAATTGTTGCCAACCATAACCCGGCAATTGCCGCCAACAATCCGCATAAATAGCTGCTGCCGCAATACAATAGCATTGTTTGATAGCGATGTTGCTGCCACAGCAAAACCATTTCTGAATTAAAGGTTGAGAAAGTTGTGTACCCACCTAAAATTCCTGTCCCTAAAAATAAATACAGCGGTGTCGCTAGGTTGTGGCCGAAAAGATAGGCTAAAATAAAACTACCACTGATATTTAAAAATAAGGTCACTATCGGAAAGTTAACTGAGAGATAGCGTTTACCCAGTTCACCTAAATGATATCGTGCACAAGCACCTAATGCAGCGCCGCCACCAACTAAAACAAAATTAATCATGAGCACCCTCCCGTCGATGTGCTAGCTGACCAACCAACAAACCAGCACTCGCACACGCCAGGCCACCAACCAGACTGATACCGACATAAAGTGCTGCCGCCAAGTATTGCTGGGTTTGAATAAACTTAATCGTTTCTAAACTAAATGTTGAAAAAGTGGTAAAAGCACCAACAAAGCCAGTCCCGGCGCCTAATACCAAACGTTCCGATAATGGTAAGATTTGCGCTAAGTACTGCGTCAACCACACCAGCACAAAACAACCAACTAAATTAACAATTAGTGTTCCCCAGGGAAATGTCGTCGACCAACTACTTAGTAAATACCGGCACCCGCCACCAAAAAATGCAAATAATCCAACAACAATATAATTCATTTGCTCTACCTTCTTTATAAGTCGCTAATTGTAACAAGTTAATTTAAATCCTACTAATCGCTTACCTTATTTTTTATTATGTTCCCTAAAAAATATTTTTGCAAGTTTTCACTTGCGAAAAGTTAAATAAATTCAAAAAATGCAGACAGTCTAAGTTTTTTCTGCTACACTCATAACAGATTTGACCTAAAATTGGGGGAAAACGAAGTTATGAGCATGTTGATCGATTTTATTTTGCATATCGATAGTCATTTAATTACAATTGTTAATACTTTTGGTAACTCAACTTATTTTATTTTATTTGCAATTATCTTCATCGAAACTGGTGCCGTTATTTTACCGTTTCTACCAGGTGATTCCTTGTTGTTTGCGGCCAGTGCCTTAGCTGCTAATCCAGAATATCATCTAAATATTTGGTTCTTTGTTGCTATCTTTTTAATCGCCTGTGTCGGCGGTGACTCATCTAATTATTGGATTGGCCATAATGCTGAACGAATTCTTTCCCGTTTTCGTTGGTTCCGTCGCTTCATTAACGAGGATAGCCTCGCCAAAGGCCAAGAATTCTTCGACAAACATGGCGCCGTTTCGATTATCTTGGCGCGCTTCATGCCGATTATTCGTACCTTTGTTCCTTTTGTTGCTGCTGGTTCTGGCTTTTCCTATCGGCGCTTCATTCGCTATAACCTCATCGCTTGCATCGCTTGGGTTGCACTTTGCTGCGGTGCAGGTTACTTCTTCGGCAATATTCCGGTTGTTAAAGCTCACTTTTCAGCAATCATCATCGGCATCGTGGTTATTTCATTAATTCCCGCAATTGTCGGTGTCATTAAGAGTCGTTTCAGCGCTAAAGCCACAGATTAATATGCAGCAAACAAAAAAGAATCCAAAAACGGATTCTTTTTTGTTTTGCTTAAACTTTTTCCAGCACACGGACTGCCGTCAATCGTTCTAAAATTGCCTGCTTCACAGCAGCTTGATTTTCTAACGTTGGTAAAAATAGTGCTGTCGGAACCTGTTGCTGGATCGCTTGTTTGATTTTGCCGGCAATGCGGCCATCAGTTAAAAATAAACGCTGCACGATTGGCGGCTCACCTTGTGTTGCTAATAATTCAGTGAAACGGTGATCACCAATATAATTAGCGGCATTCACTGGTACTGCTACCGTCGCTTGTAATTTACTAGCGAGCTGGCGCAATTGCCGGTAAGGTTCCGCAAAATGCGGTGTCCCGTGGGCAATTAATAGAACCGGCCGCTGCGGTGCTTGCTGACAGGCGCCAATTAATTGTCGTTGTAAGTGCTCAAAAATTGCGTTAGTCGTCGCCAACGGTTCCAGTAGCGTCACCGTCACATTAGGTTGTTGAATAGCTTGCAAGCGTTGTGGTAAGTCTTGCCGCACATGGGTTGCAGCAAATAGCAAAACGGGCACTACGATCACCTCATCAACTTGCTGTTGTAATTGAGTAAACGCAGCTTCTAGGGTTTGCTGCTCGCCTTCTAAAAATCCTAGTGCTTGTGGCAATGGTAATTCTTGCCGCAACGTTCGCAATAATGCTAGGTTAGCTTGTGGCACTTTATTGCGCCGACCATGTAATACATAAAGAATACCTTGGGTCATCCCTACATCCCCCTATCTTGCGGCCACCTGCTGTGTTAACTGTTCGGCAAATTTTTCTATTGCCGCAACATCTTCAGCTTCTGGGGCTAATTCAATTTTTAATAATGGCACGGTAATTTGTGCGCCACTGGCCTGACATTGTTCGGCTAATAACTCGACTGCACGGCAGAAATCAACGTAACTAGTATCACCAGTACCTAAAACAGCAATGGGTACTTCGGTCAGATCAAAATCAGCGATATCATCATAGAAATCAATAATGCCATCCGGCACAACGCCATCTTCGTCGGTAAATGTGGCTAACACATAGGCGTCCGCCTCAGTGAAAAAATCAGCTACTTCGATACCATCTTCACTATCAAAAGTTTCAACTTCGATTTTTTTAGCCGTTAACGCATCACTTAAAACTTCCACTGCTTCTTGGGTGTTACCAGTTAAGCTGGTATAAATTATTTTAATTTTCATCTAGTTCTCCTTTAAGCAGCTTGGGCTAAATAAGTATCTAAAATTGCTTGAAAATGGGCCACACCTAAGCGCTGAAAGTAAGCGTAATAAGTTTCGTCCGGTAATTGCTGAGTTTGATAGTCAGCTAATAACGCTGCTAAGGCACCATATAATTGAGTCGTGAATAATTTACCTTTTAAAACCTCGGTAAAGTGACCACCATCCAATAAGCTGCCACCGACGGCAATTTTAAAAGCTTCTGCACGCTGACCGTCCTTAGTCTTTGCCGTTAAGCCTTCAATGCCAATATCCGCAATACTGCGATGCGCGCAACCGTTGCCGCAACCAGTCAAGGTAATATGGACTGGTTGACTAAAACTAAATTTCTGGTCTAACTGCGCCAACAGCGGGGTAAAAATTTCTTTAGTATGGGTATAGGCTAGGTTACAATACTCAGCACCCGTACAAGTTGTGCCAAAATCAACTAAATTGTGTGGCTGATAAGAAAATTTATTGAAAATTGGCGCCGCCTTAACTGCTGCTAAATCCGCAGCTGCAATCCAAGGGATCAATAGATTTTGACCATGATCAAAACGTAGCTCATCGCGGCCATACTTAGCCGCCAAATCAACAAAAGCCCTGAAATCCGCAGCGCTGATTCGGCCAGCGGGTACACTAACACCGACATAATAATACCCAGCTTGCTTTTGCGGATGAATGCCTAGCGCAGTACCGTTGGACCAACCAACCACTGCACTATCACCAGCCGTGGCAAGTTTAGGTAGTTGCTCACGTAATTTGGCTTCAAACTCAGCAACGCCCCAATCTTGAATCAAAAATTTCAACCGCGCTTTGGTACGACTGCGCCGATACCCGTTATCACGGTAAAGCTTGACCACAGCTTCAGCGACTGCGGCAACCTGCGAACGCGTCACAAAAATATTAAGCCCCAAGCCAAGGTACGGCCGCATCCCTAAGCCGCCACCAACTTTTAGATTGAAGCCCTTAACTGTGCGGCCATTAATCCTTTTTGTTGCTGGGACAAATGCTAGGTCGTTAATTTCCGCATTACCGGCATTATAGATATTACTATTAATTGAAATCTTAAACTTCCGCGGTAAATTAGAATAGTCGCGGTTTCCTTGGAATAAGTGATGCACCCGTTGAACAGCTGGCCGCGTATCGAATAATTCGTTAGGGTCGATCCCGGATAATGGATTGTCGATCACATTCCGGGTAATATCGCCTTCTGCCCCTTGTGTCGTTAAACCAACTGCATTGATCCCTGCGAAAACCTCTGGTAGCTTTGCAAAAGGAATCCAATGATACTGCACGGCTTGGCGCGTGGTTAAATCTAGATAGCCATGGCCATATTCAGTTGCAATACCAGCCAAATGTCGGGCTTGCTTCAAGTTGATCGTGCCGCCTGGGATCTTTACGCGCAGCATAAAGTTACCTTGTTCCTGCGGCTTTTGTACGGTTAAACCAGCAAATTTAAAATACATATAATAGCTTTTATCAATCTCAGTAAATGGCTTTTTGACCAATTCAGGTAGATCCTGAAAAACATCTAAGCCATCTTTCTTTAATTTACTTAGTTCATTTTTGTTGAGCTTAGCATCCGCCCACGTTATCTGATAGCCCATTATTAAAGCCTCCCTAGATATCCTCGATCACAATTTGATGATAGGCGTCAAAATCAAGCCATTTTTGATAAAAAGCTGGTTTAGTTTTGTCATTAAGCGTTTCACGTTCCATCAAATATTGCGGTAAATCTGTCTTAGTGAATAAATTTAACCGCGCACCGCGTTGATTGACCAGCGGCAGTTGTTCATGGTAGTTGCTTAAGGCGCGCACACCACTAAAGCGCCCATCATTCACGATCAACACACGATCTTGACGAGTCAACAAAATCGCAAAATCAGTTGGATACGTATAACCAGATCCTTTAAGGGGCAATTCAGCACCAATTTGATAATGACCCTGATGCTCACGGGTCACCACTTGACCACCAGCGGTTAAGCAATATTGATCAAATAAATTCAATTGATAATCCGTCTTAGCCGTGCTGAAAATTGCGCCATCTAGTTCAGTATCGCCTTGGTAATGTTCCGTAATTGTTCCGCCACCGGTAACATCGTAACCATCTACCAGCACAAATCGTCCAGTCACTTGCTGCTGGGTAAACAAGTCATAAACCAGCGGCGTTTCCGTTTGAAAAACAACTTCCGCCACGTCATTCAATTGTACTTTTGTGGCATCTTCACGCGTTGCTAAAGTACTAGCATCAGTCACTTTTAAAATTTTCAATACGCGCGCGATCACTTGTTGGGTGGCAATTTTCAATTTATAACTTTTACCCGCAACTAATGGCGCTTGGCCCATCCAAAATAGATTGGTTTGAACTACATTAGCGACTGTTGGCTGCTGTGTGTCGCTACTGCGTGTGATAATTTCGCCACGCTGATTGAAAAATTCATCTTGTAGCTGAATGCCAACCGATTGACCGACTTTGGCGTCAACTTTCGCATCCCGGGGGCCCAATTGGCAAACTCAGTTACCACGGTTTCGCGGCCACTGGGGTATAGCTTAATTTTATCGTCCACCTGTAGCGCGCCAGCTTCAATTCGGCCAGCAATGATCCGCCGATCGTCAAATTTGAATACATCTTGAATTGGCAAGCGTAACGGCTGATCAACTGGCGTTGGCTTTGCTTGGATACTGTCCAAAGTAGTGATAAAACTTTTACCAGTGTACCAAGGCATTTTGGCTGAACGCTGCAGTAAATTCTCACCATAGTAAGCGGAGACTGGAATAAACCCAGCAGCTTGTAATTGTAACGTAGCTAAAAAGGCCGAAACCTCTGCTTTAACTGCGGTGAAGCGTGTCTGCTCATAATCAACTAGATCCATTTTATTGATCAAAACATAAATCTGTCGAATACCCAGTAAACGTAAAATATAGGCGTGCCGTTTTGTTTGTTCTTCGACTCCGCGGGCGGCGTCAACGATCAAAAAAGCAACTTCAGCGTCCGAAGCACCGGAAATCATGTTTTTTAAAAACTCTTTATGCCCAGGCGCGTCAATAATGACGTATTCACGACTGTCTGTGTGAAATTTAAGTTGTGTTGTGTCAATAGTAATGCCTTGTTTCTGTTCCTCTTCAAAGGCATCGAGTAAATAAGCATATTCAAATGGCTTACCGGTCTCTTTAGCAATCTGTTTAACTTTATCGATCGTCCCTTCAGGTAATGACTTCGTATCGTAAAGTAACCGACCAATCACCGTCGACTTACCGTGGTCAACGTGGCCGACCATAACGATGTGTAATTCTGAATTATCCATAAACATCCTGCTTTCATCAATTTTTAAGTTAAGCTTGGGTTACATATAACCTGACTGCCGTAGTTTCTGCATAGCGTAGGCGTCTTCTTGATCTTGGGCACGACCAGCTCGTTCACTGATCTTGGTTTGCTTCAATTCAGCAATGATTTCGCTAACGTTGCTGGCGTCAGATTCAATGGTCCCGGTACAAGGTGCACATCCGAGACTGCGATAGCGCTAGTGATCTTTGGCAAAATATAAATCGATGATCGGAATTCCTTCACGTTGAATATATTCCCAAATGTCTAGCTCCGTCCAGTGCAGTAAGGGATGGACGCGGATATGATTCCCCTTGGGAAAATCAGTTTTAAACTCGTCCCATAATTCTGGCGGTTGATTGGTATAATCCCATTTATCCTGCTGATTCCGTTCAGAGAAAATTCGTTCCTTGGAGCGTGAACCTTCCTCGTCTTGACGAACACCGACGATCAAACCGTCAAAACCGTACTTTTTGACAACTTGGTTCAAAGCAACGGTTTTTAAAGCACCACAGCACATTAACCGCCCTAATTTTGGATTCATCCCTTGATCAACGGCATCTTGATTCGTGTACACAATCAAATCTAGCCCTAATTCACCAGCTACGCGATCACGGTATTCCAGCACTTCAGGCATTTCGAAACTAGTATCAACATGAATAAACGGAAACGGTGTGTGCCCGTAAAAGGCCTTGCGCACTAACCAAAGTAATACCGTGGAATCTTTACCAATCGACCACAGCAGGCCGAGTTTACCTAAATTTTTATAAGCTTCACGGAAAATATAAATACTCTCCGCTTCTAGTTCGTCTAAATGATCCATATTTTATGCTCCTTTGTGTATCTATAATAGTTACTAATTCAACTAGGCCAAAAAATCAAACAAGCTAATACTTATTCGCGTTGCGTCGATCAATATCGATTTCTTGCGTGACTTTTTCTTGATCATAAATCGACCAATGGATCACAGTTCGTTCTGGTTTGGCAATTAACGCACCGCCATTACCACCGATATCAGCGCCCAGATAAAACTTAATCGCCTGTACCGGACAAACTTTGATACAAGAAATACAGCCCCAGCACTCATCGGGGTACATCATTTCAGCTTTTCGGTCCTTGCCCTCGCCAACCATTTGAATTAAGTTACCGGGGCAAATGTCAACACAGCGGCCGCAACCAATGCACAAGTCACGATCAATTTTGATGCTCATAGTGTTGCCCCCTTTTGACTAAATCGCGGTAAATAATGTGGATCGCACCATTTTGATAAACCGAATTAACGTATTTATTAAACCGTGGATCTTGTTGTGGATAATCAAGATTCTCGGCAAAACTGTGCCAGCGGGTTTCCTTACGGGCGGCTAAATGGGCAATGACGCACTGACAGATCAATAACCGTTCCCGCACTTCGTATAGGCTCATTAATTCATGCATATCAGCTGCGGCTACTTGTTCAATCAATTGCTGCAATTGCATGATTTTTTCTTGAGCTAAAGCTAATTGTTGGCCATTATATTCGTAGTGCGTAGCAATCCCACCAGCGTAACTATCCATTACTTTTTGCATACCTTCTTCGATTTCACGAATCTGGTAAAAGCTACTGGTTCGCTGTAGATACCGTTGTGCCTGTTGTAAAATTGTCGTCACTTGAGGAGCAATACAGTCCGGCTCTGATATATCAGTTTGGGCTAATTGCTGGACTGCTGCTTCTGCTGCAATCTCACCTTCGGCCAACGCACCCGTCACATATTTTTGTGGTGCCCCACCGGCAACATCCCCAGCCGCAAATAACCCATGGATCGTGGTCTCTCGTTCCGTACTGACCCAATAGCCACTAGCGGCATGCCCGCCAACTATATAAGGCTCAGTGCCTTCAATTTCCACATTCTGCTGTCGGGGACCACGTTTAGCTTCCAACCATTTCAATGTTTGCGCTGGCGACATATTTAAGTAGGCGTGATAGAGATCCTGCTCTTGCACGGTACTAATTTGATCCGTTTGTAAATAACAGGGACCACGGCCGGCTTGCATTTCTTGCACAGTGCCGTAAACTCGCTCAGAGGTCCGCAACCCATATTTTTGCTCGTAAACTTCGCCTAATGCGTTGACCTGCTTAGCACCGACCCCCTGAGCGATTGTGCCAACTGGTGCAATCGTATCCTTGCAACGTAAGGCGATAAACCGCATCTCAAAGGTGGTCATTTCAGCACCAGCACGTAACCCCATGGCGTAACCGGCGCCAGTGTTAAAAGGCGGATACCACATTTTATGTTTAGAAAAGCCTGGATTGTTAGGCCGATACAAACCACTCGCACCACCTGTGGCAATGATCACGGCTTTAGCGTGGAAAATATAAGCTTGTTCCGCGATAACACTAAAACCCACTGCACCATAAATTCGTTGGTCCGCCACTAAATAATCGACCATATTCACATGATTAATGATTTTAATTTGCCGTTGTTTGCGGACAGCTCGAGCTAATAGTGGTTTGATATTTTCGCCATTGATTTTAATATTGCGATCACCACGAGCCACATACTCGCCATGCTCATCTTTTAAAATCACTAAGCCGATTTTTTCCAGCTCAGCAGTAACCTTGTTTAGCCGCTGACTTAGCGTTAATAATAAATCTTCCCGAACAATTCCCGCCGCATCATTTTTAGCATAATCTACGTAAAAGTCAGGCGTTTTGCCTTTAGTGATGTAGGCATTCAAGGCATTGACCCCTGCTGCCAAACAACCACTACGCCGAATATCAGCCTTTTCAACAATTGTGATGTGTAATTTAGGATTTAATTGGGCGGCGTGTCGAGCAGCGTAACAACCAGCCGCACCGCCACCAATCACTAGTAAGTCCGTTTCAACGACTTTTTCTTCCACACGCTTCATCTCCGTTTATAAGGCATACGCCGCTGCTGGCTGTAGGTTACGTTGTAATTCACTTTTACCATCTGTAAAAATTAAAGCTTGTTGAATAAAAATTAAAACTGCTTCCCCGTGATGTAGCGGTGCTTGCAACGGAGAACGATTAGCCATTAAAGCTTGCCCGTGCCACTTTAATGCCACGCTGACAACTGCGCCGCTGAAGGTTGTATTGACAACGAACGCCCGCTCTAATGTACCCGTAGTCGGTGGCTGCTCATTTTGTCGAAAAACTTGTACCTGTTCAGGTCGAATATAAGCTTTAAAACTCTGCCGAACCGGTAATTTAAAACCTTGTAAGTTAGGCGATAATAACTGACTTGAATGGCCGATGAATTGAGCAACAAACAAGCTAGTTGGTTGATTATATATTGTGGTCGGTGCACCGATTTGTTCGATAGCACCTTGATTGATCACCACAATTTCGTCAGCTGTTTCAATCGCTTCTTCATGATCATGTGTGACAAAAATACTGGTGATCCCCACACGATGAATCAATTGTTTCAGCCAACTACGCAATTCACGCCGAATTTGCGTATCTAATGCAGCGAATGGCTCATCCAACAATAAAACTTTTGGGTGCGGCGCAATCGCACGAGCAAAGGCGACCCGTTGTTTTTGACCGCCAGATAGTTGTTGCGGATAATGCTGGGCTAACGCTGTTAATTCAGTTAGCGCCAATAATTCAGTTACTCGTTGTTTAATTTTTGTTGCTGGCCAATGCTGCGTTTTTAAACCAAAAGCGATATTTTCATAAACGGTTAAATAGCGGAATAACGCATAATTCTGAAAACCAAAGCCAATACCGCGCGCTTGGGGTGCTAATTCATCAACCACTTGTCCCGCCACTGACACCGAGCCCTTTGTAGCCGTTTCTAAGCCAGCGAGAATGCGCAAGATTGTTGTCTTCCCACTACCACTAGGACCTAATAGTGCGGTGATACTTCCTTCTTTGACACCAAAATTAATATCATTTAAAACTTGTCGTTGCTGAAATTGTTTGGTGATCCCTTTAAATTCAATATACATGGTTGACCTCCTTCAAAATAATCGCGAAAACGGCTAATTTTTGAGTAACCGCTGTTTCAGCAAAACCACTAATATCGTTGAACCCAGTAAAATCGTTGCCACTGCAAAAGCTTCGTTGAACTTAAAATCGTTATATAAGTTTTGCACCAGCAACGATAATGTCAGCGTCTTACCTTGAATATTGCCGGAAACTACGGCCACGGCGCCAAATTCACCGAGCGCTCGTGCCGTCGCCAGTACCAAACCGCCAGCTACTGGCGCTTTAATGGCTGGAAAAGTAATCTGCCACAGAATCTGACTAAAACTAGCACCAAGTAAGGCGGCCGTTTGCTCTTCTTCACGGCCTTTAGCTTCTAACACTGGAATCACTTCGCGGGCAACAAACGGAAAGGTGACAAAAACAGTGGTTAAGAAAATAGCTGGCGGTGCGAAAACAATTTGAACATGAATTGCACTGAACAACGGCGCCAGCCAACCGCCTCGCCCAAACGTTAAAATAAAAATCAGTCCAGCAATAACTGGTGAAACGGAAAAGGGCAAGTCGATCAGCGCATTTAGTAGTCGTTTGCCCGGAAAGTCATAAAAGGCAATCAACCAAGCCGCACTGACACCAAAAACTAAATTAAATACGATCGAGATCAAGGTAGCCGTCACCGTCAAATTAATAGCTTGCAAAGTGACCAGACTGCTGATTGTGGTCAGATATGTATGCCAGCCGCTGGCGAAAGCTTGTACAAGAACCAAGCCAACTGGTAACACCAATACGATGCCGATAAACAGCCAGGCTAACACCAAGAGCAGCCATTTTATTGGTTTAGTTTGTAATAACTGCATTGACTCACCCCTTTCGCTGTAATAACCAGCGTTGCCAACTATGAATGATAAAACTAAACGTAAATGAGAAAAGCAACATCACTAACGCTAAAACGGTAGCGCCACTATAATCATGTGCTTCTAATTTGAACATGATCAGTAGCGGCGTGATCTCAGTGTGATAGGGCTGATTGCCAGCAATGAAAACAATACTGCCATATTCACCAAGACAACGAGCAAACACCAGGCCAAAGCCGGAAACTAACGCTGGTAAAATCTCTGGTAAAACTAAGCGCCGTAAAATGGTACTAGTCCCGCCGCCAAGGGTATAGGCTGCTTCTTGAACGCTGAAATCCAACTGTTCCAATACTGGTTGAATTTCGCGCACCACAAACGGTAAGGTAACAAAAATCATTGCAATCACAATACCGTTAAAAGTGTAAGAAATTTTCCAGCCTAAGGGCACGACCAAACGTCCTAACCAGCCTTGATCAGAGAACAAGTAAGCCAACGCAATTCCGGCAACAGCAGTTGGCAAAGCAAACGGTAGATCCAGTAAGCTATCCAGCAACCATTTGCCTGGAAATTCATATTGGGTCAATACCCAAGCCAACAACAAACCAAAGCCAGTATTGATAATTGCCGCCACCAGCGCCCCTTTTATACTGACTAAGTAACTAGCAAGTACGCGACTATTGGTTGCTTCCTGCCAGAATTGTTGCGCACCCACTTGCCAACCGGAAATGACCAGTGCAGCGAAGGGTAATAAAACGATCAAGCTCACACCTAACAGCGTAATCACCAAGCTAAAATAGTAACCTGGAATTAATCGCTTACTTGTTTGCTGCATGCTGTCAGCCCCCTCCGTAGATTTGATCAAAAATACCACCATTGGCAAAATGTTGCTTCTGTACTTTCGCCCAGCCACCGAATAATGGATCGTTGATAGTGACTAATTGCAACGCCGGAAATTCTTTGCGGTATGCTTGCGCTACCTTTTGATTGGTGGGCCGATAAAAGTTTTGTGCCGCTATTTTTTGCGCTTTAACTGAATACAAATGCTGAATGTAGGCCTGTGCCACCGTTGCTGTATTGCGCTGAGCAACGACTGAATCAACCACTGCAACACTAGGTTCAGCCTTAATACTGATGCTAGGTGTAATAATCTCGTACTCGCCGGGATGTTGCTGGCACACTAGCTTAGCCTCGTTTTCCCAAGTTAATAACACATTGCCTTGACCATTTTCAGCAAAAGTTGTGGTGGCGTCACGGGAACCAGAATCGAGGACGGTCACATTTTGGTATAATTTCCGGACAAATTGGCGGGCTTTTTCTGTACTGTGATATTTTTTACTGGCATAGGCCCAAGCTGCTAAATAATTCCACCGTGCGCCACCCGATGTTTTTGGATTTGGTGTGACGATATTAACCGCCGGCTTAAGTAGATCAGGCCAATCGCGAATCTGCTGCGGGTTGCCCTTACGAACCAAAAAGACAACGGTAGACGTATAAGGTGCGGCATTATCTGGGTAACGTTGCTGCCAATTAGCTTTAAGTAAGCCGGCCTGCTGAATGCTGGTAATATCCGGCGCCAAGGCTAAAGTGACCACATCAGCTTGATTACCCTCGATCACTGTATTGGCTTGTTTACCACTACCACCATTTGAAATTGCTACAGCTACTTTTTCGCCGCTTTTACGCTGCCAATATTTCTGAAAATTTTGGTTATAGGCTTGATAGAATTCCCGCGTCGAATCATAGGAAACATTGGTTAATGTGACCGTGGCCCCGCTGCCACTAGTCGGCGCTGCTTGGGCTAAACGTAGTTGGTACAGCCCAATATAAGCACCCAACAATAACAGGCCAATACCCAAGCGCCACCACCATTTGGACTTTTGCCAATACATTTGGTCACCTCCCTTACGTTGCCGCATAGCTTAATACGCTGCAACTAGCAGTGTTAAATAGAAATACGCACTGTTTACGCTTTTTTCGAACACACGCTAATCAAAAAGCGCCCTTCCCGAAAATCGGAAAGGACGCCTGCACGTGGTACCACCTTAGTTTGTTCTAACTTCACAGTTAAAACCTTAGGACACTGAATGAAATAAGTGTCGACAAAATAACGACTGTCACCGTTGCTTGCTAACTAAAAAGCTCACAAGCAAACGCGCATCAAGACCATCTTCCAACTGATCACCGGTTTCCTTACACTGATTGAAACTCGCTGTACGCTGATTCAGTTGTACTCATCTTGGCATTGCGTTGCTGTTTGATTACCAGTTATGCTAGTCAATTTCAACCACAGTGTCAAAGCCTTGCTAATAGTTAATTTTTATCTTAGTTCCTAAAAATATCGTTAACAGCTGATCAAAAGTATGCTGTAGCCATGGCCACTAGCGGTTTAGCAGCAGGATAGTTATTTTCTATCACGCTATTTAAATAATCCAGAATGTTGCGTGGCAAAATAGGTTCGTAAGGCCGTAATAAAGTATTGTCCGATCTCAGATAATTCGTGCCCTTTACGACGTAAAATAATCATTCGATTGCGTGGCGAATGTTGCAATGGCCGCATGATCAAGCCTTGTTCCCCTGGTGCCTCTAAAATACCCGAACCAGAACCATAGGCATCCGTCCGTGCGACAATGCGGCTCATCGTTGCCCGATCATTAATAGCAATCACGGCGCCAGTTACAGGTGGCTCCAAGGGATCTTCCGCTAGATCTGGATATGACGCTTCTTGAGTAAAACGTACTTGCGGGTACGGTGCTAAGTCTGCCAAACTAATGGCTGTTTTTTTGGCTAATGGATGGCCCGTTCGGACAAAAATATGCGTTTGGAACACACCCAATTCCTCATAAACCAGTTCATCTTGTTCAAATA
Source organism: Loigolactobacillus jiayinensis (assembly GCF_003946445.1). GTDB lineage: Bacteria > Bacillota > Bacilli > Lactobacillales > Lactobacillaceae > Loigolactobacillus > Loigolactobacillus jiayinensis. The sequence goes on along the minus strand of NZ_RHOF01000007.1, from coordinate 1,609 downwards.
ACCGTAATAAGGTCGACTGATTGTAATCATTTAAGAAAAGGATCCCCAGCTCACTATGTTCATGCTCCACATCCTTGATCACCTCTAAAGCTGTACTTTCAAAAACACGAATATAGCGATAATCACTGTACTGTGTCAGCACCGACATAAAGCAATCGCAATAAAATCATAATGTTGTCCAGCCACAGAAAAATAATGTTGTTCCGTTGTACTAGTGTCGAAATGCTGCTGCAAATGATCAACCTGCTGAATGATTTTCTGTGCGCTTGTAACAAAATCTTGGCCTGCCGTCGTTAAGCTGGTCCCTTGCCGCGTTCGTTCAAATAATGGCGCTTCTAATTCTTGTTCTAATTGTTTAATCCCATGAGACAAACTCGGTTGCGAAATATACAAGGCTTTAGCAGCCTCATGGAAGCTACCATTAGCAGCGACCGCTAAAACATAGCGCATTTGTTGTAGATTCATATCAACTCATCCTCCCCTGGAAAAGTTTCTGTATTATTGAATACAAAAACGTCCCTTTATGAACCATAATTGATTCACAAAGGGACGCTTATCGTGTTACCACCCTATTTCGTATCTGACTCACGCCAAAATACCTTGATCAGTACCAGTTGATACCTAGCAAAATAACGGTTGCTACCGACCACCAGGCGTTAACCTAGCGATGACTCCCAGCTCATCTTCATGACACGATCGAGCCCTTTTTCCACTTAACAAGGGTCACTGTTCTCACTCAGCGTCACTACTCTTCTGTTCAACGTCACTATTAATTAAGCGTTAGCATACGAGAAAGTAGCTACTGTTGTCAAGTGTAAAAAAAATTAAAAAACTTTTTTCTTACCATAAAGGGTCGCCAAATTGGTAATTACAGTTACATTCGTAATCAAGACCAACCATTACCATTATATCAGCATTATTAGTCTGATATACCAGTTTAATATAAAATAACAAATTTTAAAAATGAGCTTGACATTAAAAAAAGATGATGATAGTTTAAGACACAAGTTAATATATATGGCAACGAAAAGAAGAGTAGTCTGGAACGTGCTTACAGCGAGTTTCGATTGGTGGAAAGAAACAACACCGCCCAGATGAAGATGAACTTGGAGCCAGTGCGTACGCACCGTTAGCAAGCGATACATTGCAGAGTATATAACTGTACTTTTTAAGGTATTGATCGTGAGGTCGATATAAATTTGGGTGGTAACGCGATAGCCGTCGTCCCTTATGCTGATTCAGCATAGGGACGACGGCTTTTTATTTACAGCGTTGTTGCAAAAGCCCACTAAAAAACAATCTAAAAGGAGGCGAGCGGCACCAGAATTGAGATACCACGTTACATAACTTTAAAAATAAACTGGAGGCTTTATCATGAGTAAAAAACTAAATTTTGAAACATTGCAAGTTACCGCCGGACAAACCGTTGATGAAACTGGTGCCCGCGCTGTGCCAATTTATCAAACGACGTCATACGTCTTCAAGGACGCTGCTCAAGCTGCTGGCCGTTTTGCCTTAACCGATGCTGGCAATATTTATACTCGCCTGACCAACCCGACCACTGACGTTTTTGAAAAACGAGTTGCGGCCTTGGAAAATGGCACTGCGG
>NZ_RHOF01000069.1 GCF_003946445.1 Loigolactobacillus jiayinensis | reverse complement strand
CGAAACCACGGTCAAAACTGCGATGCAAACCATCGCTGACCTGAAAATGTTCGAGATCGAAACCGTTAATCCGTACGAAGTGCCCGTAAAGGCGCAATACGTCGAACGGACAGTTACCCCAATTTTCGGCGGTGACGCCGCGGTAGCTAAGTAGTACTGAATAAAGTTAAAACGGCCGCATTCGTGATGAATGTGGCCGTTTTTTTGAATAAGGGATTTTTATAATTTATCTTTAAATTTAAATTCAAACCAGAGATAAAATAAGCTGAAAATACTAGCTATGATGCTGATAATGACTCCAGAGCGTAGCCCAAGTGGAGTGAAAGTTAGTCGATAGGTTTGTTTGCCTTGTTTAAGTGGGATGGCTAAAAGATTGCCCATCGCTTTCTTTGGCGTTACCGTTCGACCGTTTACTTTGGCATGCCAGCCTGCATCGTACGGTAGTGTTAGTAAAAGTACTTGTTGGTCTCGATTAGTTGTAATCGTGCCAGCTAATTTGGTATTGGATTGCATTTTCAAACTGACAGGTTGTTTTTTTAGCGCTAGAACAGCCGCTTTAAGCTGCAAATAGTTTTCTGTAGCAACTTGTGGTTGTTCAGTCATGGCCAAGGTGTGTGGGTCTTGTGCTGCAACGGTGATTTTAAGCTGTTCTCCTTTTTTGTGAGCACCTAAATTAATAATGCCGTTTTCTGCATCAGAATAACTATTAGTCATTTTTTTGCCATTAACGGTAATGTCGATGGGTTGTAATTCAATATTTGTTTTCATTGGGATATAAAGATAGGCTACGCCAGTCTGTTTAATTTGATATTGGTAATCAATTTGACCACTCGTTGGTGTACTGGCTAGTGGTTTAGCAGCTGTTAAAACGTTGCTTACTTTTCCAGTTATTTTGGTGAGCAGGTCGTTTTGACGGTTGAAAACATTTTGTGTCTGGTGCTGTTTAAAATTATATGCTAAGACTTGATCATTAACGACTGTACCTAAATTCAACGCTAACGGATTACGATAGACGGTATAATGATTGCTTGTAAAAACTGGAACAGTTGCGGTTAGTGGCTCTTGCTTTGAGGCATGGGCCAAGCCGCCATTAGCCAATATTGTTTGGTCATGATTTCCATTGTTGGTAGTTACTTGGTACTTGATGCCTAAAAGTGAATCAGCTGTAAGTGTTGAACCATTATTATAATTTGTCCACCGTGATGCTTGTAGATAGCCCAAAAAGCTGGCAAAATTGATGGATTGTACTTTTTCACTGGAGCTGTAATGGCTGACCCCGTTGTAGTTCAATAGAAGCGGATCGTTTTCAGTTCTCTGGAAAGTTGTACCAATGCGATAAAAGCTATTATCTTGTTGTTTGATTTTATTGATGATTGGTTGTGTTTGCTGTAAATATTGGTCAAAGGCTGTTCGAGTAATAGATGGGTAATTGGCTGCAAAAATAGCCTGTGCATTAAATATAAGATCAAGTGAACTCACTAACAGTAGTAACCAAACTGTCGTGGGCTTATTTACAGTTTTCATTAATCCATAAGCAAATAAAATTAAAGCGCCGAATATAATATTATAGACCACAACTTTAGAATTGAAGATTGTTGGATATAGTTTCGCAAATAATGTACAAAGTAGAAAAATCAAACCAAATAGTTTTAAACTGGCTTCTATTTTAGGCCTTTTAGCTAAAACAAACTCCTGATGGGCTAAAAGGATAAACATGAAAGAAAAAATAAATGCCCAACGATTAGGATAACCTTGAGGGGCACTAAAGCCATGCCAAATTAGGTTTAAGCCAGAAATGTAAGAACATAAGAATAAATATAGCAAAAATGTTGCCGCCAACAAGCGCTCTTGAATCTTAAACTGACGATCAAGAAAATAAAAAATAGTAAGGCAGAGTACTAGCATCCCAGCAAAAATATTAGGTCCTAGCCATAAATCAGTATAACGAAAACTGCCACCAAACAATTTCATAACAAAATCAAGTGCGTTATAAGTTTCTTCAAACGTAAATTTATAAGGAATATTTCCCTTAATGCCACGTAGTGCTGTGAAAGTTGGTAATAAAATAAATGCAGCTACACCTCCAGCTAGCAGACTGGATAAGGCAAAACGTAACCATAATACTACTGATTTAAGCGGGTGTTTTTGAATGAATTTAAGTTGGATAAAGCGAAAGACAAAATAACTAGCGGCAAATAGGCACACCATAAAACCAATATAATAGTTAAAAATTAGACTCAGAAAAAGCGTGATGAGGTAAAGCATTGAAGAACGGCCACAAAACTGCCATTCGATACCTAAAATAACAAGTGGCAGCAATAATACAACGTCCAACCACATAATATCTAAGGAATAAACCATACTGTAACTCATTAGTGCGTAAGCAGTTGAAAAAAGTAATAAAGCTGTGTTTTGCATTGGCTGGGTTATTTTTGACAGTACCTGTGCTTGTCTGAATTGTAGAAATAAGTACATATTTAATCCGGCAAAGCTAAGTTTTAGAGTAGTCATTATGTAAATTGCCAGTGGAATGTGGCGAATTGGGAATAGCAATAAAATTAAATTAAACGGGCTTAACAGATAATAACTAGTTAAACCTAAGAAATTACCACCTAAAGTCATGTTATATGAGTATAAAAAGGCACTTAAATCACCAAAATGGTTTTTATAATAAGCAAAATAATTCACATACTGATAATTCATATCATCTCTAAGCAACGAGGAACTACCGAAAGGATAGACATGCTTGGAAATTAGTACAAGTGTAAATAATAGCGCTGGGATGAAGAAAGCGCCTAGTATTAAAAATAATGATCGTTTCGAATTAGATTTTATCAATTCAATTAGCTCCGTTTATTGGTGTATTTGATAATGAAAACCACTGCTTAGAGAAGTTCTAGTTTCCTTGCTTTGAGTTGAAAATGAATAACTTACTAAAGAAATAGTTAGCCACCACAACGACAACGTTATCAACAATCTTAGTCAATAATGGGTTTGCGTGTAGCAGTGAAACACCGACCCACATGATGAGAATATCCATAATTAATGATAGAATGCGGAAGAAGAAGAATGAACTGATTTCTTTGACAAATTCCGAAAAACCAGCTGTTTTAGAAGAGAAAACCCAAAGCTTATTGGTAATATAAGCAAACAAAACAGAGATAAACCAAGCGCTTACGTTAGCTACTTGGTAATTCATGAATGGATTTAAGATGGCAAAAACGCCGATATTGATCAATGTGGTCAGTCCGCCAAAAAATAAGTAGGCAATGATGGCTTGATATTTTTTAAAAAGTTGAATAATGATTGGTCACTCCTTAGGTTAACTAGATAAATTTACCTGTAACGCAGAGTAGTGTCAACCTTACTTAAATTCTTTAGCGTTAAGGGCTTGATGTTAGCCATTATTTCTACGATAATTAGCTTTAGACAAGTTTAACGGAGGATAAAATGGCAAAGAAGCTTTCATTAGTTGTACCGTGCTTTAATGAAGAACAAACGATTCCACTTTTTTATGCAGCTCTGCAAGCAGTTAAGCCGCAATTACGCGGTGCAAAGCTAGAATACTGGTTTATTAATGATGGTTCGCGTGATACAACACTTGATGTTTTACGTGACTTACAACAAAAAGATCCACAGCAGGTGCACTATATTTCGTTTTCGCGGAATTTTGGTAAAGAGGCGGCACTTTATGCTGGCTTACAGGCAACGACAGGTGATTATGTGGCGGTGATGGATGCTGACTTGCAGGATCCACCAGAACAGCTAGCGGAAATGATGGCTGGCATTGAGGATGAAGGTTATGATGTAGTTGGTACACGACGTATCGATCGTGGTGGTGAACCCATCATCAGATCATTTTTTGCGAATACATTTTATCGATTTATCAACAAGATTTCTTCCACGCCAATTAAAAACGGGGTACGTGATTTTCGCTTAATGACGCGGCAGGTAGTTGATGCGGTTTTATCCATGAGCGAATACAATCGCTTTTCTAAGGGGATTTTAAGTTGGGTTGGTTTCAAAACTAAATATTTAAGTTATGTAAATCGTGATCGTGTTGGCGGTAAAACATCATGGTCATTTTGGAAATTATTGCGTTATTCGATTGATGGTATTATTGATTTCTCCGATGCGCCGCTGAATTTAGCGACCTTTGTCGGTTTTCTATCGTTCTTAGTCTCGTTAATGGGCGTTGCTTTTGTTATTGTCCGCAAGATCATTTACGGTGGCTCAGTCACTGGTTGGGCTTCAATGACGTCTATCATTTTGATGATTGGTGGCCTACAGCTGCTATGTTTAGGGATTTTAGGCAAGTATATCGGTAGTATTTATTTGGAAGCGAAGAAGCGGCCAATTTATATCATCAAAGAGAAGAAATAAGTTTACTTGAACCTTAAAAAACAAACCGCGCAATTTGCGCGGTTTTTTGCTAAACTAGGTAATGTCGGTTTAACCGATAGTGAAATTAGTTTTGGAGGTAGCAATGATGATGAGTAATTCAACGCGCGATGGGCTTTCGTTTGGGGAATTCCTGTTGGCGTTAGGCCGTTACTGGTATATTTGGTTGGTTACAGCGTTGATTGTCACCGCTGGGGCGTTTGCTTGGGGTAAGCGCACAACGGTACCGACGTATTCAGCGGCCAGCACAGTGATGATCTATCATCCCAATAATGATCCTAATCAGCGCAATGCCGATGTTTTGGCGATGGCGTCATACCGTAAAATCGTAAAAAGCAATACGATCGTGCAGCCAGTGCAGCAGCAATTGACGAAAATCAATGGCTATCACGGTGACCAAACTGCGCTAACTGCTGGTATCAGTACGACAGTGGCACAGAATACTTTGAATTTAAAATTAAGTGCACAGGGGACTAGCGCAAAGTTGGCGGCACAAACGGCTAATTTATTAGCTAAGTCGGTGCAACAACAATTGCCGACGTTAGTGCCTAATAGTGGCACGGTGCAAATTATTGAGCAGGCGACGACGAAACAAGCGACGTTGATCAATGGTAACCGGGTCCAAAAATTGACGCTAGGTGGGTTGTTATTTGGCCTGTACCTTGGCATTTTAGCGACGTTTATTTATACTGCTTGGCGGAGGTAGCGCGATGGTGATGAAAGCAACTGCTAGTCGGATTACGGCCACTGGCTTATATTTAAGTGCCTTTGGCTTATTTTTCAGTTACGCTTTTTTTGCCACTTCGATGTACAATGATGCTTTACCAGTACGCTTCGAGCTGGTGGTTTTGGCGGTGGGTTTGCCGCTACTTTTGACCAAAATTATTGTCTTCGATCATTACACCATGGGACAATGGTTACTGGTGTTCACCGGCTTAGTGCTGGTGGCATGGACGGCACGTACTTCAGGTCGCTACATATTGATTGGTGTTTATTTACTGATGATAGGTGCACGGCGAGTGTCCTTTGAAGCGATTGCCAAAACTGCGCTATTAGTTGGGCTAGCGACATTCATCCTAATTTTCGTGTCGTCACTACTAAATTTGATTCCTAATCTACGTTATTTGCGTGAGGGGACGTACCGTAATTCTTTTGGCATTCAGTACCCCACCGATTTTGCCGCTCACGTGCTGTATTTATTATTGGCTTATGCGGCCGTTAAGAAAGGCCGCTTTAAATGGTATGATTGGTTGCTTAGCTTATTTGCAGCGTGGTTTGTGTGGTATTTTTGTGACGCACGGTTGGACACGATTCTAATTGCGCTGTTGCTAGTACTGTTAGCTGTTTATTGGCTGATTGAAAAGGGCGTTCGACCGGCAATCGGTGTGGCTTGGGTCAGCGTTGGTGCCATGGCAATTGGTGCGGCGTTATCGCTGGGATTAAGCTATTTCTATTCACCAAAAGTGCCTTGGTTGGAAGATCTGAATAAGTTGTTGTCAGCGCGGTTGCGTTTAGGTCGGACTGCCTTTGATCGCTATGATCCGCAAGTATTTGGTCAAGTGATCAAAACTACTGGCTGGGGCGGTACGCAAGGTTTCAAGCAGTTTACTGGCAAATTGATCACCAAGGAGTATTTTTTCATCGATTCATCGTATTTAACGGTGCTGTTGAGCTTTGGTTTAATTGTTGCTGTAGCGCTACTTATTGGTTATACCTGGTTTGCTTGGCGGGAAGTTCACCGCGGCGACTATTTACTGCCATTGTTGATTGCTGTAACTGCAGTCAGTTGTATTGTCGATCAACATCTGCTGGATGTGTCGTATAATGTGTTCATATTAGCCTTATTAGCTGACACACGCAGCTTCCGACTGGCGGTAGCGTAAGCTGGCTTTTTCAGGTTACTGGTAAATTAACGTGGTGATGTTTGAATGCGCACAGGGATGTACTTTGGCGTCAGTTTGAAGTACTATTTACTAATTACCGCGAAGTTAGCGTAAACGTGCAAAAAAAGACAACTTATTCCACCTAACTACGGCAACTGAACGCGCCACTGCGTGTTCCTTATCGGTAACCTAGGTTATGTTCCGTAAGCTGACCGCGAAGTTAGCGTAAACGTGCAAAAAAAGACAGCTTATTCCACCTAACTATGGCAACTGAACGCGCCACTGCGTGTTCTTTATCAGTAACATAGGTTATGTGCCGTAAGCTGACCACGAAGTTAGCGTAAACGTGCAAAAAAAGACAACTTATTCCACGTAACTACGGCAACTGAACGCGCTGCTGTGTGTCCCTTATCAGTAACCTAGGTTATGTGCCGTAAGCTGACCGTCTTTTTTTGCACTCTCTAGAAATGAGGTATCACATTGAAAGTCGTTAAAAATTATCTATACAATGCAGGCTATCAGGTTTTCCTGTTATTGGTGCCGTTGATCACGACGCCTTATATTTCACGGGTGATTGGGCCTGCTGGTGTTGGGGTCAATGCTTATACTAACTCAATCATTCAGTATTTTGTGCTGTTTGGTAGTATTGGGATCAACATGTACGGAAATCGGGAAGTCGCTTTTTATCGTGATGACCCCCATAAATTGACTAAGGCATTCTGGGAGATCGAGTTACTGCGTTTTTCGGCGATCATTGTGGCCGAAGCGGTATTTTTCATCTACTTAAGCTTTACCAACAAATATCACGTGTACTTATTGATGCAATCGTTGTTGATCACGGCGGCGGCTTTTGATGTTTCATGGTTTTTCATGGGGCTAGAGGATTTCCGCACCACCGTGGTCCGCAATACGATCGTTAAAATTATCTCGGTGGTCTTGATTTTTACCTTTGTTAAAAATGCCCAGGATCTAGCCGTGTACATTGTCATTATTTCAGGCTCACAATTGATCGGTAACTTAACGTTATGGCCATTTTTGCGCCGGCACCTGGTCAAGATATCATGGCGTAAACTAAATATACTGCCCCATTTACGACCAGCGTTGGTGCTGTTCATTCCGCAGATCGCCACCCAGATTTATTTGGTATTGAACAAGACGATGTTGGGGAACATTACTGGCATGACGGCAGCTGGCTTCTTTGATAATTCAGATAAGATTATTAAAATGGTGCTGGCGGTGGTCACCGCCACTGGGACTGTGATGTTGCCGCGAGTCGCGCATACGTTTGCCAAAGGCGACAAGGCACAAGTGCGGCGCTATTTGTATAGTTCGTTCGACTTCGTCACAGCAGCCTCAGTGCCGATGACCATGGGACTGGCCGCCATTGCGCCAAAATTTGCGGTTTGGTTTTTTGGGGCTAAGTTTGCCGCAACCAGTACATTGATCATGCTAGAAGCACCGGCAATCTTAGTGATTGCATGGAGTAATGTGCTGGGGATGCAGTATTTGATGCCAACTAACCGCAATCGTGATTTTACGATCTCAGTTACGATTGGGGCCGTAGTCAATTTAATTCTCAATATCCCACTGATCATATACTGGGGTGCAGCGGGTGCGGCGGTATCTACCGTTTTGTCAGAAGGCAGTGTGACGATTTATCAGTTATACGTGGTTCGTGATGAATTATCGGTGCGCCACTTATTCGCCGATTTTTGGAAATATTTTGTTGCTGGCTTGGCGATGTTTGCCGTCGTGTGCTGGCTAAATGTGACCCAGCCATTTAATACTATGTGGTTGGTGATCGAAGTTGGTGTCGGTGTTATCATTTATGCCGTGATCATTATTGTTTTACGTGCACAGATCATCAAACAAGTACGCCAGTTAATTCAGCGGTAAGGCAGAGCAGTCAGTGATGACTGCTTTTTTTGATTTATAAGAAGTATAGAAATTTAAGCAGGTGCGTCCCGTGAACTGAGGGATACACCTGCTTTGTCTTTGTACCATCATTATAGAAAAGTTCCTACCAATTTTGAATATTGTGTGACCTTTATAAGTTTATTCAGTGAAATCAGTTTACAGTTGGGTTTAGCGGCCCTTATAATAAACTATAACTAACTAAAGGAGAGTGTCAAATTTTATGTGTAAATAGAAAAGCCTCTCGTCTTTTTCTTTAAAA
>NZ_RHOF01000068.1 GCF_003946445.1 Loigolactobacillus jiayinensis | reverse complement strand
GCTTCCCTTTTTCAATTCCCAATAAATCATTTACACATAATTATTTAAACACTCTGAAGATCGTTTGTTCGCCAGCATAAAACTAAATCAAATCTAGTATTAGAAATTTATAATTCATTAGATATTAAGAATACGTATAATAATCACTTTTTATTAACTATACAATATTGTAACCTATTTTAGCGTATAGATTGTTCCTTTTTGTTAAATTTCATACTATAAAAGAGAAAAAATAAGGGAAAATCCCTATCCTAATCAGATTTTTGGTGGCTGTTACCAATTATACATTTATTAATGTATAATTTTTAGTTGGCTTAAAAAAAGAGTGTGCCAAAAGACGCTCAGCCCCCGAGCATTAGCCTGCTACTGCGCAAGCAGAGGGAGCTTGCCGTGTTTAACCGCTAATATTCGGCAATAAAAATAAGACTGCGACATAATTTTACTTATGTCACAGCCTCGCCTACTTAATGCTGCGTGATTTTCAATCGCGCTTTCTTTTTTTCGTTGTTGTAATGAACTAATAGCGTGATGCCGATTGCCGCAAGTAAAATTGCCACAAACCAGCCAGCTGGAATTTCAATATCAATTTGCGGAATGGCGATAAATAGCTTAACTGCAATAATTGCAATCAAATAATACGCCATTGATTCCAATTCAGGAATACGCCGCATCACTTTGAGGATCAGTTGCGCGACGCCACGCATAACTAAAATACCGATCAAGCCACCAATCAAAACAATGATCGGCTTACTGGAAACCGCCAACGCAGCCAAAATGGAATCCACCGAAAAAATCGCATCCATAAATACAATTTGAATCACGGCCACCCAAAGCTTGCTGGCACCACCAGTTTTTTGCTTCTGATTATGGCGCTGATAAAAGAAATGTAGTGATAAATATAACAGATAAATAGCGCCGACAACCTTGATCCACCAGACCTTAATTAAGAACGTCCCTAAACCAATCATCAAAAAGCGCATCAAATATGAACCCCACAGGCCATAAATTAACGCTTTTTCTTTTTGCCGTAATGTTGGTAGCTTCTGCGTTTGTGCTGCTAAAACGACCGCATTATCCACTGACAATAGACATTCGATCAAGATCAATGAAAAAATGATCGCCCAATCTGCCCCTGACGTGATGACCGTTTCCCAAGCATGCAGGTTAAAAAACGGCCCGTATAACTCAATCAACCAGTGTAACATTTGTTGCCCCCTTCGTTTCTATTTTCTAGTGTAGCATAATTTTTCAGAAAACAAAGGAGTGTGTTTGAAAGAACGCATCACCGCACGACCTTAATCTGCGACTTACAACCACATTGCGTTAAACTAGTGAAAAAAATGGCCTATAATTTCGCAAATACAGGATAAACGGCAACGTCCAATAAATGCTTATCAAAAGCTTCGCGCGCCTCTTCAGCGGTGTTCAACTGGCCAGTGAAAATTGGCCGCTCAGTATCCAGCGCGAAAATACGGAATAAGTATTCATGATAGCCAGTATTTTGTACCGGCGCCACACCTTGAAAACGATGCAGCGTTTGTTGCTGCTGCGGTGCATCAGTTGCGATCCGCGTAATATCTTGTTTAAGCGGCATCACCGTCCAAAAACTATAGCCAGCGGTCAGCGGATGTTCATCAGTGAAAAACAAGGCCATTGACTTGGTTTCAGCCGGCATTCCTGCCCACTCTAACGTTGGTAATTGCGCTTGCCCACCGATATCTCGCGCCATGAATTGTTGCGGTAAAATACTAAACGGCGCAAATTCGCGAGCAGCAATCTGAAAAGTTTCATTTTCCAAACCTTCAAACACCAGCAACCGATTATCATCCAGCCATTCATAGATGTGCTGCGTTACCACGGCCACGAAAAAGGTTGTGACGTAAATTTCTTGGTTCGTACCAAATGGCGCGGCATCTAATTGGTAGGGCAACCCATTGAGCCGCAACGTTTTAGTGCCAATGGTAAAGTCGAACAAATTGCCTTTATAAGTCCCATTCACATTAAAGCCTTGCATCTGCAGTGGCTGCTTGATCTCTTTAAACAATGTTTTTAGTGGCACATAAATTTGTGCGTTGGACATGATACCAGTCGCCGAAATTTCAATATCATCGATTATAATTTTTACAGGTAAATTCCATTGGTAATAGCTACGTAGACGTGCCTCAATTGCTTCAGCCATGTTGGTCATCCTATTCTACTTATTTTCAGCGCAAATTCCGCCTAAATTCATTATAAGCGATAGTACGGAAGCTTGCCTAGTAATGGACAATAATTTAATTATTTCATTGATTTTTTGCTCGCAACAATTGCCCTCGCTTAAGTTCAATTTAAGCTGTCCTAGCTAAACTAGCTCTATCAACTAAAGGGAGCTGATCACCATGAAAAAACACATTATTTTAAGCACGATCATTGGCCTAAGCTTACTGGGCAGCATGCCCCACTCACCGGTACAAGCAGCCGTCGTCACGACTAGTAGCGCACCGACGATCACCGCACTACAACTGGATACCACAGTCGCCACACCAAAAGTTAACCCTTATCCAACCCTAACAACCACTGCTGAGGCAATCGTCTACACCACCCAAACCAGCAACGTCACCGCTGAAACCAGTGGCCGCACGAAGGTAATTTAAAAGAACAACTTACTTGCCACAATCACAAACGCCAGTAAAATACACGACGAGATTGAGGCAGCTAAAAAGGCTTTGCCGCCGCGTTGGAGGATCACTCTAAAATTGACGCTCATCCCCAGCGCTGCCATCGCCATCCCTAAAAAGAGATAGGCGAATTTCACTAACGCCGCCAAGACTGCCGCGCCTAAAGGCAAGAAAGTGCCCACAACGCTGGCCAAAATAAAGCCACCCATGAACCAAGGAATCGGTAATTTATGTTGTCCGGCACCGGTACTAATATGATTAGAACGACTATACCAAATACCGATGATCAACGCTGCTGGCGCCAATAAGAGCACCCGCGATAACTTAGTAATGATCGCGGTATCCAAGCTAACTGGCCCACCAGCACTGCCAGCTGCCACCGCATGGGCAATTTCGTGTAGTGAACCGCCAGTCATCACACCAAATTGCTGTGGCGTCATATGTAATAGTGGTTTCAACCCCAATTCAATCAAGGTGAATACAGTACCTAAAATTGCCACAATAGCGACTGCCAGTACTTCGTCTTCCTGTTTCTGCTCAGCCTGTTCTGGCGCTACTGGCAGCTGCGGTGAAATACCCATAACGGCCGCCGCACCGCAAATTCCAGTACCGCTCGCCGCTAAAATTGCCAGCCGTTGCTCGACCCCTAACTTTCTAGCTAAATTGTACGTCAATACTAGCGTGCCGCTGACCACAAAAATTGCCAGTAAAATTGTTTTAACGCCGGCATGAGCCAAATCAATCAAATTTAATTTGAAGCCGAGCAAAATAATACCGAGGCGCAAAAATTTATTAGAAATGAAACCAATCCCGCTTTTAGCCTGCGTTACTACTGGCTGAAAAACTTGGAGCACCATACCGAGCACTAGTGCCAGCACTAAAGCGCCGATAACCTGCAAATACGGAAAACCAGCAAGAAAACTACCTAACAACGAGCAGAATAACGTTAGACCAACGGCCAAATAAAACCGACTTGATTTAAATATCGCGAACATGACAAGATCTCCTCCCATAATAGATTAAGCTTACCAGCAAATTACTATTAGAAAAAATTAGTAATCATTGCATTGATATAAGAATAATTTATAATGATAGGTGGAGGTGTTATTATGTTAGATAAAAAAATGAGCACATTTGCTTTGTTGGCAAAAACTGGTTCCTACACGGCGACCGCCCAGCAGTTATTTCTGACCCAACCAGCAGTCACCCAACAGATCAAAGCCTTAGAAGCAGATCTCGGTCTAGAGTTGGTGCGCTATGAACACGCGCAATTAACGATCACTGACGTTGGTCAACAATTAGCCTACTACATTAATAAAACGACCAATGAAAGCCGCCAATTGTTAGATCAGTTAAAGTTACCTAACAAGCAAGCACCAATCAAGTTAGGCTGCACCCGCTCACTCAGCTCATTTTTATTGACTAAGGCCTTGCAAAAATTACATCAACAAAGCCACCAAATTCAATGCCAAATCGCTAACACTGAGACAATTTTAAAGGCGTTACTAGCGGGTGAGATTGATTTTGGCCTAGTTGAAGGCAATTTCGATAAAAAACAATTTGATTACGTTACATTGCGCCGCGAACCCTTTATTGCCGCAACCTTTGCCGGTAATCCATTGCTGACGCAAGCCGAACCACTAGTGCTCAAAGACTTGCTCAGCCAAACGTTATTAGTCCGCGAGGCTGGTTCCGGCACGCGCGAAATTTTTGAAAATTGGCTGACTATGCAAAACACGCGGATCACCGACTTTGCCAACGTTATTGAGATCGCCACACCGACACCGATCGTGCAGTTATTAGCGTCAGGTGTCGGTATTAGCTTCCTATATGAATCACTGGTCAGCACGGAACTAGCTAGTGGCCAAGTTGTCAATTTACCAGTTCATGGCTATAAATTACAACACGAAATCAACTTTGTTTATCCAAAACACAGCTATTTTTCCCAGCAATATCAAGAATTAGCGACGACACTGCAGACACTTTAGACTGCTTGGCCTATAGTCATTTAAAATGATGCGGCAACGCTCGCGGATATCTCGAACACATTAAAGCATATCTTTTAGTCAGCTGAACTCATAATCACTGGTGCTGCCGACGCTTCAGCCAATAGCCAACACCGACTAAGCCAGCCACACCAATCACGCCAATTTCCAGCCAGAGCCACCAATTTGTACGTGCTGCCTTATGTTTAAGTGGCGTTGTCGTTGCAGCTTTAGTTGTAGTTGCCTTAATCGTAAAAGGCTGCTTCACAGTAGCACGTTGCGCCCCACTTTTAAGCGCCACTTGATAAGTATAATGACCACTAGCTAGCCGCTTGTTCGATAAAAGGAGCGTGACCGCTGAACTTGGTGCCATACTGAAATTGCTGAGCTGCGTCCGCGCAACCTGCTTGTGCTGTGCATTCGTGATCGTCAATGTGGCCTGCGCATTATGCCATAACAATGGGGCCACATTGCGCAGCGGTAACTGATAGCCAGACACAGCCGCCTGCTGGCCGTATTTAACCTTACCTGCCGTTAATTGCGGCGTTGGCGCTGCTTGCCCCGCTTCAACCAGCGCCACACTCAAGGCGTACCGCGTGCGATTGGCCATCGTTGCTTGCGCCTGTGCCCCTTGATCAGTCACTGTAATGCCGCCAAGCACGGTTCCTGCAAAAGCTGCCGCTGGTGTCTTGAGCGTAAAATTAACAGTACGCTGCTCTTGTGGTTGCAGCGTCACTTGCTGCTGCCGACTACCAGCGACCATTGCCGCCAAATTAGGCGCACTTTTGGCCAGTAAGGTTGCCCCAGCTTGGCTGTAATCGATCACACCGCTACCGGTTGTTTGGGCATTATTGATTTGTACCGTTAGCTGCTGGGCTTCCGTGCTCGTATTGCTTAATTTTACTGGCAATTGATAACTGGTATCTTGCTTAACCTGCAAATTAAAAAATGACTGCGTGTTGACGACTGGCAAATCAGTCAACACTGGCGCTACGGTAAATGCCGTAGTTGGTGTCGTCGCAGCGGCCACACTGGTACTGCCGAACAACAAACTCAGACAACTAACAATCACCAAACCAAATCGAGACAACATCAGCACCCCTAACTAGATTTCTTTAGTATTTTCTAATTTAAGCATACTCCAAAATTGTGGCTATTTTGTGACACGTTTCAAAACAAATTCTATCCACATAAAAATGGGCACCGCAGCATATAATATATTGCTGCAGTACCCATTTATTTTAATAGCCAGCGGTTAAGGTCCAAGTTAGTGTGGAATGGTAATCGCCCGGCGTTAACGCCTGATCTACTGGAATACTCAATTGAACATCCGTGTTCGCACAGCCAAAGCCAGCATCATCACCTAGCTGGGCAATGTCACTATTCAATACTGGCGTCATGGTCGTGCCATCTAGCGGCACGTCAACTGTGGCCGAAGTTGTTTTATCACCAGCAAACTGCTCACCTTTAAAATTAATTTGCGCACCCTTAACTTGCCGATTAGTAGCGGTCAAAGTAGTGCCTGTAACCGTGAGCTGCCAGTCATCTAAGTTAGCATTGGTTAGATCCGCGGCCCGTTCATCTTGGACGCCGATCATAACGGAATCAGTAGATTCACTGCCATTAGCAGTTACTGATTTCAAAGCCGTCGTACCACCATTACCGGGCAACAAAGTGCCAAAATTTAACGCACTAGGTAAGATTAAACTAAGTTGATCATACTGCCGATATAAGAAACTGATACCCTGATCTTGACCAGTGAATTCGCCCTTGAACCATGCAGTACTTGGCGCGCTCGGATCGTAAGCTACCCATTTATTCGTACCGCTACCGTCGTTATAATTGTACCCTACGTAGTACCAACCAGCAGGAGCTTTGGCGGCAGCCACGCCGCCACTCCCATTAGTATCGATAGGATCAGTCGTGCCACCGGTGATGGCTGTATTTTTATCGCCAGTTAACTGAGCAAAAGTAAGGCCAGTAGGGTTATCTTCGTCGCTAGTCCCTGAATTACTAGTCGGTACAGTTGCGGACTGAGTGTCGATATTCCAATAATGCACACCAAACTTAGCCTTGGTTTCGGTTTGATAGTGAAAAACGATTGCTTGCTTGCCAACTTGACCAGCTAGCTTTTGGGTAGTCACATCCGTCCCAGAAGCTGTAGCCGTGGTAGTCGGCAGGCTGCTGTTATCTGTATCACTGTAATAGTCATAACTTTTCAATTTATAGCTACTATCACCGCTAGTTAGCGTATCCGGTGCCTTTAGCAAATCAGCGCTGTCCTCGGTGGTGGTGCCTGCTTTGTAAATATTCGCGTTGTTATACCCCCACGCAGTGCTAGTTGGCGGCGAACTCATGCTAGCCGTATCGATAACTTTGTTGTTTTCATCAACGTAGTAAACCGGAATATTATCGTCCTTGGCGTCATACCAGAACATGACCGCCTGCTTAAGCAGCGAAGTTTTCAAATCCGCGATCGACAGCGTACTCGAATCGACCGACGATACTGGCGTACTACTCTCGTTGTTAAATAGCTGGCCAGCAGCGTACCGATAAGTGGTACCATTACTAGTCATCGTACCGTCTGCTTTAGCCGTATAAGCCGTTGCACCCAGCGCCTCGCCTTCACCAAAAGTTGCCTGCGGCTGCGTGCCAATATTAGCGCCAGTCACGCTATCCCGCGCGAAAACTTTGATTACTTGGGGGACGTCCGTAGCGGTAGTACCAGTTGATGTCACAACTTGTAGTCCAGTTGTCGGTGCTGACTTTAACAATAAGGTAATTTTAAGCGTCAATGGCTCTGTTGCTTTAATTGGACCGTTCCCTGGCGTGATCACAGCTGATGTAACCTTAGTGGAGTATTTGCCGGTACTATCACTAGAATAATCAATTGTCGTTCCCTTAGATGTAAGACTTGGCACAGCAGTACCTGCAGCTATTGAAAAGCTCGGTGCTCGTGTAGTATTTAAATTCGACACTTCATTTCCACTAGCATCAATAGTACTAGGTAATGAAAAACTAAACTGTAGAGTTGGGTACGTATCAGTAGATGAACCGCCGAATAATTCAGCTGCTGTAGTCTGTATTGAAACAATATAGCTATACTCATTTGAAGAATCTGATCTGAGCCAAGTACTCGTATTTGTATTGGTTCCTGTCGCCGCTTGCCATGGGGAATCAGTCGTTCCCCACAAGGCATCTGTCGATTTTGGTGCCAATGAATCATAACTGGCCGCGTGCACTGCTCCTGCGCTAATACCTAGCACTAGCAGTAACGCGACCACGAACCATTTACCTAAATTACAGATTTGCTTCAACATTTTATGCGCCTCATTTTACTAATTAATACCACTAGTTCAATACCTGATATTTACCGGTTAAGCCCTATCATTTCAATTGTAATTGAATGCACTTAGATGCGCAAGACGGGTTGTGCTGCATTGCTACAAGCGTTAAGCAACAAATGATTTTAGCGATTAAATGAGTTTAACAATAAGTGCACAGAAATAACGCCGCACCGCTAGAATCTCTAAGCAGTGTGCGTTATTTTTCGTCAAAAGTAGTTTACTTAGTAGCCCGAAGTTAACGTCCACGTCAGGGTTGAGTGGTATTCACCTGGCGCGACTACGGTTGTGGTCGGTAAATTAAGCGCAACGTCAGCGTTAGCCCAACTGGCGACTGGAAAACTTCCGCCAGGCGCAGTTGTATTGGTCAGCACCGTCTGCGGTGTTCCGTTTAAGGCTAAAGTAAAATTAGACACCAGATCAACGCCGTCAGTTGGTGACAGTATTTCGCCATCTGTAAGCTTAATTGTCGCGCCATCAACCGCGGTTGCATGATCTACTTCAGTTAGTGGCGCACCGCTAACGGTTATTTGCCATGGATCCAACCATTGATTACTCGGTGAATTATTTTCACGACTATCTTGAACCGCAACCATTAAGCTATCAGAATTACTTGTTTCACCTGTCGTTGACTGCAAATTCGTGCTCGCCACACCGGGTAGCACTGTGCCAAAGTCTAAAGTATCTGGCAATAACATTTTCAGTACACTATCTTGGCGATACATAAAGCTGATGCCCTGATCTTTATCAGAAAAATTACCGGTAAAACGTGACGTGCTCGGGGTTTTAGGATCATACGCCACCCACTTGTTGCTGCCACTGCCATTGTTGTATTGATAACCCACATAGTACCAACCAGCTGGCGCTTTAGCTGCAGCAACCCCACCGCTGCCATTGGTATCGATGGGATCAGTTGTGCCACCAGTGATTGCCGTATCTTTATCGCCACTTAACTTGGTAAAAGCTAAGCCCGTTGGATTCGTTGTTGCTTGATCAGCAGCCATTTCAATACCAGTTGGTACGGTGGTTGGTTGCTGATCGATATTCCAGTAGTGGACCCCAACGTTGGTTTTGGTGGTAATGTTATAGCCTAAGGTAAGCACTTGGTGGCCAGCAGTAGCGCCCACCTGTGTCGTCAGCTTGTTCAACTGCGCGATATCAGTGCCACTTTCCGTTTTTGCATTTTCGTCGGTTTCGTCACCGGTATAAGAATAGTCCGCGTATTGATATGTTTTCCCGCTATAGGTCATGGTTGCTGCCGGCGTCACTAAATTAGCGGCGATTTCTTCAGTAGTACCGTTTTTGTAAATGTGGCCTAAATTATAGGCCCAAGCTTTTTCAGTTTTCATAATAGTGCCTGCTTGGTTCACATAATTGACCGTAATGTTCGCATCTTTCGGCTCATACCAGAAAACATAACTGTTAAGTGTCTTCGACGCAGAATCAACTGAAGCTATACCAGGCAGCGAAGTAGCAGGACCAGAAGACATAATATTAGGTTCTGCACTAGACCCAGCCTTGACTATTTTTTGGTAATGGTCATAGCGGTACTTTGTTCCACCATAGTCAGTGATCGGTAAGGCCGTGGCTTGCTTGACTGGTGCACCGAGCAACCCATCCTCGTTTAGTGGCGTGCTAGCTGCACCAAAGGAAACTGCTGGGGCTAGATTGGCACCAGTCACATCGTCTTTATAAAAAGCCTTAGATACTACTGGAATTACTGAAAGACTGTTGTTGATCTTAACCTGTGCGGTGCCCGCGTTACTAGGCTGACTTAATTTGACTTTAAACGTTATCGTGACGACATCATTCAGATTGCTTAACCCGGGGTTAAACGATGGCATGGCCCCAGAATTAAATTCGATACGTGTGTAATAATCAGCGGCGCTAAGCTTATTATCATCCAGCCCCACATCCGTAAATTTCGTACTCGTACTAATATTGGTCCCATCGGCTACCGTCACTTGCGGGACAACGCTGCTGTCATAGTTCGGTTGACCCTGAGCCAAGTTAAGATTAGGCAGATAAATGTGCGTACTCAACTTGGACAGGGCAGGCGAAGTCGTTCCGGCAACAAAATTGACCAAATCACTTAAATGGCCGGTATAGGTGAACTGATAATTATAACTACCTTCGCTGATTGTCGTCCCCGTCATCTTGTAGATGCCACCAGGGTTAGTCATTTTCGGATTCGTTTGCCAAGGATTTGCGGTGGTCCCCCACATGGGATCAGTAGCTAAAATCACCGAAGCATTCGCCGTTTGTGGCGCAACCAAACAAGCTAACCAGGTCATCCCCATACAAAGTATCAAAAAACCTAAACACTTGATTCGCTGCGCCAATTCGCTCGCCTCTTTCATTAATTGGTATTATTTATCAAAAAACTGCTTATTAAATTCAACTTCGCAGTGCATTAACAAAAATGATCTGTACCGCTGATTTCACTTCACGCCGTCAGTCCACGAATAAGTGATCGTAGCGTGATAGTCGCCAGGTTGAATCTTGGTGCCGGCAAGTTGTAATTGAATATTTTTGAAGACGTACGCCGTATTGGTTTGCGCCGTTGAATTGCTGACTAGTACATTGGCTGCACCGCCAGCCGTATAAACTGCACTACTTAGCGCTGGCGTGCCAAATGTGATCTTCGCCGTTTCACCAGTTAATTTGCGGCTACCGTCAGCGTTACTAAAATTACTGAGTTGCGCGCTGACCGTCCACGGACCTGGTGTTGCGCGGTTATCAGTGACTAACAACGTTTTGTCACCATCAGTATTATTGTAGATGCCAGGTATAGCCTTGTGTTTGCCAAACTCCAAGTTCGTTGGCGGCGTGATTTCAATGCCGCCATTTGGTGCTGGCAGCAAGGTTACCGTGCCAGTTGATCCAGTAAATGTGGTCCCATCTAAAATCATGTCAGCGGAAGTTAGGCCGCCCGTTGGCATTGCCGCCGTCGCCTGTACTTTATACGTGATCACTGCACTACCGCCGCTAGGAATCGGCTTAGCTAGCGCGATTTGCAGCATCCCGTTAGTCACCGTGGCCGTAGCCGTCACCGTAGCGCCATTAATTGTCGCCGTCACGCCGCTTAAATTCTTCAGCTGGCTTGGTAACGGCATTGAGAGTATTGGCTTAGCAATGCTGGCCGTCCCTTTGTTAGTAATATCGGTTTCAAAAGTGACCGTATCACCAGTTTGATTGTTACCCGCGGTTGGACCATGCACCACTTGCTGACTGAATTTATTGCCACTGATCAAAATGGATTTAGTCGCGGTCACGTTGTAGCTGGTTGTATCATCGACCACATAAACATTGACCGTTGCTTTAGCGGAAGCGTTGGACGTGATCGTCTCGCCGTTGGCTAATTTCAGCGTTGGTCGATTAATTGTTGCCGTGATCGTATGCAAGCCTAGCAACGCGGTGTCGGTAGTGCCTAAATTCAGCGGATTATTGGTAGCAGTCGTGCCACTAGCAACGTTCAAGCTAAAGGTTTTACTACTAGTAGACTCCACCTTGGCAAAATTATTCAACGTCGTGCCTGACTTATTATCATTGGCACTGAGCGTATCCGCGTTGGCGTAGTCATCGCCCCAAGTTCCCTTAAGCGCCACTGTTTTGCCGCTGGTCAGCTCACTTTTCTTGATATAGTAAACATTATCGCTATTCCAAGCAATCGTCGGTGCCGCCGGTAGATTCGTTTGGTTAAAGAACAGCGGTGCCGCTAAAATGGGAATCGCTGTGCCGACAGAACTGGCATTAGTCCCCGTATAATAGAGGTAATTTTTCTTAGTTGCCGTTACATCAGCCGTTGGCAAGGTCAAAGCAGCATCAGTACTTGGTGTCGCCATACCAGCAACCGCAGCTGTATAAGGCTTGGCCGCCAAAATTGCTTTAGTGTTGGCTGTTTTATTGGTGCTTAAACTACCTTCACCATTGCTATCCACACTGGCCGTATTAAAGTAGTCCACCGCCCGCGCAAACCGTTTAGTACCGACCGCCCCCAGCGTTGGCGCAATCGTGCCTGAATAATCAGTCCCCGCAGCGTCAGCGCCTTTACCTTTGGTCACCATGATGCCGTCAGTTAAGGCGTTCAAAGTCACCGTCCGATCAGCTAACGTATCATTTTATGCCACGTTAGTTAAGCGCGTTTTATCGCCGCCAACCGATTCCCAAGCCGAAACCGCCGCGTTCAACGTTTTTTTAGCATCCCACGGACTAACATAAGCGTTCCATGAAGTGATGTTGGAGGTTACCGTAGCGGCAGTACCTGTTGATCCCGACTTAACTAAAGCGTAATCCATAGGTGTTTTGCCGGGGGTTCCTTTATTATTACTTGCTGTGGCAGAAAATGGATCGACTAATTGATTGGTATTATAAGCAGTGATTCCAATATTAAATAATCCATCCTGACGTGGTGACGGTGGCAATTTTCCTGCGGTCAGTTGCTTATTAGGCGATGAATCAGCAATATTACCATTATATTTAGCGATATTAACGTAGAAATTAATCAATGCTGTACCACTGAACCCATTAGGTAAAAACAAACTATTCTGCGATGCGTAATTGGCAACTGCAAAGGACCAACCAACATCCCCTTGCTTCGCCACTGCACCATTAAAAATTAAGGGCGTGAACCCCCAAGCATCACCCACAGCACTAGTTGCTCCAGAACCATCCGTACCTGTAGCAGATGTTCCTAACTCAGCTGGTTTCAAGTGACCTTTATTGGTTATATTATTCTGATAATCAATTGCATCTTGACTATAGCGCGCTAAATGCATTGAAGCATAGCCAGTTCCCCATGAACTAGTTGCTGTTAATGTGATAGGAATTCCTTTAGTCTTCAAATAGAAGGCACTTTTATCATTAGGATCAAGATAAACATGATGATCAAATTGCATTGGAAACGTTGGACTACCATTGACTAGAGAAACATTATCTAATTGCATAAAAAAGTAGGCTTTGTCCCACTCAATTGCATCGCTCATTTTACTGGCATCGACATCCTTAGGCAATTGGATTCGTACCATCACACCATAATTACCGGCCAGAATTTGTTCTTTACTCAAGCTGCTAGAAATAGTCGCTGTTAAGGGTAATGATCCAACTACCTTAATATGCCCACCAGTGTATGCCCGTGCACCATTGGTCATCATCCCATTATTATCGACATCTAACTTAGATCCCGAACCAGAACCAGACTCTAAATTATTGACGTTAGTTGCATCTAGCAGTGGATATTGTCCCTGACTATCTGCTCCAGCATTATCTGTATAAAAAGTTCTAAAATTGCCAACTCCAACATTGATGCCAACCCCAGTTTCACTAGTTAATGAAGTTCCCCCACTAGCAGTCCCAGTCGCATAAGTTGCACCATCTTCACTTGTTTTATAACCATTATTATCAAAAGCGGCAGCACCACTACCAGTGTTATTGATTGGTGTGGTATCTGCTTGTACGTGACTGCCTCCAATCAGCAGAAACAATAACCCTAATAATAGTGGCAGCCAAATTTTATGTTGTGTCCCTTTATTGATCATTGCAATCCCCTCCTGCTTCACAAAAGTGGTTGGTGGTTGTCGAAAATCATTACCATTAATATCCGTTACTTCCGATGCCGCGGCCCGCCAATGCGGCCTTTGCGGTATGCCCAATAAGTTGCGCCAGCGACCGCCAATACTACAACAGCACCAATTCCAATATACAGCCACCAATTAGTCTTAGCTACCGCTTTCTTTTGATCGTTCATGCTGATTTGCTGTCCTTTATCGACGTGGAAACGTTTCGTCAATGTTTGCGCATAGCCATCACGCCCCGTGAGCTGCAAATGAAGTACATAATTGCCCGGCTGCAATAATTTCGTGGGCATGAAATAATTCAGTTCTGAATAAGGCGCCATTTGCAATTCTTGTTGCTTATAAGTGGAAAGCACTTTTGCTTTACCTAGCTGCGTTACCGTACCTTTAAAGGTCATTTGACTGACAATATTTGGTTTGCTATTGCGTAAGCGTACCAGCAAGCCAGATTTAGCTAAACGTGATCCCGGTAAAATGCGCGCCAATTTCACTTGTGGTAGCACTGGCGTCGCGCTATGTCGTAGCACAACACTAAGGTTATAGGCAACCTTATTTTGCACGTTATTACCATCATCACCAAGCGCAGCCACTGAGCGAATACCGCCGAGAATCAGGCCGCTAAATGGCGCATCCGGCATTTTAACTTTAAACGTGACTTGCTTCGTTTCGCCGGCGGCTAACGTGACGCTTTGCGCGCGTTTACCTTGAACCAACTGGCTAAAGCGCAACGATTGCGGTGCACTAAGGCTTTTGACCGTAGCACGATCGTAGGCGATCAGGCCATTGTTGGCGGTGTACGCATCATTGGCCGCCAATTTAACGGTCAGTTGCTGCTGTGACGTATTATGAACTGCCACCGCTAGCGGTTGAATACTATTCTCCGCCGCGGTTAAATCAAAATAAGTGACTTGCTGATTAGTTTGCGTAGGCGGTAGCTGCGCGGTCAGTGTATAACTATTGCTAGTTTTAGCCTGCACTGACTGTGGCGCAAGAACGGCTACCATCCCCAGTAGCACCGTTGAGATCAATCCCCATTTTCGCTTGTCCAACGCCATCACCCTTTCCAAACTTATTGCAATCACACAAGAGCGTTTGACCGCCAATGTGTGGCTATGGTGCTATTTCCGCTTACGCCGGCGCACAATGACAACAACGATCACCGCATTCAAGACAACTAGTAAGCCCACGACCACCAGCAGTAGCCAAGTATAGTCTTGCGTTAAATTAGTTGCCTTATCATTGGCGGCCTTAGCGGCACTACGATCCAGTACTGCCCGTTGCTTAATGTACCATTGCTTACCCTGACTCGTGATCGTACCTGTGATTTGATAACGACCACTTTTAACTGGGTTGCCAGCGTGCCCCCAAGTTAGCGGCAACTGTGAATAAGGCGCGAAATTCTTGTACGTTTGCACAAATGAACTTGTGGTGCTACCGATACCAAGAAAGCCGTAATGCTTGATTTTCAGATCAACGGTGACATTTTTCAGCAAAGCGCCGCGCCGATTTTCTAAATTCACGATCAGGTATGGTTGGCCGCTGTAAGTCCTAGCGTCTACCCCGGCCAGCGCTAACTTAGGCGTGACACTTTTGTTCGTTTCAGTTAGCCAAACTGGAATATCAACGGCGGCGCTACTGTTACTTGCCATGTAAAAATGCAACCCACCGATCAGTAAGCCGTTGAACCCAGTCTTGGCCACATGCACCGTGACCGTCACCGTGCGACTTTCCTTAGCCGCTAATTGGTAGCGTTGCGGCTTAACCATTTACCGAAAATCCGGCGCACCGCTAACTTTGCCATTACGATTAAATAATACTTTGCCTTGCGTTGAAGTTGTCGCGTTGCGCGGCGCCATGGTCACCGTTTGCGGCGTGCTGGCAAAATTCGTCAGCGTTACCTTTAACTGCCGAGTAGCCCCCGGCTTGGCGATCAATTGAAACCGCTCGGTATGCGCCCCAGAAATCTGCGGTACCACCGCAATATTGTCGATTGCCGCCTGCGTTGGCGCGGCGTGCAGCAGTAAGCCCAGTAGTAACGCGGCCAACAACAGCCAGCCTTTATGCAATTGGTGAAATTTTTTACTCATTTTTATCATCCGACTTGCGACCACGCCGACCAAGGAGATAACCACCCAGCACGAACATGATCAATACCAATACACCGATAGTGATATAAAGCCACATGTAGTTTGGCTTGAAGCCAGCTTGCTTGTTGTACTTAGACGCTTGCGCAGAGGTAATCGTGAAGTCGCGGGAGAAATGCCAACCCAGCGTACCACCCGGTGCTTTCGCCGTATAATCAAGATGATAGGTGCCTGCTTCTAAGCGTTGTTTTCCCCAATCGATGGCAAAATTAAAGTTGGAGTTAGGCGCCATTGAACAGCTGTTTTGGACCTCATGATGAAGCACTTTACTGCTACCTTTTTTCGTCACTTTGGCATCAATATTAACCGCTGGTAATAGCCATGGCGCGGTATTTTGTGTGTTGACAAACACTGTGGTCTGACCATTTAATACGCCAGGATAAATTTGATTTAATTTCAGCTTAGCATTATTAACTGTATCCTTGACTCGAATCAAGACTGGCATTCCAAAGGCGTACTTATTATGCAATAGCGTCTGCTTTTGGGTTGTAGTCGTTGCTGCTGCTTCTTTAAGCGGCCAAACACGAACCCCACCGGCCATCAACCCGTTGTACGCTTTATCCGGTATATTCACCGTAAACGAAACATTAGTGCTACCTTGCGCGGCAACCTTGATTGTTTGCTTTTTCGGTGATTCGGTCTGTTTGCGCAACACATACTTTAAGGTATTATCTGTAGGAATTTTAGCCCGATCATAAGATAATTGCCCGCTACTGTTGGTATAGCTGGTATACATTGACGCCGCAAAAGTCCGTTCTTTATCAGTAAAATTTTTAACCGTAACCGTAACTGTCTGTTGCCGGCCAGGCTCTGCTAATACATCGATGTATCCATTTTGAGCACGTTGATTTTCTGAATACTGTGGAATCACCGTGAAATCACTATTGGTAGTTGCAGCGTAACTCGTACTGATCAAGTGTAAACGGCGGTTATAAAATGTAGGAAAAGGGCGGCGAGATTGTTGTCGGTTTT
>NZ_RHOF01000067.1 GCF_003946445.1 Loigolactobacillus jiayinensis | reverse complement strand
ATGATACCGCGATTATTGGCCGATTCATATCCGGTCTGTTATTAGGTGCTTACTGTTTTTCATTACGCAACTCAATTAATTTTATACCATTTAGGCCAATAAAAAAACACCAAGCTAAGCCTACTATTTCCATTATTTTGCTACTACAAACAATGAAAAAGTGCCTAACTTGATGTAAATTTTATGTTACTGGCTTAAATCAAAGTGTCCTAATTATTGCACAATATGCGAGCCGCCACGAATAAATTGACGGTAAAGGACAAACCAACAGAGAATGGCAAATATTGCGAGTAACCAGAAACCACCCGCATAGCTCCCTGTCATCTGTTTTAAGCTGCCTAACAGAATTGGTGGGAAGTAACCGCCTAAGCCGCCAATTGCGCCGACAAAGCCAGTTACAGCCCCAGTATTACCTTTAGACACGTACGGCACCATCTTGAAAATAATACCGTTCCCTAGTCCGGCAATCACACCGATCAAGACTAACCCAGTAACAAATGGCGAAATACCACTTAAGGTCAAGCCCATTTCTACAGCAAAAACGCCGATGCCAATCATGACCCACTGCAATAATTGCATTGGCCGTAAATGATCGGACAACACGCCACCGATTGGACGAACTAACGTACACAATGCACCAAAAGCAGCCGCAAACATCCCGGCATTGATTGGATTCATTTTGAATAAGCCGTTCAACAAAGTAGGCGTTAGGTTACTAAATGACATAAATAAACCAAACGTTAACGCATAAAATAAAGATAAGTACCAAGTGTTAGCGTCTTTAGCAACTGCTAACGAGCCCTTGAGCGTTTTAGTTTTATCGACTGGCATTTCCTTACATAACACAATGAATAAAACAATCAATACAAGTAAAACGCCGATCAGCACATTGTAAACCATACTGAAATCCCATTTAGCGGCGATTCGCGGTAAGGTCAAAGCCGAAATGGCATTACCAATATTACCAAGGCTGGCAATTCCTAACACCAAGCCTTGTCGCTCTGGTGGGAACCAGACGGAAACGTATGAAATCCCGACAGCAAAGGACGTACCACTCATCCCTAGCAATAAGGCAACAATTAATAGCAGACCAAACGAATGTACTCGTGGTACTAAGAATAAGGGAATTAGAACAAAAATCATTAAAGCAATATAAACTTTTTTACCACCATAACGATCACTGAGAATACCCACGGGAATCCGCATAATTGATCCCAATAAGACTGGTGTCGCTAAAAGTAATGTCTTTTGCGACTCAGACAAATGGAACGTGGTCGTTATTTGTGCCGCCAGTGGTGCAAAGCTTGACCAAGCCATGAAACAGCCAGCCATGGCCAAAGTCCCCATGATCAGTGCAATGATCGCACTAGATTTGGAGCTCGCTTCTTTCTGCATAATTTAACCTCCAATTTGACTCATATGACGCCATGTTGGGGCTTTGTTGACCACCTTATCCGCATCGGCCATTGCCATTTCGTGGTTCAATGGCTTGTTGTCCAATGCCTTTTGGATCAGGCGTTGAAATTCCTCCTTATCTGGAATCGCTTGACGAATATTGATTTCTTCATCCCAGTATAGGCAAGCTTTTAAATAACCATCAGGCGTGATCCGCAGGCGATTGCAGGTCTCGCAAAATTTATTACTAATAGGGTGGATCAAACCAAAACTCCCTACAGCGTCCTTAATTTTGAAATTCTCAGATGGGCCGTTACCCGTTAATTCGATTGGTTTATAATCAAGCCCATTTTCATCGCAAATATCGAATACATTCTTCAAACCAACGTATTCTTTTTGCCATGTTTTTAGTGGATTACCGATTGGCATAAATTCGATGAACCGAATATTGACATTATGATCACGGGTATAGTTCAAAAATTCAAGCAATTCGTCATCGTTTTGTCCCTTGATCACTACTACATTCAACTTGATCATAAAGCCAAGCTCAGCAGCGACTTCAATGCCTTTCAATACTTGCTTAATATTACCACCACGAGTGATTTTTTTGTAGCGTTCCGCATCGAAGGTGTCCAAGCTAATATTCAAGCGCTGTAAGCCGGCTTCCTTCAAGGCTGCCGCTTTGCGTGGTAAATACAACCCATTCGTGGTAGCCGAGATATCGTCAATACCGGGAATTTCATGAACACGGCGCACAATATCAACGACATCACTACGTAATAGTGGTTCACCACCAGTGAAACGAACTTTAGAAATCCCCATTTCCGCAAAGTTTTCCACCATTTGAACAATTTCATCCTGAGATAAAACTCGTTCAGTTGGGAAAAATGGCAAGCCTTCCTTTGGCATACAATAAACACAACGTAACGGACAACGATCCGTGATTGAGATCCGAATATAGTTATGCAAACGATCGTAGCGGTCGTATAATTGTTTCATGAAAAATTCCTCCTTATCATTGTTAACGGTGGCCTAGTGCCATCATTAAGTGTAAATGTGTTTGTAAAAGCTTATACTGCCGCTTTGCAAACACGCTATGTTAACCACCACTAACTGGTGGAATTAAGGCAATTTCGGATACTTCGTCAGGGGCAAAATGCTCCTCACTCACAAATGTTTGATTAATGGCGACAAGACAATCAGCTAGAACAGCTGCAGTCTGGGGAAATTGTGCCTGTAATGCGGCCTTGACCGTAGCGGCTGTAATTGGTGTCGCAATCGATAATTCGACTTCACTACGGCCAATTTGTTCAGCTAAAATTGCAAATAACTTAACGTTGAACATCATTCGGACCTCCCCAGCGGATTTTGTCAGTATCGTACTCTTTCTTCCAAATTGGCACTTGCTTTTTGACAGTATCGATCAGGTACTCGCACCACTTAAATGCTTCGCCGCGATGTGCTGCTGCTACGCCCACAAAAACTGCCTCATCAGTCAGCTCTAAATGGCCGACACGATGGACGATAATAACGTTAGCACCCTTGGCTTCAACTTCAACGGCTAATTTAGTCAGCTCTTTAACGGCCATTTCCGTATAAGCAGTGTAGTCAAGTGATGTCGTCTCCACATCGTCAGTCCATTGGCGAACTGTGCCAATGAAGGTGACGATCCCGCCAAATTGTGGCGCTTTTAGCTTTTCATACAGCGCGTTTACATCTAGTGGTTGCGCTGCGATGGCAACATAATGCACGGCGTTTCCCTCACTTCTATCATTCAATCAAGAATGTGCGAATTTTATCATTTGTTACGCTTAGTATGACAGACGCTTACACAAATTTAAATTAGTCAATTCCCTAATAAGTCGGCGCCTTTTTAAATGGTATACTTTCAATGGAGCAACTGTAACGAAAGGAGGTCAAAATCATTCGTAAACCAGCGTTAAAAATTAATCAGCATCTATTCGGCTTAAGCGTCGCGCTATTAATTTTTGTCGCCTTCGTTGCATTGGGCGCCGGCCGCTACCCGCTGGCACCCAGCACAATTCTGCATTTCATCTTGCATCCATTACATTTAGCACCGGCAGTGGATGCGACTAGCCAACAAGTTCTGCTCGAATTACGTTTGCCGCGGATCATTGCGGCAGCGACGATTGGCGCGGCACTAGCCATTTCTGGGACTGCCTTTCAGGCAATTTTCCACAATCCGTTGGTATCCCCTGACTTACTCGGTGTGTCAAATGGGGCCGCAGCCGGAGCCGCATTAGCAATTCTGCTCGGTTATCATTCAGCAGGCATCCAAGTCAGTGCCTTTATCGGTGGCTTGTTGGCAGTTAGTGCAGCGCTCACAATTCAGCGTTTACTGCACACGCGCGGCAGTCTGACTCTGGTACTAGCCGGCATCATTATCAGCGGCTTCATGCAAGCTGTGATCGGCCTAATGAAATATATGGCCGACCCTGATCAGCAATTGCCTAGCATCACTTATTGGCAGCTAGGGAGCCTAGAAAAAGTCACCTTGACTAATTTAGGTTTAAATCTGCCGACATTGCTAATTGCCGGTGTCGTACTTTATGCGTTGCGTTGGCGGCTAAACTTACTGAGCTTAAATCAATTAGAAGCAACCACGCTTGGCGCCAATTTACGCTTAGAACAGGGCATCGTTATTTTATGTGCCACGATACTCACAGCTAGTGCGGTTTGCCTTAGTGGCACGATTGGCTGGATCGGCTTAGTGATCCCACACGCCGCACGTTTAGTGAACGGGCAGAATAATGCTAAATCCTTGCCGCTTGCCGCTATTTTCGGGGCTATTTTCTTGTTACTACTGGACACATTGGCACGTACCGTCAGTGCTGGCGAGATTCCATTAGGGATCTTAACCGGTTTTATCGGCACCCCATTATTCGTCTGGCTATTATTGAAGAAACGAGTGACTATCTCATGACCACCTTAATTGCCAAGGAGCTAAGTTTCGCCTATCAAAAAACACCATTATTCAACCAAATCAATTTTGAATTACATAGTGGTCAGATTCATTGTATCCTTGGGCCAAATGGGGTTGGTAAATCGACGCTGCTCAATTGCTTAGCCGGTGTTTATCAGCCTACACACGGTGCCGTCATGCTAGATGATCACCCATTGACTAAAGTTACTCCCGCTGCACGAGCACGTAAAATTGCGTACGTGCCCCAAATGAGCAGTGAACGTACACCAGTTGCTTTTAGCCTGCGTGACTATGTGTTATTAGGTCGCGCCCCTTATCTTGGCTTGCTTGCCGCGCCACGTCAAAGCGATATCGAGCAAGCTAATAAATTACTAAAACGCTTTGGTCTCGCCGACCGTGCCGACAATAGTTATTCGGCAGTTAGCGGCGGCCAACAGCAACTGGCTAGTATTGTCCGTGCCTTACTACAGGAACCAGCACTAATTATTTTCGATGAGCCTACCTCTGCCTTAGATGTGGCCAATCAGGTGCGTGTCTTGCAATTAATCCGCCAGTTAGCGCACGACGGTTATGGTATCGTACTAACCACCCATGATCCGAATCAAGCACTATTACTAAATGATCAGGTCAGTACGTTAGCCCAGGACGGTCAATGGCATAGCGGCGCCGCAGCTGAAATCTTAACTAGTGAAAATCTCAGTCAAGTATATCAACTGCCGCTCCAAGTCGTTGAACTGCCCGAAAGCCACCAAAAAACTTGTATCGTTGATTCAACCACATTTAGAAACCTAGAAACATAGCAAGCGCAGAAATCTGCCTTTCCAACCACGTTTACTAGAGTGTGTTGGAGAGGCACTAAGCTTTATTCCTAAATGTGAAAAAGTTTCAAGGCAGA
Organism: Loigolactobacillus jiayinensis; assembly: GCF_003946445.1. Taxonomy (GTDB): domain Bacteria; phylum Bacillota; class Bacilli; order Lactobacillales; family Lactobacillaceae; genus Loigolactobacillus; species Loigolactobacillus jiayinensis. Next base: position 11,695 of record NZ_RHOF01000067.1, on the reverse strand, counting down.
TTATCGTTAAAGGGAGATCATCATGAAAATATGGAAAAAATGGGCCGTCACACTTGGTTTAGTTCTGACGACAACCCTAGTCGCAACCGCACCGACACAAGCTGCCAGTACCCATAATGTTACTGACTTAACCGGTAAAACCGTTCAGATCCCCAAAAAAGTAACCCGCGTTGCTGATTTGTGGCACGCCAACAATCAAGTTGTTTTATTACTAAACGGTCAGAAAAAGCTCGTTGCAACCACTGATACGATTAAACAAATGCCTTGGTTCACCAAAGTTTTTCCAGCAATCAAGACTGTCACATCCCCATTCAGCGGTGATGACTTACAAACCGAGGAGTTATTGAAACTTAAGCCTGATGTTGTGTTGACGGCCGATGCGGCCCAAGCGGAACAAGCCACTAAAGCCGGTATTCCTGCAGTTAATTTAATGTATCAAAACTTTGCTGGTTTGAAAAAATCAGTCAAAGTCACTGCACAAGTCCTTGATGGCAAAGCGCCTAGCATCGCCAAAACGTACACGAAAGAATTAAATGGCAATATCAATTACGTGGCCAATCATTTAAAGAAAACCACGAAAAAGCCTAAAGTCCTGCATATTGTCAATTCGCAGGATCTATTAAAAGTCGATGGCCGTGATACGATCGTCAATGAGTGGATCAAGTTAAGCGGCGGCCAGAACGCGTTAACAGCTAAAGGTAATATGATTGCGGTTACCGCTGAACAAGTTGTCGCCGCTAATCCTGATGTGATTATTGTCGGTAGCACTACTAGTAAAGCTGCGCTGAAAACTTTACGCGCTGATTCCCGTTTTGCCAACCTAAAAGCGGTCAAAGCTGGCCGTGTTTACGGCAATCCCCAAGGAACCTTTGCCTGGGATCGTTATAGTGCTGAGGAGTCTTTGCAAGTCCTGTGGGCAGCTAAGAAGCTGCACCCTACGCAATTCAAGTCGCTTAATATGACGGAAAAGACTCAGCAATTTTACTTAAAGTACTATCATTATAATTTAAGTAAAGCTGCCGCTAACCGGATTTTAGCTGGAGAAAAGCCAGCAACTGATTAAATTAACCAGAGCCAGCAACGCTAATAACGTTGGCTGGCTTTTTTTGTCTAAACTTGCGCCCGCACGAAATCATCAATCAAGTGGGCAATTGCCAGCTGCCCAGCATCATTGGGGTGGAGCGTATCCAGGCTGTATTGTGCCGCCATTTGTGGATCCGCGAAGTTTAGCCAACTATGATACAAGCTTAAGTGTGGCACCCCATAAGCCGCGGTCACTTCAGCAATTGCCGCTTCATAATCAGCTTGCTGTAAGCCCAGCTGATTGACTGGCGGGAAAAAAGCATTGCCGATACGCACATGAGAAATGAAGTAAACGGCGGCGTCTGGATGTGCCTGTAAAACGCGCACCAATAGCTGATCTAGCGCACCGTAAAAAGTAGTTGGCGCAGTATCACCGAGCTGTCCCAACGGCTGACTGCGACCAAGATCATTGATACCACCGTATAGTGTTATCGTGTCGCAACCAGCTGGAATCAGCTGGCAAAATTGCGCCATTGAGTCAAATTCAGCGCTAACGGTCGCACCAGAAACTGCCAATACGCTCGTTTTGGTGAGTTGCCACCACTCGGCTAACCAGTCGTAGTACCATTTTGCCACCAATTGATTACGGCGGTCCGTGATACTGTCACCAAGTGCACAATAATATTGTGTTTGCATAATTATCCTTTCTAAAAAAGGCAGCTAACTTACGCTAGCCGCCTTCATTATCACTTATAATTCGTCATCGGCAATTTTAGCCAGCACCGTTTTGGACGGTACAAAGAACACTTCGCCAGTGATCGGCGTGCTGAAATCTAATAAGCGGTCACTATTAGTCAGCATACTGGTCAACATCCGCTTAGTGATTGCCCATTCGCGCGCGTAACCAATGAAATACGTACCAGTAACACCTTGATCAGAGTACGGCACGTTCATGCGAACGATTTTATGTTCAACGCCATTTTCGTTATCCTGCGATACCACGTTATGCGCGTTTTTCAATTTTTCGTCGTCTGGTAATTCTTTATCGGAGAATTTACGCCGGCCAATGGCTTTTTCCTGATCTTCAGTTTTCAGCGCTTTCCATGCGTCCATATTATGGATATACTTCTGGGCAAACGCGTAAGAGCCGTTGATGAATTCTGGATCTTCTTCGCCGATCAACGCGTAATCAGCGCCTTCCACTGTTGCTGGATTTTCCGTACCGTCAACAAAACCAATAATTGCGCGACCTTCAAAATAGCGGAAACCGTGTGTTTCATCTAAAACAGTCGTCGCTGCTTGAATAAAGCTGCCGAGCTGATCCATCACTTCATAGGTGATTGCCGCGGTTTGTGCGCGAACGTGGAAAAAGAGATCGCCACCGGTCGCAGGCGCTACGTATTTAGGCCCTTCAATTGTCGTGAAAGTTTCTAACTCCTTTGGCCGTGGTGCGTTAGGGAATAAATAGGTCCACGCCGCCGCGCTTAAACCAAAGGAAATACTCAAACGGCCTTCAGGATAGCGAATGACCATACTATTGATCACCGACTGCATATTTTCAGCGAGATCTTGAATAGCTGCTAATTCAGCAGCTTGATCATCGCGTTTTAACAATAAAGTTTGAAAAATAATATTTTCGCCGGCATCCTTATACACGGCTTGGGCATCACGGACATCAATGGGCATGGTGATTCCTTCTTTCTGACCAATAATGGTTATCTGTTTAGATTGATTCTAACATACACAGTATACGTGATGCGGTTAATTTTGTAAAAACAATTCGCTTATCGTTAGAAAAAAATAGGGCTGTGACATATGTAAAATTATGTCGCAGTCCATTTTAGTTGCCGAACATTATCGTTTAAACGTGTACCATCTTTAGCGCTGCATGATCAGGGCCGCGGTCTCTTCCACAGAACGTTCTGTGGTGTCGATGGGTGTGATCTGTAATTTAGCGAAAATTTCGGTAGCGTAGGCCAGCTCTTTTTCAATGGCGGTCACGTCAGTATAGTAATTGTCTGCGGTTAACCCCATCGCGGTCATCCGCGTTTGTCGTACTTTTTGTAGCCGCTGCGGACTGATCGTCAAGCCGACTAATTTTTCCTTAGGTAGCTGATAAACAGCTGCAACCAATGGATTGTCTGGCAATAGCGGAATGTTGGCCACCTTGAGTCGTTGATCCGCTAAGTACAAGCTAACTGGCGTTTTCGATGTCCGCGAAACACCAAGAATAACTAAGTCGGCTTTAGCCAAGCTTTGTAACCCTTGGCCGTCATCGTGAGCCACCGCAAAATCCAGTGCCGCTACTTTTTTGAAATAATCTGCGTTGATCGTGTGCAACATCCCCGGCCGTTCCAAAGGCGCCGTGCCTGTTTGTTCGGTGATCACTTGCAGTAGCGGTGACATATAGTCAATTAATTGTAGCTCGTTTTGTTGCGCAAAGTTTGTTGCCCACGCGGCTAATTTAGCCGCTACAAACGTTGTCGCCACCACGGCTTTTTCCGCCACCGCATCCTGCATGATCGGTGCTAATTCAGCAACCGTCGTCACAAATGGATACGTCCGCACTACTGGTTTTAGTTGTGGATATTGCAGCAAAGTTGCCTGCACCACTTGTTGTGCTGTCTCCCCAACAGCATCCGAAATAATGTAAATAATCACAACGCCACTTCCTTACTCCAAAAATTAGCTTAGCCTATATTTTTATATCCGCCACGTTTAAACGCGCTCTTGCTCGAATTTCAATCCTTGCTCAACAAAATAAGTCATTAATCGTGTTTTAGTGATCTTGCCCACAATTTTTTGCGTTTCTGCGGCTAGCACCGGTAATGAATCGACTTGGTGCTCCTTTAATAGATAGCCGGCGTCCAAAATGCGTACATCTGGCGTGGTGGTAACCACATTCGGCATCCGCGTCATGATCAAGGAGGCGTAGTTTTGCTGTAGATCACCGCCGCTAATTGTGCTACGCAGTAAGTCTTTACGCGAGATCACGCCTAGTAGTTGCTGCTGCTCATCCGCTACGTACAGCGAGCCCACATCATTCATGAACATGCTGGTGATTGCATCCTGCACTGTCATCGTTGGCTTGATCAGCACTGGGGTCAACATGATCGTCGCAATTGGCGCTTCGTATAGCGCTGCAAACGATAAATTAGCCACCTGCTGGCCCGCATAAAAATACCCGACTTTTGGCCTGGCGTCCAGCATACCTGTCATCGTCAAAATCGAGAAATCGTTCCGCAAAGTTGGCCGCGTTAAATTCAAGTGCGCGGCAATTTTCGCCCCACTAATTGGTTGCTCGCGTTTAACGATTGCTATTATTTCTCGTTGTCGTTTAGTAAATTCCACGGCCAGCGCCATCCTTCATCATTTTAAACGTGTCTTTTCTGCGATACGCTTAGTTTCAGTATACCCGAATTTTAGCGCGCCTGCACAGTCGCTTTACTTGCTTGATAATTGCGCTGTAAGGTGGCTTGAGCACTAGCTAAAATTGCGCTTGGTACTCGGAATGGTGACACAGAAACATAGTCGATACCGATTGAAGCAAAATACCGAATCGAAGCAGGGTCACCGCCCAGCTCACCACAAACACCGATTGGTAATGAACGCCGCGCATAACGGCCCTTATCTACGGCCATTTTCATTAACTTACCAACGCCTTCAACATCCAGTGTTTTAAATGGGTCAGCCTTTAAAATGCCTTGATCCAAATATGTTGGTAGGAAACTACCGATGTCATCCCGGGAATAACCGAAAGTTAATTGCGTCAAATCATTGGTGCCAAAACTAAAGAAGTCAGCACTTTGCGCCAATTGATCCGCAATCAGGCATGCCCGTGGCATTTCGATCATAATACCAATTTGGTAATGCAATGGTGTGTGCGCTGCGGCCAGCAATGCGTTAATTTTAGCGACCAACCGCGCTTTTAACCATTTTAATTCTGGCAGTGTATCGATCAATGGTACCATAATATGCGGTTTAACCGGTACACCTTCGCGCTTTAAGCGCAACGCAGCATTGACGATGGCCGTAACTTGCATTTCATAAATATCTGGGTAAGTTACCGCTAAGCGGCAGCCGCGATGGCCAAGCATTGGGTTAGCTTCATGCAACACTGCCACCCGCTTTTCCAGCGCGCTGACTGACATGTTCAGCGCGTCCGCCACCCGCGCCATCTCCTTTGCATCATGCGGTAAAAATTCATGCAATGGTGGATCCAATAAGCGAATCGTCACCGTTTTGCCTTGGGCCAAGCGGTAAATCTGGTAGAAGTCCTCGGTCTGCAATTCTTGCAGTTCAGCTAATGGTTCAACCCGATCAAGCGCCGTGCCAGCGATGATCAAGCGCCGCATTTTCAACAGCCGATCACTTTTGAAAAACATGTGCTCGGTCCGAGTCAGGCCAATACCATTGGCGCCAAATGACAATGCTTGAGCAAAATCGTTGGCAGTATCAGCGTTGGCGTAAACATCCATTTGGCCGATTTCTTTCGCCCAACTTAACAAAGTTTGTAAATTTTGATCTTGCGTTGCTTGAGTGGCAGTCAGCACACCGGCATACACTTGCCCAGAAGCGCCATCAACGGATAATTCACTCCCTTCACCATAGACAGTGCCGTTAATGGTAACCTGTTGTTTTTGTTGATCAACAATTAAATGTTCACAACCGACCACGCCACATTTACCCATACCGCGCGCAACCACTGCTGCGTGGGAGGTCATGCCACCACGAGAAGTCACGATGGCTTCGCTGACTACCATGCCTTCAATGTCTTCAGGTGACGTATCCTGCCGAACCAAAATCACTTGTTCGCCCGCTTCATGCGCCGCTTTAGCACTCGGTGCGGTGAAATAAATTTTGCCGCTAGCTGCGCCTGGACTGGCCGGTAAACCTTTAGTCAATGGTTTATGTGCCGCTAAAGTAGCCGCTGCAAATTCAGGGTGCAATAAATTACTAACTTGTTCCGGATCAACCCGCAATAAGGCGGTATTACGATCAATCAAGCCTTCACCAACTTGGTCAACCGCAATTTTAACGGCAGCTTTTGCCGTTCGTTTGCCACTGCGCGTTTGTAGGAAATACAATTTTCCGTGTTCCAACGTAAATTCCACATCCTGCATATCATGATAATGCTTTTCCAATTTCGCGACTGCCGTCAAAAACTGTTGGTAAGCTTGCGGCGCCATTTCCGCCATGGTTGGTAATCCTTGCGGCGTGCGCACACCAGAAACAACGTCTTCGCCTTGGGCATTTTGTAAAAATTCGCCAAATATTTTGTGTTTCCCAGTGACAGGATCGCGGGTAAAGGCGACGCCGGTCCCACTATCGGCACCACTATTGCCAAAGACCATCGCCTGAACATTAACGGCAGTCCCAATATTATTATCAATGTGATGTAATTCGCGGTAAACTTGCGCCCGCGGATTTTGCCATGAAGTAAAGACTGCTGCCACTGCTAATTCAAGTTGTTCTTGTGGTGACTGTGGAAAAGCGCCATGACCAGACTCTAAGTATAATTCTTGGAATCGAGTTGCGACTGCCTTTAAATCAGCCGCAGTCATATCCAAGTCAGTACGGTAGCCATTGCGCCGCTTATAATTTGCTAATACGCTTTCAAAAGTTTGCTCAGGAATACCGTAAACCACGTTGCCAAACATTTGCAGCAAGCGGCGGTAACAGTCCCACGCAAAGCGTTCATTTTGTGTTTGTTCAGCTAAGCCGATCACGGTTTGATCGTTTAAGCCTAAATTTAAAATAGTATCCATCATCCCTGGCATTGAAATCGCCGCACCGCTACGTACAGAAACCAATAACGGTGTCGCCACAGAATTGAATTGCTTCTCAGTTATTTCTTCGAGCTGACCTAACGCTTGCGCAATTTCTGCCCGCAATTCAGCCGAAAGTTGATTTTGATTTTTTTCATAATCGTGACATGCAACTGTTGAAATCGTAAACCCCTGTGGTACTGGTAAACCTAAATGCGTCATTTCCGCTAAATTGGCTCCTTTACCGCCAAGTAGTGAACGCATATCCCGTCGACCTTCGTTGAAGAAATAGATTTGTTGCATACTGATAGCCACCTTTTTTATTTATTAGTACGTCATTAAATATATATGACATACTAATAAAATGCAAGCGTTTTTAGCTCAATCGGTTTTAGCACTTTATATAAAACGTTTTCAAAAAAAGTTGGAATTCAGCTTAGCCGCGACCTACTCTACTTTCCGGTAGCTAACCGTCGCACCAAAAATTTTTCTTATTTTTTTAATCACTGTCGCACTTTCTTACCCGCTAAAATTGTGGTACAACTAAAACAAAAAACGGAGGCAAGTATGCAACCTTATTTCAACAAAATGACCCAAAATGGCCACGATCAAATCACCGCCGAAATCGATCAATTACAGCAGGAAAAGCCCCACCGCATTAAAGTTTTACAGGCAGCCCGCGCGTTAGGTGATTTATCGGAAAACGCCGAATACAGCTCAGCCAAGCGTGATCTGCGCCACTTAGAAAGCCGCATGCGCTATTTAAACAAACAATTACAGTACGCCCAAATTATGACACCAAAAACTGACGGTACCGTCGATATCGGCAACACCGTCACCTTAGAATTTCTCGACGATCATGACCAAGTCACCTATCAATTGGTTGGCAAAGAGGAAGTTGACGTCACCGCCGGCAAAATTTCCACTGCCTCCCCACTCGGCCACGCCTTACGTGGCAAAAAAGCCGCCACAGTGATCACGGTCACCGCGCCGGAAACGACTTATCAAGTGAAAATTTTGCAAGTTAACTAAAGCGGCGTTGAAAAAGGGATTAGCTTCTGCATTATTTATAGTAGCGTTATCCTAGAGCAACTGAGCTTGATCGTTACTATCAAAAACATAAAAAAATAAAGCCGCGCAAACGCTATTAAATCAGCATTCTTCGCTTAGCTTTATTTTTTTGCAAAAAGGCGGGCCAAAAGTCGTTGCTCAACCGTATATTGAAGAGCAAATCAAACAGTATCTGTTTTTGAACTTAAGTCCTTACTTAAAGAACTTAACCCTAATTCAATTAAAATGCACTAAATCAACTTATTCCGATACCAGCGGTTGCCACGGAAACGATGCAGGTAAACGGTTGAGCGAATCGCCCATTCACAGGACATAACCACGAAGATCCCGAAAATACCATAACCGAGCACGATACCGACTAAATAACCAACACCGATTCGGAAGCTCCACATTGAGATCAGCGAAACCACGGTGGTGAATTTGGCATCGCCAGCAGCCCGTAACGCGGCCGGCAACACGAAACTGGAACTCCAAAAAACAGCGTGCATCACAATGATCACCAAATAAATATGGAAAATAATCGGAATTGTTGCTGGTGCAGGATTAAACAGCCGCATCCCCATTGAAAACAGCGGCAATAACCCGAGGTCGACCACTAAAAAGGCAATTGTGCCGAGCCCGAGAAACGATTTGGTCAGCTTTTTGGCATCACCGATATTATTGCGGCCGATACATTGACCGACAATTGGCACTAAGGCCACACTGAGCGCATTAGGAATAATTTCCGATAGTTGGATCCACGAGCTGGCAATCGCATTGGCCGCAATCATCGCTGTGCCTAAAGTAACGATCATCATTTGCATAATGATTTTGCCGCCGTTAAAGAAGGTAGATTCAGCCGCAAATGGCACACTGACTTTAAGTACCCGTTTGGTTTGACCCCAATTAACGTGGCGCAATGTTTTAAACTTCAACCCAAACAATGCTCGATTACGAAACAGCGTCCAAACCGCTAAAATGGCGATGCTGTAGCGGGAAATATTTAACGACAGTGTGAGCCCGAAAACACCGAGATGTAGATAGGTCACGAATAAGAAATTAAACAACAAGTAAACGGTGTTCATCAATAAAGACAGCTGCAGCGAGACCTTGGTGCGGTCAATTCCGCGCAAACAACCGTTGATGCCTTCAATCAGCGACTCACCCACATAACTGAACAAAATCCCGGTCATATAGATTCGTGCGCCAGCAATAACAGCGGGTGAGGCGGCGCCAAATAGCAAACCGAGCACCACATTATGTAATATCATAAATAAAATGGCAGCGGTGGTGGCGACTAAAACGGTGGCGTAAATACCGCCATTAACCACGTTACCGATCATTTTATAGTTTCTGCGACCATAATATTGGGCGATTAAAACAGTGCCCCCTAATGCAATTGAAGTGAATAATTGCACCAACAAAATATTAAGACTGCCAACAATATTAACCGCACTAATGGCCGCCGCGCCGGATGAACTGATCATGGCGGTATTAATGAAGTTAAAACCAATCAAGAAAAATTGATCGACCACCACTGGTAGCAATAGGCTAAAAACGGCGCGATAGGACATTTCCTCACCGGAAAAAAACTTTTTTAAAACAAGTACACATTTAGCTTTCAAACTGGTCAACACGCACGTCGCCTTCCCCATACTCGAATTTTATTCTGCTCTATTCATGATACCCGTGGCACCGGCTGAATTCAAAATAAGTTTTAATCTTTTTCAACAAACTTGCTAAAACTTGACCTTTATCAATTCGTACCTGCCGTCAAGCGCTTATAGTAGAGTCATCAAGTTGAACCAAGCAAGTTAAAAAAGGAGTCGGTTCAACGGTTGACGGCCTAGGAACGTCAGCCACTGAACCGCCAGCTTGAACAATCAACAGTAAAATTAAAAGGAGTGCGGGAAAATGAAATTTCAAAATTGGATTCAAAATCACATCAATCAAATCACGTTGATCACTGCCGTCTTAATCGTCTTAGGCTACGCCGGAAAGTTTGCTGGTAGCCAATTAACTTACAATGTCGTCTTAGCCGTTGCCTCAATTATTGCTGCAGTACCGATCATGCTTCACGCCTACCAAGCACTACGGGTCAAAGTCATCAGTATTGAACTGTTAGTTAGTATCGCCGTGATTGGTGCCTTCATCATCGGCGAATATAACGAATCCGCAATCGTTACCTTCTTATTCTTATTCGGTAGCTACTTGGAAGCACGAACGCTTTCCAAAACGCGTGAATCGATTAAATCCTTAACTGAAATGGCCCCAACTACTGCTACGTTAGTTCACGACGATGGCACCACTGAAGAAGTCGATGTCGATGATGTCGAAGAAGACGATATTGTCTTGGTTAAAACTGGCGCCTCTATCCCCGTCGACGGCGTTATCGTTGATGGCCATGGCTACACCGACGAATCCGCTGTAACCGGTGAATCACGGGAAATCACTAAACAAGTAGACGATGACGTGTTCTCTGGCACCATGTTAAGTGATGGCTATTTGAAAGTTCGGGCCACTAAAGTCGGCGACGACACAACATTTGCCAAAATTATTGAACTGGTTGAAGATGCGCAAGATACCAAGTCCCACGCTGAAAAGTTTATCGATCGTTTTGCTCAATACTACACCCCAGCCGTTCTTGTCATCGCGCTATTAGTCTTCATTTTCTCGCGTGACTTCAAGCTGGCCATCACGGTCTTAGTATTAGGTTGCCCTGGTGCCTTGGTTATCGGCGCACCGGTTTCTAACGTTGCCGGTATCGGTAATGGCGCCAAACGCGGCATCTTGATCAAAGGCGGCGACGCAATGGATACTTTCTCAAAAGTCGATACTTTCGTTTTCGATAAAACAGGTACATTGACTAAAGGCAATACCTCCGTCGCTAAAGTCAACAACTACGACTTACCAGTAGCTCAAGCATTTGCCTTTACCGCGAAGATCGAAAGCTTATCCGATCATCCGCTAGGCCGTGCTGTTGTGAGCTACGCTGATCAAAAAGATTACAGTTACCAAGCTTTAGCTATCACCGACAATCAAACCATTAAAGGACAAGGTCTTAGCGCCACAATTGACGGCCATGCGGTTTTAGCCGGTAACCATAAACTACTCGCTGCCAATAACGTTCATTTAAGCGCCAGCCAGCAGGAAGATCTAGCCGAATTGAAAACTACTGGCAGCTCGATCGTGCTGGTCGCTGTCGATGGCCAATTAGAATTAATGTTAGGTATCGCCGATATTATCCGCCCCGAAGTCGCTGCTGAATTGCAACAACTTCGTGAAAAAGGTGCTAAACATCTGGTTATGCTCACTGGTGATAACCAAGCTACTGCCGATTATGTTGCTAAAGAAGTCGGTATCGATGAAGTTCACGCTGAATTAATGCCTGAACAAAAAGTTGAATTCGTTAAACAGTTCCAGCAAGACGGTCGTACCGTTGCCTTCGTCGGTGATGGTATCAACGACAGCCCCTCACTAGCTACTGCTGACATCGGGATCGCCATGGGTAGCGGCACTGACGTCGCCATCGAAACTTCTGATGTTGTCCTAATGCAATCCAGCTTCCGCGCTTTGGTCCATGCTTACGGCTTAGCTAAAAAAACCGTACTCAACACCAAAGAAAACATCGTCATTGCCATCGGCGTCGTTGCCTTCTTACTACTAGGCTTAGTCGCCGGCTTCATCTACATGGCCAGTGGGATGTTCGTCCACGAAATCAGTATCCTAGTTGTTATCTTCAACGCTATGCGCTTGATCAACTACGGCCACAAAAAAGCTGAAACAGCAACCGAATTAGCGTAAGCAGTAAATAATCGACCGTATTCAAAAAGGCTGTCTTCTCATTTATATTT
>NZ_RHOF01000066.1 GCF_003946445.1 Loigolactobacillus jiayinensis | reverse complement strand
CGCTAATAGATTACCACTTTGAGCAATCTATCAACAGGATAAAGTATAGAGCCTTAAAAAGACAGCACATCATGTGCTGCCTTTTTTGCATCTGTCATATGGTGCATCATAGGTATAAGCGCCGTACTATCTTCTTACAGAAATTAGTTAAAGCAGTTTCCGGCATAGAATAATAGTCTAACCCGAGTCTGATAAAGTTAAGCGCGATATCAAGCGCGCTTAACTTTATAAAATGTGAGTGATATCGGCTTTTTGGTCGTTTAGCTAATGGTCTAAATGGTATACTTGATTTAATGTAAACGTGTTGAAAAATCAAGTTATTGCATACAATTGCGTTTAGCAATAGTCAGTTTTTTTAGCAGCGTTTAAGAAAAAAGCGGGGTAGAATAATGGTCGAATCAATTAATACGCAACTTGAAATAACGGTTAAAGCGACATTGATGTTAGGTACACAACAATACGGTAAAATTCAAGTCGGTGAAACTGGTTTTGAATTTATTAATAAGCAAGCCAATCGTAATTCTGTGCAGTTGCCATGGGCCGACATTAAGCAGGTGATTACCGAGGTTTCTAACAACGGCAAAAAAATAAAGCGCTATACCGTTCAGACGACGCGGAACGTTCGCTATATTTTTATCTCTAAGGACGCTAAAGGCGTATTACGGGCAATGCGTGATCATATTGGTCCGGAAAAATTGATCAAAGCGCCAAACATGAAAAGTATCATCAAACGGATTTTTACGAAATAGTTTATGGTCTGCAATTGGCTGATTCAGGCATAGCCGGGAAGAAGGGGTTAAATGGCACTAAAAGTAACAACTGTGGAAATTGTGCTGCGTTTGCTACTAGCAGTGATCATTGCTGGGGTGATCGGTTACGATCGGGAATACAAGAATCGCCCAGCCGGGATTCGGACACATATTTTAGTTTGTGTCGGTGCTTGCGTGATCGCGCTGATCCAACAAAAAATAGGGTTTCAGGCCATTGAGTTTGCCCGCGCCTTTCCACGCTTTGCTGGTGTCGTTCGCGCCGATGAAGCGCGCTTGATTGCCCAAGTGGTCAGCGGAATCGGCTTTTTAGGTGCAGGGACAATTATTGTGACGCGCCATTCGATTTTAGGCTTGACTACAGCTGCTAGTCTATGGGCAGTGGCTGGGCTTGGTTTAGCGGTTGGGATGGGCTACTATGAGATTGCTATTATCAGCGCGCTGGTTGTTATTGGCGTGTTGACTTTTTTGCAGAAAATCATTCATATTGATACTTTGCAGAAAATTGAAATCAAATATCGTGATAAAACGGCGACCAAAAGTTATTTGCGGCAATATTTTGCTGAACACCATATTAAAATTATCGGGGTTAGTTTTAATACCGAACAAACAACGGCTGGTACAGTCTACACCAACATTTACAGAATAAAAATCCCGCGGCAAATAGTGTATGCACAAATCGTCGAGGATATTTCGTTGCGGTCAGATATTGTTAAGGTCCGGCTGATTGATATTTAAAAGCTGCGTTGTAGCCAAGTTACAAATAAATCAAACCACACGGCGACCTCTGGATGATTGAACTGGGGGTCGCCGTTAACTTCGGTGGTCGCTAAACTTAACCCGTGACGTCCATTAGGGAACAAATGTAACTCAAAAGGGACACCTACTTGGCGCAGTGCTTTAGCGAAGAGCAAGCTATTTTCGACAGGCACCGAACCGTCGGCCACGGTTTGCCAAATAAATGTCGGCGGTGTATCGGTATTGACTTGTTGTTCCACTGATAGTTTAGTGCGTTTAGCTAAATCAGTTTGATCCGCACCTAATAGGTTGGTAAATGAGCCTTGATGGCAGTACTGGCCGGTGGTGATCACAGGATAGCACAGCAATAAACCGTTTGGCTGCATTTGTGTCGGCGTCAAGCCAATGTTAGTCAATTCAGCAGCGTTCCAGAAAACGCCGAGACAGGCGGCTAAATGACCACCTGCAGAGAAACCGGCAACAATGATCTTATCTGGATCAATATGCCACTGTGCAGCGTGTTGGCGAATTAGCGCAACACTGTAAGCTAATTGATGCAAGGCAACAGGGTAACGGATTGGACTAACGCTATAACGGAGGACAAAGGCTTGGGCGCCACTGGCCATAATTTGTAGTGCCACTGGTTCGGCCTCACGATCAGAAGTCATTTCATAGCCGCCACCAGGGCAAATAATTACGGCGGGGCGAGTGCGCGTCGTATCGATTTGAGGTGAATTATCAATTAGATAGCCAGTAAGTTCGGCGCTGGGTTCGCTTTGATAGTTAACGGTTTCGTGGATCAATTGCATATTTAGGCAGACCTTTCTATTTTTAAAAAGAATGATACTAGGTAAATCTATTCTAACATTGAATTTAGGCGGCTGCGACATAAGTAAAATTATGGCGCAGCCGCTTTTTATTGTGCACTGAATCAATGCTTCAGTAAAACTTTATTGAAATTTCACTAAAACTAGGCTATACTTTAGAAATCGCTTGCAGACAGGCATAAGTTGAACATAAGGGAGAGAATTTGAATGACAAAAAAAGAGGAAAAAATTACGATCAAACCAGAAAACTTTGCGCAGATGGTCTTGACGGGAAGTCCCAAAAAAGAGGACGAAGATGATTTAGCTTATATTAAGCGTCAATTGCGGCTTTATTTGGAAGCGCTTATGCTGGCACAAGACTTTAATGATCTTGAAAAAACACAATTTGATGTGGCTAAACAAGCTCAGCGAGATGCTATTTTACAGAAAATCATTGAACGTCGTTATTAATTTATAGATAAGGGAGATTGGGAGCATGAAACATATCAAGCAATATACATCGTATGCGCTGGGTGCTTTTGGGCATGATGCATTTTACCAGACACTAAGCACATACCTTATGTTATTTATTACTAGCCAGCTGTTTGATACCAGTGATAAGGCGTTCAACGCGCGGATGATCGGCTACGTCACTTTATTGATGACGGGGATTCGCTTGGTTGAAATCATTTTTGATCCACTAATTGGTGGAGTCGTTGATAATACTGAAACGCGCTGGGGTAAGTTTAAGCCTTGGCTATTGTTGGGAGCATCGGTTAGTTCAGTAATGTTGGTCATCGTTTTTACTGATTTCGGTGGTTTAACAACGAAAAATCCAGTTTTATATTTGGTCTTATTTGGGCTTTCGTTCGTGGTTTTGGATATTTTTTATTCATTCAAGGATATTTCGTTTTGGTCGATGTTACCGGCATTAAGTGTTGATTCTAAGGTACGGGCTAAGTTTGGTACGATTGGTCGCCTAGGCTCAACGCTAGGTGCACAAGGTGTGCCGATCATTATTTTTCCCTTGATCGTCTTTTTCTCGCAATTATTTTCTGGTACACATGGTGACACAAAGACGCATGCCGGTTGGATCGGCTTTGCAGTAGTCATTGCCTTGATTTCGTTTTTAGGTGCACTGGCAACGGCATTTGGGACTAAAGAAAAGAAAAGCTTGATTCGTGATAATAGTGAGAAAGTTCGTTTTCGCGATGTTTTCAAGGTGTTAGCCAAAAATGATCAGCTAATGTGGTTGTCACTTTCTTACTTCTTATTTGCGTTGAGTTATGTGGTAACTAACTCGTTGTTGGCCTATTACTTCCAGTACGTTTTGGGCCGCTCAAATTATTACTGGCTAGTTGGCGTGATCACGGCTGTTTTAGGCATTGTTTCCGTGTCATTATTCCCAGCGCTGGTTGCATTGATCAAGCGGCGCGCTATTTATGTCGGCGGTATTGTGTTGATGTTAATTGGTTACGCTGTCTTCTTATTGGCGGGGCATAATATTGTCGTTGTATTGATCGCAGTTGGTATATTCTTCTTCCCGTATCCGATGATTTTCTTAGCGGCATTGATGACGATCACCGATAGTGTTGAATACGGCCAATTGAAAAATGGAACGCGGAATGAGTCGGTCACTTTGTCAGTACGGCCGTTGCTTGATAAAGTTGCGGGTGCGATTGCTAACAGCGTGGTCGGTTTAGCGGCAGTTCATTCTGGTATGATTGGTAACGCCAAGCCTAGCAGCATTGACGCTGGCCAATTATTAACGTTTAGAGGCTACATGTTCTTTGCGCCAATTGCGTTGATTCTCATTGCGGCATTGGTTTATTTATTTAAGGTCGAATTGTCAGAAGCCAAACATAAAATGATCGTGATTGAATTGGAAACTAACTTAAAAGCAGCACAAAAAAATAAATAGTAAGCTGAAAGCAATATTAGTGCATAAAATTAACGATTTTCTATAGCAGATGCTTGAACTTGAAACCGTTTTAGCTTATACTAGCCACATTAGATATAGTAAAGTTCAGTAAAATTAGGAGGCATTCCCATGAACGCAACAGAATTACGTAATGAATTTAAAGCCTATTTTGAAATCGAACCACAGCGCGTCTTCTTTTCACCTGGTCGGATCAACTTGATCGGTGAACATACGGATTATAACGGTGGTCATGTATTTCCCTGTGCTATTAGCTTAGGTACTTATGGTGTTTACGCTGAACGTCAAGACACAACGGTGCGGATGTATTCAGCTAATGTGCCCGATCAAGGAACAGTTACTTTTGATATTCATGATTTAGCTTATCAAAAGGCCGCTGGTTGGACCAACTATCCTAAAGGGATGTTGTATGAGCTGGCCCAAGCTGGGTTCAAGTTCGATCATGGTTTTGATTTATACGTTCATGGTAACTTACCTGATGGCGCTGGCCTTTCTTCATCAGCTTCGATTGAATTGTTAATGGGCACAATTGCCCGCGCTGCCTTTGACCTTGACGTTGCGCAACTTGATTTAGTAAAACTTGGTCAAAAGGTAGAAAACGACTATATTGGCGTGAATTCAGGTATTATGGATCAATTTGCGGTTGGTATGGGTAAATCCAATCAAGCAATCTTACTGGATACAAACACGATGAAGTATAAATACAGTCCGGTTGAGCTTGGTGATCGCGTAATTGTCATCATGAACACGAATAAGCGTCGCGAATTACAAGATTCTAAGTACAACGAGCGTCGTAGTGAATGCGAAGCGGCGTTGGCTAAGTTACAACAACAGTTACCAATCAAGTCACTAGGCGACTTAGATAAAGACAGTTTTGATCGGGCAGCCTATTTGATCAATGATGATACCTTGATACGGCGTGCGCGCCATGCTGTTTTTGAAAATCAGCGTGCGTTGCAAGCAACGACGGCTTTAGCTGAAAATGATTTGACGACGTTTGGCCACTTAGTCAATGCGTCGCATGTGTCATTGCATTTTGATTATGAAGTAACGGGTAAGGAATTGGATACTTTGGTTGAGACTGCTTGGCAGCAGCCAGGTGTTTTAGGGGCACGGATGACTGGCGCTGGTTTTGGCGGCTGCGCGATCGCCATTGTGGCTAAAAGTCAAGTTGCGGCGTTCCAAACTGAAGTTGGCGCCACTTATAAAGAAGTTATCGGCTACGCACCTACTTTCTACGTGGCAGAAATTGCTGACGGTCCTAGTGAGTTGGCCTAAATTGAGCAAATGTAATTAATGTTTAGTCGTGTTTTAGTCTAAGGAGATTGATGATAATGACAGTTTTAGTTTTAGGTGGCGCCGGTTATATTGGTTCACATACGGTTGATCGTCTGGTTGGCAAGGGTTTTGATGTGGTGGTCGTTGATAATTTGGTAACGGGGCATCGGGCGGCCGTTAATGCTAAGGCGCGCTTCTATTATGGCGATGTTCGCGATACTAGTTTTTTGGAACAAGTTTTTACTACTGAAAAAATCGATAGTGTTGTGCATTTTGCGGCTTTTTCTGTTGTGCCGGAGTCAATGCGGGTACCATTGAAGTATTTTGACAATAACACAGCGGGGATGATCAACTTATTGGAAGTTATGGAGCGGCATGCTGTGAAGCAGATCGTCTTCTCTTCAACTGCGGCGACTTATGGTGAGCCGAAGCAGATTCCAATTAAGGAAACTGATCCGCAAGTGCCAACTAATCCATATGGCGAAAGCAAATTAGCTATGGAAAAAATCATGCATTGGGCTGATCTAGCTTACGGCATCAAATTTGTTGCTTTACGTTATTTCAACGTTGCTGGCGCCAAGGCTGATGGTAGTATCGGCGAAGATCATCATCCGGAAACGCATTTGGTACCGATTATTTTGCAGGTGGCGGCCGGTGAGCGCGCTGAGTTGAAAATTTTCGGTGCTGATTATCCGACTAAAGATGGGACTAATGTGCGCGACTACGTTCATGTCGTTGATTTGGCGGACGCACATATTTTAGCATTGGCTTACTTAGCCAAGGGCAATGATAGCAATGCCTTTAACTTAGGTTCCGCTACTGGTTTCTCCAACAAAGAAATTCTTGAAGCTGCGCGCAAAGTTACCGGTCAGCCAATTCCAGCAACAATGGCGCCACGGCGAGCTGGCGATCCAGCAACTTTGATTGCTGCCAGTGACAAAGCACGCCAGACTTTAGGTTGGCAGCCACAATATGACGATATTCAAGAAATCATCCGTACGGCGTGGAACTGGAAACAAGGCCATCCGCAAGGTTACGGCGAAGTGAAATAGGAGGCAGAATAGTATGGCAGATTTAGCGGTCCAATTTGTGACCCATATTTTAACGACTAATCCTGATTATCAGCCGTTGGATCGTATTTATTTGACTAACCGTGTTTATGCACTGGTTGGCACGCAGTTACCAGAAAAGGCGTATCCGGACTTATTAGATTTAGCAGCGGCTTTACTTGATGCAGCTGTAGCTAATGGTAAAATTGGCGATACGCCGACTGAGCGTGAGCTTTTAGACGGTACATTGATGGATTTACTGACGCCGCGGCCTTCTGTAGTTAACAATAATTTTTGGAATCAATATCAAGTGAGTCCGCAAGCAGCCACTGATTATTTTTATCAGTTGAGTCGGCAAAATGACTACATCAAAACGCGTGCGATCGCTAAAAATGTGGCGTTTTCCGTTGCGACTGATTATGGTGATTTAGAGATCACAATCAATTTGTCTAAGCCGGAAAAAGATCCCAAGGCTATTGCAGCTGCGCAAAATCAGGCGCAAACAGAATACCCTAAATGCCAGCTATGTATGGAAAACGAAGGTTATCTAGGTCGTTTGGGCTATCCTGCGCGGAGCAATCACCGGATCATTCGCTTTATCTTAGGCGGCGAAACTTGGGGCTTCCAGTATTCGCCATACGCTTATTTCACAGAGCATTCAATTTTTCTTAACCAAGCGCATACGCCAATGGTGATCAATCAGCACACGTTCACTAATTTACTGCAAATTGTTCGCATGCTACCCCATTATTTTGTTGGTAGCAACGCTGATTTGCCAATCGTTGGGGGTTCAATGTTGACCCATGATCACTATCAAGGTGGCCGCCATGTTTTTCCAATGATGAAAGCACCAATCACGCATGAATTCACCGTTGATGGTGTACAGGCGGGAATTGTGAAATGGCCGATGACAACGATTCGCTTAGTCAGTGATACACCAGAAAAATTGGTTAACGCCGCCACTAAGATCCACGACACTTGGCGCGCTTATTCAGACGAAAGCGTCGATGTGCGTGCATATACTGACGACACTCGGCATCATACGGTGACACCAATTGCTTATCGCCGGGAACAACAGTATGTGTTGGATATTGTTTTGCGTGATAATCAGACGTCAGCACAATATCCAGATGGCATTTTCCATCCACATCCTGATGTACAACACATCAAGAAAGAAAATATCGGTTTGATCGAAGTAATGGGCCGCGCAATTTTACCAGCGCGCTTGAAAACGGAAATGCAGGTCGTTGCTGATTATTTGATTGGTAAAGATGTGCAAATTGCACCTTATCATCAAACTTGGGTCGCTGACTTGCAACAACGCTACACCTTCACTGCGACTAATGTGCAAACCATTTTAGATCGTGAGGTCGGTCTTGTTTTCACTCGTGTATTGGAAGATGCTGGGGTCTTTAAGCAAACTACCGCCGGACAAGCGGCCTTTAAGCGCTTTGTTAGCCAATTAAATTAGGTGGTATAATGAGTCAAAATAGTTTCAGGGGGAATTAACATGGCAACCACATTAAAAGACATCGCCCACGCGGCTGGCGTTTCACTGACCACTGTATCGCGGGTACTAAATTACGATCAGTCGTTATCAGTGGGGGCAGCCACACGTAAGCGAATCTTTGCGGTTGCGGAAGAGCTGAACTATACCAAGATTCGCCGGCCGCAAGCTGAACCACAAACTAAACTACACAAAATCGCCATTGTGCAATGGTATTCTGAAGCTCGCGAACAGGATGATCTTTACTACATGGCGATTCGTTTAGGAATTGAACAACGCAGCCAATATCATCAATTTGAAGTAACCCGGATTTTTCAAAATAATATCAACCAGTTAACTGGCGAAATCGATGGTGTGATTGCTATTGGGAAATTTAGCGCCGATCAAGTGAGTGAATTACAGACGTTGACCGATAATTTAGTCTTTGTTGATGATGATCAGTTCACCGCCGGTTTCGATAGTGTATTGACTGATTTTGCGCAGGCCGTCCAGCAAGTGATCGACTTTTTCTGGACGCAAGAGCTGCACGATATTGGTTTGATCTATGGCACCGAGATCACAACGGATGGGCAACGGCAGATCAACGATCCCCGTGAACAGGCCTTTAAGCAGGCGATGACGGCGCATCAGGCGTACCGTGCTGAATTTTGTTTTGCCAGTGATTTCACTAATCAAGGTGGCTATCAAGCAATGAAACAAGCCATTACCACCTTAGGCGATCAGTTGCCCCATGCTTTTTTTGTTGCTAATGATCCAATGGCAACTGGCGCGTTGAAAGCTTTGCAGGAAGCGCAGATTAGCGTGCCAGAGCGGGTCAGTATTTTCAGCTTTAATGACACCGCGTTGGCTAAGTACGTGTACCCTGAGCTTAGTTCGGTCCACGTAGCAACGAACCTAATGGGTGCGACAGCGGTTGACTTGCTACAAAAGCGAGCACAACAGGCACAGGTACCACAGCGCGTGGAATTAGGGACGGAGCTTGTTTTTCGGGCGAGTACAAAATAGAGCAGGCAACAGATAGATGGTTAGGCGGATACACTGAGAAAGGTAGGCAATTCAATGACAGTAGCAGTCGAGGACTTTGGCAGCCAGCAGGGTACAATAATCAAGCGCTTTGTAGCGACTAATCAACGGGGCACCCGCATGGCAGTGCTCAGTTTAGGCGCCACTTGGCAAGAATTTTCGGTTCTGGAAAATCAGCAGCGGCAACAATTAATTTTTCATTATGACAATTTAGCAGCTTATGTAGCAACTAATTCACAACTAGGTAAGGTGATTGGCCGTGTAGCTGGCCGAATCAAGGATGGACAAGTGACGTTAAATGGCCAGCCCTATCAGTTGGAAACTACTGAAAAAGGAAATGCAATCCATGGCGGTACGCACGGCTTTAGTACGCTAAATTTCGTTGGTCAGACCTTTGAAACAGACAGTAGTTGTGGCGTTATTTTAACACGGGAGATTCCAAGCGCGCTTGATCAGTACCCTGGCGATTTAACGTTAAGTGTGACGTATACGCTAAGTGACGCCGATGAAGTAACAATTGAATTTACCGCTAAAAGTACTGCCGACACGTTGTTTAACCCGACAAACCACGTTTATTGGAATGTGACTGACGGACAAAAATCTAGCATTGAGCAGCAATGGTTGCAGATCAATGGGACTCAGCGCGCTGAGCTACGCGCTGATAAAACGCCAACGGGCCAATTGTTGCCAGTTGCCGGGAGTGCCTATGATTTTACTAAAGCTAAGGCGCTGGGTAAGGCCTTGCAACAGTTAGCAACAGAAAATGGTGGCACCGAATTTGATGACGCCTACCAAGTACAACCTAGTGCAACAACACCAATTGCAATGGTCGGGGATGTTGGTGGTAAGCGCCACGTAGAAATTTTCTCCGAACGTAATGGGTTAGTCATTTATACAGCTAATCTGACGGATTCAGCAGCGCCAACTTATAACGCACTGGCCACTGAAGCACAAGTGCTACCGGATTCTGCGCATCATGCTCAATTTGGTAGTATCGTCTTGCCCGCTGGTGTAACGGCTAGTACTAACATTCGTTACCGCTATGTTGCGGGAAAATGATTTTTTGAGTAGTCGTCCTTTAGGGCGGCTATTTTTGTAGATGTTTATTACATATTGTGGGGACGAGGACAACGTTATAACACACTGCTGATGATAGATTCACGTTTACATATACCTTTTGTCAGAGTATTTCTGGCATATTTTAATATTTTCAGTCTTATATCAGATAGAAAACCCATTCATCAATGATTGCTGATGAATGGGTTTTCTGTATACATGTAAATTTAATGTTGTTCTGGATGTTGTAGATCAATTTTTCCAACAATAAATATATAGGATAATGCACCAAGTAAAGCGATTACTGCAATAAAAATTAAAGCTGATGAGAAGTTACCGTTAGCTACTAAGAAGCCAATAACGATTGGGATGACAATTGAGGATAAAGCACCGCAAAGATTAAAAATACCACCAGCTAAACCGATTAAATCTTTTGGTGCTAATGCGGTTACGAAAACCCAAGTAATCGTAGCTAAACCATTACCGAAGAATGCAATCGACATAAACATAATAATCAATCCCGGATTAGTAGTGTAATTAGCACCCATGATCAGCAAAGTCAACAATAAGCCAGTAATGACCGGTGCTTTACGAGCAAAGCTTTCAGAACGGCCAGAGCGTATAAGTCGATCGGAGATAGTACCTGCCAAAATAACGCCACAAAAGGCAGCTAAGTATGGGATGCTGGATAACATACCTGATTGTAGAAAATCAATGTGTTTAGCTTCAGTCAAATAAGTTGGGAACCAAGTCAAGAAGAACCAGAAAGTACCGGAAATTGCAAACTGTCCAATATAGATACCGATAAGCCGTCGATTAAATAATTGCTTAATATTTTTCCAATTTAACTTAGCTTTAGGTTTACTGTTCTTTTCTTGGATAACATCCTGATCGGTAATGCCGCCGCCAGCTTGAATATAGGCTAATTCGTCAGAGCCAATAAGTTTACTCTTCTGTGGATCATGATAAACAAAGAACCAAATAAGTGACCAAATGACGCCAATAACACCAGTGATGATAAATAAACCTTGCCAGCCAACACTCTTATGAATGGCGAACAGAATTGGTGTCGAAAACGCTAAGCCAAGGAATTGTGCGGATGAGTAAATTCCAATAGCGGTTCCACGTTCATTTTCTGGAAACCAATAAGAGATGGCTCGATTATTGGCTGGCATAACAGGTGCTTCAAAAAAGCCAACACCTAAACGCAGTCCTAATAATTGTGCAAGTTACCAACTGTAGCTTGGAATATGGTGACTAAGGACCAGAAAAATAGGCTGATAGTGTAAATTATGCGAGAACCAAATTTATCTAATAGAATACCACCAGGAATTTGCATGGCAGCATAAATCCACCCGAACGCAGAAAATATTAAGCCTTGTTCAACGGTGGAGAGACCGATATCTTTTGCCATTTCGGGCATAGCAATTGAAACGTTAGTTCTGTCCATATAATTAATAATGATATTAATAAAAATCAGTGCTAGAACAATATAACAAATATGCGTAGATAATTTTGGCTTTTTTGTTATGGAAGCAGGACTGTCTGTTTTCATTTTTAGCAGCTCCTTTTTTAATAAACTCGAATCTCATATAAAGATATTTGTTGACTACCGTTAGTTGATAAGAGACGTAATCTTATTTGCTGTAGTTCAATTGGTTCGGTTAAATTAACTATTAAATGACGTTGTCGATTATCATTAATAGCTGTAATTTTTTGCCAGCCTTGCTCAGTGTAGGCTTCAAGAATTAAATCTTTAATTAATTCTGGCATCACGGGAAAAGCAGTATAATGATGATGTAAGTTAATTAAATCTTCATTAACATCATCATTAAGAGTCAGCCGGATTTCATGTACTAGTTGTGGCTTTGACCATTTTAATGTGATGGTTTCTGGCTGATGTTGACAATTCGTTACCCAAAGATTAGGACCAGAAAATGGTCGAACGTAACCATTAAGGATATTATTAACTGTGAAAGCTGATGTTTGCCGAATTCGAAAAACAAAGTTACGTCGATTAAATAACTGATTTGTCCAATGTAGAATTGGGCTAGTACGAACAAAATGATGTAATTTAGGTTGATTTAGTTCAGCAACCGGCTCATTTATAAAACTTAGGACTCCTTGAAAAGCTTGTTGTCCAACGGCTAATGTTAGCAGTGGGTTTTTACTGACTACAACAAAAATGTTTTCTGGTTTTTCAGGTTGCCATTCAATAGGGATAGTTAGCCAATCATGATAGTTATCTGGTACAGATACTGTAACCGATTTTAATAATTGTGCAGGAATATAATTCTGACGTTTTCCAGTTTGATAGAATTTTAATTCTATTTTGGTAGCGGTACTACTTTTTACAAATAATTCTAAATTATCTAATTTAGGATCAACAGGGAACAGGAATGCAACGTCCTTGATTAACGGATAATCTGTTGCGTCATTAGAGTAAGTATTAATTGTAGTTAGAGTATGACTGGCTTCTATTTTTGCTTGTCTAGCTAAATCATGGTCATCTTGATTTTTAATACCTAAGACAGAACTATCTTCTTTCAACAAATACTGCTGATAATCTGCTAAATATTTTTGATAAATATCCCGTGGTTGAATCTTGTGCGTATAGGCAAAGGCAGCAGCTAATCCCGCAGCTTGTCCACAAACTGCACAAGTAGCCATTACTCGGGTTGATCCAAAAGCAACATGACTAACGCTAATATCACGACCAGCTAGTAGTAAGTTATGAATGTTATGTGAGTACAATGTACGAAACGGGATATGATAAACGCCGTCAGGTACTGAGTCTTCCGTACCTGCTTGTTTGGTATACATGCCAGAGGCTGGATGAATATCGATTGACCAACCACCGAAAGCAACTTTATCGGGAAAATCGGTTTGTTCCTCAATATCTTGCTGGGTAAGCACGTAATCGCCAATGAATCGTCGATATTCACGCTTTCCAGGCAGCGACCCAACCCATTCAAGCGTTAAATTATCAGCATCATATTTACCGGAGTTTTTGATATAATCCCAAATACCGTAGACTGCTGCTTGTAATTCATCACGAATTTTTTCATTATCATGGACGATATCTAATTCACCACCCCATTCAATCCACCAATAATCACAACCGTTACCATCTTTTTGGATAATTCGACTTTTAACGATTTCTGTTTTAGTAATATCACGGGCAAAAAATGGTTTAATGAATTTAACTGGGTGACCAACGTTTTTGGTATAAAAGAATAGTGAGCTACCTAAAAAATCATGATCAGATTTTTTGGGGGCCAAAGATTCACCGTACTCGGATTGTGCTTCACGCCCGAGATGATAATCAGCACCGGCGGCAAAAGCTACTAAGCCATCACCTGTGCTATCAATAAAATAGCCGCTACTGAAGGTTATCTCCCGTTCTGAACCGATAATACGACCGGTTACAGAAGCGATTTTTTCCGGAGTATCCATTGTAACTTGTGAAATCTCTGTATTTAGAAATAGCTGGATGTTTGATTCGACGCGAACTTTCTCAAGCAAGAGTAAATCCCAGATATAGGGATTACCATCAGGATTGCGGTATTGATTTTCTAAAAAAAGTTCACCCATAATACCAGTTTCACGGGCATATCGATTGATGCCATGTTTTGTTGCACCACCAACCCAGACACGAATCTCACTGCTTGAATTACCGCCTAACAGGCTACGGTTTTGAACGAGGATTACTTGTCGACCAACACGAGCACTACTGATAGCTGCGCAGATACCAGCTAAACCGCCGCCAATGATGACAATATCTGCTGAAACGTATTCTTTAATCATTACTTCACTCCCTTGCTCATTTTACTTACATCTCGTATTATAGAGGTTGTGATAGCGTTAACAATTTCATTTTTTGTCGAGAAAATGTCATTTTTTGACTTTTGGAGGGGATTCAATTTGCTGACATTGAATATTAATCAATATACCTTCTGGCAACAGAAACCAGCATTTGTACTTGATGCAGATATTGAAAATTTTTGGGTCATGTATGTTATTGAAACTGGGCAGTGTAGCTACCAGATTGGTCCCAAAAAAGGTCAAGCACAGCCTGCAACAATATTATTATGTCCACCACATGTAAAGTTTAGTCGTAAAGTTTTACAACCGTTGACCTTTCATTTTTTTCGCTTTAGTTTTCAGTCAGATTTATTTATGCAGCAAGAACTAACTGGTAATTTCACACAAGCTAATCCGCGTATTTTAGAAGATTGTGATCATTTAAAAAAGCTAGAATATAGACTTTCTCCCACGGCAAAATCATTACGGAATCATTTGTTAACAGATATTTTTTACACCGAATTATTTCGGCGTTTATTCGAGGATAAGATTCCGATAGTAACTTCTCTGCCGATTCAGAATGCACTTCATTTTATGGATGAGCATTATCATGAAGGTATTTGTGTTGGAGATGTTGCTCAGTATATTGGTTGGAGTGCAGGCTATTTTTCTAGACAATTTAAAAAAGTTACGCAATTAAATGCAATTCAGTATCTTGATCGAATTCGATTACGTGCTGTTCAGCAATTGTTGATTAGCACTGATTTACCAATTAGTAATATTGCTGAACAGACCGGCTTTACTGATGGGTATTATTTAAGTAAAAAGTTTTCTCAATATATGAAAACATCACCAACTAAATTTCGAAAAACTCATCAGATATAAAGACTAGTGTTAAATTAAATAGAGGGCCTTTCTATAATTTATCTAATTTTGCTAGTACTTTGGAAAGTGATTCTGATATATAAAAATCCCTTTATGACTAAGAGTAGATGAATTATCTACTCTTAGTCATAAAGGGATTATTCGGTTAACATTTGTTTTTAAGCATATTTTCGCAACGCCTCACGGACAACGTTAACGTTAAATAGTGCCACTAATAATATACTATAAACGGGAAAAGTGATCAGTTCCTGCACTAGTCGGCCAGACAACAGAGGCAGCCAGGGTGTTTGGTACATTAAATGCAGCCATAAACTGTTCAGCCCGAGGTATAGGCCCATGGTGACAATAAAATTAGCAACTAGAATATTAGGTAGGCGCGGTGTTTTATGATAAAACGCGTAGCCAAAGACTAGGCCAACGAAAAAGGCGGTTACCACAAAGCCAGGAAAAAAAGTGGCTTTTGGCATGAGTAGCATGCCTAATATATTAGCTAGGGCGCTGCTACTGGCAGTGATCAATGGCGGAAAGAGTGTGGCCATGATTGCGGTAATAATGAAGCTGAAGGAAATCTTGGTTAGTAAAAATTGTAACGAAAACATGCTACCAAGAACAGTTTGTAAGGCGATCAATACACCTAGTAGCGTGATTTGGCGCGCTTTTGAATGTTGTAACATGGCAATTACCCCCAAAGGAAGAATAGACGTCACAACTAGCGCGCACAAAAAAGCCGCACGATCACTGGCTGCAACTGATTGTCGGACAAAAGCCACTGGTTCGTGCGGCGAATGCGGACCCAAAACCGCAAACTCGCCACACGCCTATCATTTCAGCGCGCGCTTGTTTTTCGTCCACCGCCCACATTCCGTTTCGGTGGCACTTAACGCTTTGGGTCCTACCCCGATAATTTGGTTTCATTATAAGCTAAACGTAAGCGAATTACTAGCAGCAGTGAGTCGAGTTTCAAGTTATTAGTACGAAAAAATGGTACATTAAAGGTGTCCATAGAGTAATTGAACGGGTATATATATAAAATACGAGGAGGTTTTTTCATGAAAATTGGCGTTATTGGGGCAACTGGTAAAGCGGGTTCATTGATCGCCGGTGAAGCATTGCAGCGTGGTCATCGTGTGACGGCCATTGTGCGTCATCCTGATAAGTTACAATTGAAAGTGCCAGTAGTCGCGAAGGATTTATTCGCGTTAAATACAGCAGATCTCAGGAACTTTGACGTAGTGGTTGATGCGTTTAACGCGCCAGCGGGCCAGGAAGAATTGCATAAAACATCGTTGCAACATTTAGTTGATATTTTACGCGGGACAACGGCCCGTTTGCTAGTTGTTGGCGGTGCTGGCTCATTATATGTTGATGCAGCACAGACGACACGCTTATACGAGACACCTGAGTTTAAAGATGAATGGAAGCCAACTTCTGTCAACATGGGTGAAGCGTTGCAGCAGTTGCAAAAAGTGACTGATGTGCAGTGGACTTATCTGAGTCCAGCGGCTGTTTTCTTGCCAGATGGTCCGCGGACAGGTAATTATCAACTTGGACATGATCAGTTGTTGACTAACGCGGCTGGCAAAAGCGAAGTCAGTTATGCCGACTTTGCCAGTGCCTTAGTTGATGAGATGGAAAAACCGCAACATGTACAACAACGTTTTACAGTTTGTAGCCGGTAAAAAATAAGCGGCAAAAGGTGGACCCAATTTGGATCCACCTTTTCATTTCGTCAATGCTTCGGCAACAAATAATTCACCTACACGCCGCCGTGGTACAAAGAAACCAGCTTCGACGTTCAGATTGTAGACCATGGCACCGTTGGGAAAAGTGCCGCGGATCTGAATGCGGTCGCCTTGGCGTGCACTGTATTGATCAGTATCAAATTGCGGTTCAATTTGAAAATCAGCGACAGCAATATAAGTTTGTCCTGCGGCAAGTTCAGTTAAAGTTTGTTGATGTGTCGGCATAAGAATTCCCCCAATTATTAACTAAAGCGTAGCAGGTTGACGGCAGAATGCAATGCTTTTTCTTCAAATATAGGCTAAAATAGAGCCACCCGAATTGTCAACCCAAGTGCAACACTTACTAGAATTAACTTATAATTGGTCT
>NZ_RHOF01000065.1 GCF_003946445.1 Loigolactobacillus jiayinensis | reverse complement strand
GCTTAACTTCCAGTTCTGTCCAAAATTAGCTATCAACAGGATTTGACAAAGAGCCCTTTTTAATTACTGAGTCGTAAAATAACGTCGTTTTAGTTAACTATGCTTTTTTCCACGCCCGGTAATACGATTAAATAGTCGGCCAATACTACGTTTCATGACATCGAAGAAGCTCAACGAACGCACCATATGACTTGGATCAATGTGTTCGCGGATTCCACGGAGCAACGTCTTTGTTTTTTTTGCTGAAAAGGTAAAGGTACCATTATGCTTCGTACGCATCGCAAACCGCGGAATCCAGCGTCCTTTAAACATGACAGATGCTAACACATAATCTAGGTCTGCCCAAGGTATTTGGATAAAATCACGCTTATTACGATCATTAAAAAATTCAAAGCCTCTGTCACCGATCATAATTTTGCCGTACTTAGCCGTTCCCATAAAGGATGTTGCATCAACGACTAAATCGACCTTGGTGTTAATTGATTGCACTGCCATCAGCATAACTCCATTTCTTTTTTAGATTCTAAAAATACTATACTCCTATAGTTTAACAAAAAAAGCCCGGGCATAAAGACCCAGGCTAAGAATGTAGTCTATTACATAACGTGTAATACGTGTAATACAACACCAACTACGAATAAACCAAGAATGATGATGATTGGTGAAACTTTCTTCTTTAATAACCACATGCACAAGAAAGTAACCAATAAACCAGCTAAACCAGGAATCAATTGATCTAAGTTATCTTGCAATGTTGTTACTTTGAACTTGTCCAAAGATAAACCTGCAGCTTGTTGAGTCAATGCTTCTTTGATCCCAGCAGAGCCTTTTGGTAATTTAGCCCAATCAATGAAGGCACCTTTAGCTTGTTGAATCGTTGAAACAACTGGGGTGAACTTAACAACAACCCAACGATTGATCAACGCACCTAAGATGAACATACCTAAGATAGTTGCACCTTTAGTAACTTTCTGTAACAAACCACCAGATAAATCTTCAGAAATTGAAGAACCAGCTTTATAACCAAATTCTTGTGTATACCACATGAATGCCATACGAATTGCATTCCATAGGACGAAGTACAAGATTGGGCCCATAATGTTACCACTGATTGCCAAAGATGCAGCCAAGGCACCTAAGATTGGCTTAACAGTGAACCAGAAAACTGGATCGCCGACACCAGCCAAAGGACCCATCATACCAACTTTAACCCCTTGAATAGCAACATCATCGATAGGAGCGCCATTAGCACGTTCTTCTTCAAGCGCCATTGTTACACCAATAATTGGTGAAGCTAGATATGGATGAGTATTAAAGAATTCCATGTGCCGTTTCAATGCAGCAGCACGATCTTCTTTAGTTGTATAAAGTCGTTTCAATGCTGGAATCAAAGTATAAGTCCAGCCACCATTTTGCATACGTTCGTAGTTCCATGAACCCTGAAGGAAGGTTGAACGCCACCAAACAGCGATACGATCGCCTTTAGTTAAGGCTACTTTTTTTGTTGGTGCAATTTTATTATCTGCCATTTTTTATACGCTCCTTTCGTTAATAGTTATCGATAATATCGCCGAGCGGATCACCAGAATTAGCTGGCCCACCGTTGCTTGAACCACCACTCTTTTCAGAAAGAGCAAGGTAGATCAAGGCCATGGAGATACCGATAGCGCCAAGTCCAATTAATGTTAAATCTTGAACTGTTGCTAATACGAAACCAATAGCGAAGAAAGGCCATACTTCTGCAGTAGCCATCATGTTGATAACCATCGCATAACCTACGGCAACGACCATACCACCACCAATGGACAAGCCATCAGTTAACCAAGTAGGCATAGCACTCAATAATTCTCTTACAGGACCAGCACCAACTGCTAAGATTAAAGCAGCAGGAATAGCAATACGAACACCTTGCATACAGATGGCGATGAATTGCCAAACTTCGATCCCTCTAAAACTACCTTTTTCTGCATAACGATCCATGATATGAACAATAGCTGTTGCAACTGTACGAGCAAGAATTGTTAATAACAATCCGGCTACGGCTAAAGGTACGGCAATGGCAATGGCTGATGAAACACCAGCTTTACCTTGGCCACCTAATACTAAAATAATTGCGGATGCGACTGCAGCTAAGGCAGCATCGGGTGCAACTGCGGCACCGACGTTAGACCAGCCTAAAGCGATCATCTGTAATGTACCACCTAAGATCATACAAGGAATAAGATCCCCGGTTACTAAGCCGATTAACGTACATGCAATAACTGGCTGATGGAAATGGAATTCATCCAAAATACCTTCCATACCAGCGAAGAATGCCACGATAATGACTAATATAACTTGAATAAAGTTTAAATCCATGGTTGTTAATCCTCCGTTTCCTTTTTATTAAGCTTGTTTGTTTAATTCGTCTTGTGCTTTTTTCAGGATGTTATCCATGTTTTCCCCTGAATCACCAGGCACTTTACGAACATCAAACTTAATGCCCTTTGCCTTTAATTGCGCAAAAGTATCAATGTCTTTTTGATCAAACGCTAACACTTTATTTGGTTGAACTTTACCCACTGAGTGAGCCATTGAACCAATGTTAAGTGTCTCGAATGGTACGCCGCCTTCAACTGCACGCAATGCATCTTCAGGTGTTTCGAATAATAGTAATGCGCGTTGACCGCCGAAATGCTTATCATCTTTAGCGATTTTAATCATTTGATCAATCGGCACAACGTGAGCTTTAACCCCTGCTGGTGCGGCTTGTTGAATCAAATTCTTACGTAAGTCATCCTTAGCAACTGAGTCCGAAACAACGATGATCCGCGTAGGATTAACCGATTTAGACCAAGCAGTCGCAATTTGACCATGTAATAGACGAGAATCGACACGAACTAAGACATACTTCATACTACCGGGAGCACCAGCACTAGCGCCAGATTGAGCAGCCGCTTTAGGCGCTTCTTTAGGTGCCAAATCTTCTGGTCGAACCTTGACCCCGTCCTTAGCTGTTTCGATAATATGTGTTGCAATCTCATGCGCACTGGTCATTGAAAGCCGTGATGCATAAGCTTCAACCAACATTGGCAAGTTCAACCCAGTAACGATTGCCCACTTGTCCTTGTGTTCTTCAAACAAAGTATTTGTTTGGTTGAACGGTGTGCCGCCCCAAAGATCGACTAAGAATAATACTTGGTCTTGATCACTGAAGGTTTTGATTGCTGCTTGCGCTTTTGCCTTAAAGTCATCTGGACCTTCGCTAGGCATCAATGTAACAGCTTTAACATCTTCTTGTTCTCCGAAAATCATATTTCCGGATTGCAAGATACCTTCGGCGAATTGACCATGACTGGCAATAACAATTCCTACCATCTTTTTACCTCCTACTAAATTAAAATATAAAATAAGTGCATCAGCAGTAGTTGTCTACAGCCGCGACAGGAAAGCCCTGTCATATTTTCAAAATGTGGGTCGTCCCCACACCTAAAAACCATATTTTGGAAGCAGATCGTACAAATTCTGTTTGCGATCTGTTGGTACCTTTTGTGCGTAGACCGTTAGTCCCACACCATGTAAATAACGAATGGCGTCCGCCTGCACTTGCCCTACGGCAACTGAATCGGTGACCATTTTCATGTCACCATAAAAAGCGAGACTGCCAACATCAACACCGACCTTAGTTAGGTCGATCCCACTTCTGACTAAACGCGCCATGTCCTCCATGGTCTCCGTTAACAACAATGCTTTGAAAACATCGAAGCGCGGATCATTGTAGATCTCGATCATTTTAGCAATCGTGATCACATTGGCGTGAACGCCTGGTGGTGCGGCTTGCGTGATCAACATGCGCCGCAACGTATCCTTTGCCACCGTGTCCGATGCAATCAGAATGCGATTCGGTTTAACACTTTTAGCCCAAACCGTCGCAATCTGACCGTGTAACAGGCGACTATCGACGCGGGCTAAACAAATATCCATCGTCATCGGTAATTGCCTCCTACGCTAAAACGCGGTTAGTTCAAGATGCTTAACGCCAGCACGGGCTGTTTCCTCAAGATGGGAAACGATTTCAGAAACGGGCTTGTCTCTAACTGTATACGCTTCTAAAAGCATTGGCAAGTTTAACCCTGTAATCAGCGCATACTTGTCTAAGTTTTCGGCAACAATTCGACTCGCCACGTTAAATGGTGAACCGCCAAAGAGATCAATTAAAAATAAAACTTGATCGTCCTTATCAAAAGTCGCCAGTGCATCCTTAAACTTTTTGGTTAAGTCATCCGGGCCTTCATTCGGCATGAAAGTAACGGCCTGAACTTTTTCCTGATCACCGAAAATCATTCGTGAAGATTGAAGTACACCTTCAGAGAATTTACCGTGGCTTACAACAACGATTGCAATCACATTGTCACCTCCCACAGAGTGTTTGAAAAAGTTACTACATGTAAGACTTTCGTTGGAGACAAGGTCTCATACTTTAGCCTTACACTTAATATATAAGCAATTACCGTGCCAACTTTTGTGTATCGCTTACAAATGTCTATACCACCTGCTTTTTGGGCACATAAAAAGGCGCGATACACTATTGTTTTTGTGTATCACACCTTAATTTTTCCTTAAGAGACGTTTTTTTGTGCTTGTGTATCGAAAAGTTGTTCAACATAGTAAATTTCGTCATCATCTAAGGCTAATTTCAGCTGATCCTTAAGAATCGCATTACTGACCTGAATGGCGTGATAATATGGCGATTGCGTAATGGTGTTACGCTCAGATAGCGGTGCAGTAACCGTTTGCCGTAATAAAGTACGTTCCAAAGCGCCTGCAATATGCAAAATTAAGCCAATCCGAAAAGTTTCGGTAAACGTTATTTTTAGTGTATCACTCAGTGTCTCAGAATAATTCCACAACACATCGATCAACTTATGTGGATTCAGATACAAGAAATAATCCTTCATATATGATTCACACAACTCTTTGGTTAAATTAGGCGTCCCTGCTTGTAATTCTTCGTTATCGATTTCAGCAATAACCTGCTCGAAGAAATCGTGGCCATCGTCTTGTAGTAAACGATCCAACGCCACAAATGGCACTTGTAAGTCAGGTTTAACGATGCCGGTTGTTGCGATAATATGATACTCTTGGCTCAACTGATACAGTGTTTGTTTCATCTTAACTACTGAAATCGGAATCACCGTCACATCATCGATCAATTGTTCAGCTAATTGCTGCTCAATCATCTTCTGGATCCGTACTGCCGTCCCCTCACCAGTGGAGCAAATCGCTACCACTGCTCGCGGCAACTGTTGCTTTTCTGGTTCAATCGCCAACGCTTTAACTGACGGTAAGGTCTCAACATTGACTTTGGAATAGCCGTGAAATTCTTTTAATTCATGATAGATAATATCCAGATCGTTATCGATTAATTCCGTTTTACGCACGGCTTCCAGCACCATGGCCGTAGTTACCATATCAATCGTTTTCACTGTAATACCCGTTTCCTTTAAAATACGCTCGGAAAAAGTTGACAGTGAGCCCATATCTACCAGTAAAATGACGCCATTACCGTTGTCAGCTTGACGTACACGCTCAACGATTCCTTGGTAAGCAACTGTTGGACTCATTTCAATTGGCATATCATAAGCCAATAAATTGTCAGCCGATAATAATTTATTAACGACTTGCACCATTGATGACGCAGTGCTGCTACCATGCGCAGCCACCACCACGCCAACTTTACCGGCGACTTGGGTCGAACGTAATGACGCCAACAAAATCGTTAGGTAATACACTTCGGATTTTGGAATTGGAACGTTATAGTGTGCTTCAAGTTCCTGTTTGATTACATAAGCAGCTTCCAATTCCTTCTGGTAATCAGCCACCATCCCTTTTAAATCCTCACTGATGTTGCGAACTAACTTACCGGACTGAATTCGTTTGACGAAAGAACTAATGTGTAAACTAACGGCATAAACAAAATTACGCTTAAACGTATAACCTAATAATTGCTGCACCTTGCCTTGAATCTCTTTGGTCAAGTCAATAATATCCTGGTCAACGATTTCGGCTAGCTTATTATCCGCCTGCTCATCGATCGCCGATTCACGGTAAAATGATTTCAAATGTAAATTAATATCAGTGGTAATAAAATTATTGATATGATCTTGGTCCAAGCCTTCTGACTTGAGAATTGCTGCCTTATCGCCAATAATTTCGTATAAATTATAGGGTAACTCGTAGGCATCCTGCTGTAATGTCGCGGAAGTTTGTTCCGGCCCGATCACCATTACTGGCTCCAATAATTTAGTCACTTCACTGAGCTCTTCTCGGTTAGAGGCCAATGTTGCGATTCCAGACTGAATCGTCGCTGGCAAATCTTCTGCGGTGATCATGATCGACTCATCGGACTGAATATGGCGCAAAAAGCCTTGCGCACACACCAATTGAATATTCGACTTCAACTGGCCAACGTTCCCATAAGTAACACTGCCTAACAAGGCCTTAACGACATCTTCACTGAGTTGAACTTGTTTATGAATGCGATTAACTTCTAAGGAAAATAATGATTGCAACAACTGCAGCCGTTCCTTAGCCGGCCGCTGATTGAATGATGGCAATTGAATAGTGATCGGAATCCGCCGAACAAACGTTTCCAGCAGGCTACTTTCCGGATTCTCCGTGGTTGCACAAACTAAGCGGACGTTGGCATGATGCGTTTTTGCCGTTTCACCTAAGCGACTATACGTGCCATGATCCATGAAATAGAAAATCATTTCTTGGCCTTCAGGTGGCAAGCGATGAACTTCATCAAGAAACAGCATCCCGCCTTCTGCTTCTTGGATCAAGCCGTCTTTATCCTCATTAGCACCTGTAAAAGCGCCTTTGGTGTAGCCAAATAAATGCGACATCAGTAACTCTGGGTTATGGGCATAATCAGCACAGTTAAAGGTGATCAACGGCTTCTGATCATCAATAATTTTGTGGACCGACGAGAATTGATACATCCCATGGACAAAGAACGTTTTCCCAGAACCAGTTGGCCCAATAATCAACGTATTTAACCCTTTCGGCGGATAAAGCATTGCCGCCTTAGCCTGTTCTACCTGATTTTTCAAACTGCCCTGCGCACCAATCATTTTGTCGAAAAAATCCGTTTGCGTTGGTGCAATTGCAACTGGCTGCGGTTGTGGTGCCACTTTAGCAACCGTCGCTACCGGCTGTTGTTGCGCCAACTCCGGCGTTAAGTAACGCACTGGCCGCCCTACTAACTTAGTCAATTTACCCGTACGTACTAAATCATTCAGCGCTTTGGACACATTTGGCCGCACGATCCCTAGATCTGCCACCAACTGTTTTGTTGTTGCCCCAGCACCCTGGGCCACATCCGCCGCCGTCAGCTGTTGGGAAATTGTGACCACTTGCTGGTAAATCCGATCGATTCGTTTCACGATAATGGTTACCCCTTCTCACTTTTGGATACGTTCACAACAACCATTATTTCTAGTGTATCATAAAGTGATACACAAACAAGCAAATTGCTGAGAATTCGGCCGGTAATTAGCGGAATATAAAAAAGCTGCTAACACCAACTCAGAAAGTCAGCGTTAACAGCTGTAGTTACATTTAATTAATTTTAAAAAATAAAATACTTCATTATCTAATCAACCAGCTGGCTAACTTAGGCTGCTTTGCTTGCAACCAAATCACTGGCCGCGTTTGTAATAACCACTGCTTGAACCGTGGCGATAGCTTTTCAAGGCTAATTAAGGCCAGAATGAAAAACGGAATCCCGGGGATGATTGGAAAAACCATACCGACCAAACCTAAAAGTAAGGAGGCAAAGGCACTAATGCTCCAGAAAATCTTGATCAATAAAAATGTCAATTACATCAACCTCCTTGCTCAACAAGCATAACGGGTTTAGATTCAAATTACTAATAATCAGCTTTAGCTTAATTTAACATAGAAATACGGTTAACACTAGCCCGAAAAATGAAATTTTAATGATTATTAATAATCTGTACGGTAGATGCTTGGCCAAAATTAGCATGGCGTGATCAAGTCAGCATATCTTAGTAGTGAATTTGTTGCGGCGTTTAGCAATCTTAAAAGCTCATTTTTCTCCGGTATCTTTTTCGGTGTTGCACTGTATCTGATTAATTTAGCCCGAATTCGGAAAATCGATGATTAAACAAATAGCCGCCAATCTGATTATAGTTAGCAACTTTACTTATCTTTTTGCACTCACCACTGAAAAGCATAAACCAAAAAACTAAAACGGAATTATCTGCCTGTGCTAAAACTACTGCTGGACGGAATTTCTTGCCCGACTGTTCATCAAATGGCACATTAACCAAGTAAATTGACATGGGACTAGTAGTCATCACCTTCACCATCTAACCAGTCAGCAAACTCTGGATTCTTGATTGCATCAACCTTACCCGCTTTATATAACTATTTAACCATATTAAGGACTTAAAGAAAGAAAACTGATTTACAGGCCCAAAAATAAACATAATCAGCAGAACTATCCAAAAATAATTCTAAAATAAAATCGGCAACTTCACAAAAAGTGAAATTGCCGATTTTCGATATTTTATGCACGCTTATAACGCTTCATAAAATAAAATCACGCCACCTACAGAAACGAATCCTTATTTCCATAAGCCATAAAAGCACCACCAGCTGGTCCGGCACGCTTACCGATATCAGCTAAATCACGGACTAACTTTTCTTGATCGTGGGTTAAACCCAGTGGTGCAGCCGCGCCTTGTGAATAAATCAAATTAACTAAACGACTGTACAGTGGCTCAATGTTATCAGTTTGATCCGTTTTAGTATAAACCGTCAATAACGCCTCACGAACAGCGGCAATCCCTGGTGCTGAATTGTGCTCTAAACTGTTATACAATTCATGAATTATTTGTTTAGCTTGTGCTTTATCTGGTTTCATCCCAGCATCCCTCCTCTAATACAATTAATCCAAGCGCTCACTTTATAATTTCAGCCAAACACTAGCAGACATTGCACCGCGATAATCCGCTGCACCATGCTCAGCCGTTTTGGCCAAATCTAGTAAACTTTGTGGCGCTTGAAACTTATGCGTTACTAGATAATTAGTAATTTCATGACTTAATTTGACACAAATTAAATTATAATCCTTGCCTTCATTAAGTGCCCCACCCTGTTGACGTAATGCTTGAGCAAGAACAGATGTCCGCTCTATCCGCTCTATCCACATAGGCATGGCTAATTAGATCAAATAAGGCTTGTTCCTTTTCGTTCACTGATTATCAGACCCCTTACATAAATAATTGCAGCGTTGCTAATAAATTCATTACCTGATGGCAAATAATCGTGGCACCAATATTTTGTGTCCGCAAAAATAAATAACCGAGTCCCAGACCATCGATCAAATACACTGGATCAAGCGGATCACCATTATGTGAATAAGCAAAAAAGACAGCCGCAATCACTAAGCCCGCAACTGCAGAATGGCTTATTTTTTGAATGAATTGCAGTATTAAACCCCGAAATACAACTTCTTCTAGCACCGGGCTAGTCAAGTTGACCGTCACAACGGTTATCCAAAAGTGCAAATGATCAGGACTCAAAAATTGCTGGCTAAGATATTGATTATTGCTATGGCTACTTGGCCATAAATAGTCTAACCCAAGCGCAATGGTCGTCAGCAGCACTGCTATCAGTATGGCCCCCAATACCATTCGCCCAGTAAATGGTGCTGCCAACAACTCAAATGATAATTGGCGACTGATTTTTAATAGCAACCAAATTAAGCCGGCAAAAATAAGCACCAGCGGCAATATTATCCAGCCGTTAGCCGTTGATACAACTACACCAATGCCATTAAACTGGATCACAAAAGGTAGTAAAAATAGACCTGCCCCAATCGCTAAATTGGCGCTAATTTTGCGGATCATTAGTACCCATACCGAATCTGACTCAACGCTACTAACGCTTTTAATCGCTGCTCGTTTTCTGCATCAACTACGATTTGATTCTCGCGTATCACTTTAGCAATCGCCACGTTCATTCGACTTAAAATAAACGGAATCGATTGTCCGCGCTGACTTAGCTCTTGATGAAATTCAAGTAACAATTGCTTCAAAGGTAATTCTTGCTCATTATTCAAATGTTCAACTAACTCAGCCGTCAAGCTAACCGCTTCCTGGCCGCGTTCCCCACCGCCAGCATACCATTTCATCTTTATTTCCCCACCTTCTACAAACCTGACCAAGCCCTTGGTGTACGCACTAAAGCTAATAATTTGGTTAGAACAGTTGGCGTCCGCATCTGATGTTGCCGTGTGTAGCGACTAACTAGTGGCTGAAATTGTTGCCGGTCATCGTAAAATAATTGCCCCTTAACTGCTGCTACTTGAATTTCACGTAATAGTGTCACCAATTCAACATCAGTATTAATTGCCGGATCAGCTAGTGCCCACTTTGTTAGCAATTCTAATTGTTGCACCTTAACCTGCTTGGTCATCATCCGTCACCTCGTTACAGCCTCAGCATAAAGCAAACTAACCGGTCGTAACACAATTAATTATTAACGTCGTTGATTGACCGATTATCGTTGATCAATAACTGGCGCATCTGACTTTCTTTGCGAAACGAAACTTCACACTGGCTACCGTCACGCATCACCAAATGCCGCTTTTTCATATCGTAGCTAGCCACTTGCGCTGGATTAACTAACCAGCTTTTATGACAACGAAATAATTGATCATATTTAGCAGCTAATTGACTAAGGTTGCCGCTATATTCCACCATGCCATTGCTAGTGTGCACTTCCAGTTTGCCTGGTTGTCCAGCAACGGTTGCGATATAGAGCACATCAGCTAAAGGCAGACTATAAACGCGTGACCCAATTTGATAGCTGAATAATTTCGGCGTGGTGACTAAGCGCTTGCGGTAGCGTTGATTGGTTACCTGAATATCAGTACGAATTCTAGCCGCTACTGCTGTTGCGCCTTGATCTTTTACAATGTAATCTAAGGGTTCCACCTTGCGTTAAAAAGTTAAATACGCCATTTCGTCATGGATGGTCACAAAAACAATTTCTGCAAAATCAAGCCGTTGCCGCACCCGCTCCGCCACTTGGAGCCCATCTAAATCAGCGCCGGCTAGCTCAATATCTAGGAAAAATAATCCGGCCTGATCTTCGAGTTGCTCTAATAATACTGTTGGCGATGCGGTAGCCAAGACAACCCGCATATCTAAAGCTTCCATCAAAATATAATTGGTGATCAGCTGTTGATAGCTTTGGCGCTGTTGTAAATCATCTTCTAAAATGTAAATCGGTAGCACGCTAGTCACTCCCCACTAAATCAATAATTACTTGGTATTTACCGGTTAGTTGGCGCACCGTCAACGCCATATTTGGTGTTGCTGCAACTATCTGTTTGACAGTTGCTAAACCAAGCCCATGGTCAGCGCCCTTAGTCGTATAGCCACTTTGGAAAAGCTTATTCATTGGCACCGCCGCGGTTAACGTATTTTGGATCACAACTTCTAACTCAGTAGCACTGAAACGAATAAAAGCGACACGGAACATACCTTGTTCTTGTTGCTGTGTTGCTTCCAAAGCGTTATCGAACAGGATTCCCAGCACCTGCACTAAGTTAACCGTGTCCACTGGAACGGCATTGATCACGTCACGAACTTCTAAGGCCGCATTAATATGTAAGTGCCGCGCCATTGCCAATTTTTGATACACTAAACTACGTAACGCTGGCACCCGCAATTTTTCCAAGCCAGCAAAACGTAAATTGTCCTGGGCTAACGTCTGATTAGTCTGCGTCACAATTTGCCGATAATAGTCCTTCAACTCTGAATCAGTGGTTCGCTCAATGTAGCCACCTAACGATAACAAAACATTTTGATAATCATGCTTGAATTTGCGTAATTGTTGATAATTAGCCGCTAGCTCATCGGTATACTTAGTCAAATTAGTCTGCGCTTGCGCCGCCGCTTTTTGCTGTAAGCTGACCTGGTAAGCACGAATAAAATAAACCATCACCGCAATCGTTGCCGCGATAAAAAACGCCATGAAAATAATTAAAAGCCACTGTAAGAAAACTGCAATATCTAAAACGTCTGCGGTCATCTGCACAAACTGAAACGTTAAAAAAACGATCAACGCAAAATTGATCACGACTTTTAATAATTGCGGTTGCATCATCGTCTTTTTAAAACGCTGAATTGTCGGTTCAACTAGCGGATAACCTAGTAGTAAGGCTAGGTACAACAATGAATTGATCACTGCAGTTAATATTTCACTAGGCCACGTCGGTTTAGCAAAGAATAAATTGCCGAGATAGGTACTACAATTCGCCAGTAGCATATCAACAGCTAAAATAAAAATGAAGACCAACGTATGAAACGAATACCACTTACACTTTCGGACCAAGCGATAAAGCCCAAAAATCAATAAAAATACCGCGTCCACCGCATCCACCATGAACAAACCGATCCACGCACCCGCAAACGCAAGAATAAGCGTCATTAATAGACGTTGCTTCTGCTGCGTCATTCGGCGATACAAAACGATCAGCCAAAAATTCACCACTAGATCACTAACTATAAATTGCGCCGTACTCACCATATACATGATAATCCTCCTACTAATTATCATACCATACGTTATTTTATAATCACTGGTAACAAAAAAAGCCGCTGCAACAGCAACGACTTGTATCGGTAACGACCTATTTAAATCTTCCGACGCCTGTTATGCAGTGCCAAAGCCGCTTTAGACTATTCGACGGCCATTAAACAGCACAACTGCCTTATTTCTGAAGCTGCTGACCAAATAATTTAGCAAAATAATGATCCGTGAGAAAGGCTTTCAGCGCAGGCAGATCAACTTCATTTTGTAAGTTTAAAAAGATAAAAACCCGCTTAGCCGGTATTTTTAAATAAGTTTTAGACATATCTGTTAGCACTAAATCATAAGCGCTATCAGTGTTATACCGCCGCAGATCAACCTTGATATTCAACGGTAATACTGCACGAATCTGATCCATTTTGGCGGTGGCCAGGGATGTTTCTACCGCAAAATCACAGCCAACCCGCAAATGCACCTGACTGGCATGCATCATTAAGTATAGCAAAGGCAGGTAGCGCCACGCCAAATAGCGCGTAAATCTAGGCGCTTGCTCAGCTGTCACCTGCAATAATTGGTGATACACTGTGGCTAACTGGGCATTAAGCATCGTTGAATCAGCGTACGCCGTCGTGTAAAAAAGCCCTTGAAAATGGCTGAAATTATAGTGGATCTGCGTCAATGTATTAATTAAATAATGTTTAAACGTCGGTGCCAACTGCGTGAAATCAAAATATTGTTGTGTGATCTGCAGAAAGCGCTGATTCAGTTGCCTAATATCTGCTTGCTGTGTTGCACCCGCAATCAGTGTCTGTGCTTCCTGATTGTGTGTATCTAAAACGAGCCCACCTTGGACAAACATATACAACAGAATTCGTTCATTACGATTATGGTTAAACAAATGCTGCTCAAAATACGGATCACTAAAAACTTGCATCAGGCGAACCGAGGTTGCCGTGATGTCAATTGGTTCAGCAAAAAACGCAACTTTGGTTAACTCGTTAACCTTGCGCCGCTTCTCTGAAATAAACAACCATATCCGAATTTTCATGATTCCAGCTTCCGT
The DNA here is from genome assembly GCF_003946445.1 of Loigolactobacillus jiayinensis. Classification (GTDB taxonomy): domain Bacteria; phylum Bacillota; class Bacilli; order Lactobacillales; family Lactobacillaceae; genus Loigolactobacillus; species Loigolactobacillus jiayinensis. The sequence goes on along the minus strand of NZ_RHOF01000065.1, from coordinate 4,160 downwards.
AAACGGATGGCCAAAACTAGTCGTTATTTTTGCCAAAACTGTGTCGATCACACCATCAGACATTTCTTGCTTATTCAATTCAAAGGGTCGCGCAAACCAGAATAAATGGAAGTAAAAGTACCGAATCTGACTTTCAACACCAACTAACCGGCCATTTTTTATTTGTATCTGATATTCAGCTAACAAGTCATTCAGTTCATGGATCCGACGATTAAGCGTAGAGACACTAATAGCTAAATGGTCAGCCAAGCGAATCTTGCTGGTCGTACCATGCTGTAAAAGATACAGTAACAATTGATACTTAACTGCCGATTGCAAAACATGATAATAAATACGGGCTGCGGAAATTTGACCAGTGCTGACCAAATGAACTTGATTATGCTCAAGCTGTAATTTAAGTGGATCAGCCAATTGCTGAAACAACTGTTGAATGACCATTAGATCAGCACGCAAGGTACTACGATCTAACTGCATAGTAGCGGCAATGGTCGTTAAGTCTTGTTGACCCGGATGATCGATCAACTGTTGGATGATCCTCGCCTGCCGCTGCTCTACTCGCTCTAATAGATCAAACACTTCCATCGCTACGCACCACTTTCGTCAAAAGATAGCAATCAATATGATTCAGCTCACTCGTTACCATTAGCATAACAAATAGATAAGAAAAAACTTAGCGTAATTTTAGTTTTGATTGAGAATTTTTTGCCATTGTCCCTTTAAATCAGCAACTGGTGCTGTATATTCGTCGAGCAACAGCATCTTAGCGTTAGTCAATTGTGCCGCTTTCCGAGCCAAAAATAAATCAGCGACCGCCACATCAGCTTGATAAGCAGCATTGTACAACCGCACAACCCGCAGGCGGCACACAATTTTTGCCAGTAAGGCATCATATTCGCGCCGTTCAGCCACCACCACATCAGCATCCGGCAACATTTGGCCTAGGCAATACTGTAAAAAGTCTTGCTGGGTGGTGAATAATTGTTGGCGCCGTACTAAATGGTACAGCACCGGCCGCTTTTGGGCGTAAGTGATGGTCAAACATAGCTGACCAGCCGGATTTAAATAATGTTCACCGACTAACTGCTGATTCACATCAAAAAGTTGTTTGCACGATAAAAAGCCGCGGCTATCATAATGATCGATTTCCAGCTGCCGTTCAGTATCATCGTAGTAAGTGACGCGCATGATTTCGCCATGTTGGTTCACCTTGCTACGAGCCAATAAATGTGTGCCCGCTAAATATAAATAACCTTCCTTAACGTTGGTGCGTTGATAATTATCCAATGTCGTTAAGTCATCACGCCGCAACGGCTTACCCTGCCACGTGGCCACTTCTTGCAACCAGTCAAAGCAACTGATAACCGTATCATTTAAATGATGCTGTTGTACATACGCGGCGCTACTAGTCGAGTAGGCGCACAAGACAACCTTAGCAGAACGCCCTAATTGCTGAAATAAGGTCAACCGGCGTAACATATTTTGCTCGATAGCAGTATTGCTTGGGCTTAAAAGTCCATTTAAGAAATAATCCATTAGTGGTCACCTTCTTGATAAAAAGTTTGACTGGCGGCGGCAATCTTTTGCCAAGATTTATAGACTTCATCCTCGCTAGAACGCCAACTAAGTCGGTACGCCGCCTGGCTCATCTGTTGCCACTGGTCATCGTGGGCTAACATGTTGACGATTTTCTCAGCTGCTGCAGCGGCATCATCCACAGGAACAATAATGCCATTTTCACCATTATTAATGAATTCCTGCGGGCCATAATGGAAATCATAGGCGATTACCGGAACGCCGTGCGCCAATGCTTCCGCAATCACGAGCGCAGTTCCTTCGTAGCGACTGGTGATCAACAAACCTTGCGCCTGATCGTAAATTGCGGTCATGTCAGTGGCGTACCCCTTTAATTGCACAGCAGATTCTAAATCTAAGTCCTTAATTTGCTTTTCTAGACGCTGCACCATTTTTTTATCGACCACAAAGCCCCAAATATCTAGCGTTGCTTCGGGCAACTGCGCGTGGATCAAGGCAAAAATTCGTACAACTTGATCGATCCGTTTTTCTGGATTCAAGCGGGCAACTGCAATTAGCTTAAAGCGATGACGCTGTTGTAAGGCAACCGGCGCTCGCTGCAACACTTGCTTAGGAATAATGCTGACCGACGCTCGATACACATTGGTTTGCGGAAATTTCTGCCGCAAATCCGCCACTTGCGCGTGCGTGCTGGCAATCAGCCCATTCCACAACTGCAGATTTTTAAAGGCAAAGCGGTAATTCGAATTGAAATCATTGCTCTGTGGCTGGTCATTGCGGTTAACGTGCACACTATGAATGTGCACCAATTTAAACGCCTTAGTTCGCATGGCAGCAATCGCCCAACCGACCCGCGCGGTGCGATCAGCGACAAAAATATTTTCCGCCGTCGTTTGATTTAATTGATCCAGAAAATAACGCTGCAGCTCGGTTTCATCCGCAAAATGACGCCAACGTCCATCCGCCGCATAATATTGAATTGCGCGTACAACTTGCTTACCCTGCTGCCCTTTGCGGAAAAAGAATAACAAGCGCGTCTGGCCTTGCTGATCAAAAAACAATCGCTGTGTCATGCGCAATTGCTGGTCATAAAGGGTAAGACTGGATTTAAAGCCGCGCACATCGTAGAATTCGGCCTGTACAGTTTGCTTGTTTTTACCGTAATAATTAACTTGCCGCACGTCACCGCTAGGCCCAGTCACTACCTTGACCATTAATTGCTGCTGCGCATCATAGAAGTTAGCCCCCCGTTGGATCAGATCCGGAAAACTAAATTGCGGCAACATTAGCGGTTGTGGTAATTGCAGCTTAATATCGCAAAGATAGTCATACATATTAGCGACATCAGTTGGCTGTAGCTGATAAGTCACGACATTTTGTGCATACGTTGGATCGTACGCCACTGTGACTAAGCGTGCGGCGGTTGCGTGTCGTTTTAGCATGTGTAGCCGCTTCAGTTGCGCGCTTTCAATTCCGGTAATACGCTTAGATACATTTTGATTAACAAAATAAAACATTGCACTGCTCCTTCACAAATTAAGTCGTTGATCTATTCAATCAGACCATTAGACGCAAAAATCCGAGTTATTATTTACTATTTATTATACTGTTTGTGCAGCAAAAAAGCGTAAAACCAAGTTCGATTTTGCGCTTCTTCGCTACGGCGTTGATTATTTACTCTTCATCGCGCTTCTTGCGCCGTGTACCTGCCAAACCGAACAGTCCGGCTAGAGTCGCCATCAAACCAACAATGCCTAGAGTCTTATTCGTTGTTTCGCCTGTTTGTGGTAATTGACCATGGCTGTTAGTTGCCGTATTGGTACCACTAATAGCTGCTTTCTGAGTGCCAGTAGCGGTATTAGCGAATGGTGTCCCAGTACTGCTGGTATTAAATCCAGTTGAACCCGTATTAGCCGAGTTATTTGAACCTGTTCCAGCTGTCGATCCACCATTATTAGTCGCATCACCTGAATCTGATTTATCTTGATCATCAGAAATTGTTGGGTCCGTTGGGTTCACATCATCGGAATCATCAACACCATCACCGTCTGTATCGGAGTTATCTGGATCAGTGCCATTGACTGTTTCCTCAGAATTGGACAAACCATCTGAGTCTGGATCATCGGAACCATCAGAGATATCAGGATCGGTTGGGTTCACGTCATCAGAATCATCAACGCCATCACCGTCTGTGTCTGAGTTATCTGGATCAGTTCCGGCTTCACTTTCTTCTTCGCTAGTTAAGTTATCGGAATCTGGATCATCGGAACCATCAGAGATATCGGGATCAGTTGGGTTCACGTCATCAGAATCATCGACGCCATCACCATCAGTATCGGAGTTGTCTGGATCAGTGCCCGCTTCAGACTCTTCTTCGCTGGTTAAACCATCTGAATCTGGATCATCGCTACCGTCAGAGATATCAGGGTCTGTTGGGTTTACGTCATCAGAATCATCAACGCCATCACCGTCTGTGTCCGAGTTATCTGGGTCAGTGCCTGCTTCACTTTCTTCTTCTGAAGTTAAACCATCTGAATCTGGATCATCGCTACCGTCAGAGATATCAGGATCAGTTGGGTTTACGTCATCAGAATCATCAACGCCATCACCGTCTGTGTCCGAGTTAT
>NZ_RHOF01000064.1 GCF_003946445.1 Loigolactobacillus jiayinensis | reverse complement strand
TAGACCAATTATAAGTTAATTCTAGTAAGTGTTGCACTTGGGTTGACAATTCGGGGAATTTTTTTACTGCTAACACAAACAAAATAATAAAAATGACGTAGTTTAAATATAGCGGCCCAAAAAAGAACAACCTAATAAGTCGCTTAACGCAAAAAAACTAACGATTGGAGATATATTTTGCAATTTCTTCTATTATACAGCTTAATCTTTTGTTTTGGTGCTAGTTTGGCGTCTGGTTTATTTTTATGCGCTCAGCGGCTTTGCGATAATCAATCAGTCATCTTTCCACGTTCACATTGTTCAACTTGCCAGCATACACTAGCCTGGTGGCAATTATTACCAGTACTCAATTATCCTCTTCTGCATGGTCACTGCTATTATTGCAATGCGACAATTCCAATTACCGCCTGGGTGGCAGAAATTATTGGTGGTTGCTTAGGATTGTTTACTTGGCTAACGACAACATCCAATCAGCAATTATTAACCATGAGCATTTTATTTGCCGGTCTCTTCTTATTTAGTTGGATCGACATTCGGCAACAACTCCTATTTCCAATTTTGTTTATTCCCTGGCTCTTACTCATGATACTACTTAATCCGACAACGCTTTTTTTCAGCGACGCTATTTTTTTTGCCGCTGGTCTCGGGTTATTTGCTTATTACTCGCATGGCCTTGGTAGTGGCGATGTGGCGTTATTAGCTAGTCTAACCCTACTACACGGTGTAGCTGCAAGTAGTCACATATTGCTATTTGGTTGCTTACTTGCGCTTATTGGCTATCCAGTGTTTAAGCATCGCCGCTTGCCGTTTATTCCCTACCTAAGCTGCGGTGTTTGGCTTTATTATTTGATCTAAGACCACAAAAAAAGATACCCCAATTGGAGTATCTCAATTATATTCATGCAGTAAACGCACGGAATAGTTGGTACAACAACACAGCTGAACAAATGATCACAACGACAACATTGGATAATAGTGTAAAGACTTCATTCATGGCAAAATGATCCACGTCCTCAATGCGCTCCCCTTTACGGCGAATTTTCACATTAAAGTAACATCCCGCTGAAATCAATAACCCAGCGAACGGAATAATGAACAGCGCATTTTTATTAATAAGCAGTCCATCCCCCATTGGAACCTGACTGGATAGCAATGGTGACGTTAAGGTGATAATCATTAAGGGAATAAAAGAAATGAATTCCGTCCAACCGAATCGATGGTAAGCAAGCTCGTGGGCCCATTTTGGTAAACCAGCAATTGTTTTTTGATTGCGGTGCATATTGTCTAAAATTGCAGCAACGTTTTTTTGTGCAGCGGCCTCAGCTTGTGGGCTAGCCGGTTGTTTATGTTTACTCATAATCTAACCCCCGTTTTCATCTCACATACGCTTATGATACCTTATTCAGACGATTTTAGGCACATATAACTAAAAAATCTGCCGTAATTGCCGACAGATTTTCAAAGTAGCCCTGTTAGCTTAGTTGTTAGCTGTAGCAGCTTGAGCAGCTTCTTCTTCAGCCATTTTAGCTTCGGACTTTAAAGCTTGGCGATCAGCAATCTTAAAGAATGGGAAGTAGATAGCGCCGCCAATCACAAAGTTAACTAATTGTAAAACAGCACCAGATAGATGACCTGTAGCCAGCCACCCAGAGATAATTGGTGGTGTTGTCCATGGTACGGCGACACCCATCGTCCTGGCAACTAAACTAAATTTCATTGAATAGTATGTGACAACAACCGTGACCAGCGGAACAATGATGAATGGAATGGCCATAATTGGGTTCAAGACAATTGGCATCCCAAACATAATTGGTTCGTTAATATTGAATAATGCAGGTGCACCGGCCAATTTACCAATGGCTTTCAAGTTGGCTGACTTAGCTAAGAATAACATCATTAAAGCTAAGGAAATCGTTTCACCAGAACCACCGGCATGAACAAAGTTATCAACGAACTGTTGGTTAACAATGTTTGGAATAGCTTTATGCGCCTTAACTGCATCAGCATTTTGTGCCATCTGGCCTAACCAAATCGGTGCCATGATGCCGCCGACAACGTTAGCACCGTGAATCCCAAATAACCAAAGGAAGGAAACAAAGAATTCAGCAACTAATGCGCCCCAGACAGAGCCCCCAACTGCAGTCAAAGGTTTTGTCAAGATAACTGTGATCACATTAGGAATCGTTTCGAAGTAAGTGAAGCTAATACCTAAGCGGATCAACCACATAACGATAATAACAACGAACCCAGGAATCAGTGAAGAAAAAGCATTTCCGACTGCAGGTGGTACAGTATCTGGCATATGGAACTGCCAATTTTTATGCATCATCCAGACGTAGAAGTCAGTGATGAATAACCCAATCAGTAAGGCTTCAAACAACCCAACTGAACCAAGTTGCGCTAATGGTACAAAGGCCGCACCAGTCTTGTCGATCGTTAGCGGAATTGTTAACATGAATGCCCCTAACGCAATCATGCTGGCAGCTAACGGATCAACATCCTTGTACGATTGTGCCAAACGATAAGAGATCCCAATAACGGCAACCATCCCAATAATTGAAAAAGTCGCATTGGTCGCCCAACCAACCACTGTTGCCCAATTAGGACCGAAGACAGACGTCATCCAAGTAAGATAGGCTGGAATTGGAAAGTTACTAATGATCATGAACACAGACCCAATAATGATCAGTGGCATAACTAACGCAAACCCATCCCGTAATGCAACTAGATGACGTGAAGAAGCAATCTTACCAGTAAGTGGTATTAATCGATCTTGCACAAAGCTGGACTTCTTCTCGCTCATATAAATACCCCCATTTTTTGTTACCCGTAATTTTATAAATGGCAATTTACTCAATAAATTAAAATTGATCACGGGTAACATTATTATTGAAATGTGCGAATTGAACGCGCTTTCAACGTAATTAAATGTACCACCAGTAGAAATAGTTGTATATACTTTTACCGACAATTAGAAAATGTACTGTACAAAAAAATATGTTCCATAATTGGAACATATTCCGTTGCTTTAAAGATTAAGTGGTCGCCATTTTACGATAGGTTTGTTGCGCAATTTGTTCAAGTAAAAATACAACGGGCAGCTGGGTTCGACATGTAGCCCTGCACATCTTGTATTTGGGGCACATTATACGTAATATCAAAGTCTGCTAATTGAGCCAACGTTGAATAAGCATCCGCTGTAATTGCTAATGTACTTGCCCCATGCTCTTTATAGAATCTTGCTTGCTGCAACACTTCTTCAGTTTCCCCTGATACTGATAACAAAATCAGCAAACTATCACTAAAGTCGCGGTTAGTCCCAGGTGGTGTACGAAAAGGATCAGCTACAGTCAACGTATAAATTCCATAATTGGCAAACAAGCGTCCACCATATTGGGCTAAGCTGCCACTAGTCCCCAAGCCAAAAAAGATAGTTGTTCCGGCAGTGGCCGCCATCGTTGCAGCGCGCTCAATTTGATGATTAAAATGATGATCACTTAATTGTTCAAAGAATTGTTTGATTGGTGTTAGATCCTGCAGTTTTGGCTGGATTGCTTCTTGTTGATGTTGCTGTTTTAAAGCAAATTTAAATTCAGAAAAGCCACTATAACCAACTTTTTTGAGAAAACGCAGAATCGTTGTAGCTGAAACGTGACTTTGTTCAGCCATTTGGCGAATGGTCAGTCCTTCAACATCGCGGGGATGACTAATAATGAATTTATAAACCGTCATTTCAAGCTGATTAAGAGAACGAACCTCTTGGTATGAAAACATGCTATCACCTTCTGCTTTATAAATTAAAAGTAATTGGTACGGCTTAAATTGACTTTAGCTTAATTGAATATTGGTAGGAACAAGTTCCATATATTGGTGCCAATATTGTTGATTAAATGAAAATAAGGCAGCCGCTGCCGCCTTACCTTACTCGTCCAGCTAGCTAACACTTAAATCCGCGCCATTAGTTGCCACTACTTTTTGGAACCAGTAAAAGGAATCTTTACGTGAGCGCTGCAATGTGCCTTGACCTAGATCATCTTGATCAACATAAATGAAGCCATAACGTTTTGCCATTTCACCTGTACTTGCTGAAATTAGATCAATGTGTCCCCATGGTGTATAGCCAATCAAATCAACACCATCTTCAACGACGGCTTTTTCCATTTGTAAAATATGGTCATGGAAATAGTTAATTCTGTATGGATCATGGACGCTACCGTCCGCCTCAAGCTTATCATGAGCACCAAAGCCATTTTCAACAATAAACAATGGCTTGTGCCACCGATCAGTCATCCAGTTCATCCCGTAACGCAAGCCGACAGGATCAATTTGCCAACCCCAATCAGATTTTTCAACGTACGGATTACTAACCAAATCGTTAGCTTCATCATAAACAAAATCAGGATTTTCTTTTGTTGCCTTAGTTACAAACGACATGTAATAGCTGAACCCAATATAATCTGCGGTACCAGCCTTTAAAGCCGCCCGATCAGCAGCAGTGATATCAATTTGAAAATCATGTCGTTGCCAATACTTACTTACCCAAGCCGGATAAGTTCCAAGTGCCTGCACATCCCCATAATAGTAGCGCGTTTGCATCGCACGTTCTGCCATCATAATGTCGGTTGGCTTAGCCGTCAGTGGATAAATTGGACACATGGCCAGCATCGCCCCAATTTGAAAATCAGGATTAATTGCATGGCCTAATTTAACGGCTAACGCACTTGCCACCATTTCATAATGTGCTGCCTGATACATCGCCTCTTCCCAATTCGCCGCGTCATCTAATTGCAAACCTGAATTCTGCAATAACGGATGTGGATCACGCCAGTTGGTTTGATTATTGATCTCATTAAATGTCATCCAATACTTCACTTGATGCTGATAACGTTTAAAACAAACCTCAGCAAAACGGACAAAAAAGTCGATCAATTTACGATTGGACCACCCACCATAGGCTTTAACTAGATGATATGGCATTTCAAAATGGGACAAGGTCACTACTGGTTGAATACCATTTTTTAAGCATTCGGTAAATAAATCATCATAAAATTTCAAGCCAGCTTCATTAGGTTCAGTTTCGTCACCATTAGGAAAAATACGCGTCCAAGCAATTGATGTCCGGAAACACGTCATCCCCATTTCGGCAAACAGCTTTAAGTCTTCTGGATAGCGGTGATAAAAATCAATTCCCCAATGATTAGGATAAACTTCGCCAGGTTGAACACCATCAGTAACTCGGCGTGGCACACCGTTAGCACCGGCAGTCATGACATCGGCAATACTGACACCCTTACCGCCTTCTTGCCAACCACCTTCTAATTGATGCGCCGCAACCGCACCACCCCAAAGAAAATCTTTAGGCATTGTCATTCCTTCACTCATACTCATACCTCCGCAATGTTATCAAGAATTATTTCAATTATTAGTGTTTACACTATGACTTGTTTAAAATAAGTTTGCCTTATCACCATTTAACTATTGCCCAGCACGACCTCCGATTTATTACCAATGTGCCTTATCTTACCTATAAATAAAGTTATGCTAAAAAGTAAGATTTTGGTGCGCCACTAGCAATTTTATGTTAGCATCAGATGAAGCGGTTGCAATCATTGTGATAATTTTTCGCTTAAACTGATTAATACACGTCAAATAAGCTAAAATAGTTGACATCTCAACCGCTTTCATTACAATGAAAGTATAACTCGTAGGTACCAATTTTACAAGTACCATTAAATTTTTCAATTGGGGTGATAACCGTGTACCACGATATTGCAGATGACATTACAAAATCCATTAATGAAGGGCTCTTTGATAAGAAGCTGCCCACTGAAGTTCAACTGATGGCGCGCTATAACGTCAGTCGCAACACGATCCGTAAAGCAATTGATCTTGTGTATCAGAAAGGATTACTACGGCGCGTTCAAGGCAGTGGCTATTTTGTCAACGACATTAGCTTAGCGGAAAAAACCGTGATCAATTTATCCGTCGGCGCGGGCCAACCACTGCATTTCGCTGATGGTAAATTAATATCAAAAGTGATCACCTTTGATAAAATCTATGCTGATGCTGCTCTTGCTCGCCGAATGAGTATTAAAAATGGTAGTGAACTTTATCGCGTCATCCGCTTACGTTACTTAAACAATATTCTGTACTGCTTGGAACAAGCCTACTATGTTCGGAGCGAAGTCCCGTTTCTATCGGTTGACAGCGTTAATCAGTCCATTTTTTCCTTTCTGCGCGAAAATTACGGCATTAGCGCTAATAATAGTGAGGATTATATTTCATTGGAAAAGTTGACCCCAGAAGATGCTGCGTTATTAGAATTACCTGCTGGCACACCAGCCTTAGCGATGAACCAGCTAAATTTTTACGGCAATAATATTATTTTCAACTGTTCCACAACGATTTACGTCTATCCAGGGTTAAATTTCTACTTCCATTCCGCAAATTTAACCAGTAATTAGACATAAAAATAGAGGCACAGCATACTTTATCTATGCTGTGCCTCTATTTTGCGAACACACGTCTTCGCTTACTATTTCAAACCTAAAAAGGATCTGAAAAAATGCTAACCTTTAAAGTACCAACTGCCCTAAAACAAAATGCCCAAGTCAATCGCTCCCACAATGCCGAAAATATTTACCGCCAATTGACACGAACAACTATCAAAATTGCTGGCCAGCGCTATCCACGTCCATTGGGAAAATTTAGTAATTTTTTTGCGCGCTTATGGATGATCAGTAACGGGAAAAATAATAATGTCACACTAGATTTCCAGCCTCAGCAAATTGATTTATACAATGATCAAGGTCAGCAATTTACCAGCGCTTTTCCAGGCTACATGAACGGGATTCAACTTGGCGTGTTGCGCAGCGCTAGCCCAGGTGCCATCAATCCGCTTAATAATTTAAATTTCTGGTTATTTTTGTTGATCAGCACACACAATCATGATTTTTATTGTGTCAATCAAGACATACGTGTTGTACCAGCTTTAGTCCGCTGGTCCGCTGCCAATCAAATCCCTTGCGAAGATCTTTTTCAATTAGAACGGCGCTTGCAGACCGCACAAAACTATTCAAAATTTTTAGAAGACTTAGCAGTAGATTATAATCAGTTGGCGACAGACAACCATTACCCCACGTTAGTTGCTGATCTAGCGGCTATTTACTGGGAATAGCTAAATGGCCAGATGTTGATGCGCTACCTGTTCTAAAATTCGCGCTACGCCGTCACGATCATGATCGACCGTTTCACGCCAAGCAACTTTTTTAACACTGGGAATTGCATTTGCCATCGCCACCCCGTAACCAACATCACGAAGCATTTCCAGATCGTTTTCATAATCGCCGAAACACATGAAATCGGCCATATCTAAATGCGCGTACTTGGCCACTACCGCTAGCCCTGCTGATTTATCAATGCCTGGGGCGGTGGCTTCATAGAAAAAGCGGCCTGAACGTACAAAATGTAGCGGTAGCTTTTTTAAATCCTTGGCTGCTTGCCGAACGCCCAACAAATTATGTTGAGTCATGTTGATCGTAAATTTATAAAATTGCGTCGTTGTTTGTGACAATTCATGCTCTAAATCCACTAAACCAGTAATCTGCCGGTTGTGCGTATCTGGTTGATTGCGGGTACTTTGTTCTTGTGCAGTACCTGGCTCATACACCAACATATCTTCTAACCCGCAAATACACATTCGAACCTGCCACTGCACCGCAATTTTAAAAGCCTGCATAATTAATTCTTTAGGTACTGCTGTTGCTTGTAATTGTTGCTTATCGGGGCCATAAATCACAGCCCCATTTAAGCATACCCGGTAACCCGGCACTTTTAATGTTTCCCGTAACAACTGATCAACTGTCGGCAATGTTCGTCCAGAGCAAATCGCAATTTGCGCACCTTGAGCACTCATTTCACGAATTGCGCGTTGATTAGCCGGTGATACCTGACTTTGATCATTGAAAAGTGTCCCGTCTAAATCAGTTCCAACCAAAGAAATCATATTTTATCCCCACCATTTTTACTTTGAATACGAATATTATCGCTAAACCTTCTGTATCTTTCTTATTTTAAGCTAAGTTTGAAGCGGTTTCCAGTCTTTAGTTCAGTTATGCCAAAACAAAAAAGCTTGATCAACAGCATTAAACTGTCGATCAAGCTTTTTTTACTTCGATTGCTTGTTATTGTCGTTAGCCATCTTCTCTTCTAAATCACTGATCGAGTAGACGTTTTGTGACACAGCATTGACCCCTTTTGGTTCCATATGACGATACTTCGCCATACCAGTACCAGCTGGGATGATTTTACCGATGATAACATTTTCCTTCAAGCCAAGTAATGGATCATTCTTACCACGAATAGCAGCATCAGTTAAGACACGTGTTGTTTCCTGGAAGGAAGCGGCCGATAAGAAACTATTAGTTTCCAAGGCTGCCTTAGTGATCCCTAACAAGACAGGACGGGAAGTGGCTGGAATGCCACCAGCAACCAAGGTCTTGTAGTTCTGACGTTTGAAGTCAGCAATGTCCATTAAAGTCCCTGGTAAGATTTCCGTATCGCCTGGATCCATGATCCGAACCTTACGTAACATCTGCCGAACCATAACTTCCATATGCTTATCAGACACTTCAACACCCTGTGAACGATAGACACGTTGAATTTCACGCAACATGTAAATTTCAGTTGAAAGACGATCACGGACTTGTAATAACTGTTTAGGATCAATTGAGCCACCAGTTAAAGCGCCACCGCGATGGATATAATCGCCTTCCTTAACACGAACACGCGCTGTAAATGGCACGCTATAAGTCCGTGTATCAGTTTCACCTTGAACCGTAATTTCCTTAGTATGATCAGCTGGATTTTCATCAATACCGGTGATTTCACCAGTAACTTCAGTAATCGTTGCTAAACCTTTAGGATTACGAGCTTCCATGATTTCTTGCACACGTGGCAACCCTTGGGTAATATCACCACCGGCAACACCACCAGTATGGAAAGTACGCATAGTCAACTGAGTACCAGGTTCACCGATTGATTGAGCAGCGACAGTCCCAACTGCTTCACCAACTTCAACCGTTTCACCAGTTGCCAAGTTACGGCCATAACAATACTTGCAGACACCATGTTCTGTGTTGCAAGTGAAGACGGAACGGATCGTAACCGTCTTGATCCCAGCATCAATAATTTGTTGCGCAATAACTTCATCGATCATCTTATTCTTAGCAACAATTTCTTCACCCGTTTCAGGATTGAAGATTGATTTCATCGCGTAACGACCTAATAAACGATCATAGAATGGTTCGATGACTTCATTACCTTCCGTGATTGCAGAAATTTCCAAACCACGATCAGTACCACAATCCTCTTCACGAATAATGACGTCCTGCGCCACATCGACCAAACGACGAGTCAAGTACCCTGAGTTAGCGGTCTTCAACGCCGTATCGGTCATCCCTTTACGGGCACCATGGGTTGAGATAAACATTTCCATGACGGATAAGCCTTCACGGAAGTTAGAAATGACTGGCAATTCCATGATTTGACCATTAGGTGCGGCCATCAAGCCACGCATACCGGCTAACTGTGTAAAGTTAGACACGTTACCACGGGCACCAGAATCACTCATCATAAAGATTGGGTTATTGGCAGGCATGTTATCCATCAGTCGTTTCTGAATCTGATCTTTAACGCCATTCCAAACACCGATAACTCGTTGATAACGTTCTTCGTCAGTAATCAAACCACGACGGAACTGTTTCGTGATCGTTGCCACTTGTTTATGGGCATCGGCCACCAAAGCTGGTTTTTCTGGTAAATCTTTGACGTCATCGACCCCAACGGTGATCCCAGAATTAGTTGCTTGGGTGTAACCTAAAGTCTTCATCCGATCAAGCAATTCAGACGTTTCAGTTACGCGATAAACATTAAAGACTTGGGCAATAATGTCAGCTAAGAAACCTTTGCTAAATGGTGAAATTAAATCACGATCAGCTAACAAAGCTTTAATATCAGTACCAGGTTCAACGAAGAACTTGTTATCGATACCTTCCATCAAGTTACCGTTAGTTGGTTCATTCAAGTAAACAAGGTCCTTAGGTAGGATCTCATTAAACATGACTTTACCAACAGACGTTATCATAACTTCTGAGCGTTGTTCTGGTGTAAATGGTTTGTCTGGCAAAGAATTAGTTGCTAAACCGATCCGGGTATGCAATTGCACATAGCCGTTTTGTAAAGCCATCAACACTTCGTTGCTATCTTTGAAGATCATCCCTTCGCCGATCACGCCAGCTTCTTCTGTTGTTAAGAAATAGTTACCTAGTACAACGTCCTGTGAAGGTGTTGCAATTGGCTTACCATCTTTTGGTGCCAAGATATGGTGTGCTGCTAACATCAGCAAACGTGCTTCTGCTTGCGCTTCATCAGATAAAGGTACATGGATCGCCATCTGATCACCATCAAAATCGGCATTGTAAGCTTCACAAGCTAATGGGTGCAAACGAATTGATTTGCCGTCAACTAAGACAGGTTCAAATGCTTGGATACCCAAACGATGCAATGTAGGTGCGCGGTTCAACATAACTGGATGTTCCTTAATAACGTCTTCTAAAACATCCCAGATATCGTCATCACGCCGATCAATTTTCCGCTTAGCATTCTTAATGTTAGACGCTAATTCGCGCTTAACTAATTCATGCATCACGAATGGTTTGAATAATTCCAACGCCATTTCACGTGGTAAACCACATTGATAGAATTTCAAAGTTGGCCCGACATCAATAACCGAACGACCAGAATAATCGACACGCTTACCTAACAAGTTCTGACGGAAACGACCTTGCTTACCCTTTAACATATGGGAAAGTGACTTTAATGGTCGGTTACCCGGACCAGTAACTGGACGGCCACGACGACCATTATCGATCAATGCATCAACGGCTTCTTGCAACATCCGCTTTTCATTTTGCACGATAATATTTGGCGCATTTAAGTCCAATAAACGCTTCAACCGATTATTCCGGTTGATGACCCGCCGGTACAAATCATTCAAGTCAGAAGTGGCAAAACGGCCACCCTCCAACTGAACCATTGGCCGTAAATCAGGTGGAATAACTGGAATGGCATCCATAACCATCCAGCTAGGTTCGTTCCCTGATTGACGGAAAGCTTCTAAGATGTCCAAGCGACGAACAGCACGTGTCCGTTTTTGGCCTTGAGCAGTCTTCAAATCTTCCTTCAATTCACCGACTTCTTTTTCAAGATCAACATCGTTTAACAATTCTTTGATTGCTTCAGCGCCCATGGCAGCCTTGAAACCTTTGCCATATTCGTCATACTTTTCACGATATTCACGTTCAGTCAGTAATTGTTTCTTTTCTAAGACGGTGTCACCAGGATCGATAACCACGTATGATGCAAAGTAAATAATTTCTTCCAAAGCACGAGGGCTCATGTCTAAAACTAAGCCCATCCGGCTAGGGATACCCTTGAAGTACCAGATATGTGAAACAGGGGCAGCTAATTCGATATGGCCCATCCGTTCACGACGTACTTTAGAGCGAGTAACTTCAACCCCACAGCGATCACAAACAATTCCCTTATAACGGATTCGTTTGTATTTACCACAGGCACATTCCCAGTCTTTGGTCGGTCCGAAAATGCGTTCGTCGAACAAACCATCACGCTCTGGTTTTAATGTCCGGTAGTTGATTGTTTCTGGCTTTTTAACTTCGCCATAAGACCAACTACGAATTTTATCGGGAGATGCCAAACCAATCTGCATACTCTCAAATTTATTGACGTCTATCACTTAGCTGACCTCCTATTTGTTGTCGCTGTCGCCGCTAGCGTTAGCTGCTTCTTCAGCGGCTTTCTTTGCTTTTTGCGCTTCTTGTTCTTTAGCGAACTTGCTCAAAGCATCAACACTAACGACTTCATCGTCTTCATCGTCCATATCGCGCAATTCAATTTCTTGATCGTCAGCATCTAAGACTTTCATATCAAGCCCTAAGGATTGTAATTCTTTAACCAAGACACGGAATGATTCCGGTACGCCTGGCTTAGGAATTGGTTCACCTTTGACAATGGCTTCGTAAGTTTTAACACGACCAACCACGTCATCAGACTTGTACGTCAAAATTTCTTGTAAGGTATAAGCAGCACCGTAAGCTTCAAGGGCCCAAACTTCCATTTCACCAAAACGCTGGCCACCAAATTGTGCTTTACCACCTAATGGTTGTTGCGTAACTAGTGAGTAAGGTCCGATTGAACGAGCATGCATCTTATCGTCAACCATGTGGGCTAACTTCATGTAATACATAACCCCAACAGAAACCCGGTTAGCAAATGGTTCGCCGGTACGGCCGTCATATAGAACTGACTTAGCGTCATCGTCCATGCCGGCTTCCTTAACAGCTGACCAAATATCTGAATCTTGGGCACCATCAAAGACAGGTGTTGCGACATGGATACCTAAGTTCCGCGCAGCCATCCCTAAATGCAATTCGATCACCTGACCGATATTCATACGAGAAGGTACACCCATTGGGCTCAAGCAGATATCAACTGGCGTGCCATCTGGTAAGAATGGCATATCTTCTTCAGGAACCACAATTGAAACTGTCCCTTTGTTACCATGACGGCCGGCCATTTTATCACCGACTTGGATTTTACGTTTCTGGGCAATATAAACCCGGACCATCATGTTAACGCCTGGGGATAATTCGTCGCCGGCTTCACGAGTGAAGATCTTGACATCTTGAATAATACCGCCACCACCATGAGGAACCCGGAGTGAAGTATCACGGACTTCACGCGCCTTTTCACCGAAGATTGCATGTAACAAACGTTCTTCAGCAGAAAGCTCTGTGACCCCTTTAGGTGTGACTTTACCAACTAATAGGTCGCCATCCTTAACTTCAGCACCGATGCGCACGATCCCGAATTCATCGAGGTCTTTCAAGGCATCTTCCCCGACGTTAGGAATTTCACGAGTGATTTCTTCAGGTCCTAATTTCGTATCACGTGCTTCTGATTCGTATTCTTCAATATGAATTGAAGTATAAGCATCTTCGCGAACTAATTTTTCGGATAACACAATGGCATCTTCATAGTTGTACATGTTCCAAGTCATGAAGGCAATGATTGGGTTTTGACCTAAGGCTAATTCCCCATTTTCCATGGCTGGTCCATCAGCTAAAATCTCGCTAACATCAATGTGATCGCCTAATTTAACAATTGGCCGTTGGTTGTAACTCTTACCTGAGTTTGACCGCCGGAACTTCATTAAATCGTATTTATCTAAAGAACCATCTTCACGCCGAATCCGAACTTGCTTAGCATCAACGTATTCAACCGTCCCTGCATGCTTGGCAACAACAGCAGTACCTGAGTCATGTGCTGCCTTATATTCCATACCAGTACCAACTAATGGTGAATGTGGATTGATCAATGGAACAGCCTGACGTTGCATATTCGCACCCATCAAGGCACGATTAGAATCATCGTTTTCCAAGAAAGGAATGCAGGCTGTAGCTACGGCAACAACTTGTTTAGGCGAAACATCCATATAATCGACCCGATCAACAGGGATTTCCAAGTTATCTTCTTCACGCCGTGCCAAAACAGTATCATCAACAAAAGAACCGTCTTCGTTTAGCAATGAGTTAGCCTGGGCAACAACATAGTTATCTTCTTCATCGGCAGTTAAATAGTCGATTTTATCAGTAACTTTATGTGTATCCCAGTCAACACGCCGGTATGGTGTTTCGATGAAGCCATACTTGTTGACAACGGCATAACTAGCCAAACTATTGATCAAACCAATGTTAGGACCTTCAGGCGTTTCGATTGGACACATACGACCATAATGGGTATAGTGCACGTCACGAACTTCATAACTAGCCCGATCACGCGTTAAACCACCAGGGCCTAAGGCAGACAGACGACGCTTATGCGTTAATTCGCCTAATGGGTTGGTCTGATCCATAAACTGGGACAATTGTGAAGAACCAAAGAATTCTTTGATCGATGCAACAACTGGCCTAATGTTGATCAATTGTTGTGGTGTTACTGTACTTGTATCTTGAATTGACATCCGTTCACGGACGACACGTTCCATCCGGGATAAACCAATGCGGAATTGATTCTGCAATAATTCACCAACGGAACGAATACGACGGTTACCTAAATGATCAATATCATCAGTCGAGCCAATACCATCTTGTAGATTCAAGAAATAGTTGATCGATGCGATAATATCAGCTGGGCGAATGTGCTTCCAAGCCAATTCAATATGACCGTTACCAATGATTGGTACAACATCTTCAGGGTTGCGTTTTGATTCAACCTTGATACTTTGTAAAATCATTGGTTCAGTAACTGCGGCTTCATCAGATGGGGTATAAGTTGTAGTCATGAAATCTTCGCGGTCCAAATAAGGACTCAATTTTTCCATAACTTTACGATCAACGACATCACCCTTTTGCGCAATAACTTCACCAGTATCAGGATCAGCTAATGTTTCCGCTAATGTTTGGTTCAATAAACGGGTCTTCAAAGATAATTTCTTATTGATCTTATAGCGGCCAACAGCAGCTAAATCGTAACGTTTTGGATCAAAGAAGCGCGCATTCAATAAGCTACGTGAACTATCAGCGGTTTTAGGTTCACCAGGGCGTAGTCGTTCGTAGATATCTTTTAAGGCTTCTTCAACACGAGAATCGTCCGCATTCTTATGGACATCCTTCTCCATGGTTAGCATTAAGCTTTCGTTATTCCCTAACATCCCAATAATATCGTCATCTGAACCAAACCCTAAGGCACGGACCAATTCGGACATTGGAATCTTACGTGTCCGGTCGATCCGGACATAAGAAATATTTTTGGCGTCAGTTTCTAATTCCAACCAAGCACCACGGTTAGGAATCACCGTTGTACCAAAAATCGTGCGACCATTTTTATCAACTTCACTATTGTAATAAACGCCAGGTGAACGGACTAACTGGGAAACAATAACCCGTTCAGCACCATTGATAATGAAGGTCCCTTGGTCGGTCATTAATGGAAAATCACCGAAGAAAACGTTCTGTGACTTAATTTCGCCAGTTTCATGGTTAGTTAAGCGTAAAGTAACATGTAAAGGTGCCGAATAATTGGCATCATGTTGCCGTGCTTCTTCTACTGTATACTTGGGTTCTAATAATTCATAATCAACAAATTCTAAGGACAGATTGCCAGCGAAATCATCAATTGGCATGATATCGTTGAACATTTCTTTCAAGCCTTCGTCCAAGAACCAGTTATACGAATTACTTTGAATCTCGATCAAGTTAGGCAGATCTAAGACTTCTTTAATTCGTGAATAACTACGACGAGTGCGGTGTTTACCGTATTTAACTAAATGGCCTGCCAAATTGTTCACTCCTTCTATGGTTTCTGTAGTGCCTACACGTAATATGACATTTGTATTACAAATATTAAATAAAAATTACATTTGCTAATCTGAGCCGTTTTTTGGCAAAAAAAAACCAAAAATAGGACGCCATCATACGATATTTGTCGACTACTTTTGTTTTTTTCTATATATGCCGCCCACGGACAATAGATCGCAGGCTAGACTATTCTACAGTTTTTAGCAACTTCTTATCTTACACGCCTATTGCTACTTTGTCAACCGCTTAGTTCAACGTTGCTTGCGAATCATGTCGCCAGCTTTAACAGGCTGCTTCACTGGTAGTTTGCAAACCATCATCGCGTCTGGTGCTCGGTACAAAATATCGTTGTCTTGATCCCATAAACGTTCAACTGTTTGTTCAATATGCGTAAAATTAGGGCCATAAAACTCAATTTTATCACCGACACCAAAATTATTTCGTTGTTGCACAATGGCAATCTGATGTTCCGCGTCGTAATCTAGTACTTCACCAACAAAGCCATACTGGGGCCGCTTACGCCGCTTGCCGAATAACTCATCGTCTGCGGTCGGCGTTCCATAGTAAAAGCCTGTAGACATTTCACGCTGAGCGACTTTCCATAATTCATCGACCCAAGCACGTTGCAACACATAATGATCAGGATCAGCACAATAACTATCAACAGCTTGACGATAAACGTTAGCTACTGTGGAGACATAATGAATCGACTTCATCCGTCCCTCAATTTTAAAACTGTTAACCCCTGCTTCAACTAAATCAGGAATATGCTCGATCATCGCCATATCAACAGCACTCATTGAAAATGCTTCTTCATTTTCTAGCTGTGATTGTTTTTGACCAGCAGCATCCATTTCAAACAGATCATACTTCCAACGACAGTTTTGGGCACAACCGCCCCGATTAGCATCACGCATTGACATGTGGTTGGACAAAACACAACGCCCAGAATAGCCAATACACATTGCACCATGGATGAAAGCTTCAATCTGCACATCAGTGTGGCGCCGCATCTCCTTGATTTCTGCAATGCCAACTTCACGGGCTAAAACTACTCGCTCCAAACCTTCCGCCTGCCAAAAATTTAACGTTTCATAATTGGTAGCTGACGCTTGCGTGGACAAATGGACTGGTAGGCCTGGCGCTTCGGTAATCGCAATTTCAATCAAAGATGGATCGGATACGATCACCGCACTAATACCAATATCGCGTAACGTGCGGAAAAATTCACCCGCACCAGCCGTATCACCTTCATGAGCGACAATATTAGCCGCCACGTAGACTTTAGCATTATGTGCCGCGGCGTACGCCACACCTTCACGCATTTGATCAAATGAAAAGTTGCCGGCACGTGAACGTAGGCCATAAGCATCGCCACCAATATAAACAGCATCCGCACCATAATCAATGGCGACTTTTAACTTTTCCAACGTTCCCGCTGGTGCTAGAACTTCTGGTTTATCTGTAATTACTCGCATATTATTGCACCTCACTTGGATCAACATCATAAAATCCTGTATCTAAGCCACGACTAGCCGGTTGCTGTGCGACTACTGCATTACTAAGCGTTTCTACCAACTCTGGTGTCCACGTATCAGCAGATAACGCTTGCTTGGCCTGAACAAATTGCTGAGCAATCGTCACAAATTCTACGGCCCCAGCAAATAAACCGTCTAACTTCCAATTAACTAAGCCTAAATCCTGTAATTGAGGTAACTTAGTCATTAAATTTAAATCGTTGTTAGCAAACAAATGCGTCCCATTAATATCTTCATAAATTGAATAATGGGTCTCTGGCTTATGTGGCGCTGAAACAAACAGACCACGCTGCCGATCTGCTCGATCTTGATGCTCCCGGACAAAACTAAAGTAGTTATGAACCAGTGGCCGTCCAGACTGATGAATACAGGTTGCCCCATAGACTTGAACTTCAGCTGGGATCGTTAGTTCTGGTGCCAGTGCTGTCAATTCACCGTAAGGCACTTCACGAGCTAAAACAGCGCCACTCGCACCATGTTGCGCCCAAAAATTAATTTGCCGCGAACTTGTCATTAATACCTCACTATCATAAATATACTGTAATGGTAGCTTGGCTTGCTGTAACAGGTAAACAACTCCGGGGTCGCCCACCGTAATTTGATCGACACCTAAATCAGCCAAAAATTGTAAATAGTCACCGACTTTGCTGATCCGGTCATTATGCATCAAGGCATTGACCGCCACCGTTACCTTTTTTCCAGCTTGATGAACTAGATCAACCAATTCAGTCAGTTCAGGCCGTTCAAAGCTATGTGGCAGACGAAGGCCAAAATAATCTTCACCTACATATAAAGTATCAATTCCTGCAGCCAACAGTTGTTTTGCTTGCTCAAGCGAAGCTGCAGTTGCAATCAAGTTAATCAAAAAATTCGCTTCTTTCTCTCATCATCTGCCTTCCAGCATACCACAGCCACAATCAAAATAGAATTAGGCGTTACCACTATTTCTCGCAAAAAAAAAAGGCTCTATACTTTATCCTGTTGATAGATTGCTCAAAGTGGTAATCTAT
>NZ_RHOF01000063.1 GCF_003946445.1 Loigolactobacillus jiayinensis | reverse complement strand
CAACAGATGCGAACCAAACCAAATAAAAAAACAGAACTAGAAGTTGCTTAACTTCTAGTTCTGTCCAAAATTAGCTATCAACAGGATTTGACAAAGAGCCTAGAAAAAGCGCCACAGTCCGTTTGGCCGCAGCGCTAATTAATTATTCTTCTTCAGTAACGTCGTCTTCGGTGTCGTCATCTTCATCATTGACCACTAGCACTTTGGTTGTGCTATGGTGGACAACATAACTAGTCGTTGAGCCTAACATGATTCGCGATAGGGCATCAACCCCACTTTTACCCATGACGATTAAATCAATGTCATATTTTTCTGGCAATTCTTCAGCGATTGCTTTTTTCGGATTACCATTGGCTAAAATTGTGGTTGTTTTGATACCCAATGCACTCGCCCGCTTTTCTGCTTCGGCTAAAATTTGCTGCGAACGGTCTTTCATGTCAGAGTAGAAATCCATTGGCACCGTCATTCCGTAACCATAAGCAACAAAGTGTTGTTCGTCTACAATCGACGCTACAAATAGCTCAGAACCGTATTTTTGTGCAAGTTCAAGTGCTTCTTGTAAAGCGACTTCAGCGTTACGACTACCGTCTAGCGGTACTAAAATGTGTTGATACATATAAGGCACCTCTTTCGTTTTTGATAACTTTAGTATACGTTAGAAGCAATAGTTAACGACAGAAATATGCATGTGAAAGGAATCGAATATGACTATTGCTGTTGGCATCAAAACCAGTCGTGGCAGCGTAATTGCCACTGATTCGCGTCTAACCATGTCGCGCAAGCACCAATTAATGGTGACCAGCGATCACACCCAAAAAATTTTCCAAGTGAATAATTGTCTGATTGCCACCGCTGGTCAATATAACCTTAAATTTAATCACCATTGGTTATCGGTCAAAGAATTTCTACTGAATTTTGCCGCGCGCCATGCCCACTTAACCCCACCCGCATTGGTGACGGCTTTACAACAGGAAGTGACGTATACCAATTTGGCGGCCAACGACTTCATCTTAATCTCTGAACAAAATATGTGGCAACTTAAGGCGCAGCGCCTGACCGTAACCAATTACAGCCTAATCGGTCACCAAGCTGCAACCGAACAGTTCCACCAAGCGTACGCCTTTGACATCACCCAGCCGCTACCAGACCTAGCCACTAGTCTCCAAATAAGCTTAACGGATTTTGTCCAGCACTATCCACAGTTTGTGAAAATTGGTGGCCCCATTCAAGTGGCGTACTTAACTAATAACGCATAAAAATTCAAAAAGGACTAGCGACCTAAAACTAGATATGCTATACTAAAATAGTTGAAATTGCGGGTGTAGTTTAGTGGTAAAATTCCAGCTTCCCAAGCTGAGGTCGCGAGTCCGATTCTCGTCACCCGCTTAATTTAATCAAGCTTGTTAGACCAACGTTTATAGGGCGCTGGTTTTTTTGTGCCCTCATTTTGGAAACGCCTATAGTTGCACTGAATTTGATTAAATTTGAGTAATCTCTAGCAACTTTTCTAGCAACGTTTTAGGATAGCACGTGATTAAATGGCTAGCTACCCCCTTTTGCGGTTAGCTTTTTTTTATCTCGTAGGCTTTGGCAAAATTGATTGCCTGCCTTGAGAGAATAAATATCGCCACGGCGTAAATCGTTTTGAACACCTATCACAGTGCCTAAATAGCACATACAGCCGTCACACCGCTTTGTATAGAATTGGTGGGGATAGTGTGGCAGTTACGTACTGCTCACTAGGCTGCATTAAGGTAGCTACTCCCTAAATTGACCATGATTTAAGTATCAAAGGCATTGCCACTTATGGCAATACTAGGCATCCCACCAGATGACGGTTTTTATTTATCTTTACATGAAACCATGCTATAATGTGGTTACTAAATGGAATAAGGATGTTACCCCTTCTGGTCTTATCAGCCAGTAAACGTAGCCGGCGCCGCTATCCCTATCGATGGCGGTTTTTGTGTACCAAAAAAGCCAGCGGGTTATCAAGCCACTGACTTCTGAAACTAACGGTCTTGGTGCTTGCCATTTTGACGCTTTGAGTGTCTTCCAATCGGTGAGCTAAGTACATAATGCACGTAGCAATAACGGCCAAAAGCCAACACTGTGGTACTAACAACACTCACGATCACAGCTTTAATAATATCCACTGCAACCATACTAAATGGAATAAGGATGCTTGTTCACCCCTAGCGAGTCCCTAATTGGGAATTATCGCCAACAACTATTTTACCAATAATCAAATAAAATAGATATAACATCTCAAACGCTACCGGCAAGCACAAAAATAGCACACTGTTTCCAGTATGCTTCACGCGCGCCCCGACAACTCGTTACTTTATTAAAACAGTCAACTTTACAGACAACTTTTTGAGCAACTAAGCCCCGCCACTGTAGGCGTCCGGATAATACTAAAAAAATAAAACAGACAACTTTTTAATTTAACACCTTAGCCATTAGATTGACTACCTTAATTCAGTCAATAGTCAATACAGACAACTTTTTCAATTTAACGCCCTTTCCATCAAGTTAACTGCCTCAGTTTTATCTGCTTAGTACACGTCCGCATAGACGTCAATAGTGAAAGCCGCACTACTGTGACCTAATAATATAGATACAAACTTGATGTTAACATCCTTGCTGAATAGCAATGTAGCGAACGTGTGGCGCAAAGCATGCGGGCTTAATATCGGTAACCCTACCCGCTTGCAAATTCGTTGCATCCATAATCTGGGATGCGCTAACTGGATAAACTCATTGTCGATATTGCTAAATACTAACTGCTTAGCTGAAAACGTTGATACCCTAACCTGTAACATCTCAGTCCGTTGCGTTGCCGCCACTGCTTCAATACCGCTATTGTGGCATCATTCAACGGAATAACGCGCCGTGAGTTCACAGTCTTTGGTTCTTCTAGATAAAGCCGTCGCTGTTTGCTGCTAGTGAGCGTTTGACGCACGGTTAAAGTCTTAGCTTCAAAGTCGATTACATCCCAAACCGATAACAGTATTTGTTTGTATTTTATGCTGTTTTTGGTAATATAAGTATATTAAAAGCGCCTGCTATTTACGGTAGCAGACGCTCAGCGTGAATATAGCACGTGATTAAATGGCTAGCTAACCCCTTTTGCGGTTAGCTTTTTTTATTATCTCGTAGGCTTGGGCAAAATTGATTGCCGCCCTTGAGAAAATAAATATCGCCACGGCGTAAACCATTTTGATCACCTATCACAGTGGCTAAATAGCACATACAGCCATCACCACCGCTTTGTATAAAATTGGTGGATAGTGTGGCAATTACGTACTGCTCCCTAAGCACACAAGCTTTAATTATTTGCTTGTCCACTTAAGTAGGCGTATAGCTGTCGACTAAAATAGCGGTTTAGCTGCCGATTCATTTTGAACAATAAGGAACATAACGTAGGTTTAAAAGTACGCGGTATAAAATAAATACGCCGCCAGAATAAACGCGGCAAAAGCAATGACCACCCGTAGCGGCCGTGCTGGTACGTGGCGAATTACCATTGGTCCAAGATACCCGCCGATGAACATGCCGATTCCCAGTGGTACTACCATCCACCAATAAATTTTCGTCGTAAACGCGTAGATCACAAGTGACAATGTGTTCGCGAGAAAACAGGTGAAGTTCTTAATTGCATTTGTAACCGCAAAGGATTCATTTAACGTAACGATCAAAATCGACAGCAAAATCATCCCCGCTGACGCACCAAAATAACCAATATAGATGCCCACTAAAAACACGGTCAAGTTTTTCAGAATGCTCGTGCTACGCTTAGTTTGAACTGTTGCTGAACGTGTCACGGCTGGGTGATGAAATTGCGACCATAACATTAAAATACCGGCACCAAAGACTAGAAATGGCACCACGCGGGTAAAGGTCGTCGCCGGTGCGATCACTAGTAAAAAACTACCGACAATACTACCAAGTAGCACATAAACTGCTACCCGCCATAACGTTTTTTTGCTGCTGCGTAGCTCTTTCAATGATGAGGCACTAGAACCGATACCAGTAAAAATCAGCGCTGCCGTATTGGTTGTATTGGCGCTGATTGGTGGCACGCCTAGCATTAGGAGGACTGGGTAAGACACCAACGATGCCAAACCAGCCACTGATGACAATAAACCAGCCACAACCCCACTCACTAATAAAATAATTGTCATTAACCAGATTGCCATAACAGCCACCTTCTTTCTAATTTCTAGCCACTTTAGTAGTGGTTAGTTATATCAATTAATCAATTTTTGCCGCTTTTAATTGATGTTTCTCCAAACGTTGTGCCCACAGATTGATTCCTAGGGCAATTAACATCAAAAGCAACGCCAGTACCATAATATTATGCAAACCAGCATGTAAAATCAAGCGCATTTGCGGAATCAAGCGGCTCGGCAATGAGCTAATATTCGTAGCGTCACTGAGCTTGTTCATCATTTTCATGGTGATTGTGCCACCAGAGTGCTGTACCCCTTGGCGCAAAGCATGGTTCATGACCAAGCCAAATACGGCCGCGGTAAACGTTTGACTTAACATCCGAATCAAAAAACTAAACGAAGTTGCCACCGGAATATCTTGTTGTTCAGCATCTTGCTGGACCTTAACTTGTAATTCATTGAAGCAAGCGCCATTACCCAAGCCTTCAAACGCACCGGCCACCAACAAAACCCAATACGGTGTTTTAACGCCACCCATTAATAGAATAAAGGCGATGGTCAACATCACAATGCTCATGCCTAGCACCTTTTGCGGCGTAAAATATTTGCGTAGTGGCGCTACTGAACCAGACCCAATAAAATTAGTAAACGAGCTTGGAATTTGCGTTGCACCCCCAATTAAAGCAGTGGTCCCCAACAATCCTTGCGCCCACATGGGACTGTAGATCAAAAAGCTAATAAAGGCACCCCAGATAATTGTAAACAGTGTGAAATCAATGACTAATGCCCGATTTTTGAATAACCGACTCGGAATAATTGGATCAGCCACGCCTTTTTCAAAGTGGATCATGCTGAGCAAACAGATAGCTGCTACAACAAAGACGCCCACGACCAAGACCGTATTGGCGCTACCAATCATTTCAATCGCCGCTAACAAGCTCGTCAGCCCCAACGTCATCAACACTGAGCCGCGATAGTCCACCGGCTTACTTTCATGCGGTTGCTTTTCCATTTGATAATAAATTTGTACCAATATCGCTGACAATAAGCCAATGGGCACATTTAAGTAGAAGACCCAATGCCAAGTAAAGGCATCGACGATAAACCCGCCGACTAGTGGGCCAATAATTGTGGCCGTACTGTAACTCGCCGAAACAAAGCCTAGCACCTGCATCCGTTTGCGGGGGTTCGTGTACATCCGCGCATAAATAATATAGGGCAACGAAACCACGCCCCCATTGCCAATACCCGCAATCGTCCGGGCAATGATCAAAAACCAAATATTAGGCGCCAAACCTTGCAGTAACGAGCCAACAATAAAAAAGCCGGCCGCTAGCTGGTAGCTACGTTTGTTACCAACATGCTCACCAAGCTTACTCCACAACGGCGTACTAACCGCCGTCCCCAGCAAGAATACCGCCACGATCCAGCCCATCATTTCCAAGCCGTGCAGATCAGAAATAATCGCTGGCAGCGCCGTATTGATGATGGTACTATCCAGCCCACTCATCGCGTTAGAGAGCAACAACGCACAAGTGACAATAAAAATATTCCGTTTTGACAAAAGATTCGCTTCTTCCTCCAAGATTAACTATCCTTCATGTTACAACTTATCCCCCCAATTGAAAATAACCTTAGCTAATAATTAACGTGGCCCTTTTAAACTTATGCTATAATCTAATAAAAAGAGGTTGCGCTAATGGCTAAAAATGAACCGTTTCAACCTAAATATGAACCAAGTCGCCACTTACTAGATTGCCACATTGCTGGCTTCGCGTATTACGACGGCTTAGACGTGATCGACGAATTAAACCTCGGCAAGCCAGTGACACTAGTGGCTGAACCCGATAACCCCACTGACGCCGAAGCAGTGGCCATTTACTATCACAAACACAAGTTAGGTTACATTCCCGCAGTTAAAAATGAATTCATCAGCAAGCTGTTATATTTCGGCTACGGCCAATTTCTCGAAGCACGAATTCAATCCATGAGCAAGGAAACACATCCTGAGCGCCAATTTCGCGTAGTGATCCAGCTTAAAGACAACCGTGACTAACAAAATAAATGAGCGTGTAGCATAATTTCACTTATGCCGCACGCTCATCTTTTTATTCCGCTAACGCCTGATTCTTAAGCGCTAATCGTAGCTAACTTCATCATTTTCTATTTGCCGCTCTAACTGTTGAATCGCGGTCTCAGTGGCACTGATTTCTTCATTGATCTCAGCCAAGGTTTGCCCCGAGGCGCTATAGCCCTTATACAGCGCCGTCACATAATCATTTTCCGCTAGTTGCCGCGCATGCTCGCGCAAATTTCCTAATTGGTCGATCAACTGTTCATATTCACGATCAGTCATATTGCTCACCCCTCTGCTAAGCCAACGCTTCTGGTGCCGCTAATTGTGGTCCTTGATTGTTGCGCGCCAGTACCCAATCATCATAATTCCACTCTTCCGTTGCTCTTCTAGAACGGAAATAATCCCAACGTGATTCCCGTTCCAACTCGATCACCTGTCCATCAGGTCCAATCGACGCCCAATTATACGAGCCATTATCATGCGCAAACTTGACCCATTGCACGGTAAACGCTTGGCGCACCCCTTGATCATCGATAAAATAGCGCTGTTGCCTATCAGTACGCATATAATGCAACCCGCGCGCATAATCAGCATCAACCATTTGCCAAACTTGTTCAGCTATCTGAATGACATCACCTTTGATTGGTAACGTCAGCTGATCAAAGGCGACAAAGAAACGATTGTAACTGATCAATCGCTCATCAGCCCCATAAACTAGCGTGATGTGAGCATTATTGGGGCTGAACTCAGGCGTTGTCTGATAGCGCTCGACCCGAACTTCTTCTCGATTACGCCGGTGGGTTTCCGCAGTCACTAATTTAAAATCACTGGGTATGATCAACGGCTGAATTGCCCGTTGCTTGATCAATACATGATTAGTCATTTGGCTCGTCCTCCTTGATTGACAGTAACTGATTCAAATCACGATCAACGCTACCTAAAAATTCCTGCAACATAGCGGCTTGTTGATGGTCAAATGATTGGACCAACGCTTGATTAATTTGCGGTAACCGCTGCACCAATTGGTCATACTGCCGCTGACCTAAAGCCGTTAGTTTGATGACACGGCTGCGGCCATCAGCTGGTGATTTTGCTTTAACGATATAACCTAGGTCAATTAAGCGCTTAAGCCGCCGGGTCACATTGCTTGGATTCAAGTAAAGCACATCAAATAATTCTTCCTGCGACAATGTCCCGTGCTCACCAACTTTCAAAATAAAAAAATAGGTGCTGGCGGTTAAATTGAGATCTTTTAATTGCTGATTCAAATACTGGCGACTTTTTTGTGCCACAATATTAAAACGGCGAATGTAACCATCCAGCTCATCGATCGCCATCGCTGGTCAACTCCTTTTTCCGGTGCCAAATTAAAATAAACAGCGCAACTGATAATAACAACAGCGCGACTAGATAAGTCCCACGTTGAGCTTTGAGCAAAACTGGCCGCGCAATCCCCAATGCCGTATCGACTTGCCGTTGACTAAAAAGTGATAATAAGCGGTAGAAAATCAGCGTGGATAAGGTTGTTCCTAAAACTAGGCCAAACTCACGCACCAACGAATTGGTGGCGCCGGCGAGACCGCGCATTTTATTGGGTACTGCTTGCATAACGATCACGTTATTTGGTGTGCCAAAAAGAGCAGTGCCCACGGCGATCAAAACTGAATTAAAGATAAAATACGTTGGTTCAAAGCGCGCGGTCGCAAAGGCTAAGCTTAATTGCGCCACAACCAAAATCGCCATCCCGATCGTCATTTCCAGCCGTTGATCATAGCGATCAGAAATGTATCCAGCTAGCGGAGAAGCCACCAACGACACGATCGGCGTTACCATCAGCAACAAACCAGTTACCCCAGACGAATATTGCAACACCAGTTGTAAATAGAGTGGTGCCAAAATAGTAAAGAAGTACGCCACAATAAAACTTAAAAAGGCGACCAACAAACTTTGACTAAATAATTGATAGCGAAAAATCTTAAAATCTAATAACGGCACGGCAATTTTACTTTCGACCCGCCAAAAAATATAACTTAAAATTACCATTAACAAGATCATGACCCACCAATACCTGAGTTGCATCGTGGCCAAATATAAAGCACTGGTAGCCAAAGCTAAGCTAGCCGCTCCTAACCAATCGATTTTACTGCTGCTGCGTTGCTGACTTTTAGGAAAAACAGCCACTTCCACAATTAAACACAGCAAGCCTAACGGTAAATTTATCCAGAAAATGTAATTCCATGGTAGTTGCACCAGAATCAGCCCACCAAGTCCTGGCCCTGCTAGAGCACCTAACGAGATGAAAATACCCTCGATACCAAACGCCCGCCCTAATTGTTCCGGTGGAAAAATATCGGTCACTAACGCGTAACTGTTTGCCATCGTCATGCTAGCGCCAATTCCTTGCACGAAGCGACCCAGTAAAACGATGCTCAGTGAGCCACCGGAACCTGCTAGAAATGAACCCACTAGGAAAATCAAGGTGCCCCATTTAAAAACTCGACTACGGCCAAACTGATCACCGATCTGGCCAAACAGTAATAAGCTGGCACAAATAGTGATCAAATAACTAGAAATAATCAAAGTTGTTGCCCCAGTGGTGATCGCCAAATCACGAGCAATATCCGGAATTGCGATGGCCACGATACTACCGTCAACGATCACCATGAAGAAAAATAAACCGATAACTGCCAACATCGTCCAACGCTTAACCGCAGATTGCATATTATTAACCTCCATGCGTAGTGTATTCTAATTTATTTGCTTAAGCAACTAAATTGACTGCTAATATTTAGCCAAGAAAAAAATCAGCCTCCGTTAGGAAACTGATGCTTGTAATTCATTCACTTCTGTCGCACTCAACGCGCGGTAGGTCCCCGCGGCTAAGGTAGGATCTAACTGTAGGTGACCCATTTGCCGCCGCTGCAGCGTTAGCACTTCTTTACCCACTGCTTGAAACAAACGCTTCACTTCATGAAACTTACCTTCGTGCAGTGTCACTTCGATTTGACTTTGTTGCTGGCTATTGTCCACCGCTAAAATCTGTAACTTGGCGGGTGCAAAAGTGTTGCCGGCTTTAGTTGTAAGCCCAGCAGCAAACCGCTGTTGATCTGCAGTTGTGACCACCCCAGCAACTAAAGCACGATACACCTTGTCCACCTGTTGGCGCGGGCTAAGTAAGCGATGGGCTAATTGACCATCATTAGTTAAAATCAACAAGCCAGTTGTATCCTTATCCAGGCGGCCGACGGGAAATAAATCGGCCCGCTGCTGCGCTGGTGCCAATAAATCAATCACCGTTCGTTGCTGTGGATCAGTAGTGGCGGATAGCACGCCAGTCGGCTTATTCAGCATATAATAATAAAATTGCTGGTAACTGACCATTGTGCCCGCCACCTGCACCTGATCCATTTCTGGCACGACTGTTGCTTTACTACTACTAACCACGACAGCATTGATCTGGACTTGTTTGCCACGGATCAAGCGCTGAACTTCTTTGCGACTGCCGACCCCCGCATGAACTAAAAATTTATCTAAACGCATTGTTTACTCCCTTACTTGATTCGTAAGCGCCGGCGTAAACCAGCAATACGACTACCCAGTAGTTGATCGCCTAAACGACTTTTCAACACCAAATAACCGTACAGTGCTGCGCCAACACTGGCCACAATGACAATCACCAGCACACTCTGCACGCGACTAGCCGGATTTAAGAATAGATAGAGTACCTGCTGTAAACCAGTACAAACCGCATACATGAGCAACGCAAAAAACAATGTCTCCGAGAAAAATTTAACGATCTCGGCAACTTTTAAATGGAACATATTGTTCATCGTATTCATCATTAAGTAGCAAGTGACCATGAACGCAATCGCAGTCGCCACCAATGGTCCGAAGACTTTAAACAAATAAATCATCGGGTATTGAATGGCAATTTTTACCAATAACCCCACCACAAAATAGCCGATAGCCAACCGATTTTGGTACAGGCCTTGTAACATTGCGGCCAATACCGTGAATAAGCCTAAAACGATTGACGTATAGGCGGAAAATTCCAATACTAATGTGCCGGTAAAATCATAGCCGTAAAAAATCGTGTATAACGGTTTGGCTACTGCCGCCATCCCAATTGCCGCCGGAATCATAATGAAGAAAAACAACTCAATCGTATTATCAACTTGATTGCGGACATCGCGAAAATCATGTTTAGTGTAGGCCTCCGACAATAACGGCACCGAAGTAACCGCCATTGACGCTGCCAATGACACAATGATCATCACCAATTTATTGGCATTAAAAGCAAATAAAGCGTACAACCCATTAAAGGTTGCCCGCGTACCGACTACAAAGTCACCAATCATATTGAAGAAGGTATATTGATCGACTAATTGGAAAATCGTGATCCCAGCATCTAAAATAATAAACGGAATCGCTTGGCGCACCATTTCCATTAGCATATCACGGGTGGAAATATCTAATGTATCGGTGCCATTATCGGCCAAGACATCCCACTCTTTGCGCTTACGTAAATAGTACCACGCTAACACTAGCAAACTAGCAATTGCCCCGATGAAGGCGGCAAAAGTCGAATGCGCTACGGCCGTCACGTAGTTACCGTGCAACACCTGCATGATCAAATAAGTGGCCACCAACATATAGATCACTCGTGCCACTTGTTCAATGAACTGCGAAACCGCAGACGGTGCCATATCTTGATAACCTTGGAAAAAGCCACGGAATAGGCTCATCATCGGAATCACAAGCAACGGTGCTGCCAGTGAACGCATAACCGGAATAGCGTCTTTATCGCCAGTAGAAAGCCACGGCGCTAAGACGTATAGGCCCACTGCCGAAACGATCCCCATAATTACCATTAAGTACATACCACTCCGAAAAAGCTTACGGCCAGTTTTATATTCATTCATGGCGTTATAATGCGAAACTTGTTTGGCCACCGCTCCCGGAATCCCAGCAGTTGAAATAATTAGAAAAACACTGTAAATATTATAACCAATCGCAAATAGCGCATTGGCTTGGCCACTCTCTCGGCCGAACCACATCATCCAGGGAATGACATATAATGCACCTAAAATCCGCGAAAACATACTGCCCGCCGTCATCCAAGCTGAGCCACGGAGCATTTTTTCTTTTGATGTAGCAGTTGTTGTTTTTTCTGGCTGCTTCGCCATAATTATATCCCTCACAAACTATGGCGCTAATTACTGTTAGCGCCTTTTCTTTGACGTTGTCGCTACTTAGCTTCTATAATGAAGTAAATAAGTAAAGGTGGCGATTTTATGCAACAAGCAACGTATTTAGTGACTGTCGATGGCTCGAAAAACGCTGAACGCGCCTTTCAGGCCGCAGTTGATCTCGCCAAAGTAACTGGCGCTACGTTAACAATTCTATACGTGATCAATGATCGTGGCTACGACAAGCAACGCTTTGAGGCTGAATATTTACGCCTGATCGACGCAGAACATCAACTCGCTGAAGAATTGATCAGCTCTTACTTGCAAACCGCACAAGCACAGCATGTTGACGCACAGCAAGCTGTATTATACGGTTATCCCAAGGAACAAATTGTTGCCTATAGTCATGATAATCTGCCAACTGACCTCATTTTTCTCGGTGCCACTGGTAACAATGCCTTTGAAGATGGCGAACTAGGTGCCACCGCCAGCTATGTTATCCGTCACGCCACTGCCAACGTTTTTTTAGTCAAATAAAACTCGACTAGATATAATTTTATCATTTTCAGCGCGCATTAGATACTAGTAAACGCGCAAAAAGCAGGTTCCGGCGTAAAAACCAGAACCTGCTTTTTATTTTTCAAAGCAAACATCGTGAAACGAATAAACTAATTAGCAACAATATTAACTAATTTGTGTGGTACAGCAATCACTTTGCGGACTGTTTTACCAGCAATGAATTCTTTTACTTTGGCATCAGCTAAGGCTAACTTTTCCATGTCGTCTTTGCTAGTGTCTTTGCTGATCTCAATTTTCGAACGCAACTTACCATTGACCTGCAAAACAACTTCTACGGTGTCCTCAACCAATTGACTTTCGTCATAAGTTGGCCAAGCCGCATACGTGATGCTGTCTTCATGACCTAATTTCTGCCATAACTCTTCGGTAATATGCGGTGCAATTGGGTTCAACATTTTAATGAAGCCTTCTACATAAGGTACTGGTAAAATGTCGACTTTATAAGCTTCGTTAATGAAGACCATTAATTGTGAAATTGCCGTATTAAAATGTAAATGCGTGAAATCTTCAGTTACCTTTTTAACGGTTTGGTTATAGATTTTAGTCAAACCAGCATCACTAATTGTCGTTACGCGGTCGCGCAATTCATCTTCATCATCGATCAATAAACGCCATACGCGATCCAAGAATTTACGGCTACCGTTTAAACCATCATCGCTCCATGCAATCGAAGCATCCAGTGGACCCATAAACATTTCGTACAAGCGCAATGTGTCAGCACCATATTGGTCAACAATATCATCTGGATTAATGACGTTGCCTTTAGATTTAGACATTTTTTCGTGGTTGTCCCCTAAAATCATCCCTTGGTTATACAACTTCTGGAATGGTTCTGGCGTTGGAACAACACCGATATCATACAAGAACTTGTGCCAGAAACGGGCGTACAATAAATGCAGTACGGCGTGTTCAGCACCACCGATATAGAGATCGACTGGTAACCAGCGCTTTAATTTTTCTGGATCAGCTAATTGTTCTTTGTTATGTGGATCAATATAGCGCAAGAAATACCAAGAACTGCCGGCCCATTGTGGCATCGTGTTAGTTTCGCGCTTACCTTTACGGCCATTTTCATCAACCACGTTGACCCAATCATCAACATTAGCTAAGGGGCTTTCCGTACTGCCAGATGGCTTTACGTCAGCTGTTTTTGGTAAAATTAACGGTAATTCATCTTCAGGGACTAATGTCGTTTCGCCATCTGCCCAATGAATAACTGGGATTGGTTCGCCCCAATAACGTTGCCGTGAGAAGATCCAATCACGCAAGCGATAATTAACTTTGCGTTCACCGATACCCTTTTCTTCTAACCAATCTAACATCTTAGCGATGGCTTCTTTTTTACCTAAACCATTTAAAAAGTCAGAATTGATATGGGGGCCGTCGTCAGTGAAAGCTGCTTCATCGATGTTGCCGCCTTCGATAACTGGCTTGATTGGTAAATCAAACGTACGGGCAAATTCGTAATCACGATCATCGTGAGCTGGTACCGCCATGATGGCACCAGTGCCATAAGAAGCTAAAACGTAATCAGCGATCCAAATCGGAATTTGTTCACCATTGACTGGGTTAATTGCATAACTACCTGTAAAAGCGCCAGTTTTTTCTTTGGCCAAATCAGTTCGTTCCAAATCACTCTTCTTGGAAACTTCTTCCTGATAAGCAGCAATAGCCGTTTTTTGCTCAGCAGTCGTTAATTGTGCAACTAGCTCATGTTCTGGTGCTAATACCATGTAAGAAGCGCCAAACAAGGTATCTGGCCGTGTTGTGAAGACTTCAATTTTAGCATCAGCATGTCCCGCAACACTAAAGGTCACGCTGGCACCTTCAGAACGGCCGATCCAATTGCGTTGCATTTCTTTAATGCTTTCGGGCCAATCGACTAAGTCCAAATCATTTAATAAGCGTTCCGCGTACGCCGTAATTTTCAACATCCATTGCCGCATTGGTACACGGTAAACGGGGAAACCACCGCGTTCCGTTTTGCCATCAACAACTTCTTCATTCGCTACAACGGTGCCACCTAACAAATCAGGCGCCCAGTTAACTAACACTTTGGATTCGTAAGCTAACCCTTTTTTGTACATTTGTTCGAAGATCCATTGCGTCCACTTATAGAAGTTAGGATCAGTCGTGTTTACTTCACGATTCCAATCATAAGAAAAGCCCAACGAATTGATCTGCTTGCGGAAAGTTTCAATATTTTTACGGGTGAAGCTAGCTGGTGAATGACCGGTATTTAGCGCATATTGTTCTGCGGGTAAACCAAAGGCATCCCACCCCATTGGATGTAGGACGTTAAAACCTTGCATCCGCTTCATGCGCGCAATAATATCCGTTGCGGTATAACCTTCTGGATGACCAACGTGTAGGCCTTTACCAGATGGATACGGAAACATATCTAACGCGTAAAAATTCTGCTTGTCTGGATCCTCCGTTGTCTTGAACGTATTATGCTGCAACCAATATTGATTCCATTTACGTTCAACGACCTTGTGATTGTAACTCATGTCTTAACTCCCTTTCACCTAAATGATAAGAAAAAAGTCCCACAGGAAATAATTCCTGTAGGACGAATGACCGCGGTGCCACCTACATTTTGCGTAAAATACGCAACGCTTGACCTTAACGCGGCACACGAACCGACCTACTGAGTTCAATCGGTTATTCTAAGGTGAGTTCACTACAACGCACTACGATTTTCCATTAACCAATCGCTTGCTGGCTAGTTGTGTAGTAGTTACTACTCCTCATCAACATTTCTTATTAATACTCAAATCATACCAAAAAGAATTTTTTAATTCAAGACAACATGGTACACTATCCATAATAAACCCAATTTTTTAAAGGAGTTGTCCCATTGTCCACAAAATTATTTCGTCGACGGCTATTATTTCGTAGTCTCGGCGCTTACATTGTCTTTGCTTTTTTGACTTATTTAGTCTGGCAACAACGACCATGGTTAACCCAAATTGATCAACAGGTCAACAATTGGTTGACCTGTTTGCGCACACCATGGCTTGATCACATCATCATTGCAATCACCAATTTTGGCAATCCTGGTAATAGTATGTTGCTGACTGCCGTACTACTGATCCTACTGTTAAGTTTCCAGCAACGCCAGCTCGCCTTGTTTAGCCTCTTTAACGTTGCGCTAATTGGCGGTCTCGGTAATCATTTGCTCAAGCTACTAGTCATGCGCCCGCGGCCGACTGCGGTGGCGCACCTGGTCCACGCTGGTGGTACTAGCTTTCCCAGTGGTCACGCGGCTGGGAGTATGGCTTTTTTCGGTGCTTTGATCGTCATTACCTATTATTTAGTTGCTAAGCACCAGCAGCGCCAAGTTTTAACGAGCTTGTGGCTACTTTTCATTCTATTGATCGGGCTTAGCCGAATTTACGTTGGTGTTCACAATACCAGTGACGTGCTGGCTGGCTGGGCCTGGGGTTTAGGCGGCCTCAGCTTAAGTTGGTGGTTATTTATACGCAGCGGCTTACTACCTCAGAAAAATTACTTCTCTAAACCAAACCAGTTGCCACGCTGACAGCTGGTTTTTTAGTCCACTTTTTTCGCCTGTCGCCCAGCTAACAAATTGACCAATAGCGCAACAATCATCAGCCCAACGGACACATAATAGATAACGTGTAAGCCACTATACAAAATTTGCCGCAAAGTTGGCAGTAATTTAGCCGGTAGATCAACTGCTGTTTGTGGATTAACTAAACGATTCATCATATCGCTAGTCACACCACGACTGTGATATTGCTTGACGCCACTAGCCAAATGTAAATTGAGCACGATCCCATAAATTGATACCATCAGCGTTTGCCCTAGCGTCCGACACAGCGTATTAAATGACGTTGCAACCCCAATTTTATCGTGAGTAACTGAGTTTTGTGAAACGACAGTGGTGGTCGTGATTGTCACCCCAAACCCCAGCCCGAGAAAAGCGGCAACGACCAAGAACAAGGAAAATTGCGTTGTTTCTGGCAAGATGGCTAATACAAGACTACCTAGCGTCAGCAACAATAAGCTCCAAAATAGGATCAAGCGCGGCTTATATTTGGCCAATAACCCACCGGTAATAAATGAAGCCACGACCCACATCAGCGAACTAGGCGTCACCACAAAACCACCCATTGACGCCGGTAAGCCCAGGATACCCTGCATCCACATCGGCATATAAACTTCAAAACCCATCAAGAAACCACTAACTAAAGCAGCAACTATATTTTGCACGTTAAAAGTACTATTTTTAAATAACGCTAACGAAATGATGGGATCAGCCACGCGCTTTTCGGTTCGTATAAATAGCCAAAAACATAGCACTGCTAAAGCAAATAAGCCGATAATCAGAATGGAGAAACCTTGTTCCATCACTTGAAAAGCATACATAACCGTCAATAAGGTCAACATTAACCAAACGCTACCCCAATAATCGATTGGCGCTTTAGTGACTTTGCGTTCTTCATCCAAGAATTGCCAAATCAACCAAATAGTCACTAACCCGATCGGCACATTCAAAAAGAAAATCCAGTGCCAACTTAAACGTTCCACGATGAAGCCGCCTAATAACGGCGCAACCACTGAAGCAATCCCCCACGCTGAACTATTGAAGCCAAGCACCTTAGCGCGTTTTTGCAATGGATAAATATCGGCAATAATCGTGAACGAAACCGGCATAATGGCACCGGCGCCAATTCCCTGTAACGCACGGAAGATAATTAACGTCATCATATTTTGCGCAAAGCCACACAGTGCCGAACCAATAATAAAAATTGCTAACCCAGTAATAAATACTGGTTTCCGGCCAACACGATCAGCTAATTTCCCATAAATCGGCGTTAGCATCGCATTAGTCAATAAATAAATTGAAAAAATCCAGTTCATCATGTTCAAGCCATGGAGATCCCCAACAATGGTGGGCATTGCCGTTGAAACAATGGTCCCCTCGATTGCTGACATAAACGTGGCAATAAAAATAGCAATTGTCACGACCAGTACATTAGTCTTATTTTTACGCATACTTACTCCCTCTCTTTTGTAGAACTATTGCAGAAAAAGAGACGGTCCTCACCAAATAAATGGTAAGGGTCGCCTCTTTGCACTCGTTAATCTAATTCTTGGTGTAATGCATCGACTTTATCAAGTCGTTCCCAAGGTAAATCAATATCTGTACGCCCAAAATGTCCATAAGCAGCCGTTTGTTCATAAATTGGCCGCTGTAGATCCAACATTCTAATAATTCCGGCTGGTCGTAGATCAAAAACCTTACGAATTGCCGCAACTAATGCTGCTTCTGACACTTTGCTTGTTCCCTGTGTATCAACAGAAATTGATACAGGCTTAGCCACACCGATTGCATATGCTAATTGAACTTCACAACGTGTTGCAAAACCGGCAGCAACGATATTCTTAGCGATATAACGTGCAGCATAACTAGCTGAACGATCAACCTTCGTTGCATCTTTACCAGAGAACGCACCACCGCCATGCTTAGCGTAGCCGCCATAAGTATCAACAATGATCTTACGACCAGTTAAACCAGCATCGCCTTGAGGTCCACCTAAAACAAAACGTCCCGTAGGATTAATAAAATATTTAGTTTGATCATCGAGCAAGTCAGCTGGCACAACAGCCTTAATAACTTGTTCAATCATATCTTTGCGGATCTGCTCCAAAGTTGCGTCTGGGTCATGCTGAGTACTGATAACAACAGTATCAACCCGACTAGGCTTACCATTATCATCATATTCAACGGTAACTTGTGCCTTAGCATCTGGCCGCAAATATTTGATTGTCCCATTCTTACGCAATTGTGCAACTTTACGCATCAAACGATGGCTCAGTGAGATTGGTAATGGCATTAACTCAGGTGTTTCGTCAATTGCAAAACCAAACATCATGCCCTGATCACCGGCACCAATCTTGTCCAATGGATCCTGATCATCTTCACGTGCTTCTAATGAATCATCGACCCCTTGTGCAATATCAGGTGATTGTTCATCTAGCGCCACCATAACCGCACAATTATCGCCATCAAAACCATACTTAGAATGATCGTAGCCAATACGTTTGATTGTATCTCGAACGGTCTTCTGGATATCAACATATGCACTAGTTGAAACTTCACCAACTACTAATACTAAACCAGTTGTGACTGTTGTTTCAACCGCAACACGTGCTTTTGGATCTTGTTCTAACATCGCATCTAAGATAGCATCACTAATTTGATCAGCAATTTTATCTGGATGGCCTTCAGAAACTGATTCTGAAGTAAATAAATGTTTTTCTCGCATAAGAAAAATATTCCCCCTTAAAATAATCGGTTACAAGGCACCTTTGTAGTCAAGCTACAAATCCTTTCGGGAAACCTAAATATAAACCATAAACTAGTGTAGCACAGTGCTCGGGTCTTTAAAAGGATTCGTGGACAAAAAAAGTACAAAAGCAATTGCTTTTGTACTTCACTAGCCGCCTTACCGTTTACACGCACGGTACG
>NZ_RHOF01000062.1 GCF_003946445.1 Loigolactobacillus jiayinensis | reverse complement strand
CTAGACCATGGAACCATATTGCGGGAGCAGGGTTTGAACCTACGACCTTCGGGTTATGAGCCCGACGAGCTACCAGACTGCTCCATCCCGCGATAATAAAAAGGAGGATGAGAGATTCGAACTCTCGCATGCTTTTACACATCTGACGGTTTTCAAGACCGTTCCCTTCAGCCACTTGGGTAATCCTCCAAGCTGAAATGACCCGTACGGGATTTGAACCCATGTTACCGCCGTGAAAGGGCGGTGTCTTAA
>NZ_RHOF01000061.1 GCF_003946445.1 Loigolactobacillus jiayinensis | reverse complement strand
TGATCGATAAATGAATTATATTATTTCATCTGTCAACCATAAAGGGACTATAACAGCTCGCCATTTTCGAATAATTAGAACCTTATTTTTCTTTAAAATTGAACCCGCCTAATCAACTAACTTAAACGTAAAAGCACCAACTCGTTTAATAGCAGCAAACATTGTTTTTGGCACGGTGATTGAATCAATTTTACTTGCGGCTAGCGTCAGCGATTAAAGGTACCCGCTGCGCAACCTGCTTAGAAATTTGTACAGTAAACATAATTGGTTGGCGCATTGATCAATTAACGCATCAAGAGTCAGCTAATTAGTCAGAAACATTTTACGATAACGTTTATATGCAAAAATGGCAAAGACAAAAATTAAAACGAGTAACCAAATACTAGCTTGTAACAAGGTTGCGACCACGATATCGCCAGCAAATAAGTCTCTTGCCAGATTCACGATTGGTGTCATTGGCTGATTTTCGGCAAATATTCGTATCGGTTTGGCCATCCCCTGCACCGGCATGAGTGCTGAGCTAACCATCAACAACATCATCAACACGTATGAAAATGCGCCGGCACCGGCATATCCTTTTGCTTTGAGTGAAAACGGAATCGCCATAAGCGTGATTCCTAGAGCAAAGGCAATCGATAGCAAAAGCATCACTAACGCAGAGCCAAGCGTCAAATCTGGTCGGTAGCCCATCAATAAGCCAACAATGAAAACAACGACTTCAGCGATCAGCATAAACAAAATCGAGGCTAGTGTGTGCGCACCAAGGATAACCCACCTTTTTATCGGCAACGAATGAAGCCGATCTAACATGCCGCTTAATTTATCGTTATTAATTTGCATTGACGTATAGGCCGCACCCATTGTCATCGTTAATAACAAAAAACCAGGTAAAGCGTAATTAAGATAAGCCTGGATGCTGCCATGGTTACCAATCGTGACGTTGCCACCCAATACATAAACGAAAAATAACAACAAGAATGCTGGCATTACAATGACCGTTGTTATCGTATCCGCATCAGTAAAGTTTTGGCGCAGAATACGTTTTGTTAAAACGATAAGCTGTTTAAACGACTTCATTAGCTTCCTCCTCTGCCACATTAAAAAAGACGGTTTCTAAATCATTCTTAGCCGGTCCCAGTGACACAACTTTAATATCATTATTGACGAGCAACTTAAGTGAGCGTGCAACTTGATCATCTGGCAAAACAACACTGCCAGCATGAAATTGCCGTTCTGGCAACACACGAGCAGCACCATTTTCATCTTCTAACGCCACGGTCAATATTGATTGTGGGCTCGCGCTTGTCTTAATTTCAGTTGGCGTGCCAGACAAAACAATTTTGCCTTTATTTAAAAAAGCAATATGGTCAGCGTGCTGATCGGCTTCTTCTAAATATTGGGTGGTCAGAAAAATTGTTTTACCTTCATCACGTATTTTTTGAATTAATCGCCAAATATCTTGACGTGCCTTTGGATCGACGCCTGTAGTCGGTTCATCCAGAAAAATAATCTGCGCATCGCCAATCAGTGACATGGCAATATCCAAGCGCCGCTTCATCCCACCAGAATAAGTTGCAACCTTACGATCAATAAAGTCGACCATATCAAAGCGCTCAATCAGATCATTAATGACCAATTTTCCAGATTGAACACCGCGCAGGTCCGCTATGAAAGCAAGGTTTGCACGTCCACTCAAATCGCCATCAACAGTCGTTGCTTGTGAGTTAAGACTGATCAACTGCCGAATTTGATTCTCATTTCCTTTTAGCGGAGTACCTAGAATTGTGACCGTTCCTGCATCAGGTGCCAACAATGAAGTCAGAATTCGAATTAGAGTTGTTTTACCCGAACCATTCTCACCTAATAAGGCAAATATCTCCCCTTGCTGAACCGTTAAATTAACGTCACTTAGTACCGCTTTTTTCCCAAAAGAGCGTACTAAGTGTTGAATTTCAATTGCTGCTGTCATGATTTCAACGCCTTAAAAGCATTACGTAGCTTATCTTGTTGTTTACGCATCCAAGTTGCTTGCTGATACTGTGCTAAAAGTTCGTCCGCAAACGCAACCGGATCATCGCCAACAAGGGCGTTGATTGGTACATTTTCACTTGCATTTTCTTGAAAAATTGCGAGCATGTCATCCAGTAAATTCATGAATTCATCGGTCCCCCAGAACTGCATTAAGTACGCATCCAATGCTTTGATCGCCGTTTGATAGGTTTCCGGTAATTCCTTTTCCTTTGCTTGATAATCGCGATACCATTTTTTATCTTCGCGCATCTTTTTCCAACTAATTTTCATTATTATTTTCCTCTATTTCGGTCATTTTATTTTTTAAAAAATGCCAACGTTGCCAAAAATCGTCCAATGTTGCTTGGCCAGCTGCATTCAATGTGTAGAACTTGCGCATTGGTCCTTTTTGCGACTTTCGCCGTTCCACGTTCAATATTTTTTGTTTTTCTAGTCTTAATAGAACTGTATAAACGGTTCCTTCAGCGATATCCTTGAAGCCCATTTTCACCAGTTGATTGGTGATCTCATAGCCGTAGGTCTCGCCCTTCGCAATTATCTGCAGAATAATCCCTTCCAGGAGCCCCTTTAGCATTTCTGTCATATTTTTCAATACGGTATTCCTTTCTTAATTAGTACTTAGTAATGATTAGTACTGGTATATAATATTACTAAGTAGTCAAAGTGTCAACCCTATGATCTCATTTTTTTAATGACACTTTTCGTTACCCATAAAAGTACCGGTGGTATTCAAAA
This sequence comes from Loigolactobacillus jiayinensis, assembly GCF_003946445.1. Taxonomy (GTDB): domain Bacteria; phylum Bacillota; class Bacilli; order Lactobacillales; family Lactobacillaceae; genus Loigolactobacillus; species Loigolactobacillus jiayinensis. The sequence goes on along the minus strand of NZ_RHOF01000061.1, from coordinate 16,161 downwards.
CAAATTCTGTATTACTATGTAAATCACCATTGCAGGTGCGGCCTTGGCTACATAAAAAACGCCTTCCTAGATCAACAGACTTTAATCATTTGTCTGTCCACCTAAAAAGACGTCTATCTAAAGCGAGCGCCACTAATTTAATTATCGGCTGCACCATTTATTTTTCTGATAACGCGACATGGATTTCCAACCGCAACGCAATTTTCAGGGATATCTTTTGTCACAACGCTGCCTGCTCCAATTACAGTGCCAGCGCCGATCGTTACACCCGGAAGAATAATCACGCCACCGCCAATCCAAACACCATTCCCAATTTTTACAGGCAAGGCATAAGTCCGGCAGAAATATTCGCCGTTTTCTGGCTGCCAATCAGGTGTCAGTCGTTCGGCTAATTCAACCGGATGGGCGGCAGTATATATCTGTACGTTTGACGCTATCAGAACATTATTACCGATTTCAATTTTGTTACAGTCAACAAACGTACAATTCATGTTCACTGATACATTATTACCCAGATAGATATTCCGACCATAATCACAAATAAATGGCAGCCCTACTGAAACATTAGTTCCGATACCGCCAAATAATTTTTCTAACACGTTCGTCTTTTCCTGCTTCTGGTCATACGCTAATGCCTGATACTGTCCCAATAATTTTCTGGCATTATTTTTATACTCTAAGAAAACCTCGTCGTGGCAGTCATACCACTCGCCAGCCATACACTTCTCAAGCTCGTTCATCGTCGATCCCCTTATCTTATTTTATTTCTGAAACATTGTACTTTCAGCCATTGATTAAAAAGAGTACTAACATAACCGCATTCCCAACGGCAGTCATGATTGGACCAATTGTTTTGAAAGTACTGATTTTAATTCCTATAATGCCATCAAACAGTTGGATGCAAATCATAATGAATGCCAACGCAACTAAGTAGGGGTAAGCTGTGAATACCAACAAACCAATGGCTGCTAACAGTAATGAAAAACTCCGCGACATTGCATATTTTGCAGTGGTTAAAGTATCAGTCCCCTGTGCCTTTGCTTTCAAATAAGCAGCTACAGAGAACCCCGAGCTTACTGTAGCACTAATCAGTGTAAAAACTGCGCAAAAATAATAATATAGCATTTGATTTTTCCTCTGGTTATTTCATATTTTTAATAATCTAAATTGCTTGATCAAGCAACTTAGGTACAAACTCGTCTGCTCATTTTATAATTATTTTTGCAGATCAATCAATTGACTGCGATCATTAGTTGCTTGTAATGCGCTTCGATATTGATCATGGGTACTGGGATCAACAAATTTAGTCCCTGGTGTAAAATGAATGGCTTCTGTTCCTGCTTCAACGGCTGTTTTGTAGTACCACTTTTTGAATCTTAGAAAGTCTAATTGACCTTGCATATCACGGACTTTAGCTTCTAAAACAGTTTCTTCTTGGTCTAAATAATCATAGCGTTCACGTAAAGTTTCATCACCTTGTAGACATAAATTAATAAACTTACCAATATCTTTAATTGGTACGCCACTCTTCTTGAGACAATTAATGACTTCAAGAAAATTAAAATCATTATCTTTGAACTTTCTTCTACCAGCAGCATCACGTTCTACAAACGGTAACAATCCTTTTTTATCATAGTACCTGAGCGTAGAAGTATTAGTGCCTATTCTTTGTGCGACTTCACCAATTGAATAATTCAAAATACGATCTCCATTTCTTGGTTGACTTAAACCCTAGTTTAAGTCGTATGATAGCAGAGAATTAGAAATTTATAAACAAGGAGATCATATTATGTCAAATAAAACTTGGCTTATTACCGGTACTTCCACTGGCTTCGGCAAATCCTTAGCGTTATTTTTAGCAAAAAAAGATGACGTTAATCTAGTTGCCACTGCGCGCAATACTAGTAAATTAGACTATTTAGACGAATTTAATCATGGCCAAATATTAAAATCAACGCTAGATGTTACTAATCAGCAAGAAATTGATTCCGTTGTGAAACAGGCTCAGGACACATTTGGTTCCATTGATATTTTAATTAATAATGCTGGTTTAGGTTACTTTGGTACGTTTGAGGAAAGCAACCGCGCAGCCGTCAAATATATGTTTGATGTTAATGTCTGGGGATTAGTTGATATGACCCGCAGTGTACTACCAGTTATGCGTCAGCAAAAAGCTGGTATCATCATCAACTTTTCGTCAATTGGCGGTCTAGCATCATTCCCAACCCTGTCCTTCTATCATGGCACAAAATATGCTGTTGAAGACATCAGCGAATCATTGGCTCAGGAAGTCGCTGGCAGCAATATTAAAGTGATGTTGATCGAACCAAGCGGATTCAGAACTGATTGGCAGGTCGTTCATCAGATAAAACATTGCCAAAAATAAAAGACTATCAGCAGTTCGAAAAAATGATTGCCGGTAATACAAATAACGCGCACCATGAAGCTGGTGATCCAGATAAAGCTGCTGAAATTATCTACGATCAAGTCACCAATCATTCTGCAGACCTACCATTGCGCTTACCTTTAGGCAAGTTTGCCTCCGATACAGCCATTGAAAAATATACAGATTCCTTAGCGCAGTTTAAAAAGCTACATGATTTGTCAGCTTCGGCCGATCAGCCAGAATAAGTCATTAGCTAAAGGAGTGCCCCTATCGTGAATAAATTAGATGGAAAAGTAGCGATTATCACTGGTGCCAGTTCTGGATTTGGCCGTGGCACCGCGTTGGCCTTTGCTAAAGAAGGCTGCAACCTAGTTTTAACGGCCAGAAGAGAAGAACGGCTTCAAGCGGTCGTTGCTGCGTGTGAGCAACTCGGCGCCAAATCAGTCTATTATGCTGGTGATGCTATCAAAGAACAAACCGCCATCGAAACGGTTAAACTAGCAATCGCAACCTTTGGTAAAGTCGATATTTTAATCAATAATGCCGGAATCGGTCGCACGCTTTCACTCACTGAAACCACAATGGAAGACTATGACTTAATCATGAATTCTAACGTTAGAAGCGCATTTTCGTTCACTAAAAATACGGTTCCAGACATGTTGAAAAGAAATGATGGCCAAATTATTATGGTCTCCTCAGTTACCGGAATTATTGGCCATGCAAATGAAACGGCCTATTCCTGTAGCAAATTTGCCTTGCGCGGTTTTGGCCAAGCATTAGACAAAGAATTGCTTGATCAGGGAATCAGAACTTGCGTCTTCTGTCCGCATGCCGGAGCAACTGAATTTGAAGTTGGTTATGGTAGAACTGCAGAGAGTGTCGCTGAATCAGGTTTCTTAACACCAGAAGATGTTGGCCAAGCACTTTTAAGCGTCTGCACACAACCAAAGCATTCGCGTATTGTCGAATTAAGACTGGCTTCAAATAACGTTAACTATTAATTTTTTCGCACTAAAAAATGCAACAACTTGAAATTCTGAGTTGTTGCATTTTTGACTATAATGATTTAATTTTTGTTGCCGGTACACCACCCACCAAGGTATTATCGGGTACATCTTTAGTGACAACAGCGCCGGCTGCAATTATCACGTTGTTACCAATCGTAACGCCGGGCATAATCGCAACTTTGCCACCGATCCAAACATCATTGCCAATCGTTACTGGTGATGCTTGCGCTAGATAGTGCTGACGACCCGCGGCAGTCATTGGATGATTAACCGTATAGATATCAACGTTGGGACCAATCATGACATTATGCCCCATGGTAACTGGCGCGATATCTAAGATTGTTAAGTTATAGTTACTAAGAAAATCCTCACCAACATGAATATTTTTACCATAATCACAATTAAAATTAGCTTGCACAGAAACTCGCTCACCGCTTGAACCAAAAATTTCTTTGATCTTAGCAGTTTGCGCCGCTGGCTCTGTTGCTGATATCTGATTAAATTCCTGACAAAGCTGCGCTGCACGTGCTTTACGCTTAGCAACTTCTTCATCCAAAAAATAATATTCTTCCCCAGCCATTAACTTTTCTAATTCCGTCATACAATCACCTCATATTTAGCGTACCACTTAAACCATAGTTCAAGTCCAATGTCTAATAACACCTACTTAACAAATATTTTTATCAGGCAATGTTGTCCTGTCGCGACAGCTTTGTGAATGTTTCTGATTCCGAGCGCGAGTACGCCGCTCTATTTATGTCTGCCGGTCTTTGCCAAATGACTCAGGAATACATTGCTCAGCACGACCAACCAAATTTAGCAGAGCTGACGAAAATTTCGAGTAAAATCACGTCCGGAAGTATCTATCGGATTTAACAACGGTGCTGATTAAAACAGAAGCAAGTAGTTCTGAAGTAACATGATTCGCTCTCTGTTGTTTTGCCACTCTAATTGGCCTAAAAATATACAAAAAATTGGCACTCCTCACGAAGAGGTGTGCCAATTTAATGCAATAGTTCATGTGTCTTTTAAATATTTACATTGCCATCCATGAAGCCGAAAGAATATTGCCATCAGGATCTTTAATTTCCAACTCATACATTTGATTTTCGGGAATGCCTAATTCAACATGATAATACGAACCGCCATTTGCTGCAGCCTTCGCCGCGAATTCTTTGACTGCCGCAACACTATCAAAACTAAATGCAGTCATACTTCCGCTCATATTTTGTGTGTCAGCTATTGTTTGTCCTTGCAGAAACTTGCTATAAAAGTCATGTGTCAATAACATGATCCAGATTGCATCACTCCACATCATGCCCACGCCATTCTCATCCGAAAACTCTTTGTTTTGCTCAAACCCTAATGCCTCATAGAATTTGATGGAACGTTGCATGTCAGTAACCGGTAAGTTCACAAAAACCATTTTTACCATTGTGCACCTCCTATGTTAATTTCATTACACCGTCATTATCGCAAGTACGATCATAGATAGCAATCAATATACTTACTAAATCATGAAAGTTCTAATCAGGCTTGATTGTTTGCCAGACCTATAAAGTTGGTCACTAATAGTGACCAACTCTGTGCTAATTATTGCGGCAACTTGCGGAGTTAATTAGTCGAATAAAGTGTTGATCAAAGCAATAAAGTGGCCCTGATTTTTGTCCTAGAGAGTATGCTCATTAGCTATAACCTTACAACTGGAGCTCCAAACTAATCATTTCCAAAATACCATTTGCGCAGTCATTCCCCTTATTGCCAGCTTTACCGCCAGCACGATTAAGAGCCTGCTCCATATTATCCGTAGTCAAAACGCCAAACATAACGGGTACTGGTCCTTGTAAAGAAAGTTCAGTTAAACCTCGTGCTGTTTCGCTGCAAACAAAGTCATAATGCGAAGTTTCACCACGGACTACAGCGCCTAAGGCAATAATACCGTCAAATTTTCCAGTTGCAGCAACTTTTTTTACCACTCGAGATAATTCTAATGCACCCGGTACCCAGACAACGGTGACATTATCCGCTGGAACTTCATGCTTGGTTAATTCCATCTCCGCGCCAGCAACTAATTTTGTTGTTACCAAAGAATTAAAGCGTGCCGCAACGATTGCAATTTTTGCTGTTTCTCCCTTAATGATCCCATAAATTTCTGTCATTTTAGTTGACCTCCCGTAATAAATGATGGAACTTTGCTTTCTTAGTCACTAGGTATTGCCGATCATATAATGTCGCCGGAATTTCCAACGGAATTCGTTCAGTAACAGTAATGCCTAAAGCAGTGAGCTGAGCAATTTTATCTGGATTATTAGTCATTAATCTAATGTCACTAATACCCTTTTGTTGTAGGATTCGTGCTGCTAGTGCATAGTCGCGTTGATCTGCCGCAAATCCTAGCTCAGTGTTAGCTTCTACGGTATCAAAGCCTTGTTCCTGTAATCGATAGGCTTTGATTTTATTCAGCAAGCCGATACCACGCCCTTCTTGACGCATATATAATACGGCGCCACGGCCTTCTACTTCGATTTTTTGTAAGGCCCGTTCTAATTGGGCACCGCAATCACACCGTTGTGATTTGAATGTATCCCCTGTCAGACACTCAGAATGTAACCGTAAAAGTACCGGCGTGTTTGTAGTCAGATCACCCTTATAAATCAACAGAGTTGGTTCTTTAGTATCATCTTCACTGAAGGCTTCCAGCATAAAGTCACCGTACTTGGTGGGTAGTTTAACGACCGGTAAAGCAGTGAGCTGATTTTGTAATTTACGATATTCAATCAATTCATCGACTGTGATCATTAGCATCTTGCTACCTTCCGCGATCGCTTTTAAATCCTTACGCCGTGCCATAGTGCCATCCTTCTTCAGAATTTCACAAATATACGCCACTGGAGCAACCGCAGCAATTTTAGCAAGATCAACGGCAGCTTCAGTATGCCCTGTCCGTTCCAAAACGCCATCAGTCCGAGAAATCAATGGGAAAATATGACCAGGATGATAAAACTGATCAGGTTGACTATCACTTTCGGCTAATTGCTTAATTGTATCTGCTCTATCAAAAGCCGAGATCCCTGTAGTTGTAGTTTTAGCATCCGTGCTGATCGTAAAGGCAGTCCCAAATGCGTCCGTGTCATCAGTTACCATTTTGTGTAAGCCTAAACGAGTAGCATATGTAGCGCTCATCGGTACACATAATAATCCACGGGCCTTGGTAACCATATGATTGACTGTTTCTGGGGTAACATACTCAGCTAGGCCCATCATATCGCCTTCAGCTTCCCGATCGGTTGAATCCGCGATAATGATCAAATGACCTTGTTTTAATTCCGCAATTGCGGCTTCAATTTTTTCGACAGCATTATTTTTCATGCAACTACACTCCCCTGAGCTAATTGCTCAATATATTTTCCTAATATATCAGTCTCCACATTAACAATGGCACCAACTTTTTTATCTTCTAGAATTGTGTGCGCCAGCGTAAATGGAATCAAGCTTACACTAAACGTTTTGGGACCAGCACTCACCAAGGTAAGACTGACACCATCTAAAGCCACTGAGCCCTTTTCAACTAAATATTTTCGATAAGTTGGCGGTGTAGCAAAAGTTAAAATAATCGCGTTTTGATCAACGCGGCGACTAACAATTTTTGTTGTAGTATCCACGTGGCCTAATACAAAATGGCCATCTAGCCTAGCAGAAGCAGCTAAGGCGGGCTCCAAATTGATAAGATCATTAGCTTTCAGCAAACCTAAGTTAGTTCGTTTATAAGTTTCTGGCATCACATCAACACTAAAGGTGTTATTCGTGACAGCTGTGATAGTTAAGCAAGTGCCATTAATAGCAATACTATCGCCTAAATGATACTCACCTTGTTGTAATAGTTTAGTTTTGATTGTCAAAATTTCGGTTGTTTGTTTTTTACTGATTCGGGCAAGGGTGCCCACATCCTTAATAATTCCCGTAAACATCATTAAACCTCCCGGCGACTACTGACGCGTAGATCAGCACCAACCTGTTCTACTGTAAATTGCTTAAAATCGATCAACTGTGGCAGTGGAGTTCCAGCTACTGCCGGTAACCCACCACCGCCTAGTAACTTAGGCGCAATATAAACAACAAGCTGATCAATCAATTGCTGACTAATAAATTCTGCCTGCAGGTGACTTCCACCCTCTACCAATAAGGATTGGATCCCTTTTTTCGTTAACAAAGCTATGATAGCTTGAGGTGTCCATTCGGCGTTGACGAAAACTTTTGATTGACCAGGCAGACTCTGTTTTAGCGGTGTTTGGCTTAATATCCAAACCGGTGCATCACCTTTAAATAGCATTAACTGCGAGCTTAATAGATTAACATCGTGAACCACAACAATCCGAATTGGTGGGTATAATAAGATTTCCTGTCTTACAGTTAATTCTGGATCATCCACTAACAATGTATGTTCACCAACTAAAATAGCTTGTTGTTGCGCCCGTAAGTGCTGACTATCCAGCCAAGCTGTGTAACCAGTTAACAAAGTACGTTTACCCGTTTGTTTATTGATCTTACCGTCTAAGGACATTGCATATTTAACGGTAATCAATGGCCGTTGTTGCTGATAAAAGGAATTATAAGCATGGTTGATCGTCATAGGAAAATTAGCTAACTTGACATCAACGCCACCTGCTTGTAGTAGCTTTACACCTTTACCACTAACAATCGGGTTCGGATCTAACTGTCCGATCACAACTTGTCGAATTCCGACATCAACTAATCGCTTGGCACACGGTGGCGTCTTACCAGTATGACAACAAGGCTCCAACGTCACGTACATTGTGGCACCACGCGCCTGTTCCATATTAACCAAATGACTTAACGCGTTGATCTCAGCATGTTGCTGTCCAAATTGATGATGATAACCTGTAGCTAAAACTCGGCCGTCCTTAACGATGACTGCTCCAACCTGAGGATTCTGCCATGTCTTGTTGGCGCCTTTTCTCGCTTCGGTCACTGCCAAAGCGAGATACTCTTTATCACTAAAAATCTTATCCACCTCGCAAAAAAGGACCCCGCAAATAAATGCGGGGCCCCATTAATAGTTAGCTAAATAAGATTTCATACGAGAATAGTACGTCCAATAAATAGACTATACCCATGGTACGAAATAGTTATTATATTTCTTCTCCCATCCAGACTATAACTGTCGGTCCCAGACTCACACTGGGTCAACCACGCTTACACGTGGGTCACGGACTTCAACTTTACGTTGTCACCGTCGGTCGGGATTTTCACCCTGCCCCGAAGAAATCTATTCAGTTTTCAATTGTTATCTTACTACCGGGCTTTAGAAAACGCAACCACTATTTTTATAAATACTGATTTTGCTTCTAGCACCTAGAATAATTTTATTCCTATTCAAGCCTAGAGGTTTTACCGTAGCTTCATCTACAACCTATACCAGATAATGTACCTGTAATAATAATTATCTTATCCAAAATACGATTAAGTTTTCCATATTGAATTTTCCACATCAATTAATATCGCCATTTTGCAACCCTAGAGTTACTTTCAGCAAACTATAAATATTCTCTTTTTCTAAAAAGTATAGATTAATAGCCTTTTTACACAGAGAAGCGTGCATCGTCATACGAAATTGTGTACTTTCTAAACCCATATGCTAAGATCTGCATAGTAACTAACCGTCTTAAATTAGCTTATCTGCTAGCTTCGTGCCAACTAGTGTCATTTTCATCGTAGATTATTTAACGTTAACTCCAAACTAACAGGCATATTGGGCATCAAAGGCGTAAAAAAATAAAACTTTTTCCTCAGCAAAAAATCACCCGCAACAAATCACTAATACTTACCTACCAATTTACCAAAACCTTAGCTGGTAGTGTCCAGCTAGCGTCCAAGTAGCGCCCGAATGCCCAAAAAAGTGTATAAAAATAGACATTCCCTATCACTAAGGAGTGTCTATCTCATACGGTTTATTAGCCTAATTTCTTCTTGCTAACAACGTTTAATTTGTCGTCTAAGTCATAAACAACTGGTTCGCCAGTTGCCATTTCAACGCCCATGATGTCTTCATCAGAGATGTTTTCGATGTACTTAGTCAAGGCACGCAATGAGTTACCATGTGCGGCGATGATGACGTTTTTGCCATCAAGTAACTTAGGTGCGATCTCGTCTTCCCAGAATGGGATAACGCGTTCCAAAGTAACTTTCAAGTTTTCGCCGCCTGGGATAGCGCGTGGGTCTAAGTCAGCGTAACGACGATCTTGTGCTGCTGAACCTTCGTCATTTGCATCCAATAATGGTGGCAAAGTATCGTATGAACGACGCCAGATATGAACTTGTTCGTCGCCCCACTTTTCAGCTGCTTCGGCTTTGTTTTGGCCTTGTAATGCGCCGTAATGACGTTCGTTTAAACGCCAAGTTTTAGTTTCTGGGATCCATAATTGGTCGGAGCCTTCCAATGCGTAATGCAAAGTTTTGATGGCACGAGTCAATACAGAAGTATAAGCTTGATCAAATTCGATGCCTTCTTTTTTCAATAAAGCACCAGCGTTTTGGGCTTGGCGTACGCCTTCTTCACTTAAATCAACATCGACCCAACCTGTAAATTGGTTGGATAAGTTCCATTCACTTTGACCGTGACGGATAAAAACTAATTTAGCCATATGGTGGACTACCTCACTTTTAATTTATTTCTTATTCATTGTACACTGGATACGGTAAAAAATCTAATCTGTTAGCGCTTTTTTCATAACTATTTTCAAAAACAAACTTTAATTCACTGCCAGCTTCACGTAAACTTAACTTAACTCACATTCACGGAGGCTTTTTTCATGCGTAAAATCAGTTATCTTATTTGGCTCATTAGTTTTATTTACTTCATTATTTATGCCTTTAGTCAGGCATTACAACACGCCGTAAATCAAAATGCCAGCCTCGCAATTTTACATGGCGGGCTGGGCATTATTTTTATCGGCGGTATCTTAGGTTTTATTCTGCTGCGCTTATGGCGCGTGTTTCACTAATTTTAGCCAAGCTGCTAATAATGTTAGCAACGGCCGCATGGACGTATTTAGGCTCAGTTGCCAAGTTCAAGCGGACAAAGCCGGCATCATTTTTGCTGAACCATTGGCCAAAATCAACGGCCAAGTGGCATTCGTCTTGGATGAATCCCTTGGTTAAATCAGTTGGTACTACCGCCCGCAAATCCAACCAAGCTAAATAGGTACCTTCTAGCGGTGCAATTTTAATGGCTGGTACTTTGGCGGCAAGTTCACTACGCAAATAATCATAGTTGCTGCGAACCACGTTGAGTAATTGATCCAGCCACTCGCCGCCCTCACGATAAGCCGCTTCGGCAGCGACTTGGCCTAGCACGCTGACCTCAGTTTGGTTGATTTGCTTATGGAACTTATCGTAGCGTGTCCGTAAGGCTTCGCTAGGAATGATCACGTGCGAATTAAGCATTGCCGCTAAGTTAAAGGTCTTTGATGGTGCGGTCACGACGATTAAGTTATTCCGATAACGGCCGTGCGCAACGTTTAATGCGGAAACAAATGGCTGCTTGCCGATGATAATATCTTGATGAATTTCATCAGAAACAACTAACACGTGGTGGCGTTGACAGATATCCAACAACTGTTTTAATTCAGCTTCAGTCCATACACGACCAACGGGATTGTGTGGTGAACATTGAATCAATAATTTAACTTTATTAGCAACAATTTTAGCTTCGATATCGTCAAAATCGATTGTGTAGTGACCGTCGTTGTTGATCAATTCTGAAGTGACTAACTGGCGATGATTATCCAATACAGCGTTATGGAAAGGATAGTATACCGGCGTCAGGATCATTACTGCCTCTTGTGGTTTGGTAAACGTGTTGACTAAGCCGTAAATAGAATTAACCACCCCAGTTTCAAAACGGAGCCAGTCTTTTTCTAATTTAATGTTGTGCCGCGTCTGCATCCAGTTAAAGTAAGCTTCATAGTAGGAATCAGGTGTATAAGAATAGCCGTAAACGCCATGATTGACGCGCTCTGTTAAAGCTGCAGTCACCGCTTCTGGCACTTTGAATTCCATATCAGCAACCCACATAGCAATCAAATCAGGATCCCCGTAACGTTGATCCAAGGCATCCCACTTCAATGAGTTTGTGCCTGCCCGTTTAACGGCATACTTTGCGATAAATTCTGTTGTTGATAATTTCATAATGACGACCATCCCTTCTGCGCGTGCCTTTTAGAAGGTGAACATCACCTTCATCTAGAACACATTTACACTACAATATTTTTTACATTAAGCTATGGTAACAAAAAAAGCTCCCGCCTGTACAAATAATTGTACTAGGACGGAAGCTTTAACTTTCGTGTTACCACCTAAATTCGCCATTGCCTCATAGCAATAGCCTCTAACACATCAATCAATGTGCTGCAAAGTATCGTTTGCAAACCCGGACGCGTAGCCTTATTGACCCACGCCAGCTCGGAGCTCATCTTCACCTAGTTTATTTTACCTGCTTTCACCAACCTCAGGCTCGCTAAAAAACCAACTAAATTACTCTTCTCGTCACAGCTATTTTATTGATTAATGCTTACTATAGAACAATACTGTTAAGAAGTCAATTCTTAGCTGATTTTAATTTTTCCTTTTTATTGCCAATCGATTTGACCCCTAAAATATCGAGGAAGAAAGTGAAAATTGGGATTCCGACAATCAGTCCCCAAGTACCGAACACGTGCTCACCGATCAATAACACAACAAAGGTGTAGAAAATCGGCAGCTTAGTACGACTAGACATGAACTGTGGGTTAAGAACGTAGGCTTCGAGAACATGAATGATCAGAATCAAAATTAAAATATAAACGACATCTTGAATACCACCAACTGAATAACCGATCAACGCCAATGGGATACACGAAATGATCACCCCAGCTACAGGAATCATGCTGAGTAAAAAGACCATAATGGCCAGCGTTGGTAATTGTGGCATGTGCATGATACTCAAGAAAATCGTCGTCAAAATTGTATTGGTCAGTGCGATAAATACTTGTGCCTCAATCACTACGCCAAACGTGTTAACAAACTTTTTAGCGAAGAAATAAATATCTTGGAAGAGCCAAGCGTAATCGCTACTTAGAAATAAGCGCGAAAACTTGAACATGCGCTGACTTTCAATAGTGAAGAAAAAGCTGAGCATCAGTGATAAAAAGAAAGTCACGCCCATCGTGCCAATACTGGTTAAATAAGTGAAGGCCACCGCGATGCCGCCTTTAAATTGGTGCATTAGATCCGAGGTCTTAATGTAACTATTGATCCATTTAAACACTTGATTTGTGTCATAATCCGGATTCTGATAAAACTTATATACTGAATCAACCATTTTCACCGTTTGTTCAGCAACTACCGGCAAATACTTGGTGATCGCTGAATACAGGAGAAAAATAGCCAGCGCATAAATAATGACCACAATCAGCGGTGCCGGAATTTTGATCCAGTGTCGAATAAATTTCACCAGCTGCAAAACTAAAAAAGTGAAGATAAACGTTAACAAAATAATGCTCATCATGCTACGCGCTAAATATAAAACGGCGATAATGGCCAGCAATACAACGATTCGTCGCAACTCAACATTCGCCAAAAACTTTTTCCAAAGTGACACCTACCATCACATCCTTATCAGGTTTCATTGTACAAGAAAACAAGGTTAGATGCGACTAGAAGTTGCTCTGCACGTTTTAAAAGACTATAGCCTAGTTTATCGTTAGAATAGCTATGTTAAAATTAGTAACTCAAAGCCCTAGATTAAATTGTAATTCACTTACGCTATATCCATCTTGCCAGTTACGATTAACCCAACGTAGCTGCGGCCGCAAATTAAATAGTCACAGTAAAATGAAGCTACACAAAAACTGCGCCTAGCTTCAGACGCAGCTTTCATTTAACCATCGTGGCGGAAAGACAAAACAACTTGCTTTTCTGCAGGTCGCACGTCGACTTCAACGACGATTTGTTTAAGATCTTGCTGGAACATTTGATTGGATAAGTCGCTTATGTGCTGCTCATCCTTAATATCAGCAATCTCCATTTTATTCAATTCAAAATTTTGGGTCACATAACGAGTGCCGTAAAAATAATTAAAGTAGATCTGCGCCAAATCAGACAGCGGTAACTGCAATACTGGTAAACCCTTTGCTTTCAGCTCGTAACCACTGGTCATCACTGGTTCGCCAGCAATAACGGCAGTTTGGAAAAAATCAGCTAATTTCATCGTTTAGAACATCCCTTCTCGTGTCCTACCTATTGTACCGACTTTTCCCACTAACGCCAACTAAATTTCACTAGCAGCAAATGCTTGTGCTAAATCGCGCTGCAAATCAACACTGCCTTCAATCCCCACCGACAACCGTAACAAATTAGGCGTAATCCCTAGCGCGCGGCGTTGTGCCACTGACATATCATGATGTGTTTGCTCATCCGGCACCGTGATCAAGCTTTCTACCCCACCCAAACTTTCGGCAAAGGAGATCACCTGTAACTGCTGTAAAAAGGCATCAACCGCGTGCGTCTCAGCCAAATAGAAACTGATCATGGCGCCTTTACCCGGATAGAGCACTTTAGCCACCGCCGTAGATTTTTGCAAATAAGCAACTAATTCCTGTGCGTTGATCTGTTGTTGCTTCAACCGCAGCGGCATGGTTTTCAAACTACGCAGTAACAGCCAACAACTAAATGGATCTAAAACGGCACCAGTCGTCACTAAATTAAAAGTTAATTCTTTGGCCGCTGTGGCATCGTTTAGCATCAGCGCACCAGCTAAAATATCATTGTGGCCCGACATGTATTTAGTAGCACTATGCACCACAATATCAGCGCCAAGTGACAATGGCTGTTGCAATAATGGCGTATAAAACGTATTGTCGACGATGAGTTGTAGGCCATGGGCATGAGCAATTTCGGCCGTTTTAGCGATATCGATTTCTTTCATTGTCGGATTCGACGGTGTCTCCAGCCAAATTGCTTTAGTTGTCGGTTGAATTAATTGCGTCAATTGCGCATAATCTTGACCGTTCCACTGACTAAAATCGATTTGATAATGATCCGTCAATTGATCAAAGTAGCGGAAACTGCCACCATATAAGTCATCTGACGTGATGATGTGCTCGCCAGTTTTGAATTGCGAAAATACCAACTGAATTGCTGCCATACCAGAACTTAACGCATAAGCGTATTTAGCATGTTCCATGGTGGCCAAAACGGACTCCAACAATTTGCGCGTCGGTGTTTGTACGCGGGAATAGTCGTAACCCGTGGATTGCCCTAGCCCTTGATGCCGAAATGCTGTCGAAAAATACAACGGCGCCGCGATTGCCCCAGTTTGCTGGTCATCACTCCGGTTACCGGCCTGCGCTAAAATCGTTTCAATTTGTTCCTGCCATGGTTCTTTACTCATCGTCAAATTCCTTCCTTATTTCAATTCTTTAGGTACAAACCAATAACCATTGGTGTTGTGCTTCTGCAAATACTTTTTAAATTCCTTTGAGCGATAGGCTTTTTTAACGGCCTTAACCCAAGGTTGGTTCTGCTTATCTTTGGTCGTGACGGCTACTAATTCGTACTGTTTGACTACATTTTCATGTAACAGGCTGGCACTTGGCTTTAATTTAGCGCTATAAGCAACACTGCCTGGTACAACACCATAAGCTAGATCCTGTAAATTACGCGGAATCTGCGCTGAATCCATTTCCATGAATTTCAAGTGATGCGGATTCTTCACAATATCACTTTTAGTGGCCTGTAATGGATCAACACCTTTACGCAATTTGATCCAACCAGCTTTTTCTAATAATCGGTAGGCTCGTGCTGTATTGGCTGGATCGTTGGGGATACCAATCTTATCGCCACTTTTAACAGCTTTCAACGTTTTACGCTGACCGGGGAAAATCGCGGTCGGTACAGTGGGAATCGGTGTAAAAGCAACTAAATCAGCCTTTTTATTTTCATTAAAATTATCCATATAGGCTGTATGCTGATCCACACTCAGATCGAGTTGCCCTTGACTTAGCGCAACGTCGGCCTGTAATAAATCAGAAAATGACGTATTCTTAACCGTATAGCCTTCCTTTTCCAAAATTGGCTTAATGCCGTTTAAGAATAACTCGCTGTACGGACCTGGTGAACTGCCTAACCGAATTGTTTTATCGGCGGCATGTGTAGGTATACTGACTAACAAAAAACTTAATCCAGCAACGGCTGCTAAAGCAAATTTACGCCATTTTTTCATGAAGACGAACCCCTCTCTTACCCAAAAATCTGCCTGATATGTACCTAACTAAGACCACAAAAAAAGCCCCTTGCAGAGTTTAACTCCACAAAGGGCGACTGATCGCGGTACCACCTTTTTTTACGTTTCAACGTATCTCAAAGTCCAGATATCGGTGGACAGCCGTGCATGCAAACATGTCTCCAAGACCATTTGTCGTCGGTCGTTACGCCCCTTTTCAGCACCCAAGGCTCTCTGTTGTAACGCACTTGACGATTCTTCTCTTCAGTGACAATTGATATTGATTTTCATTATAGAAAGCCTAAGGTTAAAAGTCAATGAGAATTTTAATTTAGCGTCTCAGATACCCAAGTTTACTTTTACAGCTGCTGGCAATGCTTCACTAAAATTAACGCGCTACTTGAATAACATAAATACAGAAAAAACGAGGCTGTGAAGTGAACCCCAAATATTGGACGAAACTTTAAGCGACTTTCTGGGTGGTAAGA